>JAKAHD010000006.1 GCA_021815205.1 bacterium
GCCCGCTAAAGATAAAATTTCCATCATTTGTTTTCTGCAGACAGGCCCCATAGTCGTTGTTATCACCGAAGGTAACGCTGAATATCGTATCGGCGTTTGCTTTCACCCGAGGGGTTGATTGCCCGAAAGCAATCACTCCCGCACAAGTAACCAACATAACAAGAGTTGCAATCATTGCTTTCATAGCAGCCATCCTTTCTTTATTAATAAAATTGTTAAATTTTTATACCGTTCCTATTATACCACTCTATACGGAAAAAATCAATCGCCGCGCGCGCCGAAGGATATCCAACCTCCTCGAGGAGGTTGGATATCCTCAATGTGGTATAATAGATGTATGAAGAGAAAATATCGCGTACTCGTTATTTTTCTAGTACTTGTCGCGGTAGTGACAGTAGCCGACTTCCTCAAGAATACGCTCTTCGGCAATCCCCGGATGCCGGTGAGTCCCGTTGCGGAGGTGAGCTTGGCGTACTACAAAAACGCGAACGGCTACAAGTGGGCGATTCCCACCGGAGAAGACAAGTTCACCGTTGCGTCAAAGGAGGTCTATCCGAGGTTTGTGCTTGGAGATATCAATCCCGTGAAAGTTGCCCCCGGTGATACGCAGAAAATGCAGCTTATCGTGCGCGACAACGTGCCCTTAAAGCGCGTGTGGGCGGAGATAGAAAACGATAAGAGCAAGGATACCGTGGATCTCACGCTCGGCGCCTCGACGACGGTCTCGTATGCAACGCTCCAAAATCAGAAGTACCTCGTAAGCAACGAAGGAAAACTTGTAATCAACGACGGCTCTCGCAAAGATAGCGCGCTTGCGAGCATCATTCAGTCACTTTTTAAGAAGGCGAGTGCGGAGAACGCGGTTGATTATGTATATTCTGGTTCATGGGTGGTGCACGATACGCGCACTATTACGTATCACACGACATTTTATGCGGAAGATGTGTCTGGAAGAACCGCGAAACTGGTGCTTGCATGGTCTGATCCGTGCTTCACTACTTTAAGCGGTGGGAATTATCTCCTTTCCGGTACCGGTTGTTCTCTTGCCGGAGAGGTGTGGGGAATGGATAATTATACCCTCAGTTTAAACGGAAAAACATTAGGATTGAGTGGTGGGGCCCAACTGGTGTTTAATCCAGGTAAATCACTTGATTTTACTCCAGCGAATTCTGCGGTTACTATCGCGAGCGGCACCTCGATCAATAAAAAATATCTTTTCTATGCCGATTCTGATGTTGACGGATATACTCCGGCTACCACTATGTACGCTTTTTCTGGATCGAGCCAGAGCGGGTATGTGCGCGTCTCATCGGTTGCCGGCACGAAGGGAGGATTAGACAATCAGACGCCCCAACAGTTGGATTGCCTCGATACGAACGCGAACGTGAATCCCGCGGACACGGCATGGTGGGCGGGGAACGCGCAGAGCGGCGACTACAACTGCGATAGCACCGTCGAAAAATATTGGGTGGGGTACAATGCAACGTATCAGACCTCCGGGTATCCCAAAGACCCGACGCAGAATCAGCCGGTACAGCCACACTCCAATCTTAACGGGACGGTTTGCTGGACGGGAAGCAGTGATGTGATACTCTACGCCGCGAGCCATCTCTGCGGTGACGGAGGAGGATTCACCGGGAGTTATTATACCTATGTCGGCGGCGCGTGCACCTCAGGAAGTCAGTTCTTTTACGGCTCAATGTTTCTCGCATGCAGGTAACCTTCCGCGCGCGACTTAGAAAGGCCGCCCCCTTTCTCCTTTTTGGGATTTTCTACCTCGCTGCGCTCGCGTATCAGTTTTTCCCTCTGGTATCTACAAACGAACTTCTGCCGGGAAACGACACGCTCGGGCATTTTTGGGCGCTCACGGATTTCATCCGCAACCTCTCCGCAGGGCATTTCTTTCAGTACACGACCTCGTGGCTCGGCGGAATGCCGATCTTCCAATTTTACGCCCCGTTCAGTTTTCTCGTGATGGCGGGCGCCTCCTTCGCATTCGGAAAATGGATTTCGCTCTTTTTGATCTACCGCTGGTTTATTTTTCTCACCCTCGCGGTTTTTCCGGTCAGTTTCTATTTTTTTACGCGGGAGTTTTTAGGGAAGAAGGCGGCCTACGCCGCGCTGTGGTTTTCGCCGTTCCTTCTCTTTCTCCCCAAGGCGCAGGGCGCGCTCGGGTTCGGCGCGGCGGGCGCGATTCAGGTCGGCCTCTTCGACCAGATGCTCGCCGCAAGTTTTCTCCTGTGGTATCTCGTGATGGTGAAGCGGCTCGCCGAGGAAGACCGGTGGCGTTTTCGGACCATCGTCTGCGGCGCGGTTGCGCTCGCGCTCGTATTCCTCACCCACACGCTCACGAGCATTATGGCGGGGTTTTTAACGCTCGTCGTTGCGCTCTACTACGCGCGCCGGTGGTTTTCGCGGGGCTATCTCCCGCGCCTCGCCTCGACCGTGGGACTCGGCATTTCGCTCGCCGCGTTTTGGCTCCTGCCGTTTGCGGCGCGCCTTCCCTTCACCTCCGCGGAGCGGGTTGATGTCGGCCCATGGATACCGAGCGTGCTGAACCTCTTTCTCAATTTTGACCTCACCGACTTCCTGCGGGGTGACGCACGTTTCTTCTACTATGCACTTTTTTTCACAGCACTTCTTTTCTTTGTTGGTTTGTGGAAGCTTCACCGCGAGCGAAACACGCTCATGCTCTGGATATTCGGCGCGGTTTTTTTTGCCTTCGGCCTCGAGTATTTCAACACCGTGCTCTTCCCCACGCTCCCGCTCCACTACTATCGGCTCTTCGCGTTTGATATCATCTTTTTCCTCGCCATCGCAAGCTATGGATTCATCACCTCCTTCGCGTGGCTCTCGGCGCGAAAAAAGATTTTTGGCTACGCGCTCGTCGCGCTCTTCGGCCTTGCCCTCGCGCACCACATTTTTCTTTTCTCCCTCTCGGGAGGGGCGTTTCAGTTCAACAATAAGCCGCGCCTCACGGGCGTTCAGGATCGCCCGTACCATTTTCGCATCGCCGATTACCCCTGGTTTCGCGCGGCGAACGACACGTTGAAGTTTCTCCGCTCCCCCGGCCTCTCCGCGCCTCCCGAACGGGTGCTCGCCGACATGAATCCGCCCGAGATGATTGATAATCTCGGCTCAATCCACTTTTTCAACATGGCGCTTCCCTTTGTGAACCGTGAGGCATCGCTCCTCGGGCTCTATGTCGAGTCCTCGTGGCAGCTGCCCTTCCTTTTCCCGACGACAAACGCCGTAACAGGCAATAATATGTTCTGGGGGCGGGTGCGGGACCTTGCCTACAGCAGTTATTTCAGAACGCAGGGGCTCGATGACATGATTCGCCGGCTCCAGCTTTTTGGAACAAACTATTTTATCACCGCTTCCGAGTATTTTGATAAGCAAGCGCAGAAGGTGAAAGACGCGAAACTACTCACCACCATCGGGTCCTTCAAGGTCTACTACCTTCGAGGCGCGAAGCCGCTTGTCTATTCTGCGCCGCGCGCGCCGGGGCTTTTCATTCAGGATGGCGGGGCGGATTTTCGGCAGTTCTCGCTCGGATGGTATTCCAACCCCGCGCTTTTGGATTTTCCTGTAGCGGCATGGGATCAGGGTCTCGCCGCGCTCACCCCCGCTCGCCTCGCGCCGTTTCAGTTTCTTGTGGTCAGTACGCCGCGCACGATTGATTCACGGATGATAGAAGCGCTCGCGCGTCTCGGGAAGCCCGTGCTTGTGGTGCACGACGGGCCGCCGACCATGGGGAGTATTGCGGACACTCCCGCGCGCGTCGAGGAGATCGCCGATTTCAGGCCCGTTGCGGGCTACTACAACTCTCCCATTTTTGAAGATGCGAACGGAGAGGCGATAAGGAAAATGGGGGAGTTTATTTTACAGAACGCCGGGCCAGAGGCATCATCCTCCGCACCGCTCGCCATGCGCGAGTTTGGCGATTTCAGAATCCGATTTCGCGGCACAGGGCCGACGATCATTAATCTCGGTTACTTCCCGTACTGGCAATGCACAGAAGGGTGCGACCGCGTGTATCCGCTCACCCCGGGACAAATGCTCGTCTTTGCAAACGGTTCGACCAAACTCGAATATTTGCCGGGAGCGGATGCGGTCGCGGGGAAATGGATATCCATTGTGGCGGCTGGGGGCATACTCCTCTTCGCGTTCGCGCGCGCCATACGCACCCGAAAACGATTCTCCACTACTGTCCGAGGTTCAACCTCGGACACCTCGCACGGGGAGAACTTGGGATAATTTTGGTTCCCGCATTCTTATAACGTGATACTAAAGAGAGCAGACATCCCTCTTACTCCCCAAAACGCTGGTTTTGGGGTACAATAAGAATATGCATAATTGGGATTACCCGAAAACTAAAAAAGCATGGGGAGAAGAAACCCGCCGTCTGGAGCGGCTCCTGAACTTCGGTCTCGCGGGAGAAAAAATTGATCGGCGGGTCCTTGAGAAGTATTTGGATAAAATCAAGATGCCGGAAGATACGCGGGCATTTTTAGAATTGCTGTTATGGGACAAGGCATTTTAACGCCGGATCAGAAAAAGATCATCACTCTCGTTGCCAAAAATAAGCGGATCGGCAAGATGTTCTACCTCTCGGGCGGCACCGCGTTGGCAGAGTTCTATTGCCGCCACCGCTATTCGGATGATCTTGATTTTTTTACCGGCGATCAGCCATTTCCTCAACTCGACATCGAGGCGGCAGTTGCCGGATTCAAGGCCGGCATGCATGCCGGATCGGTTGTGTATCGCAAGCTCTACGACCGAAGAATTTTTTTCCTGAGAAAGGGCCGCGAGGAGTTGAAACTGGAGTTTACTTACTTTCCGTTTACACAGATTAGACCAGCGAAAAAGCGTGGCGGCATTCTTGTGGATTCATTGGAAGATATCGCCGCTAACAAGTTCATGGCGCTCATTGACCGCATTGAGGCAAAAGATTTTGTTGATTTGTATTTCATTATTTCCGAGGGCGGCCTGCCCCTCAAAAAGATAGCGGCTCTTGCCGCAAAGAAGTTCAGTATTAAGATGGACGCGCTTGCGTTAGGCAGCGAATTAAGCAAGGTCCGCGCACTGACCGTTTTGCCTAAGATGATTAAAAAAATAAGTTTGCACGAATTGAAGGATTTTTTCAGCAATGAAGCGAAGCAATTGAAGCGCGCTGTTCTTAGATGAATTTTATTTACAAACATATCGTGGTTGCGCCACGATAATTTTGCGGATAACTTTCAGAAGTGAATGAGAAAGGTGTACATTGGATTGGGAGCCGCCGCGTGCTTCGCGCTCGCGCTCTTTCTTTTTCCCCGCCTGCCCGGTGATTTTATGCGTCTTGCGGGACGCACTTTCTTTCCGCACGAAGAAGTGGTCGCGGAAATTCCGCTTGGCATCGGTAAGGTACCGCAAAGCGAAACCCGACTTCCAATGGGAGTCGGAATTCGTTCGGAGGAAAATAGCGATGTCGCCGCACATTTGAAATTATTTATCAGCGAAGTGATGGCCGGAACTTCCGCGAATTCACAGAACGAGTTTGTAGAGCTCTACAACCCGAACGATGCGGCTGTTTCCCTTACCAATTGGAGCATCAAGCGCCGGAGCGCCGCCGGAAGAGAATCGTCGTTCGTGTCCGCCTCGCGTCTCAAAGGCAAAATAATCCCGCCATTCCGCTATTTCTTGATCGCGCGCGATGGGGGATATGGCAGTGCGGGGGTTCCTCCCGATGCGGTGTGGCCGAAATCATACTCGTTGAACTCCGGATTTGGCGCGCTTGTGCTGTATAATCCTACTGGAGCGGTTTCCGACACATTGTTATGGAACTCGATTCCGAAGGATCAGAGCGTTGTGAGGGCGTCGTGGAATGCCTCCTCCGCGCTTGTTACGCTTCCTATCCCCACGCCCCAAAACTCCCGCCAATAGTCCCATTAAGGGTGTCCAACCTCCTTAATTTTAAGGAGGTTGGACACCCTTAATATACCTTTAATGGGAGAAAGATTATCAGAGCACGGCTCTGATAATTTTGGGGATAACTTTTTCGGAGCATCGAAATGCGTAATGTTACACTAGAAACATACCGATGAAACGTCCCAGATTTGCCGAGAACGGAATATATCACGTTTATAATCAAGGCATTGAAAACAAGGTTCTGTTCAAAACTGAGCAAGATTATTTGAGGTTTATTCACGATCTCTTCGAGTTTAATGATACACACCACTCCTCAAACTTCTCTTATCGATTCAGAAAGGATCCCACAAGGGTGATGGGCATAAACGCCCCGTATTTTGTTCGGGAGTTGCGGCACACAAACGAGCCGCGTGAACTCTTAGTGGATATTCTTGGGTTCGTGCTGATGCCGAACCATTTTCATCTCCTCTTGCGGGAGAAGAAGAGGGGAGGCATCACGAAGTTTATGCATCGGCTCGGTACGGGATACGCGCTTCACTTCAATCAAAGCCACAAACACGAAGGAAGCATTTTTCACCGAAGATTTGCATCGGTCCGCCTCGAAGGAGGCGAGTCTCTCCACCATCTTCTCTGTTATATCCATGCAGACCCACTCACTCTGAATGCGGCGCCCTCCGATCCGGTAAGTTTTTTGAACTCGTATCGTTGGAGCAGCCACCTCGACTACTGCGGATGGAACAATTTTCCTTCCGTGACCCAGCGCGATCTCATCCTCGATTTTTTCGGCGGGGAGGAACAATATAAAAAATCGATCAGCGAATGGGTGCAAGAAAAGGAAAAACATACGGGAAAGATACGCGATGTGCTTCTCGAGAAAGTCATAGCACTATTCTTATTCGTAATGGTAGAACTTGAATGGGCGTTTGATCTCATTCTTTCATGAAAAAACCAGCATTCGTACAGAACGGTATTTACCACGTCTATAATCGCGGCGTGGAAAAAAGAAATATTTTTCTTGACACTGCCGATCGGTACAGATTTGTGCAAAGCCTGATCGAATTTAATAGTGATATGCCAGCGGATAATTTGTATTATCACTTTTCTCGCAAAGAGCAGAAAATCGAACCCCGCCGCTTGAGAGGGGAAAGAGAGTTGGGAAAACCACTCGTCAATATTTTTGCATTTTGTTTAATGTTGAATCATTTCCATCTTATGGTGCAGCAGGTAAGTGAGAATGGTGTAGTAGCATTCATGCAGAAATTGGGAACCGGATACACGAAGTATTTTAATACGAAGCACGAAAGAGTCGGGCACCTCTTTCAGGGGAGGTTTAAGGCAACGCATGTAGCTACGCATGCTCATCTTTTGCATCTCCCCCTCTATATTCATTGCAACCCGTTAGATTCAGAATTCCCAGAATGGCGAGATTATCAAAACCTCGCTTCGCTCGACTGGGAAAAGGCGATGGAATTTTTGGAAAAGTATCGGTGGAGCAGTTATTTGGATTACATGGGGAAAGAGAATTTTCCGGAAGTGATTCATAAGGAGTTTCTCACAGAACTTTTCGGCGATGCCGCACATTATAAGAAGGAAATGGGAAAATGGCTTAAGGGAGGGAGAAACGCGATGAGTTTGCTTGAAGAATTCACTTGATCGTGAGGCGATGAGGCACCGAACCATGGTTCTCTATCGAAGTTCAACTTCACTATTCCTAGTGAAGTTGAACTTCGATAGAGGGGTAATCAGACATTTTTATCAGAGCACGGCTCTGATAATTTTGGGGATAAAAAGGATTGAAGAATTGTGCTCGAGTTCTAGAATAGAAGTAGTTTTCGAGGACAAGGAGCAGCTGTATAAAGATGCAAAATCCGGTATAACAAAAAGCAGATTTTTTGTTATGCTGGTTTTGTCTCTTCTTAATTTTGAAATGGATATTGTGCAAAATACCCCTCCCGTTCAAGCTCCCGAGGGGGGCGGAACGAAAGGGAAGAAAAAATTCTGGAAGTTCTTTATCCCGTTTCTCGCGCTTGTGGTCATTGTGGCCGCAGGTTCTTTCGCGTGGGTGAATTATTTAAGCCCCGAGGCGAAGCGGGCACAGGAAACGAAAGCGAATCTCGAGAAGTTCAATGCGGGGATGCAGGCATACGAAGACGCGATGCGCGCCGATACCTACGGCGGGAAGACGCCCGAGGAGACGCTTCGGATGTTTATTGATGCGCTGAAGAAAAACGACGTTGAGCTCGCGAGCAAGTATTTTATGCTCGATACGAATTCGCAAAGTCCTGATTATTTGACGAGAAGAAAATGGGAGAATGCTTTAACCGAAGTACAAACGCAAGGAAAGTTGGTTAGTACGATTGAACTGTTGGAAAAAGCAAAACCCGCTGGGTCGGTTATGAAAAATTATTTTGGCTTTGAGATCAGAGACGACTTAGGAAATTTATTGTCAGACATAGGATTCGAACTTAATAAGTATTCCAATGTCTGGAAAATAGAAAGTTTGTAACCTATGAATCTTTATCCCCACACCTTCCAGAATACCCTGCGGTTTTGCCTCCACACCTTTCGAGGTGTGGTGGCTTGCCGCCGGGATGAACCCCCACACCTATGCCGTAGGTGTGGAGGTGAATGGCGGTTAAACCTATTCTTCCCGCAAGGTCTCATACCCTGCGGCGAAGGTGTGGGGATTTATTACCCCAATGCACTTACGAACATTATGTGCGGCGCTCGTCGCGGGCGTTGCGTTTTTTCTCGCCGCTCCCTTCGCCAACGCGTACGAGGTGGAGACGCACGCCTATCTGACGCATGAAATTATCGCGCTCCATAACGCCTCCGCGGTTAGCGGAAAAATAGACGCGGCGCTCCTGCCGTATCTCCTTGACGGCGCGCGGCACGAAGACACCGCGCCGCGGTGGATGAATCATTTCTACGACCCCGTACACCAGGTCGGGTTTCACGATCCCGCGTTGGGAACATGGGAAATCTCAAGGGACTGGGCGAACGATTCGGGGAATCAGAACAGCTTGACATATAAAGTCCCCTCGACGATTGCGTCAGTTCTCTCCGCGATAGAGAAGCGAAAGATCTCGGAGATATCAACCGATACCGATTTCACATGGGGAGCGGCGATCAATCACTACGCGAAGGGCGAGAAGGAAGCGGCGATGTATGCCTTGGGGCATATCCTGCATCTTTTGGAAGATACAAGCGTCCCCGACCACACGCGGAACGACCCGCATCCGGGCGACAGTCCCTACGAAAACTGGACGGCGCAGTTTACGCTCTCGCATCCGGACCCGAACCTTGTAAGCCGAGTAAAAGGAGCGGGCAGTATTAAGAGCGCCAAGCTTGGCGATGCATTTAACGGACTTGCGAAATACTCGAATAATAATTTTTACAGTAAGGATACAATAGGGATTCAAAGTGGATTCGGCTCTCCGGAGCCGGATTATTTTGCTACATGTGGGGATTATACCTGTGGAATTAGAAATGACGGTAATGGGGATTATAAAGTATTAGTAAAAAGTAAGATCGGATTTTTGAATACCATAGCTGACAGTAGAGCAGCGATTTTTCTAGATAAGTCTGGTGGTGATTTAATCGTAAAAGATTACTGGTCCCGGCTTTCCACAAAAGCGGTGCAGTATGGGGTGGGAGTTGTGGATTTGTTTTTCAAGGAAGCGGAGGCGGCGGCAAAAAACCCACAACCGGCAGTACAAAGTAAATCGTTTTTCGGAAATGTCGGCGACGCGATTGGCGGATTTGCCGGATCGATTGCGGGCACGGTAAACAGCTTCTTTGGTCAGTCCGATAGGACTGATAAGATCAATCAGACAAATGGGACTGATCAAACTAATAGGACCATTCGGCCCCGTCAGATGGATACGGCCAATCAGCCCAGTCAGTCCAAGCCAGTGCTTTATGCGGATAAACAGATTGTGCGGCCGGGAGAGGCGGTGCGGGTGAACGGGAAAGATTTTCCCGCGGGAGAAGCGCTTATGATATTGTTTACCGCGCAGGATGCGGAGCGCAAGAACGAAGCGCTCCCTCCCATAGGAGGCAATGCGACAAGCGGCGGCGCGGGAAATTTTTCGGTGTCGTTTTTAATCCCGAGTGATGCCGCGGCAAGGAACTACTCGATTATCGCGGTTAATGCAAAAGGAACACAAGTTGGAAACGCTGTTCTTATTTCGGTAATGAAGAATGCGGTTGCGGAGTCGGATACGCCGGATCAGAACAATAAGCCAGATAAGACCGATAGGACTGATGAGGCAAATAAGACCAATAGGGCTAATCAAACTAATCAGCTCAACGCGACATCAACCTCCGCGACATCAACTTCACCCCATCCTCCGCTCACGATGCAGGCAACAAACACCGCGCATCCGCCGCAATGCTCTTTTGCAACTTCCGCCGCACCCTCACATACGCAAGTGATTTTGAACGAGATCGCGTGGATGGGAAGTGAGACCAACGCGAATGCGGAGTGGATTGAGCTCAAGAATATTACGAACGCGCCAGTGGATATTTCCGGGTGGCAGATTATTGATAAAGATACACAAATCAACGCACGTATTTCGCGGGGCACGATACTTCCCGCGAACGGATTCTACCTTTTGGAGCGTACGAATGATAATGCGGTGCCGAACGAGCAAGCCCACCTCATCTATTCCGGCGCACTCTCAAACAGCGATGAGGGACTGCGACTCTTCAACGCGCAGTGCGGTCTGGTTGATGAAGCGCTCGCGAGTCCAAGTTGGCCCGCAGGTGATAATGCGACGCGCCGCACGATGGAACGCGAGGTAAATCTTTTGTGGCACACGTTCGGAGGCGGTGCGGTGAATGGGATATTCGGAACTCCGCGGCGCGAGAACGGCACGGCGAGCTACGTTCCGCCTTTGGTTGGCGGTGGCGGCGGCGGAGGCGGAGGCAGTAACGTGGGAGGCGGCGGCGGGACGTCATATTCTCCTCCCAAGCCCACAGTGGAAACTCCCGCGCCGCTTCCTCGTCTCCGCATCAATGAGATTATGTACAATCCTTCGGGGACTGATACGGGGCATGAGTGGATTGAAATTTTGAACGAGGGAACTTCGACCGTAACACTTTCCGACATAAAATTTTTGGAAGGCGGATCGCATCATGCGCTCGCGTATGCGCGGGGAGCATCATCCCTTGCGCCGACGCATTACGCGGTTATTGTCGATGACACAGACCTATTTCTCGCCGATCATACGGGATATTCGGGGACCGTATTCAAAAGTTCATTCTCCTTAAACAATGAAGGAGAATCGATTGCGCTTACGCGGGGAGAAGAGGTGATTGATTCGATCACGTACGCGTCTTCGACGGGCGCCTACGGTGACGGCGACTCACTCCAATATTTTGCGAGCGGATGGGAGGCGGCGCTTCCTACGCCTGGCGCGGCGAACGTGAGAGGGACACACCCTTCACCTTCCGCAGACAATGCCGCCACTTCGACCGCTACCTCGACCGCGACATCAACTCCGGACGCCGCGACTTCAACCGCAACCTCTTCCCTCGCAAGCCATCTTGTGATCAGCGAGGTGCTTTTTGACGCGGAAGGAACCGATGCGGGAAAGGAGTTTATAGAATTGTACAATCCGGGAGATGCGGCGCGCGATCTCGCGGGGTGGTCGCTTCGGTATACAAGGGGCGACGCGACTTCAAGTACGCTTCTCGCCTCGTTCGGGGGCGCGGGCCATGAGAATGATACGACCGTGATCCCGGCGCACGGGTTTCTGCTTGTGGGGCTCCAGAATTATCTCACGGCGTCGTTCGGTGTTTCGGCGGATATCGTACGCGCGGCATCGCTCCCAAATGGAGGCGCGGCATTTGACGATTCCGTGCGTCTTGCGCTTCGAGATGAAGGAGGAAATGAGATTGATGCCGTGCGCTATAACGCGGATTCCATTCATACCGCCGGGCAGAGCATCGAGCGGCGCGCCTGGAAGAACGGAGGGTGCGTTGCGGCGCAGGATGACGGCGAATTTTTGGGGAACGGATGCGCGGCGGGAGAGGCGAGCGATTTTGCCATCCGCGGCGCCCCAAAACCCCAGAATGCTTCACGCATGATCGAGCCGAGAAACGCTCCCGCATTCGCGACCTCGAGCGTGGCGTTTGATTTTCCGACGATGCAGATACGCTTCGCGTGGGAAGAGGCGCGCGATGCGGAGGGCGCGACCTCGTCTGTTTCATATGAAGTGCGCCGCACCGATGCGGCGGCGCTCCTTTCCTCTGCGACGGGTACCGCGGCGTTTGCGACCACAACCGATGTCGTGAACGCCGATTTCTCGTTTTCGATTGCGGCGCGCGATCGCGACGGGCTCGCCTCGGCGCCGATTCCGCTCTCGCTGCATGTGCCGAATTTCTTGAGCGCCGTACATTTCTATAACGATCCGCGGCTGGGAAGCTCCGCGCCGGTATTCGAGACGTCATACGCGCAATACCCCTTCATCCCCGACGTGTATTGGAATCACACGAATACAAGCTGGAAGGCGATGGTGGTGTATCTTAATGCTGACGCTAAAAAAATAGATGAGTTATCCATGGACCAGAACTTCGACCCTGGCGCGGGCTCGGGCGCGCTTTCACTCTCCTACGATCGCTGTGCGCACTATACGAGCGCGAGTCGCAGCGTGATTTTTCCCGATACGGGGAATCAGTGCAGTTATTTTGGCGGCGGGCTGTACCCGATCGCGTTTTCGGGCCCCGAAGACAAACATTTTATTCTTCCGATTGATGCCGCATCGCTTCCTGGGCGCGCACTCTCCCCCGATGATTATGTGACGGTCGCATTTTATAGTTTTTACGATTCGGGCCCCGCGACGCGGTTCAGGTTCGTCGCGGCCGATCCTGTGCGGCACTATTTTGAGAATACTCCTCCCGCGACGCTTCCGCCGAACCCGCCGAGCGGTATTACGCCGCAGTTTGATGCGCTTCATGTGACGTTGCCGATTCAGATCGGCGCGGCGACGGATCCCGATACGCTGGATCGTATGCTGGCGTATGAATACCGCTATGCGACCTCAAGCGAACTGCTCGCATCGAGCTCGTGGAGTGCGGCAAACACCGACCGAAAAGGGACGATTCCGCTTGTGTATGGCAACACCTATCTTATCGAGGCGCGCGCGAAGGATGATATGGGGAATGTCTCCGGCGCCGCGGCGCTTTCATGGCAATTTCCGCAAAATTTCGTTTCGCTTCCCATGCAGGGAGATCACTCGATTGTGTTGGGGGGCGCCGGCGCCGCGGCAGAGCGAATCCGCATTCCGCAGGATGTAACGATTGATCAGATTGCGATGTGGTTCGGGGCAGGGGAAGGGCCCTACTGCTGTTCAAGAAGCAGGCTTGTGATTTATGCGGATAACGGGGGGACGCAAAGCACCCAGGAGATCGCGGTGAGCGAACCCATCTCCATAAGCGCGGTGGGATATGACAACGCGCTCAATGCGCAGTTCGAGGTGCTGTTCAACTTCGCGCCGGCGGTGCAACTTCACGCGGACACGTATTACTGGCTTACGCCAATCGGAGACACCACTCCTTTGAATCCGGTGCGGATCTACGGGAGCGCGACGGATACGTCTCCCGACGCGGAATGGTTCAGCAATCCGAGCCAAGATGCCTACTTCTTCCTGCGGCAAGTATTGTAGGGTGTCGCCACGGGTGCTATGAGGCATCATAGCACCCGTGGTATGAGTTAAAAGTCGGAAATGATTTTTTTATAAGCTACATAACGTACATATGACGCATAACGACGCGACGAGAAAAATAAAAGGAAGAGAAATATATATTCCTCCCGTCTCTCATTATTCCACGCATAAAGAATGGGAGCGCGCCGCGTGGGAGATACTCACACAATCGCCACATATTCTCGATGCACTTATGAGTCCGTACGAACGCCGCATTTTGGTAATGCGCGCAGCGATCGTTCATAGGGTTCACTTAGGAAAGAGTTATCGCGAAATAGGGGACGAATTATGGTGTGCTCCGCAAACCGTGAGCAGTATAAAGAAGTCGCTCAAGGAGAGGCAGTATCGCAGTTATTGGCAACGGGGAAAAACAGAACGGAGAAGATACCCCTCGTTTTCGAGAGCACCGGGTTCAGAGCCACACACCAGAATTGTCAATATGTCCTTCAAGGACACGGGTGCT
Organism: bacterium; assembly: GCA_021815205.1. Classification (GTDB taxonomy): domain Bacteria; phylum Patescibacteriota; class Minisyncoccia; order UBA6257; family GWB1-50-10; genus JAKAHD01. The sequence goes on from JAKAHD010000006.1 coordinate 14,086, forward strand.
ATGAGGCATCATAGCACCCGTGGCATGACCAAAAGGAGGTAAGAAATGAGATTTTACATCTCATTACTAGTTGCAAAAAAATTGACGCGTGGTGCCAAAAGTGGTACTTCTAGTAGGGTAACTTACAATAATAATCAATAAACATGGAAGGAATGAATGATGGAAAAAGAAGACGTTCTCGCGATTCTGGAGAGGAACCAAGCCGTTATTAGGGATAGCCATGTCGTGTATACCTCCGGTAAGCACGGCTCGGCATATGTGAACAAAGACGGTCTATATCCGCATTCGGCGGATACCTCAAAAATATGCAAAGCTATCGCCGAAGAGTTTATGGAGGACGACGTAGAGGTGGTGATCGCTCCCGCAGTGGGCGGCGTCATCTTATCTCAATGGGTTTCGTTTCATCTCTCGGCGCTTACCGGATACGAGGTGCTCGGAGTATATGCCGAACACGAAGAGCAACTTGTTCGAAGCACCAGGATTCCGCTTTTAGAGGGAGAGAAACTAATCGTAAGGAAAACCACCTTTATAACGAATCGTGGTTATGTGAATCTCATCCCCGGCAAGCGCGTGTTGGTGGTGGAGGATATTCTCACCACGGGTGGTTCCGCAAAAGCCGTCATAGAAGCAACACGCATAGTGGGAGGCGAAGTAATTGGCCTTGGCGTGATCTGCAACCGTGGCGGGGTGAAACCGGAAGATGTGGGAAATGTGCCGAAACTTTTCTCGCTTATTGATGTACGGCTCGAAGCGTATGCAGAAAGTGAATGCCCTTTATGCAAAGCGGGTGTTCCTATCAATATAGAAGTGGGAAAGGGGAAGGAATACCTTAGCTCACACCTGTAGCGTTCTGGTGTGGGGGTAAATATACAAAGATACGATAAAGAATACGATAAAGAAAAAGAAAGATAAAAGAGGAGGAAGGAGGGTGACAGATGTCATTCAGCATGTATATTATCAAGCCCGAGGGAATGGGATATCGGAAAGAGATTCGGGATATCCTGGAACGAGGTGGACTTCAGATCATCGATGCCACAGAGATTATTCTCACGAACGAGATCTTGGACGGACTCTATGACAATCTTCAAGGGAACGTTCGGAGAGAGCTTCATAGATTTTTCGAGGATCAGTCGGTGGAAATAGGAATTGTCAAAGGGCACAATGCGCTTTCAAGGTTGGTGCGGATTACTGGAAAAGATACTAATCCTGCGAAGTGCGAAGAGGGGACGATCCGCAAGATGTTCGGCTGGAGCGAGCCCTTGCTCCTGCACGGCAGGTACTACTATTTCGGGAACGTGATTCATCGTCCCAAGAATATAAGAGAATTGGAACACGATCTCGCAATCGCAAAGCGGTACCTTATCAAATGTTAAGATCTCTCGCGTGGGTTTTCATGCGGGAGATTTTGTTTTCTGTGCGAGGTTGAACCTCCACGGAGGTTCAACCTCGCACAGGCTCGTACGAGGGAATTTTCGTTGCAAATCATATGATGTTGTGGCATAGTATATACAAGCAAATTGTCATTTTAAACAATATAAGGAGGTATATATGCTTTACTGTAAATGCTTGAAGTGTGAGCTTTCTTTTACTCTGCCGGAGGATATTTTAGAGAAAGAGAGTGACATGCTTCCGGGGTGTCCTTCCTGTAAAAACTCCGAGTTTCAGATCTGTGATAATGAAGACTCCGACGACGTAACGACGGAGGGTCTCTTAGATTACATTGATCTCTTCGGGGGGTTATTTTATGAATGAGAAGAAAAAAAGATTTATTGAAGAGATGAGAGCAACCGCCGCACTGCCTAGGTTGCGGTGCAGATTTTGCGGGGAGCGTCCCGTAGAGTTCTTCCTTCTCGTGGATAAAAAGAGAGGAATGCTCTTATCAAAGGACCTCACCTGCTGTGAAGACCCGTTATGCAAAAGAGAGCTGGAACGAGAGGCAACACTCGACCACCCGCTTGTCGGTAAGAAGCTTCTTCCGTTTGCCGAAGATTCGCTTCGGAAGATTCCGGTGGTGGAGATACGCAAAGCCGCGAAATTGTGGCATGACGTCTCCGAAGAGAACCTCTTTTCGGTATAACTCCTCCTTTTTCTAAGGGTGTCCAACCTCCTAAGGAGGTTGGACACCCTTAGAGGGCTATTAGAAATTCCCGACCAAGCTTTGCGGTTTGGTCGGTTTCTTTTGTTACAATGTGTTTATGAGAGAGATCGCGGTGGCGTTGCACAACATACGGAGTTTGCATAACGTCGGGTCGATATTCAGGACCGCCGACGGGGCGGGGGTCTCCAAGATATATCTGTGTGGTATTACTCCAACGCCGCTTGATCGGTTCGGAAAAATGCGCCCAGAACTTGCGAAAGTTGCTTTAGGCGCGGAACGGAACGTGCCGTGGGAACATTCCGCTTCGACGGCGCGGCTTCTCAGAAGACTTAAAAAGGAAGGGTATTGCATCTACGCCCTCGAGCAAACGGAACATTCCGTACCGTACGACGCGCCGAAACTTGCGCGCGGCGCAAAGAAGATCGCGCTTGTTTTGGGTGACGAGGTGCGGGGGATTCCGCTTTCGATTTTGAAGATATCCGACGCAATTCTTGAAATTCCCATGTATGGGAAGAAGGAGTCATTGAACGTGAGTGTGGCGTTCGGGATCGCGGTGTTCTCATTAATAAATCGCGCCCCACACCGTACTCTTCCTCGCTCGGGCGCTCCGGCGCTCCGTCATGGGTCACGGTAAGGGTGTCCAACCTCCTAAGGAGGTTGGACACCCTTAGAGATAATGAAGATATGAAGAAGTTTATTTTAGTCGCGGTGTCTCTTCTTGTAATCGTATCCGGGGGATTGTATTGGTGGTTCGGAGTGTTTTACATTACGCCCACCATTTCGAAGATCGATTTGCTAAAAAACCAAGCGATTGTAGGCGCACATAATCAGACAATTATCGCCGAGGTTGTGAGAACAAACGCGGATCGGACGCGGGGACTCGGAGGGAGAGCGGGCATCGGCATAAACGACGGGATGCTTTTTCTTTTCGAGAGGCAGGGGGATTACGGATTTTGGATGAAGGACATGCACTTCCCAATTGATATCGTGTGGATCGCATCGAGCAGGGTTGTGAGGGTTGATACGAACGTACCCGCGCCCTCGAATGTGAATGTGCCGGATGATTCGCTTCCCGTGTATCATCCTCCCGCGCCGGTTGATATGGTACTTGAACTTCACGCGGGACGGGCGGCAATACTTGGGCTTAAGACAGGAGATGCGCTTTCCATAAAGCCGCTTTTGCCGCACTCTCGAATCTTGAGCCGATAGAAGCAGATCACGCTGATATACACAGATATACACAGATATACGCTGATGTTAAGCTGATTGCCGCTGATACGCGTTAGTTGTGAGTTGCATGTGGTGCGTTATAATAAAGGTATGGCAAAAATAGCAATCAACGGATTCGGTCGTATCGGACGGCTGTTTCTCCGGCAGGCGTTCGAGTTGCCCGATCTTGAGATGGTCGCGATCAATGATCTTGGTGATGTGGAAAACCTCGCGTACCTCTTAAGATATGATTCCGTGTATGGAAGGTTCGGGCATGAGGTGCGTGTCGAGGGAGATCATCTCGTGATAGACGGGAAGTCCATCGCATTTTTGCAGGTAAAGGACCCCACCCAGCTTCCGTGGGGAGCGCTCGGCGTCGATGTGGCAGTTGAGGCAACTGGATTATTCGATTTGTACGAGAGGGCGAAAGCGCATCTCGCCTCGGGTGCAAAGCGCGTCGTGATTACCGCCCCCGCGAAGGATGAAGATGGCGCCGAGGGGCAGACGGTCTTGATGGGCGTGAATGAAGAGAAGATAAAAACATGCACGATCACCTCGAACGGGTCGTGCACGACGAACTCCGCATCGCCCGTGATCCGGGTGCTTTCCGAAGCGCTCGGGATCCAAAAAGCAATGCTCTCAACGGTGCACGCGTATACTTCGTCGCAGGCGCTTGTGGATAGTCCCGTGCGCAGCGGCCATGATTTTAGAAAAGGACGAGCGGCGGCGCAGAATATCGTTCCAGAAACAACCGGCGCGGCAATCTCCGTCGCGCGCGCCATTCCCGAGGTGAAAGGAAAGTTCGACGGCGTCTCGTTCCGCGTGCCGAACATCACCGGGTCTCTCTCGAGTATCACGGTGCTTACGAAGCGGGCAACAACCGTCGAGGAAATTCAAAAAATTCTTTCCGATGCCGCCGCGTTGCCGCGCTGGCAGGGAATACTCAAAGTAACAACCGATCAGCTTGTCTCCTCTGATATCGTGGGCGAGCCGTACGGCGCGATCGTTCCGCTTGATCTCATTAAAGTTGTGGACGGCGATCTCGTGAACGTGCTCTCGTGGTATGACAACGAAGCGGGATATGTTTCGACGTTGGTAAGACATGTTCAAAAGGCGGCGGCATTCATTAAGTAAATCCGAAATCCGAAACAAATTCGAATGACCAAAATCCTAAATTACAAAACACGTGTTTCGGTCATTGTGATTTCGTATTTTGATCATTGTTTCGGATTTATGTCCCTTCGGTCATCCCTGCGGGAGATGTCCCGTAGGGAAAGACGTCTCCCGTAGGGAGAGAAATTAGGATTTAGGATTTCGTAAAAACTATGTTGCTCTACATCGGTGCCGATCATAACGGGTTTGCTTTGAAGGAACACCTGAAAACGTTCCTTAAGGAGAGCGGCTATACCGTCACGGATGTTCGAGATGCTACGCTTGATCAGAATGACGATTATCCCGATATTGCCGCCGAGGTCGGGCGGCGCGTAAGCCGGGAAATTGAAACCGCGCGCGGCATCGTGATCTGCAAGTCCGGCGTCGGCGTGGATGTGGTCACAAACAAATTTCCGAGAATACGCACGGTGCTTGCGATGACGCCGGACCAGGCGTTCGACGCGAGGAATGACGACGACGTGAACGTACTCGCGCTGGGCGCGGGGTATCTTGATCTTCAGATTGCGAAGAAGATTCTCATTACGTGGCTTGAGACGCCGTTTTCGAATGAGCCGCGATTCAGGCGCCGCATCGAAAAAATTTCGAGGATTGAGCAGTATATTCTGCACACACCGTATTCCGAAGCCGAAGAAGAACGGAAAGACGATGCTCTGGGACCGCACAACTCCCCCTCTCAAGGATTACGTTGGTAATCCCCGCCTATGGAAATAGTCCCCGTCATAAATTGTTTGGATAGGATTTGCATACGGGAACGCTGGGAAGGACTTCGAAAACTCGACGCGCACGCCGTGCATTTCGATGTGGCGGACGGTGTGTTTGCGCCCGTCGTGTCTCCTCTCACCCCGCAGTTGTTACGCGAGCTTCTCAGAGAAGATCCCGATGTGCACATTGAGATCCACCTCATGGTCCGCGATCCGGAGGTGGTGATCGAGGCGTGGCTTGAAGCGGGCGCGAAGCGAATCATCGCGCATATCGAAGCGGCGCATGACATCCCGTACCTTATGCGCATGGCGGAGGAGTACGGGGCGCTACCGGTTTTGGGGGTGATGCAGAAAACGGAGATAAAAAAGATCGCCGGTGTTCTTGAAGCGCACGGCATTCGCGATGCTCACCTTTTGGAGGTTGCTCCCGGTTTTTCGGGACAGGAGATGAATCCGAAAGCTTCGGAAAGGATACGTACACTGCGTTCCGAGATTCCCGATGTGCGGATCACGATCGACGGCGGTGTGGATGCCCTAACTGTGGTCGCAATCCGCGATGCGGGAGCCGTGCGCGCCGTCTCCTCGTCGTTTATTTGGGAGAGCGAACACCCGAGAGAGGCATATGAGAGTTTGAAGAAAATCGGGGAGGAGAAAATGTAATGCGAAATTACGGAAGAACGTTCTTCTGCATGATTCGCATAGGGTATTAGCATGTTTCGCATTATTCTCCTTCGCCCGAATACCTCTGTCGCGTGCGATGAGGATGGAGGGCGAGGAGCACCCTTCCGTAGTCCGCTCGAGGCGGACGAAGGAGGGTTAGATCCAGGACGAATTCCGATACCGCACCGCAAGCGATGCGGTATCTTCATTTCTTTAGGGAGGCCTTGATAAAACTTATAAAAAGAGGGTGAGGACGGAGCGGACGGGATTTTAATTCCGGGTGGAACTGCGTGCCGAGGAAGAAGGGATGTATTTTCCTTGGTAATTCGAATATCTCCATGAGGTGTTTGTCGGGGGACGTGCCGGAAAACACGCCTCCTTTCTTCTCTATTCTTTCGATGTAGTCCGGATTTACCTCGTAGCGGTGGCGGTGGCGTTCTGATATCTTTCGTTTCCCGTATGCGTGCGCCGCAATGGAGCCCGAGGCGAGGAGCGCGGGGTAGGCGCCAAGCCGCATCGTGCCGCCGTAGTCCTTCTTCATGAGCCTTTCTTTTTGTTCGGGAAGGATATCAATCACGGGGTGCGAAGTCGTGGAATTAATCTCCGTCGTATGCGCATCCTTGAGGTGCAGTACGTCGCGCGCGAACTCCACCACGGCGAGTTGCATGCCGTAGCAGAGCCCGAAGTAGGGGATGCGATGCGTACGCGCGTACTGGATCGCCTTAATCTTTCCCTCGACGCCGCGTTTCCCGAATCCTCCCGGGATAATGATGCCGTCGTATTCAGAGAGGTTTTTTAGGTGTTCGGGATGTCGTTCAAACTCCTCGCTGTCAATCCACTCGATAACCGGATGGCGATGACAAACATATGCGGCATGTTTAATCGCTTCGAGCACGGAGATATACGCGTCGGTAAGAATAAAATTTCCTGTTCCAAAATATTTTCCCACGATTCCTATCTTCACATCGCCCTTCAGTCTTTTGAGAGTTCGGTTCAGCCGTTTCCACTCTTTGAGGTCGCGTTTTTTGGGGCGAAGCTCCAATTTTTTCATGATCATTTCACTGATGTGATCCTTCTCAAAGTTCAGGGGTATCTCGTAGATAGTATTCACATCCGGCGCGGAGATGATGCTCCCTTTTTCCATGCCGCACATATACTCGAGCTTTTCCTTCCGCTTGCCGTCGATCGGTACCGCGGCGCGCGCGACTACAAGATCGGGATGAAGTCCCGCGGTGTTCAAGTTGCGGATCGCGTGCTGGGTCGGTTTCGTTTTGAGTTCGTTTCCCCCGACGCCCAGCGCGGGGATGTAACTCACGAGTGCGAGAATAACATCCTTCGGATTTTTTTGCTTCATAAGGCGCACCGCTTCGAGGAAGAGGAGATTCTGATAATCACCGATCGTGCCCCCGACTTCAATGATGACGATATCCGCCTTTGCTTTTATTCCGGCACGCTTGATCCGGCGTATCACCTCGAGCGGAATGTCGGGGATCACATGCACGCAATTTCCCTTGAACTCGAGGTTTCGTTCTTTCTTTATCACGTTCAGGTAAACGCTGCCCGTCGTCATGTAGTTCGCGCCTGAGAGGTCGATGTTCAGGAAACGTTCGTAGTTTCCCATATCCTGATCGCACTCCATTCCATCGTCCAGTACGAAGACCTCCCCGTGTTCGGTGGGGTTCATGGTACCGGCATCAACATTTACATAAGGATCAATCTTAATCGCGGTGACTTTAAATCCCTTTCCCTGGAGAATTGCCCCTATCGAGGCGGCCGCCACTCCTTTTCCTACGCTCGACATAACCCCTCCTGTTACGAAAATATATTTCATCCCGTTAGAAATAGATCGCGATCATGCGATCTAATATTAAATTTGATACCTCGACTTATTATCATAGAAATTTATCTTTCATCCCATTTCGAAACGCGATCGCGATTTCTAACGGGATTCATGTTTTTGTTGTTTAAAAAATAAATCCCCACACCTTCCTGCGAGGTATTAAACCCCGCAGGAAGGACTTCTCCGCCGCCCATTCACCCTCACACCTATGCCGTAGGTGAGGGTTCATCCCCGAAGCCAAGCCCCCACCATCCCAAAAGGTATTGGGGCAAGCTACGGGGTATTCTGGGAAGGTGTAAGGATAAAGTCCCGACTTTCTAGGGGGTGCCTTTCATCATTGTACCTGCCGCTCTTCCTTTTGCATTGTGGATAAAAAATAAAGATGTAATGCGAAACCACGAGTACACTATGCGAATCCGGCGGAAAACGTTTTTCGCATAATTCGCATAGAGCATGAGCATGTTTCGCATTCTGCGCCCCCCATTTCCCGTTTTTTGCTATAATGAGGTACATGACTCCTTTGCACGAAGGGAAATTGAAGTATCTCGAGGAACTTGCGAATAGAATCCGCGAGGACGTGATCGAAATGCTCCTCGAGGCGGGTTCGGGACATTCCGCGGGCCCCTTGGGGATGGCGGATATCTTCACCGTGCTCTACTTCCATGTTTTGAAACATGATCCGAAGTATCCGGAGTGGCCCGATCGGGATCGTCTGGTGCTTTCAAATGGCCATATCTGTCCCGTGCTCTATGCCGCGATGGCGCATGCGGGATACTTTCCCCTTGAAGAATTGAAGACACTAAGAAAAATAAACTCCCGCCTGCAGGGGCACCCGCACCGCACGGCGCTTCCCGGACTCGAGACGACGTCGGGCCCTTTAGGGTCCGGCCTCTCGCAGGCAATCGGTATTGCGCTTGCGGCACGGCTCGATAACAAAAAGTACCGCACCTACTGTCTCGGTTCGGATGGAGAGTTAAATGAGGGGAATACGTGGGAAGCGATACTCTTCGCCGCGAAAAACAGGATTTCGAATCTCACGCTCGTCATCGATCGGAATAACATTCAGATTGACGGCTATACCGAATCAATCATGCCGCTTGAGCCACTGAAGGAAAAATTTGAGGCGTTCAACTGGCACGTCTTGGAAATCAACGGCCACGATATGGAGGAGTTCGTTTCCGCAGTAAGCGAGGCCGAGGCAATTTTTGAGAAACCGACTGTTATCATCGCGCATACGATTCCCGGAAAGGGGGTGAGTTTCATGGAGCGCGATTATCACTGGCATGGGAAGCCGCCGGATAAGCGGGAGGCGAAAGAAGCGATGGAAGAGCTCCGCACGCTCGGGGGAAGGATACGGAGCGAACATGAGTAACGAATTTTAAATTCTTAATTTTTAAATTTTAATTGAATGCATAAGTTTTAAAATTGATTTAAAATTTAGAACTTGAAATTTAAAATTGTCTGTATGTTAACCGATAAACTCAAACTCAATCCCAAGCTCTTCGATAAAGATATCGAGATGAGGCCTACCCGCGATGGGTACGGCGAGGGGCTTGTGCTTGCGGCGCGGGAACACCAGAACGTGGTGGCGCTCACCGCCGACCTTACCGAATCAACGAGAACCGAGGCGTTTGCCAATGAATTTCCAGAGCGGTTTTTCGAGGTGGGTGTTGCGGAACAGAATATGGCGACAATTGCGGCGGGCTTGGGCATTACGGGGAAGATCCCTTTTATCGCTTCGTATGCGACATTCTCTCCCGGAAGGAATTACGAGCAAATCAGGACGACGATCGCCTACAACAATTCGAACGTAAAAATCGCGGGGCATCATGCTGGGATTTCCGTGGGACCCGACGGCGCGACCCATCAGGCGACTGAGGATATCGCGATCATGCGGGCGATGCCGAACACAAAAGTATTCGTACCCTGCGACGCGATCGAGGCGCGGAAAGCGACGCTCGCCGCCGCAAAAATCTGGGGCCCCGTATACCTTCGTTTCGGCAGGGAAAAGAGTCCCGTAATTACCACGGAGACGACACCCTTTACGCCCGGGAAGGCGGAGGTGTTCTGGAGATCGAGGAAACCGAAAGTGGCGATTATCGCCTGCGGCATACTTGTATATCGCGCGCTCCTTGCGGCGCGGGAACTCGAGAAGCGTAAGATTGGCGCCGTTGTCGTAAACAATCACTCAATAAAACCGATTGATGAGAAGACCATACTTGAGGTTGCGAAACAGACGGGCGCGGTCGTGACCACGGAGGAGCATCAAGTAAACGGAGGGCTCGGCGGTGCGGTTGTGGAAGTCCTCGCGAAACATTACCCCGTTCCGATGGAGTTTGTGGGACTTCACGATACCTTCGGAGAATCAGGCAAGCCGGAGGAACTCATTGAGAAGTACGGGATGGGAGTGAAGGATATCGTAGCCGCGGTGAAGAAAGTGATGGGGAGAAAATAATTTTAAATTTCAAGTTCTAGATTTTAAATCAATTTTAAAACTTATACATTCGATTAAAATTTAAAATTAAGAATTTAAAATTGCGTATATGTTTGACGTTGTTTCCATCGGTTCAATCACGCGCGACGCATTCTTCGATGCGTCTTCGTTTCCTCTCGTTTCAGATCCGAACACTCCCTCCCGCGAAGGGTTCTTACTGCCCCTCGGCGACAAGCTCGATATCGCGGACGTGTATTTCACGATCGGGGGAAATGCCGCAAATGCGAGCGTGACGTTCTCGCGACAGAAATGGTATGCCGCGTGCGTCGGGAAAATAGGGAATGATGTCGCGGGAGAAGAAGTGGTCCGCCGTCTCAAGAAGGAAAGAGTCGCAACGAAATTTCTTCCCGTTTCGGAGACGCTTCCTACGGCGTACTCCGTCTTGCTTATGAGGAACGGCGAACGTACGATTTTGGGATATCACGGCGCTTCGAATGAGTTTTCGATGAACGATCTCCGCCTTAAAAAACTCCGGGCGAAATGGTGGTATGTCTCGCTCTCCGGCGAGTCGGAGAAGATGTATAAGCCGCTTATCGCCTACGCGAAAAAAGAGGAAATCGCCGTCGCGGTAAACCCGAGCGGGTACCAGCTTATGCATCGGCGCAACGAGATTCTGAAGTCGCTTAAGGACATCTCATTGCTTGTTTTAAATGAAGAGGAGGCCGCGCTCCTTACCGGCATCCCATTCTCGCGCGAGCGGGAGGTATTTCAGAAACTCGACGCGCTCACTTCGCCCGGCATTCTTGCGGTTACGAACGGAGCGAAAGGAGTAACGGTCTCCGATGGGCATCGTGTGTATCGTGCGGGTACCTTCAGGGAGAAGAAGCTCGTTGATCGAACCGGCGCGGGAGACGCATTTGGGAGCGGATTTGTCGCGGGGTTGCTCCGTGCGAAGATTACCAAGAAGAACATCCGTACCGCTTCCGAGGCGCATATCAACGAAGCAATTCGGCTTGCGAGCGCGAATGCTACCTCGGTCGTGGAGCATAGAGGAGCGACGGAAGGGATACTCACCCGAAAAGAGGCCGATGCGCCGCGGTTCCGGCGCCTCACGGTTGCCGTTCAAGCCGTCTAATCTCATGGATCACTTCGAGTACGTGGGGAAAATTCTCGGGGTTGATGCGATGTCGCTCATGAACCTCGATGCCGCGATGGAAGCGCGTACGGGGAAGAAAAATGTGTTGCGGAATATTGCGGAGCGCAACGCGGAGATGATAGAGGTCACCCTCGCTACCTTGAATAGCGCGAACCACTCCGCGCCTCATATAAGGAGCGTGCTTCGTCAAACCATCTTAAACCACGAGAAACACCTCATGGGGTTCCTGGATAAAGTCGAAGGGGAGACCGAGTTCGAAAAAGCCGCGAAGCTGGCGCGGAAGATCGCGACGTGCGGAAAAGGCTTTTTCTTGAAGAAAGAGCTTGCAAAAGAGATATTGGAAAAGAGGAAGCCGGAGAGGCTGCTGACATACCTTCAAGTGAAGACCGTAGATGAGGCGCTCCAAAGGCACGACGTCACGGAACTTTTTAGCGCGCTTCGGTTTATCGAGTCCGACGAATGGATGCATGAAACGTTCGATATCGCGTATGGGGATTTCACGGCGCGCGACTTCGAGGAGCGAGATATCGAAATTTCCGTCTTGGGGCCGGAATGGAAGACGGTCTCTGAGACGTTTGTAAAAAAGAAGCATCACAACGTGAGCCATCTGAAGGAGTTCGGGGTGATCTTCGTGAACCCGATCAAGGAGAATATTCCGGGAAAATTTCTCCGGGATTTCGCGTTGCTTCTGCATTACTTCCACGAGATCGATTTTTATTCAAGACTTTTCAGGAGGTATTCCTCCGCACCCGATTTCGCGGCGAACTTCAAGAAACTCTTAAGAGGCGATGTCCCCGAAATATACAAAACGAATGCAGGCGAGTGGCTTGTGGTGCCGCGTTACTTGTGGAAGATCAATCCCGAAGATCCGCGGCTATATCTCCCGCGCGTGAATCCAGAGTCCCTACATTGGGCGCGGGGCGAGCGGGATCTCACGTCCTTTGCGGCGCCCGAAGCGCATCTTGATCTCAAGATCTGGCATAACCTCGACTGGGTGGGCGGTAGCTTCGCCGATGGGGGAGAAGAGATCGTAAGTTTTGATCTTGAAGACAACGCGATGTCGCTCGTGTCCTTTATGGAAGGGAAAGATGAGTCGTTCAATTATCACCAGCGCGAGAGCATGTGGACGAAGCTCTTCGAGGAGTACGCAGGCGGGGAAGAGAAAATGGAGAAACTCCTTATAGGACATTTTAATGAAGGAATCATTGCATCTTCGTAGGGTGTCCAACCTCCTAAGGAGGTTGGACACCCTACTTGTTATACTAAGTATAAGTATATGAGAACATTATCCGATGCCCTGAAATGGGCCGAAGAGAAAAAAATCGCGCTCGGCCACTTCAATATCGCGGGGTTCGAGCAGTTTCAGGCGATTGTCAATGTGGCGCGGAAACTTGACCTTCCCGTCTTGATCGGCGTTTCGGAGGGAGAGCGGGAATATTTGGGCGTGCGGCGGGTGCGCGACCTTGCGGACAGCGTGAACCGCGAATTTGGGAACCCGGATGCCGAATGGGGCTTCTGGCTCTTTGTGAACGCGGACCATACCCATTCGATTGAAAAAGCGAAAGAGGCCGCCGCAGCCGGATTCGATGAGGTGCTTTTTGATGGAGGGAAGCTGTCGCTTGAAGAGAACATCAAAAAAACACAGGAAGCGATCCGCCTTGCGCGCGCCGCACATCCCGACGTGGTGATTGAGGGGGAGCTTGGATATATAGGAACTTCATCCGAGATCCGCACGGCGATTCCCGAAGGCGCGGCGATCAAGCCGGAAGATCTTACGAAACCGGAAGAGGCGCTCCGGTTTGTCGAAGTGACAGGCGTGGACATGCTCGCGCCCGCCGTTGGAAACATTCATGGAATGTTTGCCAACATGCCGGATCCGGGGCTCGATCTCCAAAGGATCAGGACGATAAAAGATGCCGTAAAAATCCCCCTTGTCTTGCATGGCGGATCGGGGAATACCGACGCTGATTTTCTGGCGGCAATCAATGCAGGGATCAATATCATTCACATCTCGACCGAGCTTCGTCTCGCGTGGCGGAAGAGTTTGGAGCGGGCACTCAAGGAGAATCCGAGCGAGATCGCGCCCTATAAACTCATGCCGGGCGTGATCGCCGCGGCAGAAGAAGTGGTAGAGAGAAGATTGAGATTATTTTCTAAAATCTCTTGAGGTAGAAGCAGATAACGCAGAAACGAACGCAGATGTACGCTGATGTTTTGCGTCTATCCGCGTGCTCGCGGCGTGATCTATTCTTGGGTTTAATACCCTTTATTCCCCACATCTTCCTAGAATACCCCGCAGGAAGGTGTGAAGATTTATTGCCCAACACATTTCTTTCTGATATAACTAACCCATATGGAAACACAGGAGGTGAAGAAAATAATTCTTGAGGCGCGCGCGGGGACCGGAGGAGACGAAGCGGCGATTTTTGCGGGGGATCTCGTGCGCATGTATCAGCGCTATGCCGCGAAACGCGGATGGAAGTTTGGCGTACTCGATGCGTCGGAGAGCGGGACGCGCGGCTATAAAACACTCGTTGCCGAAATCCAAGGCGACGGCGCCTATGAAGCGTTCCGGCATGAGTCGGGCGTACATCGCGTGCAGCGCGTGCCGGAGACGGAGCGGCAGGGAAGGGTGCATACTTCAACGGCCTCGGTTGCGGTATTGCCGATCGTAGAAGCGAAAGAAGTGCGAATCAAGGATAGCGACCTCGAGGTAACCTTCTCGCGCGCGGGAGGGCCTGGAGGACAGAATGTGAACAAAGTGGAAACGGCAGTGCGCATTCTTCATAGGCCCACGGGGATCGTCGTCTCAATGCGCGAAGAACGATCACAGCATGCGAACCGCGAGAAGGCGATGGAGGTACTTCGCTCGAAACTCTATGAAATCCAGCGCGAGCAGGCGGTGGGATCGGTTGATCAGATAAGAAAAGAGCAGATCGGCTCGGCGGAACGCTCGGAGAAGATTCGAACTTATAATTTCCCCGAAGATCGCATTACCGACCACCGGATCGGGAAAAAGTGGCACAACATCGAGAAGATTCTCGAGGGAAATTTTGATCCGATTGTGGAGGCGTTTTCTCGAGAGGAAAGATAATTCTAAATTTAAAATTTTAAGTTTTAAATCAATTTTAATTTGATCGAATTTTAAAATTCGTTCATTCAGTTAAAATTTAGAAATTAAAATTCTAATTTGCGTTTAAGGTATTGATATCCTGCTGGAACTGGTTCGCGCGATTCACCACCGGCTGGCCGTACCAGAAGCGGTATGTGTACCATCTGCTTCCTGCGTAATATTGCGCGGCGGCGCAGCGTTCGAGCAGTGTTTGATAAGGGGCAATGTTTTGATTTGCCGAGGCATAACTCTTGCAGCTCGAAGAATTCAAGAGATCCGAGATATAGATGCCGGTTGCGACGAAGGCGTCCGAGTTGTTCCACGGGTTCGGAGGATTATTGCCCGTAACCTTTGAAATTGCCGCGGAGTAAAGGTTCCACGTGGATGGTATAAACTGCGCGGGCCCCATTGCGCCGCCGTAGGCGCCGTCGGAATTGGGGCATGACACATAGGCGGCCTGTGAATTTGGGTCGATGCCGAGTTTTTGGAGCAGCGGAAGAAAGAGCGGCACGTCCCGCGTCGGATTCATTGCGGTTTTATAGGAACATTTCCCGACGTTTTTTCCGAGCGCCGATTCACGGTCCAAGATCGCGAGGATGAGCGCCGCGCGGACACCTGTCGCTCCTTCGGCGAGTTTTGCGTAATCATACGCCTTTTGGAACGTAAGTTCGCCGCCCCCCAGAAGCTCGAATATCCTGTTCCGGATTTGCGCCGCGGTCGCCCTGTTCTTTATGAGCAGCTTCTGATACACGGCTTCCTGCCCCCTTGTTTGCGCAAGGATGGTCGATTTTTGACTTTGCACCGCTTTCAGATTCCATTGCTGTGCCTGCTGGATCGCCATGAAGTTCTCCGTATCGCTTTTCTCGTTCGAGAGCTGCTGCTTCTGTTCGAGAAGCTGCCCGCGAAGCTTCACGATCTCGTCGAGTGCGATGCGGACATTGCTTTGTACGAGTGTGACATCATTCAAGTTCCCAAAAAAATCGGAGAGGCGATTATTTGCGAGAAGAATCTCAAGCGTACTCTCCTTATCCGCTTCGTAGAGCGCTTGTAGTGCAACCGCGAGCGCGGTTTTGTGGTCATTGATCTGGCTCTCCGTCTGGTTGATCTGCCCCTGCGTCGTACCGATCTGATCATTCAGTTGCCGCAACTGGAGGTTGACTGCCTTGATTTGGAGATTTAATTTATTAATTCTGGCGTTCAAGGTCGCAATTTCGTTGCCGAGCGTGTTGCCCTGCTTTTGATACTGATTGATCTTCTGCTGATTCTCCTCAATCTGACGCTCAAGGGCGGCAAGCTGTTGCTCCAGCGCCGAACGTTCCGCCGCGGTATTCTGCGGTGTGGAAGACGCGGTGCGTACCGTGGAAGATGCGGAGGATGATGCAAATGTCGCTTCCGCATGCACACCCGTGCCTGGAGAGAAGATGAAGAAAAACGCCGCGGCGACGAACACTACCGTTCCGCATCGCACGGCTTTTCTTGGGGGAGGTGTGTGCATTTTTACCTGTATCATACCACATAAGAAGAAACGCTTCGAACAGCGTTGCGTTACGCGTTACAACAACAAACCGCCCCAGACGGATCGGGGCGGTTTGTTGGTGTGTACTATTTTTTTATTTCCTCCTCTTTGTCATTTGGCGGCTGTGTCGCCTCAACGGTTTCCACAGCAGGCGTCGTGATTGGCGTCTCCTCCTTCTCTTTTGCCGGTTCCGTGACCGTAACGATAATGCTCTCGAGGGGGGTTATTGCTTTCACCTGCTCCGATATCGTGAGATCGCGCAGTGCGATGCTCTGGCTCGCATCGGAGAGATTTGAGAGATCAACCTCGAACCGATGAGGAATGTGTTCGGGAAGCGCTTCTATTTCTATCTCGTCGGTCACCTTAACGAGCAGAAGGCCATGTTTTACCGCGGGCGCTTCGCCCACGAATTCAATGGGAACCTTCGCTCTGATTTTCTCACCCTTCTTCACGCTGTGGAAATCGATGGTACATATCGAGCCTGAAAGATGATCCCGCATGACATCGGCGATAAGCGCCTGGAATTTTTCACCCTTCTCGTTTATGAGCGTGATCACAGTATTTTCTCCCGCTTCCTTGAATACTTTGAGGAAATCTTTCGATGTAACGGTGAGATGTTTATTCTCAATGCCGTGGCCAAAAAGTTCCGCAGGGATGAGCCCTTCTGCACGGAGGTGTTTTGTCTTCTTTCCCAATATCATTCGCTCTTTTACGGTAAGTTCAATGGGCATGATTTATTTCAATTTTAAATTCAGAATTTTAAATTTTAATTCAATTTCTCAATTTTAAAATTTGATGGAATTAAAATTGATTTAGAATTTAGAACTTAAAATTTCTTATTTTTCTTTGGAGCGGCCCCCTGCCATTTCCTTCTTCGTCCGCACCTTTTTGGGCGCTTTCGGCTGTGCTTTTGCTCTCCTTGCTTTGAACTTCTCGACGCGTCCCGCGGTATCGATAAGCTGTTCGCGTCCCGTATAGAACGGATGGCACTTGCTGCAGATTTCAACCTTGAGTTCCTGCTTTGTAGACCCCACCGTAAACGTGTTGCCGCACGCGCAGCGCACGTTCGCTTTGGGGTAGTATTCCGGATGGATATCTTGTTTCATTGTGTATTCAATGCAAAATTACGAACACCCCATGCGAATCATGCGAAAGACGTTTTTCGCGGTATTCGCATAATGCATTCGCGCGTTTCGCATTATATGCTTTCTCTTTTGTAGCTCTAGGATAGCACCTACTTCTTTACTTGACAAGCGTGTGTTTATCCCTATACTAAGAACCTGCAAGATATACAGAAGAGGATGGGAAGGAACGTCCCTTAAAATACTTGAAGCAGCAAATAGCAAACGTTGAGAGTTTTTTTAGTTGTCCCTTTCCAAAATACTGATTTACGCCGATGTATCGCTGATGACCGCTGATGCCGTAAGACGTATCCGCGGAAATCTGTTTTTAATCTGTGTTAATCAGCGTTTTGTTTAGAGGATTTGATCCTGGTCCAGGATGAACGCTGGCGGCGTGGATAAGGCATGCAAGTCGAACGTGTCAGTGTTTCACACTGACCGCAGAAGGTCGCGGAAAAGACGCAGAAGGTCGCGGAAACGAAACGTTTCCGCGTAATTCAGCGTAAAGTCTGCGTGTGTCCGCGGCCAATGTGAAACATTGGCAAGTGGCGAACGAGTTAGTAATACCTTGGTACGTACCTCGAAGTCGGGCATAACGAGCCGAAAGGTTCGCTAATTCCCGATGGCACCAGTGCATTGCATTGGAAATTCGAAATGCGAATAGCGAAGCTCGAAACAAATTCGAAATCCAAAATCCGAATGTTTTAAACATTTTGATTTCGGTCATTCTCATTTGTTTCGGATTTCGTGCTTCGGATTTCGTGCTTCCACTGCAGTGCATTGGTTAAAGGCGCAAGCCGCTTCGAGATCGGCCTGGGTCCTATCAGCTTGTTGGTGAGGTAACGGCTCACCAAGGCTATGACGGGTAGGGGGGCTGAGAGGCTGATCCCCAACGACGAGACTGAGACACGGCTCGTACACCTACGGGTGGCAGCAGTCGAGAATATTCGACAATGGGCGAAAGCCTGATCGAGCGACGCCGCGTGCAGGATGAAGCACCTCGGTGTGTAAACTGCTTTTCCACGGGAAAAAGGCGCATCTCACTAAGGCGAGATGCGAATGAGTAAATTTGAAATTTGAAATTTTTATTCAATTTTAAATTGATTAAAAATTAAGAATTAAAAATTAAAAATTCGCACCGAACTTTAGCGAGGTGCGTGTTGATGGTACCGTGGGAATAAGTGGCTGCAAACTTCGTGCCAGCCCCGTCACCTTTCGAGGTGCGAGGGCTGATAATCTGGCGCGACCTTATGGAGCAATCCATATTGAATAACTCTGCTTATATGCTGGGACATTTTGATAGCGGCGATCAGCCCTCGGGTTGGTTTTATCAAAACAATCAGCAGGGAACCCAACACCTTTTGCGCAGTGATTTGTGCATCTGGTGTTGGAGGCAGCGCCCTCTGTGCAATTGAGCACAAAAGGCGCTGGACCCTCAGAGACTTGACCTGAAAGATGGTCGGAGTCATCGGGAAACGATGGCTAACATGCAGAGCCCCCGGTGAAAACCTGGGTGGTGATATAGTCCACACTCTACACCTTGAAAGGTGCGGGGCCAGCAGCCGCGGTAATACGAAGGCCACAAGCGTTATCCGGATTTATTGGGCGTAAAGGGCGCGTAGGGGGCTTGATGTGTTTCTGGTAAAATACCGGGGCTTAACTCCGGAACCGCCGGGAAAACTATCAGGCTAGAGGATGTGAGAGGTGAGTGGAACGCACGGTGTAGGGGTGAAATCCGTTGATATCGTGCGGAACACCAAAGGCGAAGGCAGCTCACTGGGACATTCCTGACCCTGAGGCGCGAAAGCGTGGGCAGAAAAAAGGATTAGATACCCTTGTATTCCACGCCCTAAACGATGCTGACTAGTCGTCTCGAGTATCGACCCTCGGGGTGGCGTAGCTTACGCGTTAAGTCAGCCGCCTGGGAAGTACGAGCGCAAGCTTAAAACTCAAAGGAATAGACGGGGACTCGCACAAGCGGTGGAACATGTGGTTTAATTCGACGGTAAGCGAGGAACCTCACCAGGGCTAGACATCTTCACGACGATCTTCCGAAAGGGAGATCTTCCCACAAGGACGTGAGGACAGGTGCTGCATGGTTGCCGTCAGCATGTGCCGTGAGGCGCTCCCTTCAATGGGGTAACATGCGCAACCCTCATCTCGTGTTACACGCAGTCACGAGAGACTGCCGTCCTATAGACGGAGGAAGGTGAGGATGACGTCAAATCAGCATGGCCCTTTGATGCCCTGGGCTACACACATGTTACAATGGCCGGAACAGCGGGTTGCCAAGCCGTAAGGCGGAGCCAATCCCTATAAAAACGGCCTCAGTTCAGATTGAGGGCTGCAACTCGCCCTCATGAAGTTGGAATCGCTAGTAATCGCGGATCAGAACGCCGCGGTGAATACGTTCTCGAGTCCTGTACTCACATGAAAAAGCGCTTGGCAGGTAAGAAAGCCAAAAAGTGCAAATCTTTTCCTTCCGTAACGTCTACGGAAGCGTAGCCGAAGGATAGGTCTGACGCCGCGAGGCGCTGACTGGAGGATCCGGAAGCAAACAATAGTCCGAACGAATCCGCATACACGCGGAAAGGCTGATCGAGCTACGGAATGGCGGTGAGCGTAGTGAAGATCAAATGACAACGCCTTGTTCGGAATGTAAGAAAAGGTTTTCTTACTGACCCAAGGAGATCTGACGTTGTTATCATAAACGCTCAATATGATATAATGTATCTGACGCAGCGTCAGAAGTCAGCTGGAGCGTAGTACCCCGAGTGTATCGAGGGGGAAGGTCTCCTCTTAATGTAAATGTTCACACCAGAATATATAACTGGTTTAGTTGATGGGGAAGGAAGTTTTACTGTTCACGTGAGAAATCCGAAGACGGGAGGTAACGTGAAACGAAGAGCAAAAGCCGAACCGAGATTTTATGTCAAATTAGTGGAGAAAGATAAAGCAATTCTTCATCATTTGAAACGATATTTCGGTTGCGGAAATGTTTACTTCCAGAAAGATAAGCGTCCCCGTCATCAGAATTGCTATCGTTATGAAGTAGCGGGAAGAGATGACTTGGAAAAAACAATAATCCCGTTTTTTCGAGAGCATCCTCTTCAATTTCCTTCAAAACAGAAGGACTTCAAAGTCTTTTGTGGTTTAATGGATATGATTCATGCCGGAGCGCATCTGACAGATGAAGGACTACTCAAAATGATAGTACTGAAAGAACAAATGCATTAAGCTCGCCGTATACGGGAAATCCGTCCGTACGGCCCCACTTCACTCTTCGAGTTTCGAGGGGCAAGTGGGGGCTTTCGCGGAAGTTTTAGGTAAGGCAAGTCCGCTCACTTAGTGGGCCTGCCCGACGAAGTTTCAGCGAAGTCGGGAACATCAACTCTTAGTACAAAGAGGATAATCGCCCGTCACACCAAGGGAGCCGGGAGTGCCTAAAGTTCGCTTCGGTGGATTAGGGTAAACTCGGTGACACGGGTGAAGTCGTAACAAGGCACGCGTAGCGGAAGCTGTGCGTGGATTAATTACATTTAGTCGTACTGATCTCCGCTGATTGCGAGCTGATGACCGCTGATATGTATCAGCGAAAATCAGCAAAATATCAGCGAAAATCAGTGGTTGCCCTCCGGGCAACAGGAAGGTGTTGGCCGATCAACCTAAAGTCTCGGCTTGTCTTGTCTCGGACAAGACTACGGATTGCCGCTGATTTTTGAGCAGATTGCCGCTGATTACAGTTTTCGTATCAGCGTAGATCAGCCTCTATCAGCGAGTATCAGTGGTCTCGCCCGGGGCGAGACAGAGGGACAACTAAAAAAGTTCTCAACTCTCGAAGGGGGGCGGATTTCCGATAATTTGCTCTCGAAAACACGCGTCACCCCGCCCCAGCCGGCGGGGTGCGCTCGCTCTCGGTTTCGCTCTTCCGCCTTCGGCGGAAACCGTGCCCGCTCAACCTGCGAGACGGTTTTCTCGAGAAACATCGGAAATCCTTGTGATAAAAATGGGACGGCTCCTTAGTTTGGTAGCTCGCTTTGATTTAAGAGGAGAAATTGCTATAATTCGAGAAATGCCGGAAACGCAACCAAAGAAGATATTACTCGTGGAAGATGAGCCGATGCTCTCGAGCTTGTTGCAGCAGCGGCTCGTGAAGGAGGGGTATGATGTGCCGCTTGCGAGAGACGGAGTGGAGGCCGTGAAGTTTTTGCGCCAAGATAAGCCCGATCTTATACTCCTCGATATTATTCTCCCCAAGATGTCAGGATTCGAGGTGATGGAAACCATGAAGAACGACCCAACCGTCTTTCCCGCGCCCGTCGTGATTATCTCGAACTTGGGCCAAGAAAGCGATATTGAGAGAGGAAGAGCGCTCGGGGCGGTCGGGTATTTTATTAAGGCACAACTCTCAATAGAGGACCTGGTATCGAAGATAGGGGAGTTTTTCGCCTCCAAGAAAACATAGACAGATAGGGAGTTATGCACATATACCCCTTACGGTTTTATGCTATACTCTTATTCAAGAGTTCCGCAGAGGGGGAGTTGAAGGTCAGAATTATTTGATTCTCTACATGAGCATACAACAGCAATCGAAACGCGGGTTTACCCTTATCGAACTTTTGGTTGTGATCGCAATCCTTGCAATTTTGGCAGTTGCGGTGGTCTTGGTATTGAATCCGGCGGAGCTTCTGAAGCAAGGAAGGGATACAACGAGAATCTCCGATCTTGCGGCAGTGAATAGCGCAATCGCACTCTTTGTGGCCGACGTAAGAACTTATACGTGGTCAACGGTTGCTACGCCGAACTGTACGGGAGCAACTCCGTTTACGGGCGGCGGCGGAAGCATTACGTGTACCGTAGTAAGTTCTACGGTCGTGACAGGGGCCGGCTGGGTGCCGGTGAACTTCTCCGCAATCTCGAGCGGCGCGCCGCTCTCGCGGTTGCCGCTCGATCCCGTGAACTCGGGAGTAAATGAGTATCTCTATGCCGCCTCTTCGACGGCGGGATATTTCGAGCTCGTCGCGAATATGGAGAGTGTGAAATACGCGACTAACGGGACAGCTGATGTGGAGTCGAATACGAAAGATGGCGGAAGCGGTACGAACAGTAATAATGTGTATCAGGTAGGAAGCGAGCTTGATCTCATCTCCGCGTTCTAGCGTAACTGAAATAAATCCCCACACCCTCCTGTGAGGTATTAAACCCCGCGGGAAGGACTTCTCCGCCGCCCATTCACCCCCACCTGATTTCGTAGGTGGGAGATTCATCTCCGAAGCCAAGCCCCCACCGCACGGCTTTTAGTCGTGCGATGCCCTTTTGTGGGTGTGGTATACTATACTACATGAGAGAAGGAAAGGGATTCATGGGACAGCAGTGGAAAGGCAACGGCTTCACCCTTATTGAGCTTCTGGTCGTTATTGCGATCTTGTCGATCCTCGCGGTTGCGGTTATTTTGGTTTTAAATCCCGCAGAACTTCTGAAACAAAGCAGGGACGCGACGAGAATCTCCGATCTTGCGGCGCTCAATGCCTCAATCGCGCATTATGTGGCCGATGTAAGAAGTCCCACGTGGACGACTGGTACGTACTGCACCGCTTCGACAACGCCTCCGGGTGGGGCGGGAGCATGTACGCAGAGTTCTTCAACCGTTGTTACGGGAACCGGCTGGGTGCCGGTGAACTTCTCCGCAATCTCGAGCGGCGCGCCGCTCGCGCGTCTTCCGATCGATCCCGTAAACAGTGGCGCCTACTACTATATGTACTCGGCAAGCACTACCATAGGCTACTTCGAACTTAATGCGAAGATGGAGAGCGCGAAGTTCGGTACCGGAGGGACCGCTGATGTGCAATCGAACTCGAAGGACGGGGGCGACAACAATAACGTGTACGAAACGGGAAGCGAGCTTGATCTTGTACATTGAACCGCCCCGCACAGATATTCCCGCACCGGGCGTCGCGGTACTCCTGCGGTACCGCGCGCCCTACGCTCTCGGCTCGCAACCCGCCTCGTCGGCAGGGCCAAGCTTGCTCGCCTCCGAGAGTTGCGGTCATATCTGTGCGGGGCAGTTCTTATCGGGACGCCCGTTTCTGTGTTCAAGGGAGAAAGGGTATAATAATAAGGAAATGATTGCGTTGCCTCCGGAAAAATTGAAGGAGATTCTCACGAAGTCGGGAGTGCTCGATAGGGAGATGTTTGATGCGCTCCAAGACGAGGCCGAGCACAAACGCCAGGACGTGGGGGAGATTATCATCTCCCGCGGTCTTATCAACAGGGATTATTTTTATCTCCTTATTTCGAAAGCGCTTGGCGTCGAGCGGGTGAATCTGGGAGCGGTGGGAATCAATGAAGATGTTCTGCACCGTGTTCCCGAAGATGTCGCGCGGCAGAGGAATGTGATTGTATTCGCGAGAGATCAGAATGGTACGTATGAAGTCGCAATGGAGAACCCGACCGACCTTGAAACGATCGATTTTTTGACGCTCCGGCTCGGCGCGCCCGTGAAACCCTACCTTGCGACCGAGGATGATCTGAACCGCGGCTTCCTTCTGTACCAGCAGCAGCTTACGCAGGATTTCCAGAAGATCATTGAAGACAATATTCGGCAGTCGCTTCGACTTAAGGCGAAAGGGAATCTTGAGGAAGCGGCGGCGGACCTCCCCATTGTCGCGATCGTTGATAATCTTCTTTCGTACGCGATCTCCTCGCGAGCCTCGGATGTGCACTTTGAGGTGTTGGATGACGCGGTGCTCGTCCGGTTCAGGATTGACGGTATTCTTCACGAGATCGTGCGCATGCCGAAGGAGATCCACCCCGCGATCGTCGCGCGCATCAAGATCCTCTCCGAGCTCCGCGTTGATGAGCACACGCATCCCCAGGATGGACGGTTCCGCTATAAGGTGGGAGGAGATACGATTGATATCCGCGTTTCGATCATCCCCACGTTCTACGGTGAGAAAGTCGAGATGAGGCTTCTCACGGCCGCACAAAAACCTCTTTCGTTCGGTGAGCTTGGCATGTTCGATGATACGATAAAGCTTATCACCGATGCGACTTCCAAGAGCTACGGCATGCTCCTCGTGTGCGGCCCTACCGGCGCCGGAAAAACAACCACGCTCTATTCCGTTATGAATATTTTAAATAAGCCCTCCGTGAACATCGTGACCGTCGAGGACCCGATCGAATACGATATGCGTTTTGTGAACCAGATGCAGGTGAATAACGCCGCCGGCATCACGTTCGCCTCGGGGCTCCGTTCGATCCTCCGGCAGGATCCGAACATCATTATGGTTGGCGAAATCCGCGATGCGGAGACGGCGAACATCTCCGTACAGTCGGCGTTAACGGGCCATCTCGTACTTTCGAGTTTGCACACGAATGATTCGCCGACCGCCATTCCGCGCCTAATGGACATGGGAATTCCTCCTTTCCTCGTCTCGGCGGTACTGAACGCCGTGTCCTCCCAGCGTCTTACAAGGAAGATCCATATGGATTGCATCGAGTCATACACGCCCAGCAAGGATTTGCTTTTGAATATTGAAAAGCAGATCCGCGAATTGAATTTGCCGGAGGAGGTACGCGCACCGAAGACGTTCTATCGCGGAAAAGGGTGCGATGCGTGCAACCATACGGGGTATCTCGGCCGTATCGGTATTTTCGAGGTGTTGAACATCTCCGAAGAAATCAGGAAGCTTATCATAAGCCCCACATTCGACCTCGATGTAATCCGTAAAAAAGCGAGGGAAGAGGGGATGATCACCATGTTCGAGGACGGTCTCCGGAAAGTCGAGCTTGGGATGACCACGATCGAGGAGGTGTTCAGGGTAATGAGGGAATAATACCCATGCTACGAAATACGAATTTTGTACGAATATACGATATACAATAGACATCACGCCGGTTTTTTCGTATAGTAGTAAGTAATTCGTATTTCGTAGAGAAATTCATGCAGTTTCATTATCTCGCGTCACAGGAAGACGGACGGATCGTAGAGGATCAGATCGAGGCCAAAGACGTTTCCGAGGTCCTGCAATTTCTCGTTACGAGAAAATTGAAGCCGGTAAGCATCAAGCCGGTCTCCGAAGGGGGAGCAAAGACCATTAATCTCTTCGGCGGGAAGATCACCCTCACCGACCAGGTGTTCCTTTCGAAATACCTCGCCCTAATGCTCAAGATTGGCACCGGGCTGCTCCAGGCGATCAATATCCTGATCGAGGACTTTGACAAGCCCGCCATGAAATCATTCCTTCTTGAAGTGAAGGCAAACCTCGAGCGGGGCCAGACATTTTTCTCGACCTTTACCAAATATCCGAGAGTATTCAGTCAGGTATATATCAATCTGATCCGCGCGGGAGAGGCCTCCGGGAGTCTCGATACGGTCTTCGAGAACCTTACGAGATCACTCACCAAGGAAAAAGAAATGCGTGATCAGGTGCGGAGCGCACTTATCTATCCAATCCTCCTTCTCTCCGCGTCCGTTCTCATTCTTATCTTCCTCGTCATGTTCGCCCTCCCGAAGATCGCGAGCGTATTCTCACAATCGGGATTCCAGCCGCCGCTTTTCTCGCGGGTTGTCTTCGCTGTGGGGCTTTTCTTCGGCCAGTACGGGGTTCTTATCCTTCTTTTCCTTATTGGGTGTTGTGTGGCATTTATTGTTTCCTACAAGACCTCCCTTGTGTTTAAGCGGTTGGTGACCAGTATCGTGAGTGAAATTCCGGTCGTGAGGGATGTGGTGAAGAAGATTGCACTGCAGCGCTTCGCCGCGACATTTTCTTCGCTCATTAAGGCCGGTATTCCCCTGACTGACGCCTTGGAGATAACGGCGCAAGCGGTCGGGAATGTGAATCTCCGCGAATCCTTAGTGCGCATCTCGCGCGAAGGTCTTGCAAAGGGACTCACGGTAGGGGAGGCGTTTAAGCGGGAACCGTATTTTCCGAAGACGGTAGTGAACCTGATTGCGATCTCCGAGAAAGCGGGGCACATCGAGGAGGTTTTAGAGACGCTTTCCGGATTCTATACGAGTGAGATCGATAGTTCCTTGAAAACGCTCGTGTCGGTTTTGGAACCCGCCATGCTTCTCGTGATTGGGTTTGTGATCGGCCTCATCGCGCTCTCGATTATCGTCCCGATTTATCAGCTCACCACGCAGTTCTAAATTTGAAATTTGAAGTTTGAAATTTTTAATCAAATCGTAATGTAGTAATTTACGAATTTTAAAATTAGAAGCATTAAAAATTGACTAAAAATTTGAAATTAAAAATTAAAAATTCCCGTAACGGCTTCACCCTCATTGAGCTTCTCATCACGCTCGCGATTGGTGCGATTCTCGCGGTAGGCGCCATCACGTTCTTAGGAAACTATAACGCGGGCAGGAATCTGCAATCGGAAGGTGGGCAGTTTGTAGCCGCGCTTCAGCAGGCGCAGGAGAATTCGAAGGCGCAGCAGAACGGCGCGCGGTGGGGCATCCATACGTCGAATAATGCAAGCGCCCAAAACTACATCCTTTTCAGCGGGCTTTCGTACGCCTCGGGAACGGTTGCAAGCACCTATTCGTTCCGAAACGGCATCCAGTTCGGAAACCCTTCGACATCGAGTACAATCGACGCCATCTTCAATCCGATTACCGGATATCTTCCTTCACCGCAAGTGTTTACCTTGAACGACGGAAAAGGGGACGGGCTTATGTATGATGTTGCGATCGATGCGCTTGGGAGGATATCCGCTAAGTATGATACGGGGCTTGTGGGGTACTGGCATTTCGATGAAAATACAAGCTCGACTGCCTACGACGCATCCGGAATTGGAAATAATGGAACGCTTTATGGCGGTCCGACGTGGGCATCCGGTTCAAGTTGCGAGGCGGGGAGTTGCCTCACCTTGAACGGAACTCATTACATCGAGTCGCAGAATCCGCAGGGTTTCAGCTTCGGTTCGGGGAGCGCTTCGATCGTGGTATGGTTCAAAACCACAGCTTCATCGGGAGCGCTTGTAACCAAGCGAACGAATACCGGATTCCAGGTATATGTGCTTGCCACTAAGTTCTATGCCGACGGCGCCGGCACCGCGGGAGTGAGCTCAAACACGGCCGTAAATGACGGACTATGGCATCAAGGCGTCGCGGTGTATGATAGAAACGGCGGCCTGCTTCGGTTATATGTGGATGGTCAGCCGGACACTACCACTACCCTTGGATCAACTACGCTTACCGATAGTGCAAGCCTTGAGATCGGAAGAGCGCTTTTAGGGGGGACGCCGAAGGATTATTTTACCGGCTCGATTGACGAGGTCCGCATCTACAACCGGGTACTCACGGCGCAGGAGATATTGGATCAATACAATAATCTACAGTAGACGAATAACTAATTTCTAATTAATCTAAATTGACCTAATGAGTCGTTAGTCGTTGGTTAGAAATTAGGAGTTAGACATTAGAAATTTTCGTCTGCTATACTGTCTTAGTTGCCATCCTAGCTCCCTCCTTCGCTCAAGCGCAGCTGAGCTTCGGAAGGGCAAACAGCGGTTGGCCACCTTAGCTCAGCGGTAGAGCAACACTTTTGTAAAGTGAAGGTCCTCGGTTCAAATCCGAGAGGTGGCTCCAAGATTAAGGTTTTCAGTCTTTTTTCCTTGTTTTCTCTTTTACAATTCGAGCGGCCGCTTCTGCTTTTTGAGGACTATCTTCAAAAACCATAAGGCGGGAAAATTGCCCAACCTCTTGGTGGACTTGTTCTTTCATGTAATCTACTCCTTCATACTATAAGAGCACATCTTTCCTGTATAGTGAACATCAAGGGGTGACAGTGGATAAGTACTGATCGGCCTTTTCTCTTGGAGTGATCCCATTCAACGAGAGATGAATCCGTTCCTCGTTGTACCAGCGGAGCCATTCGGCAAGGGTGTG
>JAKAHD010000007.1 GCA_021815205.1 bacterium
CCGGGCGCTCACGGAATGGCTCGTGGAGTACAACTTCAGGAGACCGCACCAATCCCTTGCCTATCTCACCCCAATCGAGTTCAATGAGAAGTGTTACGAAGTGTCAGGGATGTACTCATCCAGTACAAACCCTTGAGAACTGAGAGATAGTGGAGTAAGCTCAATCAAGAAAGCTCGGGAGAGGTGCGGCGAATGGTAAGCCAGCAGTTTGCTAAACTGTAGCCGTGTAAAAAGCGGCTTGTGGGTTCGACTCCCACCCTCTCCGCCAGATTGTACTTTTTGCGAAATCGTAAGAGGTTGCCTCGGCGCAAAGCGCCTCGGCATGGTATTTTTCCGCAATTTTGAAGGCATTTTTGAAATCCAAAACCAAAGTGCGGTCGGCAATGCGGAAGTTCGAACCAATCTTTTTAAGAAAATCCCGAATCCTTTCGGGATTTTCTTGTTGAGCGTATTTTTCGGCTTGGTTGGCCTCTTTTAGAAAAGCAATGGCAAGTTCGAACCGATTATTGCTCTTTCGCCCAAAAGCGGTGATTTTTTCTTCCAAATCCTTTTTAGCAAGAATGAGCTTGTGCTTTTTAGCGGTATATTCCGCTTGCGACAAATTGCCG
This sequence comes from bacterium, assembly GCA_021815205.1. GTDB lineage: Bacteria > Patescibacteriota > Minisyncoccia > UBA6257 > GWB1-50-10 > JAKAHD01. Next base: position 609 of record JAKAHD010000007.1, read on the forward strand.
TCCAGTTGTAAATCAAGCAAACGATCAAGTTTTGTTTCTATCTCTACAAGTTCATTTCTCGCTTTTTGGGCGAAAGAGCTTTCCGCTTGGGCAATTTTCATTTTTTCGTTTTCAAAATAATTGATTGAAGCATTTGCCCAAGCGGAAGACAAAGAAACTTTTTTGATTTCCTCTTTTATTTGAGAAGTGATGATTTCTTCGCGAACATATTTTTGCTCGCAAGGATTTTTCCGTTTAGTACATCGCAGATAGTTATGACCTTTCTGCGTTTCGGTAGTGATAAAACAGCCACATTCTCCGCAACGGAAAAATCCTCTAAAAATGTAAGGTTTTAGTTTTGGCGATTTCGGTTTGCTTTTGTTCGCCATCACTTCTTGAACAGAATCAAAAAGTTTCTTTGTGATAATCGGTTCATGCTTTCCGTCATATAGTTCGCCGTTATATTCAATCATTCCGTAGTAGATTTTGTTCTTGAGCATATACTGATAATTTGAGACGGAAAGCATTTTGCCTTTCTTGCCAACCAAGCCCAAGGAATTGATAATCTTTCGGATTTGAGCGAGGGGGTATTCGCCAGTGGCGTACATTTCAAAAGTCCGCTTGATATACTTTGCCTTTTCTTTATCAACAGCTATACAACGGGCGTTTTTGTCGTTTATATAGCCAAGTGGCGCCCAAGCGGGCCATATTCCATTTCGCAATTTCTGGCGAATACCCCTCTTTATATTTTCCGAAAGATTATCCACATAATATTTTGATTGCCCAAAAGCGATAGACAACATAAATTTTCCCTGCGGTGTCGGATCAAACCAAAAAGTTGGAAATTTTAGCGTGGTTATTTTTCCAGTGTCCACCAAGTAGATTATCCGTCCGCCGTCTATGGAATTACGAGCCAATCTATCGGGGTGCCACGCTAAAATTCCCTCGGCTTCATTTTTCTCTATGCTTGCTATCATTTCGTTAAAAATTTCTCGCCCCGGCTCTTTGGCAGTTTTGCTTTCCACAAATTCACGGACGATATTCAGTCCTTCTTTTTTGGCAAATTCTCGCAACTCAAACATTTGTGCCTCAATGGAAAGCACTTGTCGCTCTGGTTCGTCCGTGGATTTGCGAGCATAGAGAAAAATCTTTTTGGTTTGAAAATTTATGTTGTCCATATTGTGTTGAAATTAGTTTTTGGGCAATCGAAAAATACGCTCAACCTTTCGCCGAAGGCGAAAGAAAAAAGATTGGTTTGCAAAATTTCATTTTGCCCGTGCTTTGCACGGCGAACTTCCGCATTGCCGAGCGGACGCTTTCGTTTTCCCTCAAAAATGCTTGGGTTATAGCGGAAAAATACCATGCCGAGGCGCGAAGCGCCGAGGCAACCTCTTACGATTTCGCAAAAAGTACAATCTGGCGGTCGTTTTTGATTGATGTTCGAACTTTCTTTGAGCAGAACCCCGACTAAGGAAGCCGCCCCGCCGCCGCTCGCTAACGCTCGCCAGCCAGCCAAAAAGTTTTCTTTACATTTTTTGATTTGCGCGCGCCGATTTTTCTCTTCTAAAAGGAAAAGAAAACTTTTTGACTGGCTTCCGCTTCTGACAGAGCGGGCGGCGGGTGCGGCCTCTTTTTGTATTCGCTCCGGCATGGCGGAATTCCCCCCAAACCCCCCTTCCGCCATGCCTCCGCTCAAAAGCAGGCGGGCAAAAATTCCTTCCCCCCAACCCCCTTCCTTTTTGCCCGCCTGCTTGGGCTTCACCCTGAAATTTTTTTGCGGGGCTATTATTTTTAGAGTTGCCCTTGCCCCACCCACCCAGTGCGCGGGCAACGGGGAACTCCCTGTGAATTTTGAGGATTGTGAAGATTCTGAAGAATTGCTATAATGTATATAGGCCAATGTTTCCATACTATAATTATAGTACCTACTTTACGGATAGTAAATAACTACTATACACATGACAACGATTTCTAAAAATATTAAGAAACACCGTAACAAAAAGGGAATCTCCCAAGACAAGCTTTCAAAACTCGCTGGTGTTACCTACAACACAATCATAAAAATAGAATCAGGAGTGACTACAAATCCACGAGTTGAAACCCTAGACGCAATCGCCCACGCTCTAGGGGTTACTGTGGATAATTTATTACGTTCCGAATAAATTTATGAACACAAGTTTTTTAACCGCAAAAAACGAGTTTGATACGAAATATGGTAAGATATTATCCTTGCCGAAATCTTTTGTGCCTGTTGACGGTAAATACATAGACAATGTTTCTCTCAAAAACAAAAGGGGCGAACCGAACGAGGAATATTATAAATGGCAATTTATATGTTCCTTAATAAACAGCGGGCTTTATTCAAAGGATTATATTGGTGCAGAAATTTACTTTCCGAAAGGCAATAAAAATTCAGCCCCCATAAAAATTGACGCCTGTATTTTCGACGATAAGAAATGGTCTGATTTTTATAAAAAGTGGCGGGAAAAAAAGGACGACGATGCGGTTGAATGGTTGCGTCACCATCTAGTCGCGGCAATAGAATTTAAAAAATCTGACGGAAAAGACATAAAAACGGTTTTTACTTCTCAAATCAAACCGGAAATAAAAGAATCAGAAGGAAATTATTGTCTCGGTTTCTATTACGATACCGAACGGCTTTATATCTTTCAGAGAAAAAACGGTGCGGTTATTCGGTACGACGAATCAAAAAATCAGAAGGGAAACAAGAGTTCAACAGGCCAACTCTCGCTAGACTTAACAGATAGCTATAAGTACATACCGTCTTTTGAGGGACTGATGAAGCGCGTAAATGCGACCCAAGAAATTGATAGGAGCAAAAGAACAGTTGACGATCTGGATCCGATAACTGGAGCGTCTAGTTCTCAAATCAATTATGCCATTTCAAATATACTTAAAACGCTAGACCGCGTTGGCCTTCGTAATCCGCGCGGCTATCAGGTTTTGATTGAAATGCTCGCCTTGAAAATTTTTGATGAAAAACGGAGCGAGGAATACAAAAAGACAACTTCCGACAAAAAACATCTGAAATTTTATCAAACGGAACCGGAAAAAGCCGTTTTGAGTTTTTTTATTACTGACTCGGAAAAGCAATTCTTTAAGTTAAGCGATGAAGATGTTCAATCTTTTATAAAAAGAATTCGCCAACTTTATAACGATGCAGCAGAAAAATATAATGTCATCCTACCCTCGGTCGATACAGCGACGATCAACTGGCAAGATGAAAGCCATGCGAGAGCAATCGGTTCTATAGTGGAAAATTTACAGGATTATAGCTTCATCCGGTCGGCAGACTCTGACCTCTACCAACTCGTTTTCTATAAGTTTTCAAACGAATTTACAAAAACTGACAAAGCCCAGTTTGTTACGCCATTAAAAATAATCGATTTTCTAGTGAAAATTGTTAATCCTGGGTTTGGGGAATCTATCATTGACCCCACAGTGGGTATTGCAGATTTTCTATCGATGAGCTTCGTTAATGCAAAGGGTAATTTGGACGATCGTAATATCTATGGCGTTGATAATGATGATCAAATGGTCAAATTGGCACAGCTCAACATGTTGCTTAACGGCGATGGAAATGCCACGTTAAAATACCAGCCGGATAAAGGCTCAATTTTATACAAATTCAACACAAAAAAAGAACTCGTTGCGCTCGATCCAAAACAGCATAAAAATGGAAATTGGGATAATTGGGTTGATGACACAAAATTATTAAAATTCGATGTCGTCCTAACCAATCCGCCATTCGGCGAAAACAGAAAATTTGAGCCAAAGACTGAACATGAGAAACAAATCGCTGAAATGTACGAATTATGGAATGTCGCACGCTCTGGAAGTTGGATTGATCCAGGTCTTATTTTCCTTGAGAACGCTTACAGAATTCTAAGAGAACACGGACGGGTGGGTATTGTTTTATCAAACTCGATTGCGTCAATAGACAGGTGGGAAAGTGCCCGGAGGTGGCTGGCAAGTAAAATGAGAATTGTTGCCCTTTTTGATTTACCTCCAAATGTATTCGCAGAAACAGGTGTAAATACAACTCTTGTTATTGCTTACAAACCGAAAGAAAAGGAATTAGAAAAGTTAAATAGCGAAGGCTACGAGGTTTTTGTTAAAGATATACAGCGGATTGGTTACGAAATAAGAACCGCAAATCGAGTTAAATATTTCAATCCGATATACAAAATTGATGAGGAAACATTTGAGACGGTAATAAACGAACAAGGAGAATCCGTATTGGATGAAGAATTTACGGAAACCATTCAAGAATTTAGGAAATGGGCGGTGGCGCAAGAAGAAACGCTCAAAAAGCTTTTCCTGAAATGAGATATGCAATACGTCGATATTCCAAAGAAAATCAACATTGTCGACCTATTGAATAATAGGGCGTCTTTCTCGCCTCACAATTATAAAAAAGTTACTCTTGGCAAGGGAGATTACAAATTTGTTAAGGATTTTATTTCCGGTGATTTAATAAAAGGCGATGAAGTCGGATCGGATGCTTATATTTCAAAATCACATAAGTTTTTTATTCGCAATAAATCGTTGCAACCTGATAGTTTTTCGTTTTCGTTTAGCGAAGATAGTGTTGTGCCCATTCTCCCAGATAAATTCGTCAATTTGCATCTTAAAGAAGGAGATATCGTAATCTCAAAAGATTCAAATGTTGGCGAAGTGGTTATTTTGGAAAAGGATTATCCAGATCATATGCTTTCGGGTGGGCTATACAAGATGCCAGTTAGGGAAAACAAATATTATCTTTTCGCTTTTCTCAAACATGATTTTTTCAAGACACAATTAAACTTTCTAGTTTCAAAAGGGGCAACGATCAGACACGCAAAAAAATTATTCTTAGATTGTCAGATTCCGCTCCCACCAGAGAAAGGACGAAACGGCGTAATAAAATTTGTAGAAACGTTAGTCGGGGCAATCATTGAAAAAGAAAAATGGATACGTGTTAATGAGAAAAAAATTTTTGAAATCATTGAAAAGGAGTTGACTGACAATCAAAAAGCGAAAAGTTTCTCTTATCGTTTCCCCAATCTTAATGATTTGCAAAAAACTTCTCGCATTGACGCAGGTTTTTATTGTGAGAGTTACATCCAAAAGCAGTTTTTAATGAAAAACTACATTCACGATGCAGGAACGATTAAGGATTGGGGTTATGACATTGGACGTGGACAAAACTTACAGGTTTCAGCTATAGGGAAAAGCATTTACTCTGACAAGAAAAGAGACGGGTTTTACATTTTAGTAAGACCGACAAACATTTCCGATTTTGGAACAGTCTCAAAATATGAATATCTTGGAAGTGCACAAGGGCTTTCAACAATATCGGAGGGCGACATAATTTTTTCTGCCGAGGGATCGATCGGAAAATGTATTATGTTCGCAAATCCGAAAGAAAAATTGATTACAAATATTCACGGCATCGTTTTACGAAAGAAAAATCATAACCAAATTGAAAGTGCTTTTGTTGCTTCCTTTCTACGCTATTTAAGAAAGGTCGGGGTTTTAGATTATATTTCGGTTGGGGGTCAAGGTGGAAGTCTCGCAATGAAATATTGGTCGGAAGTAAAAATTCCTTTCTTTCCTAAAAATAAGCAAGAGGAAATCGCAAATCTATATCATAGTTCAGCATCTTATCCAACAAACAAAATTACGGGGAGTAATTTTGAGAAAATTGATGCTGACGCGAATAAGAATTTCGGTATTCTTGAGCTAGATCATCAACTAAGAATTATGAAGGAATTTTTACAGACGACCATTGATAAAATTGTAGCCGGAGATAAAGTAAAAAGTGATTTTTCTTTCGTGGATAACTTCTAAACCCACCCACCACCCTTTTTATTTGTAGCCCGTCCGCCGAAAAAATTTCAGGGTGAAGCCCAAGCAGGCGGGCAAAAAGGAAGGGGGTTGGGGGGAAGGAATTTTTGCCCGCTTGCTTTTGAGCGGAGGCATGGCGGAAGGGGGGTTTGGGGGGAATTCCGCCATGCCGGAGCGAATACAAAAAGAGGCCGCACCCGCCGCCCGCTCTGTCAGGAGCGGAAGCCAGTCAAAAAGTTTTCTTTTCCTTTTAGAAGAAAAAAATCGGCGCGCGCAAATTAAAAAATGTAAAGAAAACTTTTTGGCTGGCTGGCGAGCGTTAGCGAGCGGCGGCGGGGCGGCTTCCTTAGTCGGGGTTCTGTTCAAAAAATGTTCGAACATCGTCCAAAAACGACCGCAAAACAAAAAAGAAGATGACTTGTGCCATCTTCTTTTTTGTTTTATGACGCGAAGAATCTGAACCGAAGCGTGGATACGGTACGCTATTGTGGTATGCTGTATACATTGATATGGCAGACTACGAAGCGAAAACTCCCGAACGCAAGTGCATATTCTGCGAGATTGCCGCGGGACGGATACCGGCCGCGAGCTTTTGGGAAAATGAAGAGTTTATGACATTCCTCGCGATCGATCCGAATACCGAGGGCTTTTCCGTCATTATTCCCAAAGCGCATTTCGGGAGTGATGTGTTGAAGATGCCGGACGATGTGTTGCAAAGGTTTATTATCGCGGCAAAAAAAGCCGCGCAGATTCTCGAGGATTATTTTCATGACGTGGGCCGCGTGGGGCTCATCATGGAAGGTACCGGTATCGATCATGCGCACATGAAGCTCGTTCCCCTGCATGGCACGGAGCACATGAAGCGCGGCGAGTGGAGGCAGTATCTCTCGGGGCAGGAACATTGGTTCGACAAGTACGAAGGATGGATCTCCTCGGCGGGCGGCCCGATGGCTGATCGGGAGCAGCTCGAGAAGCTCGCGAAAGATATCAAAGAAAAGAAATAACATGAAAAAGAAAGAATCCGTCACCGTCTGCTCAAGCGCCGCGTTTTTTAAACAAGCGATCGAGGCGGATAAAGAGCTCCGGAGAATGGGATTCGCCGTGAAACTCCCGTATACGGCGATGAAGATGAAGCAGAGCGGCGACTATCGTCCCGAAACCTATAAGATCTGGTTCAAAAATCCGGAGCAATACGGCCGCAAGACATGGCTCATCAAGAATCACTTGCAGAAAGTAAAGAAAGGTGACGTGGTGCTTGTTTTGAACTACGAAAAGAACGGCATCCCCGGCTATATCGGCGGGAACACGCTCATCGAAGCGGCGATCGGGTTCCATTACAAAAAGCCGATTTATATTTTGAATCCGATTTCGGACAAGCTCGATGTTAAGGAGGAAGTGCTCGGCATGCGGCCGATATTTCTGGATGGCAATCTCCAAAACATCGCCCCCGAGAAAAAAGAGAAGGTGTGCGGCAGAGGACATCGCTATAAAGGAAGAAACCCTTGCCCCGTCTGCTGGCCCGGACGTAATAAGAGAAAATAACCAACGCTCGGTAATGCACGAGGGTACTATGAGGCCTCATAGTACCCGTGGCGGATGCGCGTTTGATTGCCGTCTTTCGGTTATGATTTGCTGATCTCGAGTTTCGTGACGTTGAAGATTCTCCGCACCGAATAGTGCGAAGCGAAATCAACATCCTTGCCGTCCGCGAGGTATGGATCGCGCATCACATAGTTCCCCCGCCTGCCGCGTATAAGTACCACGAAGTGCGTTCCGCCGTAGGCTCGTACGCCCACGATCACCGGATGCCCCGTCGCAAGCGTCGCGTCTAGGTACGCGCTCTTCCGCGTTACGGTCATGCCATCTACGAAAATAGTGTATGAGAGGTACGCGGGATAATACGAAGCGAAGTTTGCTGGGTTTGCATTAATGGTGACGGGCGTCACGTCGCGGTAACCGTAGTGCGTCATCACCATCGCGACAGCGGTTACAAGACAGCCATCGCTTGCGAGCGTGTACTTCGTGTTATTAAGACGATCACTTCCCCACGCCGTATCGCGCTGATTATAATAACAGCCCCATGAATCGCACACGGTCTGGCTTCCCAAGAGCTTTGAGCCGCCCGCGTTCCGGGAAAACGCGGAAAAGCTCTCAAGCTCCGCCTCCGCTTCGGCAAGAAGTTTCTGGTAGATGGATTCCTTCGCGTTCGTCTCCGCGAGGAGCTGGTTTTTAGATGCTACGGTTGCGGCGAGCGATTGCTGTTGGGAAGTGAGCGATTGTTTCTGTGACGTGAGCGTCTCCTGCTTCTGCTTGGAGACCGTCCGCGAATCGGCGAGCGCGGTCTTTTGGGTAGAGAGCGTTTGGATCTGATTACGGAGCGCGTCCTGCGCTTCTATCGTCATATTCACGTCATGCCATGCCTGGGTGAGCGTGTTCGATGAAAGAAGGCGCACGAAGAGCGGCTCACTTTCCGCAAGCTGAATACTCCGGATTGCTTCCCCGAGCGCGATCTGGTCCATTGCGATCGTCTTTTCCGCATCCGTGATCGCGCCGCCGAGTTGCTGAATTTCGAGTTGGGTGACGTTAATCTGGCGCTGTGTCGCCGCAACCTGTGCCTGCATTTTATTGCGCTCGAGATCGAGTGAACGGATTGCCTGCTGGAGCGTTCGCTTATCCGCCCCTACCTGGTCGAGCTCTTTTTGGTACTCCGCAATCTTCTGGTTCAGATCCGCGATCTGCTGGTTTTGGGCGTCGATCTTTGCTTGTAATGAGCTCGTGGCGGTTGCGTAAGTTGTTGTTGCTATCGTATTCGTGTCCGCATGCGCCGCGGGGGAGTACCGTCCCAGCGCAAGGAATACGGCGATACCGAGAAGCGCGGCGGTTCGCGCGGATGACGTATGAGGACTCATGTCGTGATATATGATAACCAACCCTTCTTTTTTGGCAACCGTCTTCTTTATCTTCTAATGTTGCGTCAAGGCGCTGGTCTCGCCAGTGTTTTTTGCGGTCGCGATCCGCACGATAAGGTAGAACGCGAAGACGCTCGCGGTAATGAAGAAGCTTACGGGATAAGGGAGATAGAAAGAGACGAAGAGACCGAACCATGTTGCGACGAGCGCAATCACTGCCGAGATGAGCATGCCGCGCACGGGGCGTTTTGTGAGACGCGCCGCGATCGCCGCGGGTGTTACCATGAGCGCGAAGATAAGGAGGATGCCGACCGCCTGCACCGCGATCGAGGTCGCGAACGCGACGAGGAGCATGAAGATGATGTGTACAAAAAGCATGGGAACACCCTTCGCTTCGGCAACATCTTCGTCGATTGAAGAGAAGAGAAGCGGCCGGTAGGCGGCGCAGAATACGAGGAGGATCGCGAGGCCGGCGATAAGCGTCACCAAGACGTCATTTGCGCTGATGCCGAGGATCTGCCCAAAAAGAAGGGAATATGCTTCGCTCGCGTAGCCGCTATAGAGACTTATGAAGAGCGCGCCAAGCCCGAGCATGAAAGCGAGCGTGGTGCCGATTTCTACATCGCGGTTCGCGGCGCGGCGCCCCAGGAGCGCCATAATGATGCCGCCGCCGCTCGTGAAGACAAAGAGACCGAACATCGGAGGTATGCCCATAAGCACCGCACCCGCGGCGCCCGCGAATCCGATATGCGAGAGCGCGTGCGCCGCGAACGACGATCGGCGGAGCACGACGAAGTAGCCGATGATACCCGCGATCAAGGCGACAATTGTCCCCGCTTCGAACGCGTTCCGCATGAAGGCGTACTGCCACATGCCTTGCAGGTCTTGGAACAGATTGAAGCTGAAGGAAAGGTTATCCATGATGGTGTTCTTGACTCGCGTGATCGTGATGGTGATGGTGATGCAGCTCTTCGGCGCCCAAGACCGCAATACGTCCCGCCGCATTCTTCATAACCTCGATCGGGATGCCGTAGAGCGATGAAAGCGTATGCGAGTTCAGGACTTCCTCGGGTGTTCCCGTCGCGACCTTCCCATTTGCGATGTAGATGATGCGATCCAAAACAGGAAGGAGGGGATTGATGTCGTGCGCGATAAGGATCGCCGTAAGATGCCGCTCGGTGACAATCTTCTTCACAAGTTGGACGAGCTCTCCCTGGCGCCGGATATCGAGGTTTGCGGTCGGTTCGTCGAGGAGAAGAAGATCCGGTTTTCCAACGAGCGCCTCCGCGAGAAATACCCGCTGAAGTTCTCCACCCGAGAGTGTGCTCAAAGCGCGGTGCGCCAGGTCCTCAGCGCCCGTGGCGCGAAGCGCCTCGCGCGCGATCTCACGGTCGTCTTTGCATAAAAAGTGGAATCCCCACCGCGTGCCGTCTACGCCCAAACGCACGAGCTCAAGAACTTCCACGCTGATGTCGCTCGAGATAGGATGCCGCTGGGGCACGTAGCCGATTTTCGGATTGCCGCGTTCCGGCGTTGCGCCCAAAATCCGCACACTCCCCTTGCGCGGCGCGTGGAGACCAAGGAGAAGGCGGAAGAGCGTCGTCTTTCCCGATCCGTTCGGTCCCAAGATTGCGACGAACTCGCCCTTATGTATCGAGAAGGTCGCATCGTGCCACACGGTGTGATTCCCGTATCCGACGGTACATTGTTCGACGGCAACCACGGGATGAGTATTGGTATTCATCTGATTATCGTGAGATTCCTTGCGCAAGCGCCCGCGCGAGCGCCGCGATTTCTCCATTCATCCACGCTTCAAAAGAAGCGTCGGACGGCTGCACAGTTTCCGTAATGCCTATCGTGGGGATGCCGTGCGCATCAGCAAGTCGTTTCATGTTCTTGGTAAGCGGGGTGATCGTTTGTTGATTATACACCAAGACGCGCACCGCGCGGCTCTTGAGCTGATCTTCAAACTGCACAATGCTCTCCGCGGGTGGATCGTTCTCTTCCGCGACCGCTTGCATGAACGCGGGCGGGGAGACAAGATCAAGGCCTGCCGCCTCCGCAAGGTAGACGAAGATATCCTCCGTGGCGGCGACCTTCACGCCGGCGAACCGATTCTTGATCTCGGCAATCTGATTTTGATACCGGGCAAGCGATGATTGCAGATTCACGTAATTCATTGCGTACGTGCCGGCGTGCTGGGGGTCGATTGCAGTAAGGTCGTGCGTAATCTGTGCCGCGACGAGATTCACATACTCAGGGTTATACCAGAAGTGGGGATTATCACCTTCTTTCTTTTGGAGGAGATCCGCGACCTTGAGCGTCTTGCGGTCGGGATTCGGTTCGGCCTCGAGCAGTTTTCCGATCCAGCTGTCATACCCCGCGCCGTTTTCGATTACGTACTGGGCTTCGGCGACCGCGCGGGCGGTTCCCGCATCCGTCTCATACTCGTGCGGATCAGCGTTCGGATCGGAAACGATCGAGCGTACGCGCACGCGGGCTCCGCCGATCTCTCGCGCGATACTGCCCCAGAAATTCTCCGCCGCAACCACTAATATCGCAGTGCTATCACCCGATGCGTTTTGAGTAACAGGATGCCGTATCGCAAGAAGGTACATCGCCGCGGCCGCACCAAAGAGTATAAGCGCGATGAGGAAGATTTTATGCCACATTCGCATACGTGAGAATAGTATTGCTATTGAGTATATATGCAAAGGCAAGAGACTGGAAGTATTGGGGGAAATATAAATCCTGTGAGAAGCTCACATGAGGTAGTAACCCCCGCGTTCGCCACGGGACGAGGCATTCACCCCCCACGAAATGAGTGTGGGGTTCATCCCCGTGGCAAGCCACAGGGTTTTCTGCTTCTAACGGGATAAAAACCGCATTTCAGAAATGATTGGAATGCGGTTTTTTGTTGATTTCGCGGGATATATAGATCACCTACTGTTGTACAAGTAGGGGATCGAGGGGGTTAAAGTCCTCCGAGTCCAATATCATGGAATACTTCTCAAGATACGGGAACGGTGTGTCTCCGCATGTAAATGCGACCACCACTCTTCCTTCAGAATTGCGGAGCCCGTCCAATTGTCCGGCTTCTTTCGTTTCTTGAATGAATTTCAGGGCGCCCGCATATGCAAATCCGGAACTCGGACCTGCCATAATACCGGCTAGGCACAATGCACGGCTTTTTTGGTAGGCGGATTTGGTCTCCACGAGTTCTGCACGATGAAGGAAACTTCCCCAGTCGAATTCTATCTGTCTAAGATCCTTTTCCGTTCTTACTCCCGGAATCGCACTTTCCGGAGCAAGGATAATCCCGACCACCGTTATTTTTTGGTTTCGTTCTTTTAAGAATCTTGAAGCGCCTATAAGCGTACCGGTGGTTCCAAGTCCCGCACAAAATACGGAGATTTTCCCATTGGTTTGTTTCCACACATGAGGACCCGTCCAGCCGTAGTGAGCTTTCCAGTTTGCATCATTCCCGTATTGATTCAGATTAAGATATCCATCCTGCGCTCCCATCTCTTTTGCTTCATTAATCGGTGTTTTATCTTGAGATGCAAAATGAATTTCAACTCCCGCAAGCCGTAATTGTTCCAATTTTCCGGGTGCCGTATCGCGTTTTACTACCGCAATCACCCTGCGGATCCCAAAATACGGAGCAAGAATACCAAGCGCGTACCCCGTGTTCCCGGAAGTTGCCTCAACAAGCGTATGCACTCCTCGTAGCAACCCCTTTTTCTCCGCATCCTCGAGCATCTGCAAGGCAACCGGCACCTTCATATTTTGGAAGGTCGGGTTGTAGATAATAACGGGGATGATATCCACTCCGTCATTCAAAAAAGGGTTCAGGTGAGGCGGGAGAGGGACCGTATCCGGAAACGGATATTTCTCCGGATTCAAAAAATCTTTGATATTCTCCTGGTTGTTCATATGATTTCTCCAAAAAGTTGAAAAATTATCAAGGGTATCTCTCCCCACAATACGCCCCGTGCATCGCGGGGTCAAATACCTTCCCCAACCCCACCAACAAAAAAAGTCGTGCAGAAAAGAACGAAAAGGGCAAAAATATGAGGAGATGAAGTGGGTAAGACTTACCCCCACACCTACAAGGTAGGTGTGGGGGCTTGGCCTAGCGCCCCGGAGCGCACACTTCATCTCCTTATATTTTTGCCTAGTTGCTTTTCCGCACGATGCAAAAAGGAGTCATCTCGTCGGACTGCCCCAGCGGATTGTCGCGGAAGAGTTTCTGAATAAACTTCTCGGAGATCTTCCGCGTCGATTTCCCGAGGGAGAACGCGCCGCGGTAGTTCGCGTCGAGGACCACTACCTCGCGGCCGATCTTCTCCTTAATGTGTTTCGCGACGCCCCTCGGGTCGTGCGGCGCGAGCTTCGCGAAGTGTGCATACTCGAGAATAAGAAACGACATCGGGCAGTCGATCGATTTTGCCCGCTTGCCGCAGAGTAAGTAGAAGGCGCCTTTAATGCCGAGGGGGCGCGTGATAGCCGCAACCGCCGCCGCGAAGAAAGCGCGCAGATAGCCGGCCTCTTCAATAAAGAGTTGCATCGCGATCGGCGTGCCGTGCCCGAATCCCTTGAAGTCCTTGGTGCCGTAGTGATTACGTACGTGCTTTGCGAGGAAGCGCGCGAACTTCGTGGGCTTGATGTCGTTCATATTAATGATTCTTCCCTGAAGTACCGTCACCACTTTTTCGCTGATGCAAAAAAGATCTCCCGGCTCGAGATGCGGGATGACGTATTTTTCGAGAAGCGCGTCGAGCGTGTCGTTCTGAGTCACGAGCGGCGTTTTGATGGGAAGGCGCAGGTACGTTTTCCCGTTTACATCAATCGCGAGACTCTTTCCCGGATTGGGTTTGAATATAAGAGAAGATGGCATGAGAACTATAATACACTGACTTTTTTGTTTCGTCATTTCTGCCCGAAAGACGATAGAAGCAGATTACGCAGAAGCTTCGCAGAATGACGCAGAGACTATCCGCGTGTTCGTGGTATAGTCGGCTTCTATAAATCCTCCTTGCAAAAGTGTAATCTCGCCGTACAATAGTCTTATGCTTATTCGAATTTGCTCGTCAAAAATACACAGAGCGACCGTGACCGAGGCGGATTTGAATTATGTGGGCTCGATTACGATTGATGAGGATCTTCTCGATGCGAGCGGCATCAAGCCGTTCCAATACGTGAATATCACGAATGTGTCGAACGGGATCTTTTGGCAGACCTATACGATGCCGGGGCCCCGCGGCAAGGGCGACATCTGCCTGAACGGTCCTCCGGCGAGGCATTTCCATCCGGGCGATAAGATCATCGTCTTGGCCGAGGCGTGGGTTACACCCGAGGAGTACAAGGACATCGTGCCGATCGTGGTCTTCGTGGATGAGAAGAACAAGGTGACAAGTGTTGAGAAACACACCGAGTTAAAAGGAAGCACCTCTGGTGTAAGATAACGAATGTCTAATTCCTAATTTCTAATCAATGCCCAATCTGCGAATGTCTAAAACGAATTTGCTCATTGGGATTTAATTCGTCATTAGGTTAATTAGAAATTAGAAATTCAAGGATGCAATACTCATTTGGGAAAACAGTGGTAGTAGCGCTCGGCGGGTCGGTCTTGTACCCCGACGTCATTGATATTCAGTTCTTGCGCAATTTTAAAAAATTCGTATATTCGCTCACCTCCCATGGTGAGCGTTTTGTTTTTGCTGTGGGAGGGGGATCGGTGGCGCGTACCTATATAGAAGCGGCGGCGAAGGTGACGAAGCTCACGGACGAGGACAAGGACTGGCTCGGGATTCACGCGACGCGCACGAACGCGCATCTCGTGCGGGCGATCTTCAAGGAAGTTGCGAATCCTGTTGTGATTGACACGCGCGGCAAGATCGGGAAGCTCACATATCCCGTGACGGTCGCAAGCGGCTGGCATCCGGGGTGGTCTACGGACTATGTTGCGATGGCGCTTGCCGAGGATTTCCGCGTGCCGGAAGTTATAATCGCGGGGAAGCCGGCATACGTCTGCGATAAAGATCCGCGCGAGTATAAAAATGCAAAACCGTTTCACGAGATTTCGTGGAAAGAGTACCGGAAGCTCATCCCGAAAAAATGGTCTCCGGGGTCGCATGCGCCCGTCGATCCCATTGCCGCTCGTCTCGGAGAAAAAGCGGGGATCAATGCCGTTATCGTGAACGGGAGGCATATGAAGAACTTCAAGAATCTTATTCTGGGGAAGGAATTCGAGGGGACAATCATCTCATAAATTTAGGAGCAGACCACGCCACGAATACACAGAGAAGAATGCAGAAAGACAATTCGCGTTGATTTGCGTCCATTTCCGCGTTATCTGCTTCTATACATGTGGGTGTATAATAAACTCCATAAGTCCCTCGCATAACTCAGGGGAAAAGTATAATTATATAAGGAATAAGGAATCAGGAGGCGCGCCTGCGTACCAAAATATTTCCATCCACTTTCACGGCGACACACCCTGCCCCAACGAGTTTGAAACAAGCTACACCCCCGACCGCCCCGAGATCGTATACTGCGAACAATGTTATCAAAGCGAGGTGATGTAGCGGGTGCTATGACATGTCATAGCACCCGCTAAAAGTCATAGATTTTTTACATGACGCATGGGAAAAAACAAGGAAATGGAGAAAGAAGAAGATGATGAAGATGACGATGACGATATATACAACGCAACAGGTCGTATGACAGGTGCTATGCTATAGCATAGCACCTGCTAAGAGCGTGAGAGTATTGATAGAGCGCACATGTTACGCCCACAATTTCTGTATATTGCGGCTCGGTTGATGCGGGGATTCCTATTTCTGGTATCATAACGACAATGAACAGGAAAGAATGCTCTCCACGGTTTGTGGAGTTCAAAACGAAAGACGGGCTCGCCTTGCCCGGACTCTTGTACGAACCGGAACGGAAGACGAAAGCTGTTACGATCTTCCTGCACGGGAACGGAAGCTCGTCCGTGTTTTATAAGAAAGAGGAGAACGAACGTATGGCGTCCATATTCGCGCGGCGCGGCATTGCGCTTTTCCGATTCAATAACCGCGGCGCGCATTTTGTGAAAACATTTCGGGTAACACAAGGACGCAAGGAGGTGAAGAAACGCTTCGGTATGGCGTATGAAAGAATAAAAGAGTGCGTGCCGGACATTGACGGCGCAATCGCGTTTTTGAAAAAAGAAGGGTATCACACCTTCTATCTCGCAGGTGCCTCGACCGGCGCAAACAAGATCTGCGTCTATGATCATTACAAGCCAAAGAACGAGGTAAAGAAATATGTACTCCTCTGTGGCGGCGATGATACGGGTATCTACTATCGGGAGCTTGGCAAGAAAAAATTTTGGGAAACCTTGAAACAGTCAAAGCGAAAAATTGCGGCAGGGAAGGGAACAGATATCATTCCCGAACTCCTCCCCGGAAGTATTTTTTCCTACCAGGGATTTTACGACATTGCGAATCCGGACGGCGATTACAACGTGTTTCCGTTTTATGAAGCGCTCGGGAAGGTGAAGCTTTCCTCGAAACCGCTCTTTCGTTACTTCGGGAAACTCAAAAAACCCTCGCTTGTTGTGTACGGCGAAAAGGATGAGTTCTCGTGGCCGAAAGATGTGCGGAGAGCGGTGGCCCTCCTGAAGCGCTATCGCCCGGAGCTGGAGTATAAGATTATCAAAGGAGCGAACCACGGGTTCGATGGACACAAGAGGGAGATGAATACTATAGTAGCGGAGTGGCTTATCAGAAATTGATTTCCGCAGATTAAGAACCGTCCACGGATGCGCAACAAAGAATAACTATGAAGAGAAAGATTATTATTCCAATCGCTCTTATTATGCTCGCTTTGAGCATCGGAGTGATACTTGCTATCTCGAAGCCCTCGGCGCCTCAAGCTCCGGCCGCTTCCGCAGCAACCTCAACGCAAGCATCTTCATCGGCGGGGAATGCTACGGCGCGCGAAGAGCAGGCGGTGCGGAATCTTGTCGCGCGGTTTGGGGCAGAACTTAAAAGCGTGCCGCTCCTTGCGCCGACGAGTACGCTCGCGCAATTGATTCAGAGTGCGTATGGGCCGTTCATCTCCGCGGAGCTTCTTCTAGGATGGGAAAAGAATCCGCGCTGGGCGCCGGGACGCTACACCTCGAGCCCGTGGCCCGAAGGCATACTCATCACTGATCTTCAGCGCGACCGCGACGGATCGTACACGGCGCAGGGGAAGATCATTGATGCCTATAATGGCGCAACGAGTACGATCGAGATGGATTCGGGGGAGTTTGTGGCGATGAAGGTGCGGAACATAGGCGGCACATGGCGCATTACGGGATTTACGAAGGCGATGCCGCAATAAAGAATGGATCACTTCCATTATATACGGGGCCTTTTTCGCGCATTGCGCGCAAGGAAGTTCCAATATCAAAGATTAGTCGAAGTGACCGTGTCCCGCGAGGCGATACTTCATAATCTCCATACATTTGAAGACCTGTACGGAAAAGGAGTAGCGCCCGTCCTTA
Source organism: bacterium (assembly GCA_021815205.1). Classification (GTDB taxonomy): domain Bacteria; phylum Patescibacteriota; class Minisyncoccia; order UBA6257; family GWB1-50-10; genus JAKAHD01. The sequence goes on from JAKAHD010000007.1 coordinate 17,886, forward strand.
AGAGCAATGCATACGGCCACGGCCTCGTGGAGACGGCAAAGATACTCCGCGGGGAGCGCGTCCCATTTCTCTGCGTTGATTCTTTTTTTGAGGCGCTCGTCTTGAGGAACGAGCGCATCACGACCCCCATCCTTATTATCGGCTATACGCCTCTCGAAAATTTGAAGAAGCGCCCCCTCAAGGAAGTATCCTTTGCCGTAATAAGCCTTGATGAGTTGGAACGGCTGGCTTCCTCGGGATTGCGTGTCGCAATCCACCTCGAGGTTGATACGGGAATGCACCGCCACGGAATCATGCTCAATGAGCTCGATCGCGCGCTCGCGCTCCTCGCAAAAAATCCGCAGATCGCGCTCGAGGGCATATATACGCATCTTGCGGACGCCGACACCTCCCATTCGCCTCATGTCGCGCGCCAGATAACGCAATGGAATGCGGCCGCCGCGGAAGCGAGGAAAAAAATTCCAAGTATACGATATTTCCATTGCGCCCAGACGGCGGGAAGTTTTTACTCATCCCGAATTGACGCGAATGTGATACGAATCGGCATCGGACTCTACGGCATATATTCAGGCGTCGGGAATATAAGTCTACGCCCGGCGCTCGAGATGCGGACGCGCATCACGTCCTTGAGAACCATCGAGGCGGGGGAGTACGTCGGATATAACGCCGCGTTTAAGGCGGAGCAACGAATGCGCATCGCCTCCATTCCGGTCGGGTACCACGAAGGAATAGATCGAAGATTGTCGAATAGAGGGTTCGTCACCGTTTCCGGAATTCCCTGCGGCATCGTGGGGCGAGTCAGCATGAATATCACTTCAATTGACGTCTCCCGCGTACCGGATGCGGCGATTGACAAAGAGGTGGTTGTTGTAAGCGCCGATCCCAAGGATCCGAACAGTATCGCGCGGATGGCGGAGATATGCGGCGCCATTCCCTACGAACTGCTTGTGCATATTCCCGAAGGGTTGCGGAGAACTATTAAGGATGCCTAAGGGTGTCCAACCTCCTTAAATTAAGGAGGTTGGACACCCCGCTACTGGCACGGCGGTGTAATACCCTTTATAATTGCGTGAGGTTGCAGTAAAGGCTCTATCGTCTAACGGTTAGGACGACGCCCTTTCACGGCGTAAATAGGGGTTCGATTCCCCTTGGAGCTGCTAGAAGTAATTTTTAATTTGAAATTTTTAATTTTTAAGGTAATCATGTAATTGTGGCGTATGACAGGAGAAAAAGAAAAACCGAAGACGGGAGTGAGCTGGCGGGCGGCGGAGTTTGATTTTGTACCGAAGGGTGTGGTGTGGCACGCGTGGGCCGGTATCATCACGCTTGCGCTTGTGGGGATCGCTTTGTGGCAGCAGAATTTTTTCTTCGCCATATTTCTGCTTATCGCCGGCTCGATGGTACTGGTCTTGGGGAACAAGCGCCCCGAGACCTTCGATTTTACGATAGACGAAGATGGGTGTCATATCGGCACCGCGGCTATGTATCCTCTTGATCAACTCGAGGATTACAGTATTTATTCCCGTCCTCACCGTCTGGATGAGCTTATCATACGGCGGAAATCGGCGGTGCATCGCGTGCTGCATATTCCGATTGACTCGGAGACGGCGGAGAAGGTGAAGGTGTTCCTTGAAGACAAGCTCCCTGAGATCGAGCACGAGCCCTCGCTTTTGGAGAGTATTGCGGATATACTGGGGTTCTAGATTCCCCGTAGCCATGTCCAGCACAAAAGCAGCGGCTTTCTGTGCGGGATCGACAGACCCCACACTATTCACATGAAGTCGAGTAAAGTATAAAATACGAGCGGAAAGAGTAGCGTATGTCCCCGTAGCTCAGTTGGATAGAGCGCTTCCCTGCGAAGGAAGAGGTCAGCCGTTCAAGTCGGCTCGGGGACGCAGAGAGTACGAAATGGAAAGATGGAAAGATGACAATATGGAAAAGAACGGAATGAAACGTTTTGCCATCCGCGCGCTTGTTGTGATTGTCTTCACACTTGTGATATATTTTGGACTAGCGCTTCTCTCCGGTATCTCGACGCAAAACACGGAGAAAAAAAATAGCGCACGAACATTTCATGGGCCCGTCGGCGCGCCGTATGTGAAAGGTCCGACAAGTTCGCCCCCAGCACCTTAAAATCCTAAGCACAAAACCCTAAATTTAAAATAAGTTCGAAACTCCGATTCTCCAATATCCGAAACGCAGAGTTTTGAATTTCGTGTTTTGATTATTACGATTTCGAATTTTGGTTATTGTTTAGAATTTTCCTCCAAAGGAGGATCCGCCTCTGGCGGAAGAAGCCGGGATTTAGGATTTCGCCATATTGCGGTCATGGTTTAGTGGTAGAATACGACCTTGCCAAGGTTGAGACGGGGGTTCGATTCCCCCTGACCGCACACAGAAAGACAAAACCTCCCGCATGTGGGAGGTTTTGTTCTTCTATGTCATAATAGAAGCACATGGAAGACACCATTCGCCTCATCATCACCGTGCTCTTCATCGGGCTCGTAGTGCTCACGATCATATTCTTCGGGATCTTCGGCATTGCACCCTTGACGCGCCTCAATACTGTTTTGAAGACGCCTCCTCAGAGCACCTCAAGCGCGGCATTTCCCGATGTTCCTCCTCCGGTTTCCTCTATCCCCTCCGGAGAGCCGCCCCAAGTACCTGCGGGGCATACTACAAGCTCCTCCCCCCCGGAGACGCAACGCGGCGCCCCTTCAGGGGAGGCGGTAAAAAATCCGGGACCGGTAAGGTTCATCGCGCAGTCGGCGCCGATACGGGGAGATCAAGTTCCTTCAGGCGCGAAGCGACTCACCGTTTCTGGCGCGAACGGTTTCGCGCCGCCCGTCGTGACCGTGCAGGCGGGGAGCGTGTTTACGATCGCGCTCATCTCGGGAGATGATGAAACGCATGTGTTCAAATTCGACGATCCCGCGCTCGCCTCGATCGGCTTGGGAGTGGGGCCGCACGAAACGAGAACCATAACCTTGAGTATCCCAAATCCAGGGACATACCCCTTTCATTGTGACGTTCCGGGCCACGCCTCGCGAGGGGAAATGGGGAAGATAGTGGTGCAATAGGAATTTCTAATTAACCTAATTTCTAATTAATCTAATTTTGAAAAACCGGTGTTTGCCGATCTTCAGAATCTCACCTCCCTTAAGGATGAGCATTGTGTCGGGATCGATGAGCGTCTTCTCATTGAGCTTCACCGCGCCCTGCGCAAGAAGCCGCCGCGCCTCGCTCTTCGAGGGCACGTTCGCCGCAAGCAATAGTTCCATAATTCCTAATTCTCCCCCTGCGGGGGATGTCCCGAAGGGACACAAATTCCTAATTCTCAAGTCGGTGATGTCATATGGCGTCTCTTTCTTCGAAAACACGCGTTTGAACTCTTCCCGCGCTTTTTGTGCAAGGAGTGGCGAGTGGTACATTTCGACGATGGTTTCCGCGAGAAGGAGTTTCGCGGCATACGGGTTTGCGTTGTTCGGCGGATTCGCTTCCGTGAGCAACTCGAAGTACTTATTGATGAGCGAGTCGGGTATGCGCATAAGCTTGCCGAACATATCGTTCGGCGTGTCGTTCATCGCAACGTAGTTATCATAACTCTTCGACATCTTCCGTACGCCGTCCGTGCCTTCAATAAGCGGGAGGGTTATGATATCCTGCGGTTTCATACGAAGCCGCTCCATGAGCGTTCGTCCGGTCAGAAGATTGAACTTCTGGTCGCTTCCCCCGATTTCCAAGTCAGCCTTTATCATCACCGAGTCGTATGCTTGAAACACGGGATACAGGAGTTCTTGCATTCTAAGCGACTTACCCTTCTCAATCCGCTCTTTGAAATCGTTCCGCTCGATCATCTGCTGGACGCTTATGAGCATAAGGAGCTTGGTGAGTTTTTGCCCGTCGAGTTTTGTGAGCCACTCGCTGTTGTAGCGCACCTCGGCCCGCTTTACATCAATTACCTTTCCCGCCTGTGCGAGATAGTGCCGCATATTCATCTTCACCTCTTTCTTGGTGAGGGGCTTTCTCTCGGCGGACTGCCCCGAGGGGTCGCCGATCTGGGCCGTGAAGTCACCGATGATTAAGACCGCCTTGTGCCCCAGTTTCTGGAATTCGCGGAGCTTCAGAAGCGGCACGGTGTGCCCCAAATGAATGTCCGGTTTTGTGGGATCAATACCGAACTTTACCCGCAATTTTTTCCCCGAGAGAAGCGCGTTCTTGAGATGCTCGAGGGTGATAATTTCCTCAACGCCTCGGGTGAGGAGCTGTTCAATTTGTCCTTCTTTTCTTTCAAGTTTCATATATGTGCAATTGTAACACAAACCCCCGCACATAAGGATTATGCGGGGGTCGTATCAGCATAAATCAGCTATATCAGCGTTGATCAGCGTCTTTTATTTCTTCGTCTTCACGATCCCGTCGATAAGTCCATAATCTTTCGCTTCCTGTGCGGTGAGATAGAAGTCGCGGTCGGTGTCGCGCTCAATCGCCGAGAGCTTCTGCCCCGTGTGTTTCACGAGAATCTGGTTAATTTTATCCTTGATCTTCACGATGTGCCGCGCGGTAATCTCAATCTCGATTGCCTGGCCTTCCGCGCCGCCCATCACCTGGTGCAGGAGAATTTCGGAATTGGGAAGCGCAAACCGCTTTCCCTTCGCGCCTGCACCGAGCAAGACGGCGCCCATCGAGGCCGCCATCCCGACGCAGATCGTGGAGACCGGCGCCTTCACATACTGCATCGTGTCATAAATCGCGAGCCCCGCGGTTACGGATCCTCCCGGCGTGTTCAGATAGAGCTGGATATCCTTCTTTGAGTCCTCGTGATCAAGAAACAAAAGTTGTGCGATCACGCTGTTTGCGACCTGGTCCACGACAGGGCCGCCCAAAAAAATAATCCGCTCCTTTAAGAGGCGCGAGTAGATATCGTACACCCGCTCGCCGTATGCCGACTTCTCTATAACGGTAGGAATAAGGTTCATCCCTAGTACTTTACCAGAGTGACTTTCGTGACGTCAAACCTCTGTGCGGTCATGATGTTCGCGGCGGTCTCTACGGTAATGGTGGCACCCGTTTTTATAGCGGAGAATGCGAGCGAGCGTGTCTTCGGATTGCCCCGCGTGTCAATCGAGGAGTAATCCACAAGCACGTACTTGGTAGCGGGAGTCGTGTTCGCCATCAAGGTTTCTTTCACGCGAGGTGAGCCGTCCGTATGCGGAAGATAATCCGTCGGGTTATTTGCTTCGAGCTGGAGCGTCGCGCCGTAAATCGCGGTCACAGTACCGATAATCGAGTGCAGTTCCTTCGGCGGCTTCGGGTAAATCGCCTCCACTACATTTTTATATTTTGCCTCACCTTGCAGGGTGCCCTCCGCCATGCCGCGCCCCTCACCAACGAAGTATCCCGCGATGCCGAACGCGACGACAAGCGCCACGCCTCCGGTAATCAAAATTTTTTTGTTGATATTTGCAGGTTGCTCCATTTGCTATAATTATAACATATCCCGATAATTTTTCCGCCAAAGGCGGATCCTCCCCTTGAGGATAATTTAAAATTTTTAATTTTTAAAACGATCCTTTGTGGTATAATACTAATGTTATGAGAAGCAAGAAAAATATGCGGAGCGCGAAGCGGTTGTATCGCAATCCGTTCGTGTATCTCACGGTCGTGTTGGTATTCATCGCCGCCTTCGAGCTCGTGAACCTCGTGCGGGCGGGATACATAGGTCCCACGACGACACCTCCGGGAGGGGAGCCCGCGACGCCTTTGGATACGAGTTCGGTTTTGCAATTCAAGGAAGGAAATCTCGTGGTGGGAACCTCCTCTACCGCGAAGGGGGTAAGCTTGAATAATAATGGAATTATCTATTTCGGATCTGTTGGTAGTAACGGTTCATTTACCCCTCAAGGAGGTATCTCATTCGATCCTGTAAACCACAAAATGCAGTATGCGACGAGCACCAGCTGGGCGTGGACCGATTTCGGCACCGGTAGCGGAAGCGGAATTTCCGGGATCTACGACGTGGACGCTCACGGAGGAGTTCCCTTTATCGTGCAAGGCGCGGGAAACATAGGCGGCATTCTTATAAAAGGTACGAGCGCGAGCCAAAGATACTCACCTCTTCTTTCGTGGGACAGCGGTGCGCAAATATTCAGTGCGAGAGCCGAAAATTCCACACTTTCCTTCGGTATCGGCAACGAAAGCGCATTTACGCCGCTCCTTACGATGGACAAGAATGGAAATTTCTCAATACAGGGTGTCGCGGTCGCACCCCCCGCCTCAAATCCGACCTGGACGGTTCAAGGAACTTACGGGCAAGACCAGCCGCCGTATGACGCGCAAGGGAACCCGATTCGACAACTCTCATGTGACAAGGGCTCTCAAGACCAGGAGTGTAGCCGCATCTCCCATTTTAATGGAAATTATCCCGGTGGCACCGTACCAATCCCCGGTGACTTCGGATACGATGCGTATACGCAGCGCACTACTACCAGTTTTTGTTCTAATGATCCCCAGTCGGGCGACCCCACTTGCCCTGCCAATTCCCATGTATGGTATGACGTGTATAGGTTTTATAGGGATACCACAACAGAAGCTTCGGCGTCGTGGCACCTCGTTGGTAGTACCGACTCCTTCCCCCCTCCAACCGGGAATACTAAACGGCTTTCATGCGACAAGGTTTCTGACAAAGCTGACTGCCCCTCTACGAGTAGCGAGATGAACGGCATGCTCTTCTTTGATGGGACCAGTCCTGGCAGCACATACAATTTTGGTTCTGACGCATATCAATCCTACATCTGTATTGATCCCTACACTTGTGTCTCGCCCATTCCCTTATACGGGGTCTACCGATACGGAACAAACACCCCCCCACCTCCCGCGACCGCTCCCGCCTCACTCACCATACACGGCACGCTGGAAGTTATAGGGACTTCGACCGTGAACGGCCAACCTATCGTTCCCCCGGGAACATGGTGCGGGTACTATAACGGCAGTGGCACAGTCTTTTCATGCAATGGCTATAACGTACAGAATGGGTGCCCGCCGGGGTGGCGTCAAGGAATAGTCAGCAATAAAAACGAACAGATCTGCGTAAAAGAATAGTTCTAAGGGTGTCCAACCTCCTTAATTAAGGAGGTTGGACACCCTTAGATTAGAACATCAGCGGCTCATTGCCGCTGATTTTGGTATAATGACGAGAACGATGCGCAAGAGCACCACGCAATTTAGGAAGTCCGACTTCCTAAGCGCCGTCTTCGCGGGAGTTCTCCTTCTCGCGCTCTTTTTCTTGCCGCTCCGGTCTCTCGCCGCAGGGATGGGCGCCCCATGCACGCGGGAGGAGACGAACTTCTTCGTGCGGATGGGGTGCCTCGTGAATCTCGGCGTGCAGGCGATTGGAGATATCGCGGGAGGAGTGCCATCGGCGCGCGACCAAAAACCCGCTCCAGACGCGCTCCGCGCTCCGGAGGGAGCCGCGCGCATCGAGGAACGGGCTCTGGGATTTTCGCGGAACCTCTCGGCGCTCGCCGCGTCGTATGAGAAGATAAACGCGGAAGGGCGGACCATGCCGATCGAGCCGCTCGTCTCGCTTGCCCGGGAACGGGAGGCGTCCATGATCGCGCTTATGGAGAAAAATCCCGCGTTGTTTCTTGCGCAGGCGATGAGCCGGGAAGAAGCATCGCGTCTTCCAAACCAGGTACAGCAACATGTTGAAAGAGATGTAACACTGACCGGCAAAGTCGAGACCATTCATTACGATGATTTTAAGAACCGCACTTCGCGCGAGGAGTATTTTTTGAGGACCGGCGGGGAGCGAGTGCGATTGTATCCGGTGGGGCTTCAAACTCCACTTGTCTCTGGAACGACCCTTCGCCTCCAGGGAAAAGAGCTTGGCAGTAATGTCGCCGCGCTCGCTTCCCCCGCGACATTTGAGGTGACGGGCACCCCCTCGCTCAATGCGGCTGAACCGCAGAAGACGCTCTTTGTGCTCGTGAATTTTCTTGATTCAGGGACCCCTCCGTTTACGGTGGAGGAAGCGAAGAAGAAAATTTTCGACGGCCAGTTCCAGAAGTTTTACGAGGAGCAGTCCTACGGCAAAACCTACTGGACGGGGGATGTGGTGGGGTGGTATACCTACCCCACAAACTCTACATGTGACGGATACAGCGGGTGGCCGTGGCCGGACGATCCGCGATTCCCGGATATCGTAAAGCGCTACCAGCTCAACCTCTCAAAGTACGACCATGTGGCGTTTCTCGTTCAGGGCGGCGCGCAGAATAATGTGTGCGGGGGGGGCTTTTCGAGTGTCGGCAAATACACTCACTTTGTAAACGGCGTCCAGTACACTTTCTCCGCGTCCGATATTGGGCTTGCTAAACCGGATGATCCCTCCTGGTGGGGCGCCCAGCCGTTTCCATGGACGAACTTGGATGATCTGCTAAGTCATGAACTTGGTCATGCGCTCGGCGTGCTCCACGCGAACGCGTGGGTATGTAATGACGGTCATGTGCTCTATGGCCGTGATTGCACCCATCAAGAATACGGGAATCATTTCGACGTAATGGGAACAGGCGGGTATGCCCTGCAGATGAACGCGCTCTACAAGGAAGAGCTCGGATGGCTTGATAACTCTTCGTTGGCAACTATTACGAAGTCGGGGACGTATACGCTGAAGCCCCTTGAGAATTCTTCGGGAATTCGCGGGCTAAAAATTAAAACTCCTCTCCCGGGAGCGCCTTCTTCCGCTGGAACCGCCCCCTTTTATCTCGAGTATCGCCGCGGCATCGGATTCGATGCGAATCTGAATGACCCGTATTATGTTTCAAATCAGCAAGGGGTCCTTGTAAATAGATATGTAGGCGGTTTTCCATTCCCCTTTCCCCGTCTTCTTGATATGACACCCAATGGAGCTACCCCGGATTCCTGGACGCTGAACGTGAACGCGGCTCCTTTCGCGGATCCGGGTTTGGGCATTACACTTGGTCCAGTAGTCAAGGCAGACGCATCAGGAACGACACTTGATATCAAAATTCAAAGCCCCGTATGTGTGCGCCACTATCCGAGTCTAAACCCCAGTTCTTATGTTCTCGCCTCCACTGGTTCCGAAACAAGCTACTGGTTCAGCATTCAAAATAATGACAGCGCGCCTTGCGGGGCATCACGCTTCAAAGTGCCCCTCTCCGATATGGGGGACTGGGCATACAAACTCTATATAGATGATACGGGGAGTGCTTATCAAGAAGGATATTCATTTGTAATGAACCCCGGCGAGGAGCGAGGCGGATACTTTCTGATTTCTATCCCCGCGAACGCGGCATCGGGGAGCTATATTCATGGAGCCCTGCAGGCGGTGAACACGGATAGCAACTTAAGCACCATAAAGAAGGACCTTTCTTTTTCAATAACGCAATCCCTAGGGGCCTCGCTTTTTCCCGGTACTCCTCCCGAGCGTGATGTCACTCAAAACCAGAGCGACGTCTCGTTCCTGAAGTTCAATATCACAAATGGGAGCAACTCGAATCAAATCTCACAACTCTCCTTCTCCGACGGAAACCTGGTCGCGGAACCGGGAACCCTCGCCTTATTCGACGGAGATGGAAAAAAAATTGCAGATGCAACAAGTTTCTATCCTGGCTACTACGACGTATTTTTCTCTCCACCACTCTCCTTCTCTCAAGGCGAGACAAAAGTATTTGATCTGAAGGGCACGGTAAGCAGCTCAACTGTTGTAACGAGTTATATGGCGTTGAACGGTGCGGATACTATTATGCGCGGCACCCCGCTTACGGGACCTCTGCTTCACGTGATTCCCAAGGCGTCTCTTTTGATTACCTCGCCCACCGAGGGCGCGTCGTATGAGGTGGGGGGAACACTCCCTATTAGATGGACTTCGCAATCCATTCCCGAAAAAGCCACCGTGGATATCTATCTCATTGATCCCGACAGGTGGAAAATCGTGAAAGACATCGCGATGGGATACCCCGCCTCGCGCGGCGCCTACGATTTCCAGATTCCCGACGACATACTCCTCTCCATGGCGAACTCCTACGAGATCATCGTGAAGGCAATTACCAAAGATCCCACGACATTTGACATCAGCAAACGGTTCGGAATCGCGCTTCCCGTCGTTCCGGTTCCTTCAAACCTCGGCGGCTCGGTGAAATATCCCCGTGAGGTTACGCTCACCTGGAAGGCGGATCGGGGAGCGCAGGGCGGCTTCGAGGTGTGGGGGACGCGGGATCTCAAAGAACCCCCCGCTCTCCTCGGAAGGATTCCTGCCGCCACGTACGCCGCTTATAACAAGTATACGACCATGCTCAATGAGTCCGACACCGACTTTTTCTATAAAGTCCGCGCCTTCAAGACAAGATTGCAGTGCCCGATAAATATTCAAGCGCTGGGGATTAAGCTGTGGTGCGCGACCGTTCCAAAGTATTATTCGGAGTTTTCCCCCTTCCTTCGCATACGCGCGATTCCCCCACAACCCTCCGCCCCTGCCGCGCCGGGAGGCACGATCAGTATCCCGCGCGCCAACTTGAAAGAAATCAACCTCTCGCCCGCGGGTGTGGGAGGCGCGCCGCTCATACCGAAAGCGATGACGGGCGATGCGGTAATCTTCTCGGTGCCTCAAAACCTCACGAGCGACTACACGATCGAAGCGCGGTTCGAGCGTGAAGGGGTGCTCTCCACCGAAGCGTGGAAAGCATCGCCCGGCGCCTTGCGGTGATTTATCCCCGCACCTATGGCATAGGTGTTAAGATGAATGAGTGGCGTAGGAATTATTCCTGCGGGGGGGGGTAATACCTCGCAGGAAGGTGTGAGGATTTATTTCCCACCTCTCCCGAATTTGATACAATAAGAATACCGATGAGATGCAACCGATATTGGCTATGGTCTGCGGCGGCAGTGCTCTTTCTTTTTGCGGGAGCGGCGCTTGTTTCTGCCGCGTCCCCAGTGCCCGCCCCGCCCTCGGGACTCACCGCGTCCGTACTCTCCGCCTCGCGCGTCGCGCTCTCATGGACGAATAACGCGACGAACGCGACAGGCCTCTTGGCACACGAGTCGCAGTTTTCAAACTTCTCAACCGATCAGGTGATTCCACTTGCTCCGGATGCCACTGCATATACATTTGCGGGACTCTCCTCAGAGACCCAGTACTATTTCCGTGTTGACGCGTGCAATAGTTCGGGATGCGCACAATCAAGCGTGGTCTCCGCGACGACCGGGAGTCCCGGCGGATTCGGACAGCCCATCGGATTTGCCGCGACCGCAATCTCCGCGTGTCGGATTGATCTGGGGTGGGACGCACAACAGGCGACGGATCACTTCGAGATTAAGTATGAAGCGAATGCGTCTAACCTCTTTTCCGGTTTCAGTACCACCTCGACTATTTGGAATGTAAACAGTTACCAGATGGCAGGACTGTCGATCTCGACGCCCTACTTGTTCCAGGTGCGCGCGTATGATGCGAGCGGCAACGTATCCGCGTGGTCCGCGAGCGCGAAAGCCAGAACAATGGATATGCCCGCGCCTGGCGCGCCCGCATTCTCCTCTTCGAAGGGAGGAACGGGAAACGCGCAGATGACGCTCGCGTTTGCGTGGAATGGCACGGTTCCCGCATCGCCCTACACGGGGAGCTTTATTATCGAGGAGGCGACATCTACGGACGGAACGAATTTCAGTTCCTTTTCCGTACTCGATTCGGTGCCCGCAAGCCTCACCTCTTACAGCACCGCCGGAAGTTTGAATCCTTCGCTTGTGTACAAATTCCAAATGAAGAGTTCGGAGACGAGCATCGGTTGCGCGCCGAGCCAAGCGGTGTATTCTGCGTACGCAACGGCAATTGCGGTACCGACCATTCCCTCGCATCTCGCGGCGAGCTACGCCTATACTCCCTCGAATCCTCCCGTGAATCTCTCATGGAACGCGAGCAAGGTGCCGAGCAGTGGGCAGAACTATTACGAAGTGTGGCGCGGTACCTCGCCGTCAAGCATGACCTATCTCGATAAGGTAACAAGCGGCACCTCGTATGCCGACGCGAGCGTGGCATCAAACACCACCTATTTCTATAAGGTGCGCGCGTGCAATGAGAACGGCGCGGGAGGCATCGGATGCTCCGATTTTTCGAATCAGGATTCGAGGACGGTCGCGAACGCGCCCCAGCGGCTTGCCGCAACGGTGTCAGTAATCCACACTGGAAATCCAAGCACCGCAGACGCGCAGATTACATGGGATAACACCTTCCCCGAGTTCAACTACTATCTCGAGCGAAGTGATGACGGGGGGACTACCTTCACGCAGATAGGAGGAGCAATTGCGGGCCCAAGGAGCAATGTGAGCAGTGTAGGTCCTATCTTTGATAATGGGCTCGCGATGGGGAAGACGTACATCTATCGCGTGCGTGCCTATTTCGGCGGCACGTCATACTCGGATTATTCGAGTCCCGCAACGCTTAATCTGAATATCAAGCCATTAACCGGATGGGCGTGGGCGGATGCGGGGAATGCGGGCGGCGTGCCGCACGGGATCGGGTGGATCAAGTTTGATTCGAACACCTCGCCGACCGATGGCGTTCCCTACGGCGTGTATGTGGCAAGCGATGGCACCTTGAGCGGCTACGCGTGGAGCGGCTTAGCGTGCAACGCGAACGAGAATCGTCCCGCGAACTCCACCTGCGGCTACGGCTGGCTCTCGTTCAATGCGAATGAACTTACGGGATGCCCTGACGGAAACTGTACCGCGAAGTATGACCAGCAGAAAAACCAACTCTCCGGATGGGCGAGATTTTTGAACGGGAAGAATGCGCAGGGAAACGGCGCCTGGGACGGCTGGGTGAGTTTGGATATGAAAGGAGGCGAACCATCGTATGCGGTATACTATAATCCAACCACGAAGAAGTTTGATCAGAGCAACTCCGGAGTCACCTCCTACGCCTGGGGTTCCACTGTTACGGGATGGATGGTGTTCCCGTATGTAGAAGGGGATATGTCGGGGGTAGGGATAATAAAAGATATTAAAAACCTGCAAGCAACCTCGCTCGATTGTGTGAGTAGTAGTAATTGTCCCGTGCAGTTGAGCTGGACGAATCCATCAGGGTCTAATTTTAAACAGATTTATGTTTTTAGATATAATGGAGATTTTGGGCATGACGCGCCAAATCAATGTGGTGTCATTCATAACGACTCTGAGTTGAGGCAGTGTAGAGATAAATTATTTCAAACCAACAAACCACCATTCAAAGTGTTTACTACACCTTCTATACTGACTCCCGACAAGGCGGTGCAAGTCTCAATAGATGGACTTAATCCAGGCACAACCTACAGCTTCTTCATACGAGGAATGAGCCAATAAATTGACTTTTCTTGTACTTTATGATACTATTTTCCTAAGTAATTAGAGAAAGAAATTTTAAAAATAAATAAGGAAGGAGGTGAGAGAAATGAAAAGAATAACAGTTCTTCTAGGTATATTTTTCTGCGCCTCGTTCCTCACGACGGCGCAGGTACGATCCCAAGAGCGGCAGATCGGGAAGGTAGTTGACACCGCCTATATCTGGCCGGACAGTTTGAAGGGGAAGGACATTAATATTCATGGAATAGCCGTAGACGACAGCAGTTGGATCTTCGTCGCCACCGTGGGAAATGGTTTCAGGGATGGACTCGTATGGCGCTCCAAGAATAATGGCAAGACCTGGGAGCATCTCACGAACGGCCTCCAAGATGTTTTCTTTGCGGGAACCCTCTCGATATTTCTTACGAAGCAACAAACACTCCTCGTGGGAGCGCTAAACGGGATCTGGAGATCAACCGACAAGGGAAATAGTTGGGAAAATGCCCTCTACGGAAACACGTATGGCTATGATGCGTGGTGCTTTATCCAAGCAAAAGACGGCACAATTTTCTCTGGAGGATCTCAAATAAGGAAATCCACCGACGATGGGAAAACATGGACAATAGTGCCCAATCTTCCAACGTCCTTCTGGCCAATCGGTTGGTTTACTATGGATGTGTCAGGAAATCTCTATGCCACTTCAAATGGTGTTCTTAAATCCACTGACAACGGTTCCACATGGAACTGGGCGAACGAGGGGTTGATACAGGATCCGAATCAAACACAAGCAACAGTGAATCAGATCACCGTAGACCCGCTCACCGGATCGCTTTTCATCTACACTAGTAGGTACAAAAGTAGTAGAATGTTCCGTTCAGATGATGAAGGGGTGCACTGGATACCGATAAATGACGGTTTTATTGGGACATACTCATCAATTTTCGAGCTTGCCTCGTCCTCTCGATACGGCGTTTTTGCCGGTTTGGATGACGGTACCGGAATTTTCTCTTCCATCGACGGGGGAAATAAGTGGCAATATATGGCCCTTGAACACCGAGCTGTTCCCGTGATGGTAGTAATCTGTTTCGCATGGGAAGGCGAAGACACGCTTCTTGTGGGAACCGGAGACGGGTTGTACCGCGTGGTACTTTCCACCGCAACCGGCGTTTCACGTGAAACATCCGGAATCCCAAAAAACTTCTCCCTGTCCCAGAACTATCCGAATCCGTTCAATCCCGCGACGAGTATACAGTATATGGTATCTTGTATATCGCACGTGACATTGACTGTATACAATACGCTCGGACAGGAAGTAGCAACACTGGTGAATGAAGAAAAACCTGCGGGAAGTTACAGCGTTACTTTTGACGCGAGTAACCTTCCGAGCGGGGTGTACTTCTATCGTCTCCAGGCAGGCAATTTCACGGAGACGAAGAAGATAATCCTTCTTCGCTAAAGCTACGAAGGACAAGTGCTGATAAAACAGAAAACCTGATAATCTTGAAACTCTAGAAAAAGGAAAATTTATGGAATCAAGTATTTAGAGGCTCAACACATATGTGTATGAGCCTCGTATTTTTTAGATTCCTCTCCCTCAACGCGGCTCGGGATCAGAATGACAAAAATAAAGTATAAGAGGCCCACACACTATTCATTTGTGTCGGGCCTCATATTTTCTCTCTCCGCAAAGTTGTCCCATTAATCCGCTCCAGCGTATTAATGGGACATGAGAAAAAATACGGGCGAATACCCTGCCGCGTGCGCGGATGGTATCTCCGGAACCCCCCCCACTTTTGCTACGCACGAAGGTGCTATGCTATAGCATAGCACCTACCATAAAACCAGCCGCCAGAAGTCATTCCGCCGCGGATTTTCATTTCTGGGTACCTATTTTGAAGTTGCCATCTTTCGAGTAGTTTGTGATATAATCCGAGTATGGCGGAGATCACCAAACAAGACGTGAAAGAAATTATTGTCGGGGCTCTGGAGCCGTTTGCTAAAGCAGTCCAGGGTGACTTTCAGGAAATTAAGACGCAACTCACCTCGGTTGAGGGTCGCTTAACTTCAGTTGAAGATCGTTTGACTTCTGTTGATGGCCGTTTGTCCGTAGTTGAGAGTGAACTCAAAGAGTTTAGGGAGAACGCCAGCGAGCTCTTTGCCAAGCTGGACAAATTCATCACCCTTTACGAAAAGCAGGAACTGGAAACCCGTTCCTTGGCGAATCAGATGGCTCGTCTCGAAGAAAGAGTGAGTAGGTTGGAAACGAAGTAATCAAAGGATTACCAGATGCCCTGACGGAAACTGTACCGCGAAATATGATCCGGTGAACAACCAACTCTCCGGCTGGGCGAGTTTGTTATTAGGAAGTCCGACTTCCTAATGTGATTGAACGTGGAAATCAGTCAATACATCCCTACGCCTGTGTAGGTGTGAGGATAAAGGGCTTGTACAATAAAAATGTACAAGCCCTGAATATTTTTTAAACGCTTATGCTATCATGAGACTGTGGTGAAGTACCACGGCAATTTTTATAAGCTAATTTACCTGAAGGAGGTGAAAAATATGGTAGAAGTGGAAGAGGAAGTGGTGGAAACCCAGCAAAGATACCTACCTGACCCCATTGTAATCAACGAGAAACCAAAGGGTTCAGTGCCGTTTTTGACTAGATTTGCGAAGAAACCTGATCTCAAAATCCCCGATATACGGATGGGAAATCAGACATATCTTGGTATAACGAGCCCCGGCGTAGGGGATTATGCAAACGATGATCAATAGTATATTTGCGCACACCGCGCAAAAGAGACCCGTTTTTCATTTACGGGTCTTTGTTTTGAGTTTTTTGATCTCCTCCTCGAGCGATGTAATGAAGTGAGATTGTTTCATTCTCAGTCCCCGATACACTTTTTTTCTAAACTCTCTTTTTATCAACTCCTCCGTTTTTATCGCATAAAGAAGCGCCTTCTTGAAATTTTTAATCCTCACATAAAACCGGAATAAATTAGAGATTGTCCCGAAATCATTTTTAGGACAGGCCCTGTATTCCTTCTGATACCACGCCTCCGCGTTCTTGATGTCGCCCAATTGTTCATACAAAAAGCCAATTCCAAGTGCGCCGCGTTCTTTTTTGGGAAGTTTCCGCATGAGTTGAAATGCCCTCCTTCCGTACATAAGTGCTCGTGTATAGTCACCCCGAATACCGAATACCCTCCCGATGCCGTACCACGCGTGCAAATATCGCGGGTCTTCCTTAAGAATCTTCCGATACAATTCCTCGGCGCGATAAAGATGTACTCGTGCCGTTCTTTTTTTACCCCCTTTTTCTTGGGCTCTCATCACTACGTGATCGTGAAGGAGCGCAAGGCGATAGATGCAGTCTTTGGAGAGTATGTATTTTTGCGCGTACCTCTCGATGATGCGTATTGCTTGAGAATATCGTTCATTCGCAATCGCCTCACCGGAAATTTTATAGATTCGGCTGGTTATTTTCTGCGGCGCCATTGACTTTGATGTATGTTTCATGGTCTATTTCTAGATAGCATAGCATTCAAAAGATGAATAGGAAAGGAGTTGTTATGAAAAATCTGATTTTGATCGTAACGAACAAGAACGATGAACACGCGGACAGAATCGTAAGCGTATTAGACGAACTTGGTGAACATACGTGCCGTTTCAATACGGAGGCGTTTCCGCTGAGGATTGCCGCCACGCTTTCATGTTCCGGCGCGTCTCTTAAAATTCCGACAAGAGTAGCAGAAAATAGCGGCCTTGTTGATTTAAACGAGGTAAAGAGCGTGTGGTATAGAAGGCCAACGCCGCCTCTTATACCGGATAGGAAAACGGAGGAGGGATACGCCCGTTTCATAAAGAATGAAAGCGAGACGGCGCTGTGGTCGCTTTACACCACGCTTGATGCATTCTGGATAAATCAGCCGCTTTCCCACCGCCTCCTTGAGCGCAATAAGTTATTGCAACTCAAGAAAGCGGCCTTGGTCGGCCTTACGGTACCGGACACGATCATTACGAACGATCCGGATGTGCTACTGGGTTTTGCCGACGCGCATGGAGGAGTAGTCGCAATAAAACTGCTCAAGGGGGATTGGTTTAGAGAAAGAAACAGCGAGATACCACTTCTCGTCTTTACACAAAGAGTGGCTTCAGACCAAATCAGGGAACACTATGAAGATATAAAACTCACCCCCATTCTTGCCCAACAATATATTGAGAAGGCGCTGGAGTTAAGAGTCACGATAGTCGGAGAAAAAACATTCGCTTGCGCTATTCATTCACAAGATAGCGAACACACGCGGACCGACTGGAGAGATTATGATCTGGAGCACGTGAAACACGAACCGTTTGAACTGCCGGATGAAGTGCGTGTAAAACTCGGTGCGTTTATGGAAAAATGCAATTTGAGCTACGGCGCAATCGATATAATTGTTACTCCAGAGGACGAGTACGTTTTTCTTGAAGTGAATCCGAGTGGACAATGGTTATGGATTGAGGAGCTTACGGGCATGCCAATCTCCAAAACGCTCGCGGAACTCCTTGCGTATCCGCCCCGCTGAAGTCGTTGAAATCAGTCATTAAATCCCCGTATCTATGTGTAGATGTGAGGATAAAGGGCTTGTGCAAAACTCATGTACAAGCCCTGAATATTTTTTACGTTACGCGGCACACGCTGTATAGTGAACATCAAGGGGTGACAGTGGATAAGTACTGATCGGCCTTTTCTCTTGGAGTGATCCCATTCAACGAGAGATGAATCCGTTCCTCGTTGTACCAGTGGAGCCATTCGGCAAGGGTG
>JAKAHD010000002.1 GCA_021815205.1 bacterium
GTCCTGCCTTCCCGTTCGACCTGCCGGTACCACAGGAACCGCACTTCTTTAGGATATTTCATATATTCATAGTGAACACTGTCACCCTTTGGTTTGTCGAGTGTCACCTTCTGGTGTTAACTGTACATTTGCTTCTGCGTGATCCGCTTCTATTGTATAATCAGGAAAAGGTCGTTTTTTTTCGAAATAGTATATGCAGGCATTTCTTCAGAGTAACTGGATAGTACTCTTACTCCTTATATGGACCTTGCCGTGGAAGGGGGTGGCACTATGGAAAGCGGCCCGCCTTTCCGAGAAGTGGTGGTTCGTGATCTTGCTCGTCGTGAACACAATAGGGATTCTCGAGATACTCTATATTTTCGTCTTCTCGAAATACGCGGCGAAGCGATCGGTATCGGGAACCCAGGAACCTCAAATACAGTAGGATAGGTACAAGTTCGGTAGAAAAGCCGAGTAGCAAAAATCCAAAATCCAAAATTCGAATGTCTCTCCCTACGAGAGATGTCTGTCCTTACGGGACATCTCCCGCAGGGATGACCGAAGGGACAGAGATACAAAACAATATCGAATGTCAAAAATTGGAATTTTTAAAACACGTGTTTTGAATTTCTAAACATTTGATTATTAGTGCTTGTTTCGGATTTTCCTCTGGAGGAGGATCGTCCTTCGGAGGACGAATTTCGTGCTTCGGATTTATCCCGTGAGAAGCAAGAAACCCCGTAGCGTGCCGCGAGGATGAACCCCCACACTCATTTCGTGTGGGGGGGGTGAATGCCTCGTCCCGCGGCGAACGCGGGGTTTCCTACCCCCATGTGAGCTTCTCACGGGATTTATGTTCTGAATCGCAGGTGGTAGAATCAGATTATGAACGGTACCAGGATTCGCAATGTGTATAGTCCTTCCTTAAGAACTCCTTTTAAATTGAGCCGTTCGAAAATTGAGCTCTACACGGAATGCAAACGGTGTTTTTATCTCGACCGTCGGCTCGGCGTGGGACGCCCGCCGGGATTTCCTTTCACGCTGAACTCCGCGGTCGATGCGCTCCTCAAAAAAGAATTTGATATCCATCGCGCGGCGGGCACCCCGCATCCTTTAATGAAAGCATACGGCGTGGACGCGGTGCCCTTCCCTCACGAGATGATGAACGAGTGGCGGGAAAACTTCAAAGGAATCCAATATTTGCACGAACCGACGAATTTCATCGTGACGGGTGCCGTGGATGATATCTGGGTGAATCCGAAGCAAGAACTTATCGTCGTGGATTACAAAGCGACCTCGACTTCAGGCGAAATCACGCTTGATGCCGAATACCGGCAATCCTATAAGCGCCAGATGGAAATCTACCAGTGGCTTCTAAGAAAGAGCGGATTCAAGGTTTGGGACACTGGGTACTTCGTGTATGCGAACGGTGACAAGGACAAGGAGGCCTTCGATGGAAAACTGGAATTTAACGTAGTACTCCTCCCATATACGGGAAATGATACGTGGGTGGAGCCGACGCTCCACGAGATCAAGAAATGCCTCGAAGGGGAACTGCCTGCCGCAGATTCGGAGTGCGAGTATTGTGCGTACCGCGACGCGGCGGGGGAGTATGAATAGGAAATGGAATACAGCGCGAGCAATAATTTTGCCCGCGCTGGAATTTATCCTCCACACCTATACATTGGTGTGGGGAATAAGTGTGCATCCGCCGAAGAGCTCGTCGCGTGCGGTGTATTAAAATTTGAAACGTAACACCAAGTTATTTCGCCATGGCGAAATAACTTGGTGTAAAAGGAGACAAACCCACGAATACCGCATATGGGCCGACATGCAGTATAATTAACACATGTTCGTAGATGAAATAAAGAACATTATTCGGGGCGATGTGCTCACGGATGAGACAACGCTCAACACCTACTCGAGCGATTACTCAATCTTCAAGGTGAAGCCGCGGGTCGTGGTGTTCCCGAAGGATACGGTGGACGTCGAGAAACTCGTCGCGTATGCCGTAGAGAAAAAGAAAAACGGCGAGGACATCTCGCTCACGGGCCGCTCGGCGGGCACGGATATGTCGGGGGGGCCGTTGAACGACTCGGTGATCGTCGAGTTCGTAAAGTATTTCAATCATGTGCGGGAGATAGGGGAGGATTACGCCGTTGTTGAACCCGGCGTCTACTTCCGTGATTTCGAAAAAGAACTCGATAAAAAAGGACTGCTCTACCCGCCGTACCCCGCCTCGAAGGATCTTTGTGCGCTCGGGGGTATGGTGAATAATAACTCGGGCGGGGAAAAAACTTTGGAATATGGAAAAACGGAGCAGTATCTCGAGGAGGTGCATATCGTGCTCGCGGACGGGAAGGAGCATATAGTAAGGCCGCTCTCCAGTGGTGCTCTGGAGATAAAGCTCAAGGAACAGGGTTTTGAGGGGGATATATATAGGAAACTCTATAAACTTATCGAGGATAACTACGATGCGATTCAAGCGGCAAAGCCGAAGGTATCGAAGAACTCTGCCGGGTATTTTTTATGGAACGTATGGGATAGGAAGACGTTTGATATTACGAAGGTGATCGTGGGTTCGCAGGGAACACTCGGGCTTCTTACCGCGGCGAAGCTCCGCCTTGTGAAGAAGAAAAAACACTCCGCGCTTGCGGTGATTTTTTCAAAAGATTTGAAGTCGGTGCCCGATCTCGTGGACGATCTTCTGAAGTTCCATCCGGAAAGCATGGAATCATACGATGATAAGACGTTGAAGCTCGCAATAAAATTCCTTCCTTCGCTCCTCAAGCTTATGAAAGGAGGGATAGTGAAACTTTTTTTCCAATTTATTCCGGAATTCCTTATGGTGATGAAGGGCGGCATGCCGCAGATGGTACTTCTTATATCCTTTACGTCGGACAATAAGGAGGAGCTCCGCAAGGATATGGAGGAAGTACGTATGGTTGCAAAGAAATATCCTGTTCGGGCGCGCATCATAAAAACGGAAGAAGGCGCGCAGAAGTACTGGGTGATCCGAAGGCAGAGCTTCGCGCTCCTCCATAGCCATGTGAGGGGCATGTATGCCGCGCCCTTCATTGACGACATCATTGTTGATCCGAAGTACATGCCGGAGCTCCTCCCGCAGGTAAACGCGATATTAGACAGACACAAGGACAAGTTAATCTACACGATCGCGGGGCACCCGGGAAACGGGAACTTCCATATTATTCCGCTCGTGCATTTGGACGACGAGGAGACGCGGAAAATTATTCCCCAGGTGACGGAAGAGGTCTATAAGCTTGTCTTCAAATACGGCGGCTCCATCACCGCGGAGCATAACGACGGATTGATCCGCACGCCGTATCTCGAGGAGATGTACGGCCCGAAGATCGCGGAACTTTTCAAGGAGGTGAAAAACATCTTTGATCCCCTGGGTGTTTTCAACCCGCGGAAGAAAGTGGGAGCCACGCTCGAATATGCGGAGGAACATATGAGGTGGAGGTAGGCGCAGCATATAGGGAATAGTATATAATATCTAGAGACAAGAATCAGGAATAAGGAATTAGGAATTATGGATACCGAAAAACGAATATGCCAAAACTGCAAACAGGAATTTGTCATCGAACCCGATGATTTTTCATTCTATGAGAAAATAAGGGTTCCGCCGCCCACGTGGTGCCCGGAGTGCAGGATGAAGCGGCGGATGGTCTTCAGAAATGAGCGGAAGCTCTTCCACACTAAAGACGGAATAACAGGCAACTCAATCCTCGCACTTTACCCGCCCGAATCCGGCTACATTATTTATGACGATACGTATTGGTGGGATACAAGTAAATGGGATCCGATTTCTTACGGTGTTGATTTTGACGAGAACAGGCCGTTCTTACTTCAATTATTTGAGCTTAATAAACGTGTTCCTAA
This sequence comes from bacterium, assembly GCA_021815205.1. Lineage (GTDB taxonomy): Bacteria > Patescibacteriota > Minisyncoccia > UBA6257 > GWB1-50-10 > JAKAHD01. Next base: position 3,883 of record JAKAHD010000002.1, read on the forward strand.
ATATCGCCGTGCCGCTATCAATATGGTAAATAGCGAATACTCCGCGAATGCCGCCGATCTCAAGAACTGCTATCTTTTGTTCAATTCGAACTATTCGGAGGACTGTGCTTATGGAAATGGCATTGATTACAGCCGCAATTGCTATGATAACTCTCATATTCAAAAATCAGAAAAATGCTATGGTTCTTTTTGGCTCACCGCGTGTTACGAAAGTCATTTTTCTTCTCAGTGCGAAAATTGCATTTCCGTATGGTTTTCAAAAAATTGCCGCGGTTGCAATAACTGCTTCGGTTGTGTGAATTTAAGAAACAAAAACTATTGTTTCTTTAATGAACAGCTTCACAAAGAAGAATACGAACGCAGATTTGCAGAACTTCATCTTGATACGTGGAGCGGTCTCGCGGTCGCGCAAAAAAAAGCCGACGCCTTTTGGCTTCAGTTCCCCATTAAATATCTGCAAGGCATTCAGAACGCGAACGTGAGTGGTGATTTTATCTCCCACTCAAAGAATGTTTACCGAGGTTATCTAATCCGTGAATGTGAAGATGTTCGCTATATCCAGTATTCACAAGTTCCCTCAAGTCGTGACTGTATGGACGGAACACTCATCGGCAATCATTCGGAGTTGTTGTACGAGACTTCAGTGTGTGGGTGGGGTGGCAGTAATCTGAAGTTTTGTTGGGAGTGTTGGGATGACGTTCGCGATCTGGAATATTGTATTTTCTGCGGGCACGGCGCTTCCAATCTTTTCGGCTGTGCTGGTGTTTTGAAACATCAGTACTGCATTTTAAATAAACAATACAGTAAAAATGATTATGAGTTTCTGAAAAAAAGAATCATCGAGCATATGGATAAACTGCCGTATGTTGATAGAAAAGGAAGGGTGTATAAATACGGAGAATTTTTTCCGCCGGAGTTCAGCGCATTTGCTTACAACCAGACAATCGCATCGGAGCATTTTCCGCCCACACAGGAAGAGGCCGAAAAGTTGGGAATCCGCTTACAAGAACCAAACCCGACTGAATATGAAACGACCATACACGCAAGCGACCTTCCCGATTCAATCAAAGATGCAGCGGATTCGATACTCAAGGAAGTAGTTCGGTGTGAAACGTGTAAACGTGCTTATCGGATAATTCCAGTCGAGCTGCACTTCTTGCGCCAGATGAATTTGCCTCTTCCTCGGCACTGTATCGACTGCCGTCATTTAGCACGGGTAAGCAAGCGCAATAAGGCAGTATTTTATGAGCGGCAGTGCTCCTGTGATTATAAGGTCTATAAAAATACTGGTGGTCATATGCACCACCCAACGGGTCGCTGTTTGAATAGGTTTATTACTAGCTACGCCCCCGACCGACCGGAGATCGTGTACTGCGAACAATGCTACCAGACGGAGGTAGTGTAACAGGTACTATGAGGCCTCATAGTACCTGTCTTCTCATATTAGTCCTGTGTTTTAATCCGTCTTATAAGATGGTTGTTCAAGATTGGTAAACCTTGTCCATTAAGATTATTAGTTTGCCAATCTTAAATTACGGATACGTGTATTATCCGTGTTCTGTGGTAATCTGTATCAATTGTGAGATATTTGGTATGGACTACTTTGAGATCATAAAGAAAGATCAGGAGACCAACGCGAGGGCTGGAATTTTACGCACCCCGCACGGAGAGGTGCGGACGCCTTCCTATGTCGTCGTGGGGACTGATGCGGCGGTCAGGTGCGTGCCGCCCGAGGAACTTCCGCGCACGAAGACGCAGCTCATTATCGCGAACACCTACCATTTATGGCGGACGTTCGGGCTAAACCCACGGCCCGCAGAGCGGGCTGGGTCGCCCGAACATTTTCCGAGGGAAAATGTTTTAGGGAAAAACTTGGAAACGTTCGAGGGATTGCACGAGCGGATGAAGTGGAACGGCCCCCTCATGACTGACAGCGGGGGATTTCAGGTATTCAGTTTCGGATTCGGAAGAGCGCACGGTCTTGGGAAAATGATGCCGCGATCATCCGAAAGTGGCGCGCGGAGTTTCAAGATGGGAGAAAATCTCGTGCGGGTGACGGAAGACGGCGCGTATTTTACTGACGGGGGAGAAGAGCTGTATCTTGACGCCGAGACCTCGATCCGTATTCAGGAGAAACTCGGCGCGGATATTATCGTGGCGTTCGATGAACCCACTTCTCCTTTACACGATCATACGTATACAAAAGAATCGCTCGTGCGGACGCATGCGTGGGCCCTCAAGTCCTTGAAGGCGAGGACGCGCAAAGACCAGATGATGTACGGGGTGGTGCAGGGCGGCGCGTTCGAGGACCTGCGGAAAGAGAGCGCGGAGTTTATCGGGAAGCAGGCGTTCGAAGGATTTGCAATCGGCGGATCGTACGGCGAATCAATGGGTGCGCCGCGGGAGCAGATGCTTTCCGTCTTGAAGTGGAGCGTGCCGTATCTCCCGGAAGGAAAGCCCCGCCATCTTTTGGGGATCGGGCGCATCGAGGATGTGTTCGATGCGGTCGAGCTCGGAATGGATACCTTCGACTGTGTGATTCCGACGCGGGAGGCGCGCCACGGCTCGATATGGAGCGCGTTGGGGAGGTTCGACATGCGGAAGGGAATGTTTGAGAAAAGCGATGCGCCGCTCGAAGAGGGGTGCGGTTGCATTGCGTGCGCCGAGAAAAAAATCACCCGCGGCGAGCTCCGCAAGCTTTTTAAATCGAAGGATAGGGAAGCCGGTCATCTTGCAACGCTCCATAATATCTATTTTTTCAACAATCTTTTGGAAAAGATAAGAACCTCGATTCTCGAGGGGAGGTTTTCGGAGTTTAAAGAAGAATTCCTTCGGAATTTACGATAGAAGCGGATTACGCAGAATGAAACGCAAATTAACGCAGATAAGTGTTCTGCGTTATTCGGTGCAGCTTCTGCGTTTTCTACTTCTAACGCAAAAGTGATTGACACGGCATCCGATTCCTTGTATGGTATTTTCATCTTTAACAATTTAATGGAGGTTCTTTATGGAAAGGCAAGTAAGAGAACATCTTCTCGCTGTAGCGAACCGCACCTTTATGTCCGTTATGGAGGTGTTGCGTCTAAACAAAATATACGCACCCCTACTTACCGGAAGAGAGGGAGTATGTTATGCGGTTCTGAATCTTAATACCGGCCAGATGGAATTCGCGGAAGCGATAGGAGTGCGAATCGCTCCGGAAAAGGAGAAGAAATATCTCACTCTTGCGCAGGAAAAGGCATACAGACTTTTCCGAAACATCAAAAAGGGACACCTCACCAGCCTGGAGAGTGTCAATAAAGAATGCAACATGTGGGGGGGCGCGGTGAAAGGAGAGAAGTATATTCACTCGGTCTCCGGCCTGCCGGATGTTTGTGTATCAGGACTCCTTGATTCGGTCATGGCAATATCTATTGCGGCGGCAGTGCAAGATGTCGGCGGGCGCATAGCAGGAATAGAGGTAGTAATAAGAGATAGCCATCTTAGGTTACAGTACACCTTGCCTCAGTAAGTTTTTTCGACGGAACCCGACATTCAAATGTTCGGGTTCTTATATTTTATGAACAAATTCCATAAATCCCGTTAGAAGCTCACACGGAGTAGTAAACCCCGCGTTCGCCACGGGACAAGGCATTCACCCCCACACTAAATGAGTGTGGGGGTTCATCCCCGTAGCAAGCCACGGGGTTTTCTGCTTCTAACGGGATAAAGGCAGATAACGCTGAAGCGTACGCAGAAAAAGGCAGAACGTATCCGCATGCATCTGCATCTATCTCTGCGCCCGCCCGACCGAATGACGGTCATTCGGGCAGGTCATCCGCTTCTCTATTTAAGAGATTCTTCTTTCCCCCTACGGGGGATCAGAATGACAACTCAATAGAGGAGGATTAGAATAAGAGCGATGAAATACGTCGTACTTATGCTTGTGATTGCCGGCATTGCGCTTATAGGCGGGTTCGCGCTCACACAGGAACGATCACAGATGATTGTTCCGAATGTCGCGACCTCTTCCCAAGAGACCGCCTCGCTTTCTTCATCGGTTAACGTGCAGGAAGCAACATCGAGCGCGACATTTTCAATCCCGGCGGCGACATCTTCGGTTACTTCGACTGCACCTGCGCCGCCCGCAACGTCTCCCGCGACGACAACTCAAGAAACAAACATGGTATTGAGCGATGCCGTGCGTTTCTCCGATATCGCGCCCTCGCAGGGAGAAACGGTGCGGATGGATATTCCCAGAAACTTCAGAAATGTCACAGTGACGTTCGATGGAAAAAACATGCCGGTATTTGCCTTCGAAGGAGAACAGCACGCCCTCCTTCCTATAAAAGCGCAGGAGACCGAAGGCGCGCATACGGTAACCGTCGCGGCGGCGGGAGAGAAGAATTATTTAAAAACGATTACGGTGCGGAATGGAAACTTTCCGGTTGTCGCCTTAGGCATCCCGCCGAAGCTCGGCGTGACGCCCGCGGAGCTCGTGCAGGGGCTCGAGAAAGAGAATGCAAATATTAACGCGCGTGTCGCCAAGGTAACGCCGCAACTGTATTTCACGAAAGGATTTGGACTGCCGCTCGCAGATAACACGAAAATCGGATCGCGGTACGGTGAGATACGGAAAACGGGAGATCAGGTAATCTACCACATGGGCGTGGATTTTGAGGGTAAGGAGGGGGATAGCATCGCCGCGATGAATGACGGCGTCGTGCGGGAGGCGCAGCACACCCAGCTCTATGGGAATATCGTGATTATCGATCACGGCGAGGGGATCTATACGATGTACCTCCACCTCAAAACCATTCTTACTTCGGTCGGCGCGCGTGTCCGCAAGGGACAGGTAATCGGCGTGATGGGTGAGACGGGGTATGCGACAGGCCCGCATCTCCATCTTTCGGTGAAGGTGAACGGAGTCTCCATTGATCCACTCAGGTTTATTAAAGAATTCTAGTTTGAGAAATTGCCGCTGATTGGCAAGCTGATCTCCGCTTATGTCGTATCAGCGTACATCAGCCATACATCAGTGGGAATCAGCCGCAAATCTATTTAGTGAAATAGATAAATTCGAGGATGATAAGAATGAACCATCCCGCCTGGAGCACGAACCAGGCGATGATCTCGATCCACTCCGCGCGATCCTTCTCGGAGACGCTGAAATTATCCATAAACGTCGCGTATACCTCTTCGATGGATTCGAGCTTCTCCTTAATCGAGGTGCGCCACTCGTTCAGTTTGAATTTCTTCGCGGCAAGGTCGTAGAAGCGCGCCGAGTACCAGTCGCCGATGAGTTTCAGATCGCGTTCAAGTGATTGGAATGCGGAGATGAGTGTGATCCTGTCCTTAATGATATTTTTTACCTCGCTTGCGAGTTCCTTATCACGGAAGAAATGTTTTTTTTCGGGGCGCCGCACGAGCGCGGTGATCCGCGAGAGGCGTTCATCGAGTTTTCGGTCGAGGATCCGATGCCGCAGAAGTTGAAGGTTCGCGAGCGTGAGGAGCTCGATCGCGAGTCCGAAATCGCCCTCCGTGTCGAAGAGGAACGCGCCGTCCCAATCCACAATCGAGAGATCGTATTTCGCATATTTGATCTGTGCGGAGATGGTATACTCGATCTCTTTTGGGTCAAGCGGAAGCTTCTCGGATTTTAGAAGACCCGCGATATCCGCGGCGTGGCTTTTAAGAAATTGTTCCGGATCGCCCGTATACTCCGACACGCGGAAGATGGAGTAAAGCTCGCTGTACTGCTCGTTTCCTCCCCGCGCCTTGAGCAGTGTGTAACTTTCCGCGTAGCAGAGCCCCTCGAGTTCGGAGATCGTTTTCTGATCGAAGATATCCGAAACGTCAAGCGTCGCCTGGATAACGGCGATATCGGGTTCGTATCCTTGGATGGAGAATACGACGTTTTTTCCTTTAATATTTGCCTTCGCCGTATCGATCGCGACCTGATGCGGCACCGAGGCGGGGAAGTAGTGCGGGCCGCTTTTCTCGGACTTTGATTCCGCCGCCGTGCCGCGCACCGATTTTCCCACCTCTCCTACGACAAGCGTCGTGAGTTGATTCTTCATTTCTCTTATTATACACTGGAGGCAATGTTTGCAAAGAAAAGCGCGGGAACGATCTTACTCGTTATCATGCTGCTTTCGGCGTGCGCCGCGGTCTTCGACTACGATCCGTTATGGCGCACGATAAGCTCCTTCCGCCCGTGGAACCTGGGGCTCGATCTCGCGGGAGGGAGCCTTTTGAAGTATCAGATCGATCTTTCGCAGATCCCTTCCGCGGACAAAAACTCCGTGGTCTCGGGCATGCGCGACGTGATCGAAAAACGCGTGAACCTCTTCGGTGTAAGCGAGCCGCGGGTCTACACGGAGGCGAGCGGCGACACTTCGCGCCTCGTCGTGGAACTTGCGGGCGTGAAGGATGTGCATCAGGCAATCCAGCAGATCGGCGCGACGCCGTATCTCGATTTCCGAACGGTAACGCAGACGGGAACGAGCACGGAGACTTTTACTCCTACGGCATTGAACGGGCGGTACGTGCAGGGCGCACAAATCGGATTCAATCAGACGACGCGCGTGCCGGAGATTGATTTTTCGCTGAATACGGAGGGCGCGAAACTTTTTCAAGAGATTACGAAACGCAACATAGGGAAGCCTCTCTGTATTTTTATTGATAATCAACCGATCATTCCCGATAGCTACATCGACAGTTGTCCCACAGTGCAGTCGGAGATCCCGGGAGGGAAGGCGGTGATCTCCGGAAACTTCACGCTCCCGCGCGTGCAGCAGATCGTGGAACGTTTCAATGCCGGCGCGCTTCCCGCCCCGATCACGCTTATCAATCAGCAGACGATAAGCCCGGATTTCGGGCGGAACGCCCTCGACACCTCGATCTTCGCGGGAATCTTGGGAACGCTTGCGGTAATGCTCTTTATGATCCTGTATTACCGGAAGCTCGGTTTCTTTGCCGCCGCGGCGCTTTGTATGTATATTGCGCTCACGCTCGCGGTCTTCAAGATCGTACCGGTCACGATGACGCTTTCGGGGATCGCGGGGTTTATTCTTTCAATCGGCATGGCGGTTGATGCGAACGTGCTCGTCTTTGAGCGCACAAAAGAGGAGTTGAAGAAGGGTTTGAGCCATGTCGCGGCGATTGAGGAAGGATTCAAGCGGGCATGGACCTCGATCAGGGACTCGAATATCTCGACGATGATCACGGCCGCGGTACTCTACTACCTTACCTCGAGTTTTGTGCGCGGGTTCGCCTTGGCGCTCTTTCTCGGGGTCGTGATGAGCATGTTTTCCGCAATCACGATCACCCGCACCATGTTGCGCGTCGCGATGAAACGGGATGATAAAAAGCTTGCGGAGGCCGCAGCGCAAAAATAAAACCACACCGCCATGACAATACGCAATCTTGAGGTCGTCGGAAAGAGAAAATACTTTTTAGGATTTTCCGGGTTTCTTGTCGCGGTTTCGATCACGCTCGTGATCGTACTAGGATTGAAGCCCGGAATCGATCTCGAGGGAGGAACAGAGTGGCAGATCGCATTTCAGAAGAGCGGCGTGACGTCGCAGGAGATACGGTCGGTGATTCAAGGGGCGAATATCAGTAACAAAGACGTATTGGTACAGCAGGAAGGCGACGGGAGTTTCACGGTGCGCGCGCATACCTTGAGTGAAGCGGAGCATCAGATGCTCGTGCACGCGCTTGATCAGAAGATAGGCACCGTGAACGAAAAGAACTACTCCTCGATCGGCCCCTCGGTCGGGGCAGAACTCCGCACGAACGCCATCTGGGCGATCGGAGCGGTGCTCTTCGGTATCTCGCTCTTCATCGCCTACGCGTTCCGGAAGGTCTCCGAGCCCGTGAAGTCATGGAAGTACGGTGTGGTGACGCTCCTCACCCTCGTGCATGACGTGAGCATCCCAACAGGGCTCCTCGCGGTTTTGGGCGCGTGGAAGGGGATTGAGATTGATACGAATTTTATCGTAGCTCTCTTGGTGGTTATGGGATTCTCGGTACACGACACAATCGTCGTCTTCGACCGCATCCGGGAAAACCTTCTTCTCCAGAGAGGCAAGAAGATAGCACTCGGAGAAGTCATTAACTACAGCATCCGCGAGACATTCGCCCGTTCGGTGAACACCTCGTTCACGCTGTTCCTTGTTCTTGTCGCGCTCCTCTTTTTCGGTCCCTCTTCACTTTTTTACTTTGTGCTCACGATCCTCGTGGGTACGATATTCGGCACCTACTCCTCGATTTTCGTGGCAAGCCCGCTCCTCTTTATGTGGCAGAAGAAACAGTAGGAGAAGGGAAAAGGAGAGGGGGAGGGGTTGACCCTTCATATAACCCTAGTATTTAAATCAAATATAATAGTATTGAGGCAAAACCCAAAACAAGAGCGCCCGTTCGCAGTGCGGAGTGTTATGTGAGGGGTTGACCCAGAAAATAAATTATGTTAGTATCGAATCGTATGAAATCAATTGATTTGAACCAGCTTATTGATGATCTTCTTTCGGACTTTACCCCAAAACAGCGCCGCGTCGTGATGGGCCGTTTCGGATTGAAGAACGGCGAGCCGATGACGCTCCAGAGTATCGGCGATGAACTGGGGATCACACGCGAACGCGTTCGCCAGATCGAAGCGCAGGCGACAAAGAAACTTCGTGAGAAAGCGAAGATGTCTTTGGCGGCGCTTCTTGACGAGGCTCACGCACACTTGAAAGCGGTGGGAGGCGTGCGCCGCGACGATTATTTTATCCAAGATATGCTTTTCGCCCTTAAGGTGGAGCGTGCGGTGAGGTATCCCGGCGAGAAGCTCCGTTTCCTGATGCGAGTGGGGGGCGCGCCCCATTATTCCAAGGAAGATGATGCAATGTATGCCTATTGGTATCTTGATCAAGATGCGAAGGCGAAGTTCTTGGATTTTGTGAAGGAAGTAACCGCGTTCCTGAAGACCGGAAGGAAGCAGGAAGTAATCGACAAAAAATTATATCTCATGCACTGCAAGGATCTTACCTCGTGCCACCTCGTTTCGATCCCGAAGCATTTCGCGGTGAACGTGTTTGGCGATTTTGGTTTGAAGGCATGGCCCGAGATCGAACCAAAGACGATCCGCGACAAAATGTATCTTGTGCTCAAAAAACACGAGAAACCGCTTCATTTCCAGGACATCGCGAGATACATCAGCAAGTACGGGCTCTCGAAAAATACGGCGCATGTGCAGACGGTGCATAACGAGCTCATCAAGGATACGCGCTTTGTGCTCGTGGGGAGAGGCATCTACGGCCTCCGCGAGAACGGCTTCGAACCGGGAACGGTGCGCGAAGTGATTGCGCGGCTCCTCGAGACGCACGGGCCGCTCCACTCGACCGAGGTGGTAAACCTCGTAAATCAGCAGCGATTTTTGAAGGAGAACACGATCCTTTTAAATCTCCAGAACCGCCGCCACTTCACGCGGCTCGAGGACGGGAGGTACAAGATAAAGGAGGCGTAAGACGGTGATACGATCGAGATGTCATAGTGATACGATGGAAATACAATCGTATCACTATGGTATCACTACTGTATCACCGTCCTGTATTCGTATTTCACGGCAAGATGCAATACAATGAGAGCTAGAGGAACATTCTCGGCTTTCCTAGTATGATCGACCATCTCTTCAGGGAAATAGGATCCTTTTTCGAGGAACTCGTGCGGAAGGAAGAGTTCTGGGTGATTCTCTTTCTCCTGGGGATAGGAGGGACTCTTGCGGCGCCTTCTTTAGGCGGAAGGAGTATAGGTGATGCACTGCGTTATTTTCTCGAACTCACGTGGTGGTTGTGGGCATTTCTCATCTTGCTCCCGATCTTTAGCGGAACATGGCTCCACTGGCGGCAGGAAAAATATATTGAAGGGATTGAGTGGGTGCTCTTGGAACTCCGCATGCCGCGCCACGTGGAAAAAAGTCCGCAGGCGATGGAGCAGGTGTTTGCGGCAATTCATACCTTAAGAAACGCCCCTGCGGACGTGAAGGAAAAATACGGGGATGGCGAAGTGACGAGGTGGTTCTCGTTCGAGATGGTATCGTTCGGAGGAGAGATCCATTTCTATGTCCGCACCTATGTAGGACTCCGGAATCTCGTCGAGGCGGCGTTCTTCTCATACTATCCCGATCTTGATATCGTGGAGGTTCAGGACTATATTGACCGGTTTCCCGATACCGTGCACGGGCTGTACGAGAAAGGGCTTGATATGTGGGGCACGGAGATGATCCTTAAAAAAGAGGAGTATTATCCGATAAAAACATACGCCGATTTTGAGAGTCCGGACGATGAAAAGAAGTTTGATCCCATCTCCACCTTTCTCGAGGTCTTGGGGAAGATAAACAAAAACGAGTTCGTCGGCATACAAATATTGGCCGCTCCCGCGGCAAGCGAGGAATGGGATGAGAAGTGGGGGGAAGAGCTTAAGAAATTGAGAGAGCCGGAAGGGAAGAAAAGAAAGTTCGTTTCTCCCGAAGGCGTGACGCAGGAGTATGAATCCCTCATGATCCGTTCCCCGGGGCAGACCGATGTTTTGAAGGCGGTCGAGAAGAATCTTTCGAAGCCCGCATTCAAGACGATTATTCGTTTCGTGTATTTTTCTCCCAAGGTGACGTTCTACGATAGTTATCCGAGAAGAGGGCTCGTGGGCGCCTTCAACCAATACGGCGCGCTCGATCTGAACTCGTTCCTGCAGAACTATTCGGTAAGTACCCGCGCGAGAATCTGGAACAAGCCGTACCTATTCCCGGGCATCCGCGTTGAGTATCGCAAGGCGCGTCTCCTCATCAACTATCGTACTCGCATGGTGCCGCCCGAGATGAAGATGGGACGCCTTATCACCTCGTATTTCTTGAACTGGAACACCGTATCGCACCGGTTTATGATGAATACCGAGTGCCTTGCGTCGCTCTTCCATGTACCGACGATCGTGGTACTTACGGAACCTCACATACGGCACCTCGAGAGCAAGCGCACAGGGCCGCCTGCCGGACTCGCGATCTTCGGCGAGGACGAGGAGGTAAAGCCCTACGAATAAAGCCAATGTCTTTCCTTGTAAATCCTTTTGCGAACGCCCTTTCCTCCCTTACATGGGAAGGGTTCTTTGCTACCGCTCGCATCATTATTATTATCCTGGATGTTGCGCTTTTTCTGGGGATTATCATTCTCATATGGAAAGCGTGGGAGTTCCGTCCGCGGCTCGAGGAGAATTTCCGAGGCACGGGCGAGGACGAGGAACTTACCTTCGATCATAAAGCGATTCTCAGCCAATGGAAGAAGCTACACAACGACGCGGCAAGCGCGCCCCCGCATTCCGTAACGCTCGCGGTAATCGCGGCTGATAACTTCGTGGATACGATCTTGAAGGGCATGGGGCTCGAAGGGGATTCCATGGCGGATCGGCTCCAGAAGTTCGATCCGCGGGAGTACCATACCTTGGAAGGCCTTTGGAAGGCGCACAAAATAAGGAACCAGCTCGTGCACACGCCGGGATTCGAGATCTCGGAACGCGAAGGGAGCGAACTGCTCAAGGCGTATGAAGCATTTCTTAAGGAATTGGGAGCACTCGAATAGTTAACGAATTTTTAATTTACAATTTACAATTCGAAATCAATTTTTAATGATATAAATTCGAAAGTAATAAACTCGTTTCGCCGTAATTGAAAATTTAAAATTTCAAATTAAAAATTATCACCTACTATGGCTCGCGAATCAAAACTGCAAATCATCAAGTACGCGCCTCCACCGCCGGAGCTGCCGATCTATGGGAAGATTGACCCGAAGGATGTCTCATTTATCGGGAGAACGAACTACGTCGCGGCGCTCGAACGGAAGAACTTCATCTTCGGCATCAAGCGCGTCGATCGGAAGCGACATGTGTACATCATCGGGAAGAGCGGCGTCGGGAAATCAAAGCTTCTCGAGATATTTACGCGGCAGGATATCGCCTATGGCCACGGCCTATGCCTCATCGACCCGCACGGCGATACGATCGAGGATATCCTGCCTTTTATTCCCGAGCATCGCATTGATGATGTGTGCCTCATCGACCCCTCGGATATCGATTATCCCGTCTCCTTCAACCCGCTCGCGAACATTGACCCCTCGTTTAAGCATCAGCTTACCCAAGGGCTCATCGAAGTTATGGAAAAACAGTTCGGCGCGAACTGGACGCCGCGCTTAGAACACGTATTCCGCTTTACCTGCCTTGCACTCCTCGATTATCCGCATGCGACGATGCGCGGCATGATCTCGATGCTCACGGACCGTAACTATCGCCAGAAGGTAGTCGAATATATAGAAGACGATATGGTGAAGCGTTTCTGGGCAATCGAGTTCGCGGACTGGTCGGAGAAGTTTGATACCGAGGCAATTATCCCGCTCGTGAACAAGCTTGGGCAGTTTCTCTCGGATCCCATGCTTAGGAACATCTTCGGGCAGAAAGAGAACAAGGTGAAGCTTGAAGAACTGATGCAGGAGAAGAAGATTATTTTGATCAATCTCTCGAAGGGAAAAATCGGGGAGGAGAACTCGAGCTTCTTCGGCTCGATGTTCATCACGAAAATCAAGCAGGCGGGCATGGCGCGGGCCGCGCTCCCAAGCTCCGAACGCCACGACTACTATGTGTACGTGGACGAGTTTCAGAACCTCGTGACGGACACATTTGAGAATCTCTTATCCGAATCCCGCAAGTACGCCCTATGTCTTACGATTGCGCACCAGTACGTGGGGCAGCTCTTGCCTAAGGTGCAGGCGGCCGTCCTCGGGAATACGGGCACCATCATCATCTTTCGCGTGGGAGGCGAGGACGCGGTGAAGCTGAAGCCGGAGATGGCGCCCATCTTCGATATCAAGGATATGATCAACCTCGGCATGGGGCAGATCTACATCAAGATGACGATCGACGGAGAGACCTACGATCCGTTTTCCGCGGAAACTCTGAAGGTGTTGCCGCCCACACACCCCTCCTTCAAAGAGGAGATTATCAAACGTTCCCGCGAAAAATACTCGATCTCTGCCGATGCCGCAAAGCGGCTCATCGCCGAAGAGGAAGAAGGGATATTCCGTAGCGCGCAGGAAAAAGCGGCAATCACAAGCAAGCCACAAACCGCCGCGCAAAACGACACGCCGGAGCCGCTCATCTGACGAATTCTGAATTTTAAGTTTCAAATTTCAAATAAATTTTAATTTACTTAATTTTAAAATCATTCAATTAAAATTTATAATTTTTGAGAAAGGTCGCTAGTTTAAAAAGTAAGTTATATGATTCTCATCTATACCACATGTAAAAACGAAGAAGAGGGGAAAAAGCTCGCGAAGCTCATCATCGAACATCACATTGCGTCGTGCGTGAATATGTGGCCGATCGGATCAACCTATCGGTGGGAAGGAGAGATAAAGGAAGATCAGGAGTTCGCATTGCTTATAAAGACGCTCGAATCGAAACTCCAGCCCATTGAAGACCTCATTTCACGGAACCACTCCTACTCAACGCCCTTTATTGGGGCGATAGAGGTAAAACGCATCAATCACGCGTACCGGGAGTGGATGTCAGGAGTAGTACGGTAGTTGCATTTTTTCAAAGTTATGATATAATAAAGGGTAGTGAACCCTTTTTGACTTGCGCGCTCGGCAATAGAAAAAGAGAAGGCATGGTTTTTTCTATCGTACTCGCCGCGCGATATCAATAAAGACGATGCCATTCTGGGGAACGGTCATTGTAATGGTAGTTCTCATATACATGATCTACTCGATCGTGAAGGGTTTTTTGCTCACCCAAAAATGCAAGAATATTTTGAAGCGTCGGAGGATGCTTATGGGATTCAAGGAGGAAAACCATAAGAACAAAGACTCGGAGAGCGGCGATTCGGGAGGGTTATAACGGATTACCGCTGATTGCGAGCTGATTTTCGCTGATGTAATGAGGAAGGGGGATGCCCTTTTTTATTTTTTTTATCTATTTTATCCACAATACCCGCTAATTGCTCGTTACCAATTACTGAATTACCTGTTTTGCGCTATACTTATTTCTATGAGAATCACACTCTCCAATTTTCTCCCGAAGGACGTTGTCCGAGTTATTGTAGTAAAAAGCAATATCGATATCGCGGCGCATCCGTTTTTTAAAGATACCCCGAGAGAAAATAAAAAGTATCTTGAAGCGATCGTGAAACGGTTGGAGAAGGAAAGGGAATTCGCGGATATCGTGTTGCTTCCCTTGGGCGGCATGTACGCGCTTCTTATTTCTCTTGACACGAACGCGGCGTGGAGAAGGATGATACTCACAATGCGCAAGGTGATCGCGGTGGCGCGGAAGGAGCGCATGAGAAAACTCGCGGTGCGGCTCGAGGATTTTATACCGAGGGGAGATGCCATCGCTCCGGAGATCGTTGCGGAGGTGATGGCGCTTCAATTCGAGTTGGCAAACTTCGATTTTGTGGAGCATAAGACCCCGCCCAAAGAGGGATGGAGTTTCGTGCAGGACGCACTGATTTACACGGATGAGAAACGGATTCACACAGATATTAAAAAGGGGATTGAGAGGGGGAAAATCATCGGAGAAGAAACAAACAAGGCGCGGCATCTCTCAAACACGCCCGGGGGGATTATGACGCCGCGGAAACTTGCGGACGCGGCGGCGCGCGCCGGAAAAATCTCGGGGTTCAAAACGAAGATTCTGCAAGAGACGGAGATGCGAAAGCTCGCAATGGGAGGCGTGATCGGCGTGTCGCAGGGATCGTCGGAGCGCCCGCGATTTATCGTGATGGAATACCTGCCTGCGCAGGCAGGCTCCGGGGGAAAGAAAAGCGAGAAGCCGGTAGTGCTTGTGGGGAAAGGAGTCACCTTCGATACGGGCGGATTGAATTTGAAACCGACCGAGCACATTTACGAGATGCATATGGACATGTCGGGCGGTGCGGCGGTGATCCATACGCTCGCGGCATTGGCAAGAATGAAGGTGAAGCGGAATGTCGTGGGGCTCGTGCCGGCGGTCGAGAACATGCCTTCGGGATCGAGTTATCATCCGGGCGATCTTTTGCGTACGATGTCCGGGAAGACGATCGAGGTTTTAAATACGGATGCGGAGGGAAGGATTATCCTCGCGGATGCCCTCCATTATGCGAAAAGGTATGACCCCGGCCTTGTGATTGATGTCGCAACACTCACGGGTTCCGCAATGGCCGCCCTGGGCCAGCGCGCATCCGCAATCTTTGCGACACACGAAACGACATCGAAACGAATCCGGGAAAGCGGTGAAACAGTAGGGGATTTCGTGTGGCCACTTCCCTTATGGGAGGAGTATGAGGAAGAGATCCGAGGGACGTTCGGCGATGTGGCGAATGCGGGGAAAACCCGCTACGGCGACGCGGTGAACGCCGCGGTGTTCTTGTGGCAATTTATCAAGGGCTGGAACTGGGTGCACTTGGACATCGCGCCGCGCATGACGGCGATCGAGGGCGAGTTCCTCGCGAAAGGCGCCGCGGGCGCAAGCGTCCCGCTTCTCTCATATTTCTTGAGTCAATAGAAGCAAATCACGCAGATGAGACGCAAATACACCCCTCACATAAATACCTATGTGAGAGGTGTATCTGCGTGCGCTTCTGCGTTATCCGCTTCTATATACTATGGTGCTATAATAGGGACATGCCAAGCGAGGGTCTCGACAAAGATGTAGTATATTTCGCACGGACGAATTTCAGAAATGCGAATCGGCTTTTCGGCATCAAACGGAAAGATCGGCGCCAGCATATGTATGTAATCGGAAAAACAGGCGTCGGAAAGTCCGCGCTTTTGAACAATCTTATCGTGCAGGATATCGCGAACGGCGAAGGACTTTGTATCGTCGATCCTCACGGGGAGCTTATTGAGGAGGTCTTGCATAGGATTCCGGAGGAACGCGTGAAAGACGTAATCTATTTCAATCCCGCCGACACCGATTTCCATCTCGGCTTCAATGTGCTCGAGCTTCCCGATCCGAAGTACAAGCACCTCGTGGCGTCAGGGCTCATGGGGATATTCACGAAGATCTGGTCGAACGTCTGGTCGGCGAGGATGGAATACATTCTGAATAACGCGATTTTGGCGCTTCTCGATACGCCGGGCTCGACGCTTTTGGGTATCACGCGGCTTCTGGTCGACAAGGAATATCGAGGGAAAATCGTTTCAAATCTCAAAGACCCCGTCGTGAAGGCATTCTGGGTGAACGAGTATGAAGAATGGCGTGACCAGTTCAGGAATGAAGCGATCGCGCCCATTCAGAACAAGGTGGGCCAATTTCTCTCGACCTCGGTCGTGCGAAACATCGTAGGACAGGCGAAGAGCACATTTGATATTTTCGATATTATGAACACGGGGAAGATTTTCCTCGTGAATGTATCGAAAGGAAGAATAGGAGAAGATAATTCGGCGCTCTTAGGAGCCATGCTTATCACGAAGATTCAGCTCTCGGCGATGGAACGCGTGCGCGTTCCCGAAGACGAGCGCGTGGACTTTTTTTTGTATGTTGACGAGTTTCAAAACTTCGCGACGGATTCCTTCGCGAGCATTCTCTCCGAGGCGCGAAAATACCGCCTTGATCTGGTACTCGCACACCAATACGTGGGTCAGCTCGTCACGGACGTTTCAACCAAGGTGCGCGATGCGGTATTTGGAAACGTGGGAACCATAATTGTATTCCGCGTCGGCGCCGCAGATGCGGAGTTCCTAGAAAAGGAGTTCGAGCCTGAGTTTGTTCCGGAAGATTTTGTGAATCTCCCGAACTATAACGTTTACCTGAAGCTTATGGTGGATGGTGTAACCTCGCGCCCTTTTTCGGCGCACACGCTTCCGCCCTTTAAGCTTGGTTCCGCGGAAGATAATTCCCAGAAGATTATCGAGTACTCAAGGAAACATTATGCCCGCCCGCGGTGGGTGGTAGAAGAAGAGATCAATAAATGGACTGGTGTGATGGGATCTACGGAAGGTCAATTTGAGGTAACTTGTTCTTCGTGCGGCAAGCAGACGACGGTTCCATTCGAACCCGAAGAGGGGCGGCCGGTCTATTGCAAGGACTGTCTGCAGAAGATAAAGGCGGGGGAGATGAAGCCGGTGCATATTCCGAGAGGGAACGGCAGTGCGGGATTCGAAAACCGCCCGCAGGCACAGCAGTACGCCGCCCTCGCCGATCTTGGAATAGAGTTTGAAAAGACGCAG
The DNA here is from genome assembly GCA_021815205.1 of bacterium. Lineage (GTDB taxonomy): Bacteria > Patescibacteriota > Minisyncoccia > UBA6257 > GWB1-50-10 > JAKAHD01. The sequence continues at coordinate 21,093 of JAKAHD010000002.1, forward strand.
GCGGCGCAGGCGGGCGGCGGAGTACCACAAGGGCATGGCGTGCAGGAAAAGAGGAGCCATGATCGAAGGCCGCCGCGGGAGCATGCACGGGAACAAAGAACGCCGGTTCGAGAGAAACCTTCCACAACATTCGACGAAGAATCAATAGTCGCGTCTTCCGCGGAGACTCCCACACTCTCACTGCATGCGCTCGAATCGTCGTCTCCCGCAATATCTGCGGAAAAAAAAGAAGTGCCCTCCAAACATCCGTTGGATGTCGAGGGGTTACGTGACGCTCTGAAGGATGCGTTGGAAAAGATAAAGAGAGAGGAATAGAGCCCTTCCATTTTAGAAGACTAACGTGGGTCGGGTAAGCGTGCTGGGTTAGTTTTTCTCCACTCGCTCGATATACTCTCCAGTCGAGGTATTGACTCGTACCACATCTCCTTCGTTTACGAAGAGGGGGACGTTTACTTTTGCTCCTGTTTCGAGCGTCGCGAGTTTCGTGCCGCCCTGTGCGGTATTGCCCTTGATTGCGGGAGGCGCCTCGGTAACCTTCAAATCTATTTTAATCGGGAGTTCGATGTTGATAATCCTTTCCTCGAATGTGTCGGCGGTGACGTCCGTATTCGCTTTCAGGAACTGCACGCCCTCGCCGATCGCTTCCGCGGGAAGCTGAAATCGATTTTTCGGGTTACCCGCTTCATGAAACCAGTACTGGCCGCGATTCTCATAGATGAACTTCACGGGCGTCTGGGTAATCTCCGCTTCCTCGAAAGTATCATTCACGTGCGCGGTGAATTCCTGCACCTTGCCGCTTATGAGGTTCTTGATCTTGAGCTGGGCAACCGGTTTCCTCTGCTGCATGCGGATGAACGCGTATTCCAGTACGCGAAACGGAGCCCCGTCTTTCACGAATACCGTGCCGATTTTAAGTTCGTTATAGGATAGGCGAGACATAAGTTAAAAATCAAAATCAGAATTTCAAATACCAAATCAATGTTTAAAATCTAAATAACAAAACAGGCATTTTTGATATTTGGCATTTGAGCTTTAACATTTCGTCTTATTCTATTGAAAAATCGAAAAGATTTCAAGAGAAAGGGCGTTCGCCCCTTTTGACTTGTGTGCTCGGTAATGCAAAACACTTCGTGTGTTGCATTCCGCTCGCTGCGCTGCGTCAATGATGCATCTGCAATATTCGCTTCACCCGTCGCCCCTATTCTCGCCGCTTGCGGCGAGGCATTCGGTGGGTGCACAATAATCAGTGCAGTGAAGAAAAAAGTAAAAAGAGTTCACTCTGATTTATCCCAAGCGCAGTCGAGGGAGCGAAGTCGACCCCTCGACAAAACTCGGGGCAAAAGAGTGTTTGTCGGCATGTCCGGCGGAGTCGATTCCTCAGTCGCCGCATATCTTTTGAAGGAACAGGGCTACGACGTCGTGGGTGTCTTTATTATGGGCTATAACGTCGACGGATGCGCGGAGCGCGATGCGGAGGACGCGCGGCGCGTGGCGGGGTATCTCGACATTCCTTTTTATGTGTTTGATTTTGGGAAGGAGTATAAAAAGAAGGTGGTGGAGTATATGATCGACGGATACCGAAAGGGAATCACGCCGAACCCCGACGTGATATGCAACAAGGAAATAAAATTCGGATTATTCCTTGAAAAAGCGCGCGAGATGGGCGCGGATTACATCGCAACCGGCCATTATGTAAGGCTACGAAATACGAAAAAGTACGAATATACGAAAACGAAAGCGTGGAGTAATTCGTATATTCGTAATCAATTCGTATTTCGTAGTATGTATCAAGCGAAGGACAAGAATAAAGATCAGTCATACTTCCTCTGGACGCTTACACAAGAGCAACTCAAATACTGTCTCTTTCCGATCGGGGAGTATACGAAACCGAGGGTGAGGGGAATCGCGAGGAATGCGGGACTTCCGACCGCGGAGAAAAAAGATTCGCAAGGTATTTGTTTTTTAGGACAGGTGTCCATCAAGGATTTCTTGAAGGAATACATCCCCACGCACGAAGGAGCGGTCGTGACCGCGGACGGAATGCGGGTGGGAACGCACGAAGGCGCGGAGTTCTACACTATTGGCCAGCGCCACGGTCTGAATTTGGGAATTAAGAATAAAGAATTAGGGATAACAGGGAAGATGGAAACGAAGGCGCATTATGTGGCGGAAAAAGATGTGAAGCATAATACGATCATGGTGGCGGAAGGGGATAATAATCCATTGCTTGAAAAGAAGGAGGTTATAATCACGAATGTAAATTTCATAACCGCGACGCCCCACGAGGACGATTTGAAAAGAGGAGTTACCGTGTACGCGAGAATCCGCTACCGCCAGCCGCTCGTCGAAGCGACGCTCATTGCCACCGATGGTAAAAAGACGCGTGCGGATAGATATCAGCATCAATCAGCGTCATCAGCATCAATCAGCGTCAAATTTTCGAAACCGATAAAATTTGTCGCACCGGGCCAGTCCGCGGTGTTTTATTCGAAGAAAGGAAGGGTACTTGGAGGAGGAGTTATTATCTAACACAATCTTGGAAACGAACGGCTCATTCTAAGGGTGTCCAACCTCCTTAATTTTAAGGAGGTTGGACACCCATAGCATTTTTGGTTTATCAGTTATCAGAGCGCGGCTCTGATAATTTTGTGGATATCTTTTGAGGAAATGGTGTTTTCTCATTCTATAATAGGAATGTGCCTGCATACAATGTGTTCTTCTACGGCGCACTGTTTTTTCTCACGGGGGTTCTCGGAGCGAGCGTAGCATTGCACTCCTCAATACTTATCATTGTCGCCGCGTGTGCCGCGGTATTTTTATTCGTATGGCGCTCGAAGAAAGAAAAACGGTTTGTGTGGCTTGCAGGACTGTCGCTCTTTACGGTTGCGGGAGCGATGTATTATACGGGATTCACCGCGAAGCGTTTTTCGGAGCCCGCTTCGGGAACGCAGATAAAATTCAGCGGGACGGTTGTCGAGAACCCGGAGATAAAAGATGCGTCGCAGGCGATCGTGCTCAAAGCAATTAATGGAGAATATAAAGGCGCGCGCTTTCTGCTCACGACGGATCGCTCTCCCGCGTACCATTACGGAGATGTGCTTGAAATATCGGGAAGCATAGGGGCGCCGATCTCCGATCCCTTCGATGCATATCTTGCAAAAGAGCGTATTGTTGCCGCGATACGATTCCCCGCGATTACGCGTGCCGGGGAACACAAAGGATCGGCAATAAGGGAGTACTTGTTTTCGTTCCGCGAGCGCGTGCTTGCTTCCTTTAATTCCTTTCTTCCGCAGGAGCAGGCAGCGTTTTTGGGCGGGCTTACCTTGGGAGACAAGACCGGGTTTTCAAAAGAATTCACCGCGGCGATGCAAGGGAGCGGGACGACGCATCTCGTGGCGCTCTCGGGATACAACATCACGATTATCGTACTTGCCGCGATGTCGCTCTTCCTTCTTTTTTTTGGCAGAAAGGCGGCACTCCTCCTCACCGCACTCGTGATCGTCGGGTTTGTCGTTATGACGGGCGTCGAAGCTTCCGTCGTGCGCGCCGCGATCATGGGAGTATTGATTCTTATTGCGAAAGAAGAGGGAAGAGTATTTGATGTACGAAATGTCGTCGTATGCGCCGGACTTATCATGGTGCTTTTAAATCCCCGGATTCTCGTGTTCGATGTGGGATTCGAACTCTCGTTCCTTGCGTTTTTCGGTATCGTGTATCTGGAGCCGGCATTGCAGCGCGCGGTGGTGTTTTTCAGAAAAGAAGGCGCGCTTTCGTGGAGAAAGAATCTTCTCACAACCTCCGCGGCGCAGATTATGGTCTTGCCCGTACTCTTCGGTTCGTTCGGTTCGTTCTCTCCACTCTCGCTCCTCTCAAATATGCTGATTCTCGAATGTGTCCCTATCACGATGGCACTAGGATTTGCGGCGGGGGCGCTCGCTTCGATCTCATACTATGCGGGGCTTGCGGCGAGCTGGTTCGTCGCACCACTTCTCTACTTCGAGACGGGGCTCATCAAGTTTTTCGGAAATCTCGGTGCGGTGCTTCAAGCGCCGATGCATTGGAGTGTCGCAGTAGTCTATTACATAGGGGTTGGGTATTTTATATGGAGGATAAACAGGAATGAGAGCAATGAAGATAAATATCCTGAAAATGCCAAATCACAAATGCCAAATCAATGACGAAATCCGAAGCACGAAATCCGAAATCCGAAACAAATTCTAAATTATAATGCACTAATGACGAAAACCGTACTTCTTGTCATTCGTCGCTTCGGACATTCGTGCTTGTTTTGGATTTCGATATTCGTATTTCGAATTTAATGTGATGTTCGTTCTTTGTCTCCCTACGGGAGATGTCCCCAAGGAACAGATTTTGAAATCATGCCCATCGTTCCCCAAGAAGTGTTCAAGTACATCGAGCGGAAATCGGGAAGATTTATTCTCATCTTCCTTCTCCTTCTTGTGCTTTGTGTGTGGCTCCTCGTGCGCATCACGCAGGCGGATCAAAAAGATCTCGCCATGTACTTTCTGCCCGTGGGGCAGGGGGACAGCGAGCTTGTGATCTTGCCCGGAGGCGCGAAGATCTTGATTGACGGGGGACCACCAACACTCAATACGGTCCGCGCCTTGGACAAGGTGCTTCCCGAAGGCACGCGCACGATCGATGCCGTCATAATGACACACCCCCAGCTTGATCATTATGGCGGTCTTATTGACGTCGCGAGGCGGTACCAGATCGGTATATTTGTTTCAAACGGATTCTCCTCCGGTTTGGGTTCGTTCAGCGAACTGCAGTCGCTCCTTAAAGCGCACAAGGTGCCGCAGATCATTTTGCATAAAGGGGACGCGATCCGCTACGCCTCGAGTACGTTGCTCGTGCTCGCGCCTCCCGTGGAAATAAAGAGTGTTGCCGATCCAAACGAGGCGGCAATTCTCTTGGAGCTCTTCTCGAAGAACACGACGGCGCTCTTTATGAGCGATGCGACCGCAGAGATGGAACAGGATGTCGCAAAGCAAGCGGGGCCGGTGGATGTACTCAAGGTAAGCCATCACGGGTCGAAGTATTCCTCCACGGAGTATTTTCTCCGCGCAACATCACCCACAATTGCCGCGATCGAGGTCGGAAAGAACACGTACGGCCATCCCACGCCGCAAACACTCGCGCGTCTCAAGGCAGTCGGCGCAAAAATATTTCGCACGGATAAGGACGGGCTCATCATGATCCGAAGCGACGGAACAAGTATCACGGTTTTGAAATGAGCCGACTCCTGTGGTAAAATTGAGCCGACGTATGAGAACGTACACAAAAGATATTACCACAGAGGAGGGGAAGAGCGTGGAACTCTTGGGGTGGGTGGATACCCGCCGCGATCACGGGAAACTTATTTTCATAGACCTCCGCGACATGAGCGGCAAGGCACAGGTGGTATTTTTACCCTCGGACAAAGAACTCCACGCGCTCGCGGAAAAACTGCGTCCCGAATGGGTGGTGAAGGCGACGGGTACCGTCGCGAAACGCCCGAAGGGAATGGAGAATGAGAAACTTCCGAACGGATTTCACGAGGTAACGGCGACGGCGCTCGAGATTATCACGGAAGCAAAGACGCCTCCCTTCGATCTCGGAAGCGACGGGAGAGAAATCGGGGAAGAGGTACGGATGAAGTACCGCTATCTTGACCTGCGCCGTCCGCGCATGCGGAAGAATCTTCGCAATCGTGCGAAGGTAAACGCGTTCATCCGCGAGTTTCTCGCCTCAAAAGATTTTACCGAAGTCGAGACGCCCTACATCAGCAAGTCAACGCCCGAAGGTGCGCGCGATTATCTTGTGCCTTCGCGCGTCTATCCCGGCAACTTTTACGCGCTTCCGCAGTCACCTCAACAGTACAAACAGCTCCTTATGGTTGCGGGCCTTGAGAGGTATTTCCAGATCGTGCGATGTTTCAGGGACGAGGATACGCGCGGTGATCGCCAGCCGGAGTTCACCCAGCTCGATCTTGAGATGAGTTTCACCAATCAGGAAGAAGTGCTTGAGCTCACCGAGGCGCTTATGGTGGAGATGGTGAAAGGACTCTATCCCAAGAAGACAATCTCACGGGTGCCGTTTCCGCGCATGACGTATAAGGAAGTGATGGAGAAGTACAACTCTGATAAGCCCGATATGAGAAAAAATAAGAACGACCCGAACGAGCTCGCGTTCCTTTTTATTATTGATTTTCCCGCGTTCGAGTGGAAAGAGAATGAAAAACGGTGGGATGCGGTGCATCATCCGTTCACGAGACCAAGGGTGAACAACGTGGAAGATTTCAAGGAACAATTCAAAAAAGATCCGGCGGCGATCCTTGCGGATCAATACGATCTCGTGCTCAATGGATACGAGATCGGCGGCGGATCCATCCGTATTCACGATCCGGCGCTCCTCGAGGAGGTATTCGAGGCGATGGGGAACACGCGCGAGGAGGTACGCTCGAAGTTCGGGCACATGCTCGAGGCGTTCGAGTACGGTGTACCGCCGCACGGAGGCATTGCCTCGGGGCTCGATCGCTTGGTCGCGATCTTGGAAGACGAACCCAACATCCGCGAAGTAATCGCGTTCCCCAAGACGGGAGACGGACGGGACCTGATGATGCAAGCCCCCTCTGAAGTGAGTCAAGAACAACTTAAAGAACTCCACTTGAAAATAGAGAAGAATAATGGTACAAAGGAGAAAACAAATGGCTAAAGAATTTTCCTTTCCGGTGTTTAAAACGAAAATAGAAGGGCTCTCACAGCCCTTCGCGCTTGAAGATCCGGTTGAGCGCAGAAAATATTTCGAACTCAAAGCGGGAAAAGAGATAGAGAAGATACGGGAATATCTCGAGCGGGGAAATTTTCTCGCAATCCTTCTGGGGCCGAAGAATTCGGGGAAGGGGACGTATTCGAAACTTTTCGCGGAGGCGATCGGCGGTGACAGAATTCGGCACATCTCGGTCGGTGATATCGTGCGCGACGTGCATGCAGGTTTCAAGGACAAGAAGGAGGAAGAAAAGCTCGCGGCGTTTTTGAGAACAAGGTATCGCGGGGCGCTTCCGCTCAATCAGGCGATTGACGCGCTCTTGGGAAGAAGCACCTCGAGTCTTCTGCCGACGGAGCTTATCCTCGCGCTTATTGAGTACGAGATTTCGAAGGATGAGAAGAAGGCGATTTTTGTGGATGGGTTCCCGAGAAGTATGGATCAAATTTCTTACTCTATTTATTTCAGGGAACTTATGGGGTATCAAGATAATCCCGACTTCTTCGTGTTCATTGATGTACCCGAGACGATTATCGGCGAAAGGATGAAATACAGAGTAGTGTGTCCGAGGTGTCACGCGCCGAGAAATCTCAAACTGCTCCGCACGAAAGAGATCGGCTACGACAAGGAGAAAGACGAGTTTTATCTCATGTGCGATGATCCGCAGTGTGGACACGCGAGAATGAGCGTGAAGGAAGGGGACGATCTTGGAATTGAAGCTATTCGCGAAAGGATAGAAGCCGACAAGGCGGTGATGCAGACGCTCCTCAAGATGGAGGGGGTTCCGAAAGTGTATTTGAGAAACGCAATACCGGTCGCGGAAGCGGCGCAGGCAGTTGATGCGTACGAACTCACGCCGTCCTATGAGTACACCTACGATGCGCGAGAGGGGAAGGTGCGCGTGAAAGAAATCCCTTGGGTGGTACCGGACGAAGACGGTGTGCCGTCTTACAGCTTATTACCGGCAACGGTAGTAACAGGGCTCATCAAGCAGGTGCCGGGAGCGCTCGGGATATAGTGAGTGACACCATAGTGATTCTGTGGTGATATTGTAGTGATACGATTGTAGTACTGCGGTTTTGCTGTGATATTGCCGTCGTATTTCCCGCATTCTGTCAACTGTTGCTTTTTTCTTCACGAGGTATAATGAAAATATCCCGTCATTTAGATTCCGGATCAAATAATCCTATTTAGTGGTTCCGCGTAATTCGGTTCGATAGAGGATTCATTTCTTCTTAAGGATCGATTCAGGAGCCAGGGCTTGAAGAGAGCCGGGATTTATCTAAAGGCGGGATTTTATTTTCCCTACTCATCGGAATCATACATCGTCCGCTCCTTCCACGGGTGCTATGCTATAGCATAGCACCCGTGGAAGGCATCGATTCAAAAAGAGAAAAAGGGAGTATACTATAATTATAGGAGAAGAAATTATGAGCGCGGAACAAACCGTACGCGAACACTAGCATATGGGAAAAGACATCAAGAGGAAAAAAGTACGCATACCTTCCGTTTCCATGTATCCATCGCGGAAGGAGTGGGAGATTGCGGTATGGAGAATGATGATGCGCTCCCCGGATCTGCTTGGTGTGGTGATTACTCCCGGCGAACGCCACGATCTTGTGATACGTACCGCGGTGAGAGAAGGCATTCGTTCCGGAAAAAGCTATCGTGAGATCGGAAACGAATTATGGTGTTCTCCGCAAACCATAAGCGGCATCAAAAAAGCGCTTCGCGAGGAGCGCTATCGAAGCTACTGGGAGCGAGGCAAAACAGAACGGAAGAAAAAAACATACTCCCGATCTTCTCACGATACGGCATGGCGCGAGCCGCGAAGAAGGACAAGGCGAGTTACCGGCACGGTATCGCTGGGCGGCATCACAAGAACCCGCTACCCTGAATCGAGGTAAGCACCATGGGTGTTATGACGCGTCATAACACCCCCCAAGAGGCATGGACTTTTTGAAAAATACATGGAAAAAAACAGAAGAATGGAATGAAGGATGATGACATGCACGGAGCGCAAGAAGTCGTCTAACAGGTGCTATGCTATAGCATAGCACCTGAGGAAGTGAAAGATAACGTATGGGGAAGATTCAAAATTTTGATGCACTTGCAACTTCTCCCGAGCGGAAGGCGGCCTTGGAAATCACCGAGGCGGCGCTTGCGGCAATTGATACGAAAGCGGTGATACGGAAGTGGGTATCGAATACGAATGGCAATCTCACGATAGGAGAGCATCTTATAAAAAAAGAGGAGTATGACCGTCTTTTCGTAGTGGGCGTCGGAAAGTGCGCACTTGAGGCGGGTATTGCGCTCGAGGAGATTCTCGGCGAACAATTGAGTAGCGGGATGTTGCTTACCCCGATTCATCCGTCGGCTTTATCAAATTTTCCTCCGGAAGATAAATTAAAAATTTTCGTGGGCTCGCATCCGTTCCCGACGGAAGCGAACGTAAACGCGACAAGCGAGATCATCAACCTCCTCGCGACATGCACCCCGAAGGACATGGTACTTTTCGTTATCTCGGGCGGCGGTTCGACGCTCTTGTGCCAGCCGAGGAATCTCGTGTGCGCGCAGGAAAAGGAGATCCTGAACATCCTTTTCGATAAAGGAGCAACAATCGAAGAGGATAATATTATCCGGAAACATCTCTCGCTTGCGCGAGGAGGACATCTTGCCGCGTACGCGTATCCCGCCCGCATCATCTCGCTTATTTTTTCCGATGTGCCGGGAGATGATGTGCAGTTTATCGCCTCGGGCCCCACAGTGATGGACACGACGACTGTTGCTGAAGCCGAAACAATCGTGAAGAAGTACCAACTCGAAAAGCACCTCGGGTTCAAGATCGAGCTCCTCGAGAATCCGAAGGACAAGAAGTATTTCGAGGGGGTTACGAATATTATCGTAGTGTCGAATCGGGTCGCGACAGACGCGATGGAAAAGAAAGCCGAAGAGCTCGGATGCAAGGCGACGACGGTAACACGCACACTCCAAGGCGAAGCGCGGAAGGTGGGGAAAAATATTGCGAAGAAAATTCACGGAATGCCGCCGGGGTCGGTATTGCTCTACGGCGGAGAGACGACCGTGACAGTCAAAGGGAGCGGCATTGGAGGGAGGAATCAAGAGGTGGCGCTCGGCGCGATGGGGAAGATTCGGGAGGGTGAACTCATACTCTCGTTCGCCTCGGATGGACGCGACAACAGTGACTGCGCGGGAGCGCTTTGTGATATAATGACGGGAGAAAAAGCCAAGAAATTAAGCCTTGATCCAAGGAGTTTTTTGAAACGGAATGATTCATTTCACTTTTTCGAAGCGGTCGGCGATTCGCTCAAAACGGGAGACACGGGGTCGAATGTGTCGGATTTGATTATCGCGATGAAATTATAGAAATTAAGTAGTAGTTAGGTAGAAATTTTTCGTACGGACAACTTCATTACCATAAATTACCCACCTAGTTACTACGCAATTACTTTACTCATGCAACGCAATAAAAAACTTATTCTCAAATTCGAGGAGATCACCATAAAGGACGTGCCGCTCGTGGGAGGAAAGAACGCTTCCCTTGGGGAAATGATCCGCTATCTTGCGCCGCAGGGGGTGAGGATTCCAAGCGGATTCGTAGTGACCGCCGCAGCATACCGCTCCTTCTTAAAAAAATCCCGAATTCCGAATCCCGAATTCCAAATAAATCCAAAATCCAAGAAAATAAAGAAGAAGATAACGCTGGAGAGTTTTATTAAAACCACTCTTAAGGGACTTGATACGAAAGATCTGAAGAATCTTGCGGAACGGGGGAGATTGGTGCGGGAAACGATAAAAAAGACGGAGCTTCCTAGCGATCTGAAACGCGCAATCGCGAACGGGTATGCCAACCTCGAAAAGCGGTACGGCAAAAATGCCGATGTCGCGGTGCGTTCTTCGGCAACCGCGGAAGACTTGCCCGGCGCAAGTTTTGCGGGAGAGCACGACACCTATCTGAATATGCGGGGCGTTGATGAAGTAATCGAAGCGGTGCGCGCCGCGATGGCTTCGCTTTTCACCGATCGCGCGATTTCATACCGCGTCGATAAGAAGTTTGATCATTTGAAAGTCGCGCTTTCCGTGGGAGTGCAGAAAATGGTGCGGTCCGACAAAGGCGCCTCGGGTGTGATGTTTACCGTGGACACCGAATCCGGGTTCCGTGATCTCGTGATCATAAACGGTTCGTGGGGACTTGGGGAGATGATCGTGCAGGGAGAAGTAACCCCCGACGAGTTCCTTGTTTTCAAAAAGAATTTAGAGATCAGCATACATCAGCCTCATCAGCATACATCAGTGTTGCATCCAATAATCAGCAAAAAGCTCGGAGTAAAAAACAGAAAGATGATTTACTCCGAGGGACGCGGCATTAAAACAACGAAGATCATAACTACAAACGAGAGGGAGAAAGATACTTTCGTGCTTTCGGAAAAAGAAGCGTTGCATCTTGCGGAGTGGGGGGCGCTCATAGAGAAACATTACTCAGAAAAGAATAAGAAATGGACCCCGATGGATATCGAATGGGCGAAAGATGGGAAGAACGGCGAGCTGTATATCGTTCAGGCTCGCCCCGAAACCGTGCAGGCGGGAAAGGATTTTTCGAAAATCAAGGAATATAACCGGAAAGAGAACGGGAAGATTCTCGTACGGGGTGCGTCCGTGGGATCGAATATTGCGAGCGGGAAAGCCCGTGTAATACTCGATGCAAAACGCATTAAGGAGTTCAAGACGGGAGAGGTGCTCGTGACGACGATGACCGACCCCGACTGGGAGCCGATTATGAAGATCGCCTCGGCGATCGTGACGGACAAGGGCGGCCGCACCTCCCACGCCGCAATCGTTTCGCGCGAGTTGGGGATTCCTTGTGTAGTGGGCACGGAGAACGCGACAAGGATCATACGGACGGGGCAGGAGGTTACCGTAGATACGACGGGAAGCGAGGGGTTCGTGTTTGCGGGCACGTTGAAGTTCGAGGTAGTTGAACATGATATAAAAAAGATTCCGAAACCGAAGGTGCATATCATGGTGAATATTGCGACTCCCGATTCCGCGTTCGAAAAGTCATTCCTGCCGACAAACGGCGTGGGACTCGCGCGCGAAGAATTCATCATCGCGGGCGATATCGGCATTCATCCGAATCTGCTCCTTAATTTTGAAAAAATCAAGAAGAAATTCAAAATTCTCCCCCTGCGGGGGATCTCCCAAAGAGACACAAATTCTAAATTACAAACAAATTCCAAATTCAAAATTTCAAAAGACGAAGTAAAACGTTTGGTAAAAAAAGTGGAAGAAAAAATGGGAGGGTGGAAAAGCCCGACGCAATTCTATGTCGATAAGTTGGCATACGGGATCGCGAAAATCGGCGCGGCATTCTATCCGAAGCCGGTTATCGTGCGATTTTCCGACTTCAAAACGAACGAATATCGTACGCTTTTGGGCGGCGATCTCTACGAACCCAAGGAGGAGAACCCGATGATCGGATGGCGCGGCGCATCGCGATATTACAACCCGAATTTCGCCGATGCCTTCGCGCTCGAGGTAAAGGCAATGAAAAAAGTGCGAAACGAGATGGGGCTCACGAATATCATTCCGATGATCCCGTTCGTGAGGACCCCCGAGGAGGGGAAGAGGGTGGTGGGTATTATGAAAAAGAACGGGCTCTCGAGGAAAAAGGATGCGACCCTCAAGATATACATGATGTGCGAAATTCCATCGGATGTGCTCCGCGCGGACGAGTTTCTCGACATCTTCGACGGCATGTCGATCGGCTCGAACGATTTGACCCAGCTTACGGTGGGGATCGACCGCGACGGGAATGAGTCCGTGCGCGGCATCACGAACGAGAACGACGAGTCGGTGAAGAAATTTATTTCCGAAGTTATTCAGACGTGTAAGAGAAGGAAAAAATACATCGGCATCTGCGGCCAGGCGCCGTCGGATTACCCCGAGTTTGCCGAATTCCTCTTAAAAGAAGGAATCGACAGCATTTCCCTGAATCCCGATACGGTTATCAAGACCACAATTGCGCTTGCGAAAAAACACGGTAAATAGGAATTGGGAATTGAGTAATTAGTAATTTGAAATCTGGATACATAAATCAAAATCTCCAAGTAGAAACATTCTTTTACCCAAGGAGGAACCAAGCGGAGCGGTAATCACCGTGGTGTATCGTCAGAAAAAGTCATTTTAGCTGTAGGGAATGTAAGGTGTTATGACGCGTCATAACACCCGTGTCTTTTTTAGGACCTCAGTTTCGTGCGTATGCACGGAACTGAGGCCAGCGCCCGCATGTTCAATAGTTCCGAGATTGTTATATAATAACGGTATGTCTGCCTATGGCAGATCTCCCGTAGGGAGACAACCCATTCATGAACCCCGAAGTAAAAATCTGCAAAGATTGCCATCAATTCGGGGTTATATGACGGGTGCTATGCTATAGCATAGCACCCCACTTCCATGAATCAGGAGAAAAGAACATGTCAGAATTGTAAGCAATCCTTCGTCATTGAACCGGATGATTTCGGTTTCTATGAGAGGATGCGGGTGCCGGCGCCGACATTCTGTCCTGCCTGCCGCACGCAACGGAGAATGGCATTCCGGAACGATGGATTTTTATATAAGCGAAAGAGCGATTTTTCCGGAGAGAGCATTTTCTCGATGTATTCGGAGAAATCCCCAATAAAGGTATATGAGCTTGAAGCGTGGTATTCGGATAAGTGGGACCCCATAAGTTATGGCAGGGATGTTGATTTTTCAAGGCCGTTTTTCGAGCAGATTCGCGAGATGTTTCAAGAAGTCCCGTGGCGAGCGAGAGGTATTATTAAGCCCGTGGGGAGCGAATACTCGAACAACTTCACTGGATTCAAAAATTGCTACCTCTGCTTTAACGGCAGCGAATCGGAGGAATGCGGCTATTCGAACGGGCTGGATTATTCCAAAAACTCTTTCGACAACTCCCATATCGCGTATTGCGAACTCGCCTACGAAGGGTTTTGGCTCACGAGATGCAATACGATCGCGTTCTCGTCACAATGCGAGGACAGCTTCAATATTTGGTTTTCAAAGAATTTGCGGGGATGTTCGAATTGTTTCGGATGTGCGAACCTCACGAATAAAAGTTTCTGTATTTTCAACAGACAATATACGAAAGAAGAATATGAAAAGGAAATCCAGAAATACAATCTCGGTTCCCGTAGCGCGGTAAAAATGTTATGGCAGAGGGCGCAAAAGTTTTGGTTGCAGTTTCCCGAAAAGTTCATGCAAGGAGCGAAAAACTCCAGAGTGAGCGGAAACTACATCAATCAGTCGAAAAACGTGTTCGAGTCGTATCTCGTTCGAAGCGGCGAAGACTTGAAGAGTTGCCAATATCTTCAGACGGGACCCAACAAGGACTGCCGGGACCTTACGTTCTTTGTGGGGAACGAACTTGTGTATGAAGCAGCCCAATGTGGTGATGGCGCGTATAATCTGAAATTCTGTTTTCAGTGCTGGACGAATGTAAAAAATCTCCAATATTGTACGAGCTGTCTTTCTTCTTCCGATTGCTTCGGGTGTTCAAGTTTGCGCAATAAGCAATATTGTATTTTGAACAAGCAATATACGAAAGAAGAATATGAAAAACTCGTTCCGAAAATCATCGCGCACATGAACGAGATGCCGTATGTGGATGAAAAAGGAAGAAAATATTGCTATGGTGAATTCTTCCCGGCCGCGTTTTCTCCCTTTGCATACAACGAAACGATTGCACAAGAGTATTTTCCGCTCACGAAAGACGAAGCGGCGGAACAAGGATATGCATGGAAAGATCAGGAGGCAAAGGGATATAGCGTTACGCTTCCCGTCGAAGAAATAGTGGACGATATCAAATTCGCGGACGAGAGCATTTTAAATCAGGTAATAGAATGCGCGCATGAAGGAAGATGCAACGATCAGTGCACGAAGGCATTTAGAATCATTCCGCAGGAACTCTTATTCTATAAAAGAATGAATCTGCCCATCCCCGATCTCTGTCCGAACTGCAGGCATTTCGAACGCTTGAAGCGAAGAAATCCGATTCACCTCTGGCACCGCGCCTGCCAGTGCGCAGGTACGAAATCGGAAAACGGAGTATATACGAATACCGCAGCGCATCAACACGGGGCGGGGAAGTGTACAAACGAATTCGAAACCAGTTATTCGCCCGACCGTCCCGAGATCGTGTACTGCGAGCAGTGCTATCAAGCTGAGATAATTTAGAAGCAGATCACGCAGAAATGTACGCGGATATACCCCTCACATAAATACTTATGTGAGGGGTATACGCAGATGCGTTCTGCGTCAATCTGCGGCGCTTCTGCGTTATCCGCTTCTATGTGTTACAATATCGGTATATGAAAATAGGTTTTTTTGAGCTTGAGGGATGGGAGAAGGATGTTATCATAAAAGCGCTTCCGGAGCATGAGTTGTATTTCAGCGACAAGAAGATCAGCGAAGACGAGATGCCCGAGAGGCGCGACTTCGACATCGTTTCCCTCTTTGTGAGTTCGCGGGTCACCGCGAAAGTGATTGAAGAGTTCCCGAATCTGAAGCTCGTCACGACGAATTCGACGGGATTCGACCATATCGACTGCGCGGCATGCAGGGCGCGCGGCATCACGGTGGCATATGTTCCCGGGTATGGCAATAATACCGTCGCGGAGTATGCGTTTGGCCTCCTTTTGAATCTTACGAGGAAGATTTACCAGGCGATTGATCAGATCAAGGAACGCGACGATTTTTCGCAGAATAACCTCCGCGGTATCGACTTGAAGGGGAGAACAATGGGAGTCTTGGGTACAGGGAGAATCGGAAGGGAAACGATCGCGATCGCGAAAGGGTTCGGGATGAAAGTGATCGCGTTCGACCCGTACCCGAACGCGCAGGCGGTGCAGGAGCTCGGATTCGAGTATAAAACGCTCGACGAGGTGCTCGCGAATGCCGATTGTATTTTGATTCATTGTCCACTCTCGGACTCGACGCGCCATCTTATCAACATGGAGAATGTAAAAAGGATGAAACGCGGCGCGTATCTCGTGAATACCGCACGGGGGCCGATCGTCGAGACCGACGCGATCGTGTACGGACTCCAAAACGGCATTCTCGCGGGCGTGGGTCTCGACGTACTCGAAGAGGAGGGGGAGACGAAAGATGAGTTGCAATTTCTCGCAAAATCCGGAACCCGCGAGGAAGAACTGCGGACAATTCTTGAGAATCACGTGCTCATGAAAATGCCGAATGTCCTCATCACGCCGCACAACGCGTTTAATTCACAGGAAGCGTTGATGCGCATCTTAGGCACTACGATAGAAAATATCAAAGGGTTCGTTGGAAATACGCTTAATCCGAAAAATATTGTTCCAGTGTAAGTTTACCCTTTCTATAACATGCGTTATTTATCATGCAAACAAATGAATCCCCACACCCTCCTGCGAGGTATTAAACCCCGCAGGAAGGACTTCTACGCCACCCATTCATCCCCGTAGCAAGCTACGAGGTATTCTGGGAAGGTGTGGGGATAAATACGGGATCAAGTCGAACCGTACGGATTTGCATTATTTGCTGTAGTTCGCATCATTAGCGATTACTCCATGATTATCGAATCACTCACCATACAAGAGATTTTCGATTCGAGAGGAGCACCGACGATCGAGGTTACGCTCACGGCGCCCGGGCATCATTCATTCCTTGCAAGAATTCCCTCGGGAAAGAGCAGGGGAACGCACGAGGCGGCGGTGCTTTCGTATGCGGATGCAGAAAAAGCGCTCCACAATATACTCCGCACGAGAGTAGTGGGGCTCGATTTCCAGACAATCAAGGAGCTCGACACGTTCCTTATAAAGCTCGACGGCACCGAACAAAAAGAAAAACTCGGCGGTAACGTAATGCTCGGCATATCGCTCGCGTTCGCGCGGGCGCTTGCGTATGAGAAGGGAGAGGAATTATGGAAGGTATTGCACGAAGAGTTTTTTCCGCGGACGGATATCTCAAAGAGACCACTCATCTTCGCGAACCTCATAAACGGCGGCGCGCATGCGGACAATAATCTCGATATTCAGGAGTATATGGTAGTCGCCGAACCAAACGCGGAGTATCGGCAAACGGTGCAGAAACTTATCTCCTTCTACGAACGGTTGGGGTTCATGATAGCAGAAGAGCGTGGAGTTGCGCGCCTTCCCCTGGGAGACGAAGAGGGGTATGAGGTGAACTTCAAGGATAACTTCGCGCCGGTCGCGCTTCTCGAGAGATTCATCAAGGAGAGCGAGTTGCAGAATGAGTTCAAAATCGCGCTCGATGCGGCGGCATCGAGTTTTTATGAAAATGGGAGTTATCGTCTTGAAGGATCATTGTTGTCTATGGAGCAACTCGTCGAGCGGTATAGGGAATATTTCGAAAGATCGAAGTTGTTGTATTCCATCGAAGATCCGTGTGATGAGGGTGACTTCGAGGGATTCAAGAAGATAATGGAGATCGCGGGAGACCGCTGGATTGTTGCGGACGATCTCACGACGACCAACCCGCGTAGGATAGACAAGTATGCGGGAGAGGGGTTGATGACCGGCGTGATTATCAAGGCAAATCAAATCGGTACGCTTACCGAGACATGCGAGGCGATTAACGCCGCAAAAAAGCGGGGAGTGCGCGTAATCGTGTCGCACCGTTCGGGAGAGACGGATGATGCGTTTCTTATTCACATCGCGAAAGCGTGCGGGGCGGACGGGGTGAAGATCGGAGCGCCCGCGAAGGAACGGATCTCGAAGTATGACGAGCTGATACGGTTGTATTCATGATTGCGGCACAATTCTTTTGATAAAAAGTGTGCGCTCCGGGGCGCTAGCCCAAGTCCCCACACCTATGGCATAGGTGTGGGGACAAGTCTTACCCACTTTTTATCAAAAGAATTGTGCACAAATGAATTTGTGGGGAGTGAGTTTGATATAATAATGTAAATGAACCCCGCACCTTTAGAGGATTGCGGAAGGTAAAATAAAAAATTGTTTTATGAAAATAGATAAAGAAGTCGCAGGGATAATATAGAGGAGTATAATGCTTTATAAAGAGCATGGTCCTCTAAAGGTGCGAGATGAAGAATTCTGATTTATCGAAAAAGGCATCGCTGTGGCTTTTTGTGTTGCGTCTCGGAGTGGGGTGGTTTTTCTTTTACGCGGGACTCACGAAGGTGCTTGACCCCTCGTGGAGCGCGGAGAAGTTCCTTATGGGAGCGAAAACGTTTCCCGGGCTTTACGCGTGGTTCGCCCAGCCGGGGCTCGTGCAGAGCATCAACCTTATCAATGAATGGGCGCTTGTCGTCTTGGGCGCCGCGCTTATCCTCGGGTTCTTCCTGCGTCCCGCGGCGCTCTTCGGGATTCTTCTCATGCTTCTTTATTATTTTGCCTCGAACGCCGTACCTGTGGTCGAGCACGGATTCATCGTGGACGAGCACATTGTTCTTATTTTAATTCTTTCATTCTTTGTTGCCATTGATGCGGGCGATCACTGGGGATTGGACCATTTTTTAAGAAAAGAAGAGAGGGCGAAGGTAGAGAACTATTAAGGACACGGATTACACAGATAAGAATATGGACACCACAGACGGTACCTGTGTAATATTGACGCATACCGCGGCTCGCGGTATTTTTAGTATGAAAAGATCTAAAAGGGTAAGTATGAAGCAACACATCCTCTATTTCGGTCTGCTGCTTACAGCACTCCTCATATTTTCTGGAGCAGGCATGACGCATGCGCAGATGATGGGAAGATATAACGGCTCCTACGGCGCAATGATGGGCGGATGGGTATATCCCGCGGCAACATCTTCGGAACTTTCGGCAAGCGACACTCAGGCAATCGCGGCTGGCAAGGCATGGTACGCAAAACTCCAGGCGAAACAGGTGTCGTGCGATGATCTGACGCGGAGCGACTTCGAGAATCTCGGCGAGTATGGTATGGATCAGATGATGGGGACGAGGCACGCCGCGATGAATGCGGCAATGGAGACGATGATGGGAGCACAGAATGAAGAAGCGATGCACGTCGCGATGGGCGAACGATTCTCGGGATGCGATGCGGATGCGGTATTCTCCGGCGGGTCGAGCCGTGGAAACGGTGACAATTATTTGGGATATATGCCTATGATGGGATATTTTGGATACGGCCCGATGATGGGCTACGGATACGGCAGCGGATGGTGGGGATGGATTATGATGATCCTCTTCTGGGCCCTCATCGTGTTCGGCGTCTTCGCGCTTGTGAAGTGGCTGCGCCACGGTTACGAAGGGTATCATCATCATGCCCATTCTGCCTTGAATGTGCTGAAGGAGCGTTACGCGAGAGGGGAAATTGACAGGAAGGAGTTCGAGGAAAAAAGGAAGGATTTAGAATCGTAGTTCAACAAGGGAAAATCTTGTAGGGTGTCATTCTGAACCCCGCCTGCGTCACGCAGGAGGCGGGCGGGGAGAAGAATCTTGTAACGCTGATCGGTGTCGATAAAGCTGATACCTGCTGATACCCTGAGATCCTTCTCCTCCTTGGGGAAGAAGGATGACCAAGATGGCGTTTGAAGGATGATTTCAGGGATTGGTTATAAGTATGTCAAAGAAGATACTTCTTATTCTTTTAATCTTAGGAATTGTGGGGTTTGCGGATGCCGCATACCTTACCGCTACTCATTACGGAGGAACATCGCTCGTGTGCTCCGTGTTCAACGGATGCGACAAAGTAACCTCGAGCGTCTACGCGGCATGGGGAGGTATTCCGGTCGCGCTCGTGGGGATGTTCTACTACGCGGCAATCGTGATCGTCGCGGGGCTCGCAGTGTGGAAGGATAAAAAATATGTGCTGTGGATCGTGGGCGTGAGCGCGCTCGGACTTTTCGCGTCAATCTGGTTCGTGTATCTTCAAGCGTTCGTACTTCACGCGTTCTGCACCTACTGCCTTATCTCCGCCGCGGTTACATTCACGATTTTTGTGATGAGCGTGAAAGCGCTACGCTTAAGGAGCAATGAAGGTGGAGCATAGAAAGAGATAACACGGGAGACAAGGCGAAACTACGCGGAAACGCCCTCGTGTTAATCTGCGGACTCATATTTTGAGGTCATCCTCGATGATAGGAAGTTGTATAGCAGGTGCTATGCTATAGCATAGCACCCTCATTCGCTTTTATCTTGAAAAATTTCACCTGAAAATACCAGAGTACTATGCGGCCGCATAGTGTCCTGATTTATTCTCCTTCGCCCGAATACCTCCGTCGCGTGCGATGATGATGAAGGGCGAGAAGAACCCTTCCGTAGTCCGCTCGAGGCGGACGAAGGAGGGTTGGATCCAGGATGAATTTAGGATACCGCATCGCGTGCGTGCAGTATCTTCATTGGAGTCCGATTTTGATATGTTTCGATATGGCTTTCGGATTCGAACGTATAACATTTAGACGATCGTCTGAAATGTTGTACGCTCTTTGCTTAGCTTATAGTCCTCGTCGCGCCCTCTCGCATTGCGGGCACGCGCTCGCGGTTTTATAACCCCCACCCATCCACAGGGAGATTTGACAGGGTGATAGTATAAATGCTATATTATTTCCGGTAATAATTTAAAAAAATAATCTTGGAGAAATGATATGGGTACACAAAATAATTTTGTGGATTACAGAACATTCTATGATACCGCTGGAGAGAGCGATTTCATATTGCCCTCTGAGGTAGAAGAAGCAACCGGACTTAAGTATGACGACGAAACATTAAGCCGTTTTCTAGAAGCCCTACCGCAAAAAGACGATATCGAATGGTGTAAAAAAATGGACTACATATTTATACCGGGTCCGCCAGAGGTTCTTTCTATGGAAAGGATTGTTTCTATTCAGCCAAACCTTTTTCACTTCGACACTAAAGAAGTAAGTGAAACTTGTCTTAAGCGCTCGCTTAAGACGAAATGGATAATTATCAAAAAGAGTGTTCTAATGCACGAGATATATCACCGTATTCTTTCTGATCTTTATGAGAAAATTGAGAAAAGAGAAAATATATCTCATTATTGTCCAGGTCCAGCAGAATTAGCCTGGGCCATGCTTATCTATAGAATGAGCAGAAAAAAATATTTACTTAACGGATGTGAAGTCCTTTCTGACGCTACTATTGGTTTTGATTCTCCGCTCACACGCAGCTTTCCTATTATGTTCATGTGGAACAAACCGGAAGATAAGATTTTTCTCTATAGGCTTGAGGCGATGAGCATCGATATTGATGCTGTAACAATAGTAATCCCAACAAGGTTATCCACTTCTATTAATGAAGATAAAGAAGAGGATTTACCATTTTGATTGTGAAAGGTTCAAACAAGGGAAGGTTTTGTTTCTTAATGAAACAAAACCTTCTTATTTTTTGGTCGGTTATAATACCCTCACGTCCCTGTTTCCACACGTTCCATAGTTCTCTTAACCCGAATATGAATGAGAGGCAGGCGCTGGAAGTGACCTGCCGATTTTTTTGCTTGAGATGTAGGGATAAATCAGCTAGAATCCCGTAGAGAAGCAGATCGCGATCGAATGGTTGAATCCGCATTTTTCGGTTATGATTCTGCTTATATATGTCCGAGTATAGGATTGAGAAGAAGCGCGATCGCGGCTTCTCACGGGATAAATCAACATAGATCCCAACATCTTCTAGAGAGAAGGAATACGCCAGTCTCATGAATATTACAGTAAGCGAAATACGCAAGCGATATCTCGAATTTTTTAAGAAACGGGGACACGTGATAATTCCCTCGGCGTCTTTGGTTCCAGAGAACGATCCGACAACCCTTTTCACGGGAAGCGGCATGCAACCCCTGCTCCCGTACCTTTTGGGCGCGCCGCATCCCGAGGGGAAGCGCATCGCGGATTCGCAGAAAAGTTTCCGCGCGGAAGATATTGACGAGGTGGGGGACAACCGCCACACAACATTTTTCGAAATGCTCGGGAACTGGTCCTTTGGTGATTATTTCAAAGAGGAGCAGCTCACGTGGGTTTTCGAATTTTTGACGGATAAGGCAGAAGGTGCCGGACTTAACCCTGCGAATTTGTATGTTACGGTATTTGCGGGCGACAAGGAAACCGGAATTCCGCGCGATGAAGCGTCAGTGGAAATTTGGAAAAAACTTTTTGGAGAGAAGGGCATTGAGGCGGACTACCTTGAGCTCGGTTCCACAGAGGAAGGAAGCGAGAAAGGAATGCGGGGGGGAAGAATCTTTTCCTACGATGTGAAGAAAAACTGGTGGAGCAGATCGGGCATTCCCGCGAACATGCCTCTCGGAGAGCCGGGGGGGCCGGATTCGGAGATTTTCTATGACTTTGATCCGAGCGGGAAAACGCACAAGAAAGAGTTTGGCAAGGAATGCCATCCGAACTGCGACTGCGGACGGTTTTTGGAAATAGGGAACTCCGTGTTCATGGAGTATAAGAAAAAAGAAAATGGAAGTTTCGAAAAGCTTGCTCAACGCAACGTGGATTTCGGTGGAGGATTGGAGCGTATCACCGCGGCGGCGAACCATAACCCCGATATTTTCTCAATTGATGTATTTGAACCGATCCTGAAATATCTCCCTAGTAATCTGCCGATCAGAAACAAGAGAATCATCGCCGATCACACGAGAGCGATGGTGTTCTTAATCGCAGACGGCGTGCGCCCCTCGAACAAAGGCGCGGGATACGTACTGCGCCGCCTTATGCGCCGCGCAATGATCTACGAATATATGACGAGCGATCCCGACTTGAATCTTATTTCGGTGATCGCGGAGATCGTGAGAAAATACAGGGATGCGTATCCCGATTTGCAGGAAGAGACGATTATTCCCGTGTACGACGACGAGAATAAAAAATTCCTCGCTGCGTTCAAAAACGGCCTCAAGGAGTTCGACAAGCTTATTGAAAAGGGAGGCATATCGGGCAAGGATATCTTCAATCTCTTTTCGACGTACGGATTGCCGTATGAATCCGCGTTCGAGTTTGCAAAAGAGCGCGCGGGCATCGAAATAAACAAGGATGAGTTTCAAAAAGAGATGGAACGGCATCGCGAACTTTCTCGCACCGCCTCGGCAGGCGCCTTCAAGGGCGGACTCGCGGACCATTCGGAAAAGACAACCCGTTTGCACACCGCGCACCATTTACTTCTCAAGGCGCTCCAGATAGTATTGGGAACGCACGTGAAACAGCGGGGCTCGAACATTACGAGCGAACGCCTGCGGATGGATTTCTCGCATGATGCGAAGATGACGGAAGAACAGAAAAAGGAGGTGGAACGGATTGTGAATGAGAAAATCAGAGAGAATTTGCCGGTGCTTCGGAATGAGATGTCGCGGGAAGAGGCGGAACGGCTCTATGCGGAACATGAGTTCGGGCAGAAGTATCCCGATCGCGTATCCGTCTACTCGATAGGTCCCAAAGGCGCAACGCTTGAGAACCCGCAGTTTGAAAGAGCATTCTCGATCGAGTTTTGCGGAGGCCCCCATGTGACGCACACGGGCGAAATTGGGGATTTCAGGATTTTGAAAGAAGAAGCGAGCGCGGCGGGAGTGAGGAGGATAAAAGCGATAATTGAATAACATAGAAGCAGATCATGCAGAAGCGCACGCGGATTAACGCAGAAACATCTCTGCGTCGTTCTGCGAAGCTTCTGCGTTATCCGCTTCTACGATTCATCTGCTATACTAATGAAAAGTGCTTCGATTCAACCACACCTCCTCACGTCGATCACTCTTCATTATCGAGCATGAAGCCGGGTTTGAGGTAACGCGTGCGCGCATCGCTCCCGAAGGAAAGTTGATCCATGTTGTTTCCTCCGCATTCGTTTCGGATACGAGACGGTTTTTCCATCCTGTGAGAATGGGGGAGACGATCGCAGTTGCGCTGGGGAGCGCACATGCGACGACGATAGAGTCGTCGTTTTCTCTCACTCGTGACAACTCATCCACGGTCATTACGGAGAGCGAAATGGATCACCTCGTGTTCAAAGGATTGTGGGAATTTCTCCACCAGCATCGCGCGTGGGCGGCGAAAAAGATGAAGATATCCGATCTCTCACTCGTGCTTGCCTCAATCGAAGTAAAGGATGTCATGCTCGGGAGTCATCACGTGTTCAACCCGATCGGATTCAAGGGGGGAGTGATCACCTTGCGTCTTCGGGGTACATTTGTCGCTCGTGAGCTTCTGCCCTCACTCGAACGGATAAGATCATGGGGTGCGCTTACGGTGATCGAGGAAGGCATTGCGCTTGCTGATGCGATACCCAAAGACGAATGTCTTCTCGCATGCGTCAACAGGAAGACAACCTCGGTATTCTCAAAAGGGCATGAAGCGTTCCGACACATCAAGGAGATCCTGTGGGGAACGGAAATATTCGCGAAAGCGCTCGGTGAATCGCTGGGGGTGGACTATGAGACGGCGGAGAGTATTCTCGCGTACGTCGGTGTGCACGGTGCATCTCCTTCGGTGGCTCGTCACTGCAGGTCGGTGGTGAAGCGGCAGTACGATGCGCTTCACGATCTCGTGGATTCTGAAGTGATGAAAAGAAAGGCGGGAGTGAGACGGGCCGAGTTGTTCTTCTACTTTAAGGATATGGCGATCCCGGAATTTTTTTCCAACGTGATGAAGGGGCGATACGTAAGGATTGACGAGTATATGGAACGAGGAGAGTATAGTATTGAAACGAAGAAAGGAATCGCGTTTGACCCAAGGATGTCGCAGACGACGCTTGCCCTCTTTCTTTCTGCGGGAAACGTTCCGAAGTTTAATTTCTTAAATCAGATGCTCATGCGCCGCGCGCGTTGGCTTATCCCTCATTTTTCGTTACAATAAGTTAGCTACGAAATACGAATTACCTACGAATACACGAAAGAGATGACTTACAACTCACAATCGACAACTGGCAGCACGGCAATCGGATTCGTATATTCGTACTCAATTCGTAATTCGTAGAGAATTTCATGAAATTGGAGAAGAAAATATTTCTCGATAGATCCGACGATCTTAATGCGGCGGTTGATGCGATCATCAATGCTTCTGCGGCGAGAGTTATTTTGAACATTCCAAAGGGTTCGGTACTCGGGGAGTCAGTGCACACGTTCCAAGTGTTGCGGAGAGAAAGCGAAACCGCGGAGAAAGAGCTTTCAATCGAGTCCGTTGACGAGCATATCCTCGAGCTTGCGTCGATCGCGAAGATTCCCGCACTGAATCCAATCTTCAAAATAAAGGAACGGGCGGTAACCGATATCATTCCGCGTATGACTCGAATGGAAGTTCCGAAACGGAAAGCCGCTGCAGAAAAAATAGCGGAGGATGAAGAAGAAACGGAAGAGGAACTATATTATGAAAAACGGCCGGTAAAGAAAAAGAAAACGTTATGGCGAAAAAAGGAAAGAGGGGAAGAGCCCCCGGAAGAGGATAGTGAAGAAAGGAACGAAGCGTCCGAAGAGACCGAAGACGCAGCACCGAAGCGGAGAGGAAGAACGGGAAAGCGTCTTGTGAAATCTTTCGTTACGTTCGTAGGGCTTGTGGCGGCGGGCGCGATCGCGGTCGTGTATATTCTGCCGCGTGTGACAATTCAGATGACCCTAAAAAAAACGCAAGCGAGCTTTGATCTTTTGGTAACCGCCGCCGCAAATACTGCGACGACGACCGTGATTTCGAACTCGGTGATGATTCCCGGGCAGATACTCTCCGCCAAGAAGAACGTAGTGATGAGTTTCAAGGCGCAGGGAACCGCGGAACAAACGGGAGGATACGCGGAGGGCACGCTTGCGATATGGAATGCATACTCCACGGCGCCGCAAACGCTCGTTGCGACAACAAGATTTCAGTTTCCCGACGGGAAGATATTCCGCCTTGTGAATGCAGTAACCGTTCCCGGAGCAAGTATGGTAAGCGGAAAGCTGAAACCATCATCAATAGATGCGCGGGTTCGCGCCGACAAGATGGGCGATGCCTACAACCTTTCCAAAACAAATGAGGTATGGATGATTCCGGGATTCAAAGGAACGGAGCGGTACCAGAAGTTCTACGCGACAATGAAGACCTCGATGAGTGGCGGATTTACCGGTACGAGGATAGTGCCTACAAGCGCCGACATCATGAACGCAAAACAAAAGGCGGAGGAAGCACTGCGCAATACACTCGAAGCGCAGATGACCATATCGGGTTCGAATAATTATAAACTGCTTCCGGGCGCCTCCACTTTTGAGATCACGAGCGAATCGATTTCTTCCTCGACGGCCGCGGACGGCACCTTCTCGGTATTCGCCGAAGGTACGTTACGAGAACTCGTGTTTGATGAAGGAATGCTGAAACATGCCATTATGCAATCGGCGGGTATCTCGACCGCAGGTGATATGAAGATTGATAATCTCACCTTGAACTATGGGACCTCGACTTTGGATGTCGCGAACGGAAAGGTATCGTTTACGGCACGCGGATCCATTCTTGCCGAGCCGAATATTGATTTCAACGGTTTGAAACAGCAGATCGCGGGGGATAACGAGGCGGACCTCAAGGCCGCGCTCTTCTCGCTTCCCGGACTCGAGAAGGCGAACATCTCCTTCTGGCCTTTTTGGGTCACGGCCGTGCCGCAAGACACAGGGAAGATTTATTTCGAAGTGCAGTAGCTGACACGGATAGTGCTATGCCCTATAGCATGGCACCTGACTGAGATAATATAGTTGCACCCCTATTGATATTGACAATTTTCCACCTCTTCGTTACCATAGAACCTGCCTATTGATGAAACCATCACCGCAGCTTGTGAGAGTGGAAGGAAAGGTGATAGAGGCCCTGCCGGGTCTTCTCTTCCGCGTGATTGTGGGAAAAGAGGGGGAAGGAGGACACGAAGTCCTGGGGCATCTTGCGGGGAGGTTAAAATTGCACCGCATCCGCGTGATCCCGGGAGATCGGGTGATTCTCGAAATGGCGAACATGAACGATGCGAGGGGAAGGATCACTAGAAGGCTATAAAAGGCGAAATCCCAAATACCAAATTTCAAATAACAAATAAATTCTGTCCCTTCGGTCATCCCTACGGGAGATGTCCCGGAGGGACAGATATCTCCCGCAGGGAGACCATTCTCGAAATCTAAAACCGGTAACATGTTTCTGATTTTGATGTTAGATTAGGTATTATTTGGAGCTTGGTGCTTGGAACTTGGAATCTTTCGACATGAAAGTACGCGCGTCGGTAAAAAAAATTTGCGAAGGCTGCAAAACCGTCCGCCGCAAAGGACGGCTTTATGTAATTTGCAAGAAAAACCCGAAGCATAAGCAGAGACAAGGCTAACGATAAAATCCGAAGCACGAAATCCGAAATTCGAAACAATAGTCAAAAATAAGAAATAATAATGCTCAAAACACGTGTTTAGGATTTAGGAAATTTGGTATTGGAATTTGTTTCGTATTTCGATATTCGAATTTCGAATTTAATTGTATGAGAGTAGCCGGTGTAAATATTCCCGATACTAAGAAGGTGCGGATCGCGCTTCGTTATATTTATGGCGTAGGTCCTACGAACGCGCTCGAAGTGTTGAAGATTTCTAAGATCGACCCCGAGAAGCACGCAAAGGACCTGACGCCCGAAGAGGTAAATAAAATCCAATCTTATTTTGAAAAACACATAAAGGTGGAGGGGGAACTGCGGCAGGTAGTGCGGCAGAACATCAACCGACTGAAAGACATAAAAGCCTACCGCGGCGTGAGGCATATGCGCCGCCTTCCAGTTCGGGGTCAGCGCACCAAGACGAACTCGCGAACGGTGCGCGGAAACGTCCGGAAGACCGCAGGGAGCGGAAAGAGAAAAGTGGAACTCAAGTAACGAAATCCTAAGCACCAAATCCTAGATTCTAAACAAATTCCAATGACAAAAACCCAAAACAACAGAACACATGTTTCGGTCATTATCATTTCGAATCTTGGTCATTGTTTAGGATTTATGTCCCTTCGGGACATCTCCCGTAGGGAGAGAAATTAGAATTTAGGATTTCGACTATTATGGGGAAGAAAAAAGTAGCGGAAAAAACAAAAGAGGAGTTGATAAAGGAAAACGAATCCGTCGAGAGCGCAGTGGCAAAGCAAAAGGGCGCCGCCGGAAAATCGCGCGTGGAGCAGGGGAGGATTTACGTGCGGACGACGTATAACAACACCATGATCACGGTAACTGATATGCAGGGAAGAGTAATCGCGTGGATGTCCGCGGGATCGCTCGGATTTTCGGGACCGAAGAAGGCGACGCCGTTCGCCGCATCAAAGGTTGCGGAGGCGATCACGCAAAAAATAGAAAAGACCGGTCCCTCGACGGTCGAGATTTATGTGAGGGGCGTGGGAAGCGGAAGAGATTCTGCGGTCCGTTCGTTCGCCGCGAAGGGCTTGAATATCATCGCGGTGAGAGACGTAACGCCGATTCCGCACAACGGGCCGCGCCCCGCGAAAGTAAGGAGGGTATAACGCACGAATATGCACGAATCATTCACGAATATCACGAATAGGCAATTATGAAATCAGTGAAAGAAAAAAAGGAACGATCACTCGGCGTGAGGCTTTTTATCAAGGCGGATCGTTGCGGTTCACCGAAGTGTGCGATGGTGCGCCATCCGTACCGCCCCGGCATGCACGGAGAAAGAGGACGCCGCACGGTCTCCGATTACGGGCGCCAGCTTCAGGAGAAGCAGAAAATGCAGCTTCTGTACGGTTTCAACAATCGGCAGATGCGGAATCTTTTCAAAGCGCACGCTCAAGAGGAGATTTTCCTGCGTCTTGAAATGCGGCTTGATCACGTGGTGTTCCTCCTCGGATTTGCAAAATCGCCCCGTATCGCCCGCCAACTCGTCTCCCACGGGCATGTCCATGTGAACGGGAGAAAGGTGACAATTCCTTCGTTTCATGTGAAAATAGGAGATGAGATACGTATTCGTCCGGAATCCCGCGACTCGAAAGTGTTTGAAGATATACATGCGAGATTGAAACAGCATGCGGCACCCGCATGGCTCGAACTCCTGCCCGAGAGGCTTGAAGGGAAGTGCGTTTCGAACCCTTCGCCCGAGGATCTCCGGTTGCCATTCGATATTAATTTGGTCGCCCAATTTTTTGCCCGTTAAATAACGCGGGTAGCACACCAGCATGAAGTACTTGCATCTTAGTGAGACAGTGGTCGTAAAAAAGATTTCCGAGAAGGATAACATCGGAGTATTCCATATTGAAGGATTGTATACGGGATACGGCACGACCCTTGGGAACGCGCTTCGGAGAGTGCTCCTCTCTTCGCTTCCAGGAGCGGCGATTACCCAAATCAAGATACAAGGAGTGGATCACGAGTTTTCGACGCTTCCCGGCATGATGGAAGATGTCGTCGAATATACGCTGAACCTGAAAAAGGTGAGATTTGTGTTTAACGCGGAAGAGCCGCAGACCCTTTCTTTAAAGGTAAAAGGGGAACGCGAAGTAACGGCGGCCGATATTGAATCTTCCCCGTTCGTGCAGGTAATCAATAAAGATCTGCATCTTGCAACGCTCACGAAAAAGTCCGCCGAACTCAACATGGAACTTACCGTCGAGAAAGGATTGGGGTACGTAGTCTCCGAGATGCATCGCGTGGAGCGTCTCTCTGTAGGAACGGTGGTCTTGGACGCAATCTTCTCTCCCGTCGTGCGCGTTGCGTTCAAGGTCGAGGACATGCGCGTGGGAGACAGGACCAACTTCAATCGTTTGGAGCTTGAGATAGAAACGGATGGCTCGATCAGCCCCTCCGAGGCGCTCCATAAAGCGGGGAAGATCATGAAAGATCATTTTGAGAAGATAGCGGAGATAGAAGTGACTCCGGCGGCGCTCGCCGAGGAAGCGGAAGAAGAGAAAGAAAAGAAAACAAAAAAGAAGAAATAAATTTTGCTACGAAATACGAAGGTAGTACGAATATACGAAATTATAGCTTACGATTTATATCACATAACTAACAAGGAACGCGGATTCGTATATTCGTACACAATTCGTAATTCGTAGAGAAATCCTATGCGTCATCTCAACAAGGGGAGAAAATTTGGTTTGAAGCGGGGCCCGAGGAGGGCGTTTTTGAGGGTACTCGCGAACAACCTTATTCGCCATGAACGCATCCGTACCACGGAGGCGAGAGCGAAAGAAATAAAAATGCTTGTAGAGCGCTACATTACCTATGGAAAGAAACAGAACTTGAGCGGCATGAGATTATTGCAGCAGAAGCTTCCGAAGGTCGCCGCATACAAGGTATACCACGAACTTGCACCGCGTTATGCGGAGCGCAAGGGAGGTTATATAAGAATTTTGAAACAGACGAAGGCTCGGACACATGACGGCGCGAAGATGGTCGTGATCGAGTTTGTGAAGTAATCGCGAATAACGCGAATGAATTCAAAATAATGCGAATACGATATAACGCATACGAATATGGAAACGGGTCGAATTACAACCATTCGCGTTCTTTGCTGTAATTTGCATTATTGGTGATAACTCTATGCAGTACGAGTTTGACGCAAAAAATAAAAAACTAGGAAGACTTGCGAGCGAGATTGCGCTCGTGCTCCAGGGCAAGAAGAGCCCTTCGTATCATCCCAAAGACGAGGGCTCCGATACGGTAGTCGTGAAAAACGCCGCGAAGCTCGTGCTCACGGGCAGGAAGGCGCAGGAAAAGGTATATTACCGCCATGCGGGCGCGCTGGGACACCTGAAAGAAACGAAGTTTGAAGATAAGTTCGCAAAAGACCCCGCCTGGGTGTTGCGGCACGCGGTGCGGCTCATGCTTCCCAAGAATCGTTTGAATATAAGAAGGTTAAAGCGGTTAAAAATAGAGGAGTAATCACAAAAAACGGCAATGACAACGACAACTCCAAAAACGAAAAAAACTTCGGCGGGAAATTCCGGAAAAGAGCGGTATCTCGAGGCGGTCGGAAGAAGAAAGACGGCGGTTGCGCGCGTCCGCCTTTTTACGGGGCGTCCAAAATCAAGCAAGGAACCAGAGATGATGGTGAATGGAAAGGGATTTACCGAATACTTCGGTCTCGTAAAACAGCAGGAGATCGTACGCGCTCCGTTTCAGGCGCTCTCGCTTAAAGAGTACAACGCGACCGCGCTCGTGAAGGGCGGGGGCGTGCATGCGCAGGCGGAGGCGATCCGTCTCGGGCTCTCGAGGACGCTCGTCGCGATGAACCCCATCTGGCGCTCGAAATTGAAATCGCTCGGATTTTTGAAACGCGATCCCCGCAAAGTGGAACGCAAAAAGTACGGTCTGCGAAAAGCAAGAAGACCTCAGCAATGGCGTAAACGTTAAAAAAATCCCCTATCGGGGGATTTTTCTTTACGCCATTGCTGAGAGGAGGGGGTGATGGGGGAGGGCGGGAAATGAGCCCTCCCCCAAGCCGGAGCTCGCGAACCGAATGGTTCGCGGGAGTCCGCCAAAGGCGGACGACGCAACAATGGCGTAAACGTTAAAAAAATCCCCTATCGGGGGATTTTTCTTTACGCCATTGCTGAGAGGAGGGGGTGATGGGGGAGGGGCGGATCGCTGTATTGAAAAAGTGTGCGCTCCAAGACCGCCTGCCTGCGCAGGCAGGCGAGGCCGGTCTTACCCACTTTTTCAATACAGCGAATCCGCTTTTCACGTAAAAAACCCTGCCTATAATGCGGGGTTTCTATTGGGAGAGGGTTTATCGAAGCGCAAAAGTCGCGTGCACAAGGTAGGTCAGAAGTTTTTCAACCGAGGAGGTGTCGTATGCGCCGTAATCCGAAACAAGCGTTGAGTTTACGGGTGTGATCTGCGTGACGCCGATACTCGATGACCGCAAGTTTCCGACCGTCGCCCCGACGCCTTCGGTGATCGCCTTTGCCCGGTCGCGGGCATCCGAAAGCGCGCTCTGGAGCATTCCTCGCCTCAAGGAGTCGAGTGTTTCGTTCTTCAAGTAATATTCCGGGCTCTGCGCGGAAAAGATGATTCCTTTTCCGACGAGGAACTGCGGTGCGTCATGCGCAAGCGTGGTGAGCCCGTCTACGTTGTCCGATTCGACGAGTATGCTTTGCGAGAGATCGTATCCTGTAAGTGTTCCCCCCAGGCCGCCGCCGTAGAACTTCGCGCTCATCACGCCGTTCGCCGTCTGATACTGAGGATCGACGGAAAGAGGATTGACCGTGATCGAGGAAGTCGCGATGCCATTCGACGTGAAATAGGCGAGGATGGTATTCAAATCGCTCGTCATCTGCGCGGAACCGGTCTTCAAATCGCTTTCCGCAGGACCGGTGTGGCGGAGGAATGTGCCCCTCCACTTCACGACGTCGGATTTCACCGTTTTCTGGGAGACGCCCGTCACGGTGACGACCGCGTTATTGTAGGTTTTTACGTAATACACAACCCAGCTTACGATAACCGCAGTGAGCATCAAGCTCAGGCCGAGTATTATTCCGAACGGAACGAGCGATCTCGGTTTGTTTTCATTCATTGTTGTGGAGAGAAATGAACGACCTTTTGAGACAGTATAGCAGATTCGAAATAACAAATCACAGGCGTAAATCCTCAATAATGACCAAAATCAGAAATTCCAATTATCAAAACACGCGTTTTGAATTTTGTATTTTTTAGGATTTAGAATTTTGAGTTTAGGATTTCACTCTCCGAGCGTCGTTTGCACGAAGCTCCCATCGCGCTTCATTGCGTAGATTGTGTTTCCTTCCGGAAACACCTTCTTAATCGCACTGCTTATAATCGAGATGTTTTGGGGCGTTCTGTTGTCGAGTTCGGCGAGTGCGGCGCCCTTCGTGCCGAGCACAAGGCCGTAGTCGGGAAAGCTCGGAAGCCAGAAAAACTCGCGGGGTGTTCCGAGCGAATCAGGGAGCTCAATGCTCCACTCGGCGCCCTGGAGCACGTCGGTATCGCTGTGGTAATCTTTGAGGGCGAGCATGCGAAGCGAGCCGTCGGTTCCAAGGAGTGCGAGTCGTTCCTCTCCGGGCGAGAGGAAGAATGACTGCACGCCATGCGCAAGGAGATTGATGGTATGGGAGCTTCGGTCGTAGCGGGAGAGATCGCCGTTCTTCTTGAGCAGGAAGATTTCGTTGCCGCCCGGATTCGTCTCAAGTTTTGTGGTGTTCACGGCGCCGAGAGCGTACTCGTTCGTGGTCTGAAGAAGCAGGTTGAATACGAGAAGCTTCCCTTCGTCGTTCACGAGAAACACCTCGTTTTCGGATGTGGTCGCCGCGACGATGTGCGGGAAATTCGAAAGGAGATCAATTCGCGTCCGCCGCAAGTCGAGAAGATACAAGCCGTTCGAAGTAGTAAGAAGCAACCTCCCCGCGCTAAAAGGGTGGAAGAGAATCCGGGTGATAGGCCCCGCCGCACTTTTTGCGGTGCGCCCGGAGAGAGAGGCAAAAAGCGAAGAAATATTCGTACTGCTCGCGGGGTTCTGGAGGTCGGTAAAGAAGTAGTTTTTTCCCTCGCTCGAGATGAGGTAGTTCGAGTCTTTATCGCTTACCGCGACGTTCGTTCCGCGGAGTGTCGTACCGTCGAAATGGAGCGAGCGCTTCGCGTCGCTCGTTACGGCGCCGCTTTGGGTGAGCCAGAAATCGGAGATGGGGTCTTTCGCGACCTCGGTGAAGCTGAATGTTGCGGGCCACAGTGTGATACGCGCCGCCGCGGTGACAATTCCCGATTTTACGGCGAGATCCTTCGTCCATGAATCATATCCATTTTTTGCGAGTACGAGATGATACGCGCCCGGTTTGAGGTCGGTGATAAGTACGCCGGGAATCACGAATCCCTGCGATGCGTCTTCCAACACCCCATTCAAGGTAAGTGAAGCGTCGGTGGGATTGAACTTTAAGAAGAGCGCGCCAGTTTTCACGAATCTGAAATTGTTCGCGTCAAACACAAGGCCTTGCGCGGTGAGAAGAAGATACGCGCCCACGATTACGAAGACGAGTATAAAAAAATAGAAGAGAACTCTTCGCGCAACAGTGTTCATGCCTATAGTATGGTACGCATGAGGAGCGATATTTTCAAGGCAAGGATGCATAAGGCCACATACATATTGCACTCGGTGAGGCCATCGCCTCACCCATGAGAATCCATTGTACATATACCGGTGTCAAAGGGATGTTGACGGTATACCGTGATGCGTTACGCTCGAAGAGGGTGAAAGAAATTTTTCTCTGCCATATCCTTAAGAAGGATGGTAAAAGTTTTATGTGTTCAAAATATGGACACAGAGAATTATCAAGAGAAGAGCTTAGATGGCTTAATGAAATTCGTCGTAAATAATCAATGGTCTAGCAAAATAAATAGCCCTCTGTAAAGATATTACAAAGGGCTTTTCATTATCTCTAATATCCTCTCCCTAATTTCTTTATAGGGAGTGGATAATCTAACCGCAACAACAGGAACCTCAGGATGTTTGATTCGGTGATCCTCCACAAAATTAGGACCAGTCACCGAAAGAGGAATAAACTTATACCTCTTATCAACGAAAATAACATAAAAATCTATTCCGTTAATCACATCAGAATAACTAAAATTCCCACTGCTTACGAAATTAACAATCTCCTTGTTATCCCTCATCTTTAAAAGAGCCTTTTCTACTTTTTGCTCTCGTATTTTCCCAATTTTCAATTTCCACCTTGGCTGGTTTTCCTTTCTCTTCAAGACGATTTCCCTCATTTGAAGAAAATTATTTGTCCTTAAAGACATCACTACCTCCTTTAATCTATACGGGCTGATAATAAGTATAGCATGAATAAATCCCGTAAGAAGCTCACACGGGGTAGTAAACCCAGCGTTCGCCACGGGGATTTCTGCTTTTCACGGGATAAAACGAAGAAACTTGAATTCTTTCCAAATTGAA
The DNA here is from genome assembly GCA_021815205.1 of bacterium. Classification (GTDB taxonomy): domain Bacteria; phylum Patescibacteriota; class Minisyncoccia; order UBA6257; family GWB1-50-10; genus JAKAHD01. The sequence continues at coordinate 55,743 of JAKAHD010000002.1, forward strand.
GTTACAGTAGGGATGTTACCCCGCACATAATAAAGCGCATAAGAGAAGCCTAGGTTATATCGGGGTTACCTTGTACAATAGCCGAGTGTAGTATAAAGAGCCTTATGTGCGGGGTGCTCAATTTTATAGTTGCTCGCTCCGCTCGCAAATAAAATTGGCATGTTCATCAGAAAAATAGGAATCGACCTGGGGACCACGAACACCATCGTGTTTTTGCCCAATCGGGGGATCGTGATCAACGAGCCGACGGCGGTCGCGCTCCGCAGGCCGGGGAACAATGTGCTTGCGGTCGGTGCGGAAGCAAAGGAGATGGTGGGACGCACGCCGGACGATATCGTAACGTACCGGCCGCTGAAGGACGGAGTGATCGCGGAGTATTACATCACGCAGGCGATGCTCAAGTATTTCATCTCGAAGAGCGTTGGTTCTTTGAACGTGTTTCGCCCCGAGGTGGTGATCTCGGTGCCTGCGGGGATTACCTCGACGGAATACCGCGCCGTGATGAACGCCGCGAAAGAAGCGGGCGCGAAGGAGGTGTATCTCGTAAAAGAACCGCTCTTAGCCGCGCTCGGCGCGGGCATTCCGATCCACTCCGCGGAAGGAAATATGATCGTGAATATCGGCGGCGGCACGACGGAGGTTGCCGTGATTTCTTTGGGAGGCATTGTGACGTGGGCGAGCGTGCGCGTCGCGGGGAACCGTTTTGATCAGTCCATCTCGGATTATGTAAAGAAAAAGTACGGCCTCGCGATAGGGGACGCGACCGCGGAGCACGTAAAAATCTCCATCGGTACCGCGCTTCCGAACCGGGCAAAGACCGAGATGAAGATTCGCGGAAGAGATCTCGCATCGGGGCTTCCCAAAGACCTCCTCGTAAACTCGAACGAGGTGGCGGAAGCGGTGAACCCTCATCTTGTGGATATCATGAGCGCCGTCCAGTCCGTTTTCAACGTGACGCCGCCCGAACTTGCGGCGGATATCATGGAGAAGGGGATTATTCTCTCGGGCGGCAGTGCTCAACTCCGCGATTTCGAGGAGTTCTTCAAGCGTTCGCTCGGCGTTGCGGCGTATGTCGCGGAAGAGCCCATTCTCTGTGTCGCAAAAGGCACGGCGATTATCTTGAATCACCTCGACGTGTATAAGCGTACGCTCCTCAATAAAGCCCGCTAACGACGCACTTACTTCGCAATGAAATTTTTCGGAAACGAAACTATTATTACGGCATTCCTTGCGGGAATACGCGAAGGAACGCTTGCACACGCGTATCTTTTGTACGGCGAAAAGGGGATAGGGAAGACCACATGCGCGCAGTATATTGCTCGCCTGCTCGAATCGGATGGCGCGGAGCATTCTCTTGCGCCGCTTCTTGATGTCTACACGCTTCTTCCCGAAGAAGGAAAAACGATGATCGGTGTGGACGCCGCGCGCGCCGTGAAGGCGTTTCTCTCGGAGAAACCCTTGCGGTCCACGAAGCGCACGGTGATTATTCCCGACGCGGAACTTCTTACGGACGAAGCGCAGGGCGCGCTTCTCAAGATCGTGGAAGAACCCCCCGCATCCGCGCTGATCTTCTTTATAGCCCAGGATCCGCAGACGCTCACCCCGCCGCTTCGCTCCCGCCTTCAGAAGGTATATATGAGAAAGATGCCAAAAGAGCGGATCGCGGAAATTTTAACGGAAGAGTACGGCGTCGAAAAAAAGACGGCAATACTCCGCGCGGCTCGTTCATTCGGGCGACTCGGAGAAGCGCTCCGCGCGGAAGAAAAAAAAGAAGAGACGAGTGACGACGTATATTCGTTCCTCGAGCGCACAATCGTGTCGCTCTGGGAGAAGGATAAGCGGAAGTACGCACCGCTCTTACGGACGCTCCTGCTTCGTGAATCGCTTATTACGCGCTATACTGTAAATGCGAACCTGCAGAAAAAGGCGATAGAAGAAATTGTACACGATGCATTGTAGTATACCGTCATCCTGAATCTGCCACAGGCGGATGAAGGATCTGTTCAGCAAGAAAGAGATTCTTCTCCGCCAAGGGCGGATCAGAAACACGAGGGGTTTTGATAATTGAAACACTATGGAATATCTTAATTTTATAAAAGAAAAGGGAAACGCAGTCATCGAAGATCTGAAGAAAGCCATGGCGGGGATACGCACGGGACGACCCTCTCCCGCGTTGCTCGAAGAAATCAAAGTTTCCTATTACGATCAGATGGTGCCGATGAAACAGGTGGGATCGATAGGAGTACAGCCCCCGCGGGAACTCTTCGTACAGGTGTGGGATAAGACCGCGATCCCCGGAATTGTAAAAGCGATCGAGACATCTTCCTTGAATGTATCGGCGAACGTTGATGGAAACGTAATACGCGTCTTCCTTCCCGAGTTGAGCGCGGAGCGGAGAGAGGAACTTATGCGGCACGCAAAGAAGATCGGCGAGGATCATCGTATCGAGATCCGCCACATCCGCGATGAAGCAATGAAACAGGTGCAGGAGGCGTTCAATGCGGGCGATTTTGGAGAGGATCAGAAATTCAAGACGAAAGAAAGCATACAGAAAGAAGTGGATCGCCTCAACAGCTTCATTGAAGAGGTTTTGGAAAAAAAGATGCAAGAGATTTCGGAATAACATGAGCACCGTTCTCATTATTATCGGCCTCGCGCTTCTTATCTTCGTGCACGAGGCGGGACACTTCGTGAGCGCGAAGCTTATGAAGATGAAGGTGGAGGAGTTTGGATTCGGATTTCCTCCGCGGCTTTGGGGGAAGAAAATAGGGGAGACACTGTATAGTGTGAACGCACTCCCCTTCGGAGGGTTCGTGCGCCTCTTGGGCGAAGATGAGGAAACGAAGACAAAAGGAGGGTTTATGGATCAGCCGTTCCGGAGACGGATGCCGGTACTCCTCGCCGGGGTTCTGATGAATTTCGTGATCGGGTGGTTCCTCTTCAGCGTCGTCTTTATGGCGGGCGCGCCCCGGCACCTTGCAATCGCGGATGTTTTACCTGACTCTCCCGCGTATACCGCGGGAATAAAGAGCGGAGATATTGTGACGGAAGCGGTAATTGGGAGCGAGACGCTCAAAGATCCGATTGATGTGGCCGTATTCGTGAATGCGGTGAGGCGTTCTGCCGCGCCAAACGTAGCGCTCACGATTCTTCGCGGAAAGGACTCTCACGTACTCACGGTAACAAAACGAGTGAACCCGCCTGCAGGCGAAGGCGCGCTCGGGGTGAGTCTCGCGGAGATCGGCATCGCGCCCCAGCCGTTCTTCGGGAGTTTTCTCTCGGGGATCGGCGAAGCATGGAACACGGTCGTGCTCGTCGTGCAGGGACTTGTGCAGTTTATCGGCGGGTTGTTCATGAATCCCGGGGCGACCATACAGGAGGTTGCGGGTCCCGTAGGAATTGTATTCCTTGCGAGCCAGGCGGGCGCCTTGGGGTTCGTCTACTTCCTCAATCTTTTAGCGCTCATCTCGATCAATCTCGCGGTGCTGAACCTTATCCCGTTCCCGGCACTTGACGGAGGGCGGGCGCTCTTTCTTATCATCGAGAAGATCAAGGGGAGCCCCGTCTCCAAAAAGTTGCAGATAATCGTGAACGGCGCAGGATTTGCGGTCCTCATTGCACTCATGGTACTGGTCACGATTCAGGACATTTCAAGAGTTACCCGCTAGAAGCAGATCACGCAGATAAGACGCGGATATACGCAGAAATGTATCCGCGTGTTTCTGCGCCGCTTCAGCGTTATCTGCTTCTACGATTCGTATGTTACAATTACCGATATGACACCAAAAGGGAAGAAACAGAAGAATGAAAAAATCAGGGTGGCGGTTCTGATGGGCGGACCTTCGACGGAGCACGAGGTGTCCTTGAAAACCGGCGCGAATATCTTGGAGCACTTCGACCCCGAACAATTCGAAGCGAAAGGAGTTGTGATCAGTAAGGAGGGGAAGTGGCCCTTTGCGGTCGAGGAGCTTCCGCAGAAATTCGACGTGGCATTTATCGCGATGCACGGAACCTACGGTGAGGACGGCACGGTGCAGGGGATTCTGGACGAGGTCTCGATCCCGTATACGGGTTCGGGGAAACTCTCGAGTGCGCTCGGGATGAATAAGTTTCTCTCACTCCGCCTCTTCAAAGATGCGGGGCTCACGATTCCCCCAACGCTCCACTTTATCCTCCGCGACTTCCCTGAGCGGGAAGAAGAGGTGATGCAAAACATTCTTTGGTATCTCGAGAAGCCCTGGGTCGTGAAGCCGAACTACGGCGGTTCGAGCGTGGGGACCGTGATCATAAATGATAAAGAAGCGCTCCGCGACGTACTTCGCGCCGCGGCGAACGATTATAAAGATGCGCTGGTGCAGACGTGCATTCCCGGAAGGGAAGTCACGTGCGGTGTTGTGGATTACGGCACGGAGGATTCGGCGTTCGCGCTTCCGCCTACAGAGATCGTGCCGCGGGCGAGCCGCTTTTTTGATTACAAGGCGAAGTACGAGCCCGGCGGTTCGGATGAGATTACTCCCGCCCGATTTCCCGAGTCGTTCCTTAAGGAGTTCAGGAGGATTGCGCTTCTCACGCACCGGCTTACGGGATGCAGGGGATTCTCGCGCACCGATATGATTGTGGGAAAAGATAAGAAGATATACCTCCTCGAGATCAATACGATCCCGGGGCTCACGAAAGAAAGTCTGCTCCCGAAGGCCGCGCACGTCTACGGCATCCCGTTCCAGAAACTCCTTGAGCTCCTTGTGGAATCGGCGTTCGCTTCGCATAAGAGAAAATCATAGAAAAAAAGATTTTCACAGATGGGAGACAGATTTCCACCGAATCACAGATGCGTCGTCACCTATTACCTGTTTTGATTTGTAGTTATCCGTGAGATCTGTTTGAGGCATAATGAATACAATACAGAAATACTGAAGCCCCAAAATACCAAAACCGTGAGCAGTATCATCACGCGGAGACCCTATGACAGGTGCTATGCTATAGCATAGCACCCTAGAAAAGCATGTATCCCTCGCATAACGTAAGAGAAAAAAGGAGAATATAATATGATGAAAACTTCGAAAAATGAAAGAGGTCGCTTTTATAGTGAGTTATGTGAGGGATGAATCAAGAACAAAGAACTTGTCAGAATTGTAAACAAAGGTTCATGATTGAACCCGACGATTTTGTGTTCTACGAGAAGATAAAGGTGCCGCCTCCGACCTTTTGCCCCGAGTGTAGGAATGTGCGGAGGATGACGTGGCGCAATGAGCGGACGCTCTATAAGCGTGCCTGCGAAAAGACGGGAAAACAGATCATCTCCTGCTTTGCTCCGGATTCCGGGATCCATGTATACGATCGCGATATATGGTGGTCAGACGAGTGGAATCCGCTCTCATTTGGTCGAGAATACGATTTTTTGAGGCCGTTTTTCTCCCAGTTTCGCGAGCTGCTCGGCGCAGTCCCTATGCCGGCGGTATTCAACAGCCGATGTGTGCGGACTGAGTATGCGAATCACGGCGGCGAGCTTAAAGATTCATACCTCGTGTTTGCCTCATGGGGAGGGGAGAATCTGCTCTACAGTAGCAAGATACAAAACGGAAAAGATTCACCCGATCTCCTTGTTGTAAGTAATTCCGAACTCTGCTACGAGGTAATGAATTCTTCAAAACACTTCCACGGCGACACGCCCTGTCCGAACGAATTTGAGACAAGCTATGCCCCCAACCGCCCTGAGATCATCTATTGTGAAAGCTGCTACTAGGCGGAGGTAGTGTGCCATAGGTGCTATGACATGTCATAGCACCTATGGTGCGTGCCATATGCGATATTGATCGGTGGAGCCCCACGGCTTTACCCCCACACCATGGGCGTAAGCTCATGGTGTGAGGGTTTACAGCCGTGGCACCGCTCCACACGCTTCGTCGGGCGGAACCCTCCGAAGCGTATCCTCCTTCGCTCAAGCTACGGAGGATGCCCTCGTGCACCCCCGCATCTATGTATAGGTGTGGGGGTGCATCCCTGCATTTACGGGTGGGGCTTTCTCCGCTTCGCGGAGGAGGGTAGATTCAAGTATGATAAGGGGAGGAGTATAATAAACAAAACATGAGAATATGAAAAAGAAGAAAATGCATATCTCGCTCATTTCGCATTACCCATCGCGTAAAGAATGGGAGAGCGCTTCGTGGGAGATAATTGTGCGATCTCCAGACATCCTTAACGCGCTGACTACTCCTCGCGAACGCCACGATTTAGTGATGCGCACCGCGGTAATAGAAAGAATTCATTCCGGGAAAAGCTATCGCGAGATTGGAAAAGAATTGTGGTGTTCTCCGCAGACCATAAGCAGCATCAAAAAGGCGCTTTATGAGAAAAAGTATCGAAGTTACCGAGAGCGGGGCAAAACAGAGCGGAAGAAAAGAGTGTATTCCTCGTTCTCCCGCAGAGCCGAACGAGAACCTAAGAAAAGAAAAGCGTACCGCGATTACGGTATGCCTCAATTATCGGGTATTTCAAGAAGACACCCGCTTAATTAAGTACAGAAGGAAGAACAGGAGGGTGCTATGACATGTCATAGCACCCTCTATGCGTCAGAGGATGTATTTCGTTAGATTTTACTGAGTCTCTTTCTGCTCCGAGTGCCGTATCGCTGTTTTTCGTTTTATTACCTTCTTCTCCGGGTTGTGGTATGGTTACCTTATGAAGAAAATTGCGGTTATGTATTTTCTTGCCGCGCTTATCATTGAATTTGCTGCGGTTTCATACTTTGGGGGAAGCATGGCGTTCTTTCATGTTCCGCAATCGAGTGTGAGGATGGGGGAGACCTTATCGTCCTCGAGAAACCAACCGGCGATCTCCATTGCGTCAGGAACGGATCCCGCATCGGCGGCGCCGATAAGTACTTCTCCTCAAAAACAGAGCACCGCTTCGTCCTCGGGGAAGAAAAAGACGAACCCGACGGTACGAGAGGCGCCGCCGCCCCAGTCCGCATCTTCAGTACCGCAAGTTGATTTACAAGGAAAAAGTTTTGTGGGACTCTTGTGCCACTTTGGTGCAAACACCGCCGCGATTGCGAACGCGTACGGCAACAGTTCCGGAGAGATCCTCATGAAAGGAAGCGGGGTCATCGTAAATTCCGAAGGGTATATCTTGACCGTGCGGCATCTTGTCGATCCAAAATGGACGAACTGGGCATATGCCTCTTCAACCTCGGACAGTATGAAGATCTTAAACAACAATATCACGTTCAAGTACTGCGAGGTTGCGATGCCGACCTCGGATGCGCTGCCCGATATCGCGGTGATTCAGCGCATCAATCCGAATATCACCGTGAACCACCCGTTCTTGTATCTTGCGACGCTTGCGTTTGTGCCGCCGCAGGGGAGTTTGAGCGATTATGAGTACGGATATCTTGATTTTGCGGTGTTGAAAGTTACGGAGCCGATGCATAATTGCGCGCAGTTCAACGCGTGCACCCTGCCGCGTTCCTATCCCTACAGCCCGTCGCTCTCCGCGGAGGTGCCGGAAAAGGGGACGAATATCCTGAATTTCGGATATCCCGCGGAGCTCATTAATTCAAGAGCAAGCACCTTCAATGATTTTTATTTGAAGGGTACGCTCGGGTACTTGAAGGATTATTTCGGAGGCGATGCGTACTTCAAAAACAAACCCTTCACGTTCGAGTGGACGGCGAACGATGTCCTCGAGGGACGATCGGGGTCGCCCCTCATGTGGAAGGGGTACATTGTGGGAATTCAGACCTCGACGAACATTGAGAACTCCGCGGAGGACTTTGCGCTCGGCATCCCCGCGATCCAGCGGATCCTCAAGGAGAATAATTTAGGGGACATCCTTATAACGAATTAATGACCGCTGATTCACCCCCCACACCCATGCATGGGTGTGGGGGTGAAGCTGATTTTCGCCGATACATTATCCGCGGTCATCAGATCACAATCAGCGGAGATCAGTTATGAAGAGCGTTGAAAGGCGGCAAAACCTCTGCTACAATTCCTCCGTATGCGCGAGTCACAGTTATTCTTCAAGACCCAAAAGGACTTCCCCAAGGACGAGGTCGCGATAAACGCCCAGCTTCTCTTGCGGGCTAATTTTATCGAAAAACTCATGGCGGGCGTGTATTCGTACCTGCCACTGGGGTATCGCGTGCGCGAGAAGATTATTCGCATCATCGAGGAAGAAATGAACGCGTTGGGCGCGGCGGAGATCCTCATGCCCGCGCTCCATCCCCGCTCGGTGTGGGATGCGACGAAGCGGTGGGAGACGATGGGAAAGATCATGTACCAATTTAAAGATCACTCGGGGCGCGAGGTGGGCTTGGGACCCACACATGAAGAAGTGATGGCAGTGATCGGAAAAACCGTGATTGATTCGTACGCCGATCTGCCGCGCGCCGTCTACCAGATCCAGACGAAGTATCGTGACGAACCGCGCGCGAAGTCCGGCGTTTTGCGGGGAAGGGAGTTCACCATGAAAGATCTTTACAGTTTTCATACGGACGAAGCGTCGCTCGCGGAGTTCTATGAAGAAGCGAAGAAAGCGTACACGAAAGTGTTTACCCGCGCGGGACTCAAGGCGTATGCGACGGAAGCTTCAGGGGGGGACTTTACGAAAGAGTATTCTCACGAGTTCATGGTGGAAACGAATGCGGGGGAAGACGAGATGATGCTCTGCCGGCTCTGCGGGTTCGCGCAGAATACGGAGATCTCAAAGCTGAAGTCGGGGACACAATGCCCGAAATGCCAGAGCGGCGTCTTGGACAAGGTAACGAGCGTCGAAGTCGGAAATATCTTCAAACTCGGGACGAAGTTTTCGGAGCCCGTCGGATTCACCTACAAGAATCAGGAGGGGAGATCGATGCCCGTCGTGATGGGTTCGTACGGAATCGGTATCGAGCGGCTCTTGGGCACGATCGTCGAGGTGCATCATGACGACAAAGGGATTGTATGGCCAGAGGCCGTCGCCCCCTTTAAGGCGCATCTCCTCCGCATCGGGGAGGCGACCCCGGAGCTTCAACGACTCTCGGAAGAAACGTATCACGCGCTCCAAAAAAGCGGTGTCGAGGTGCTCTTTGACGATAGGGAGAGAGCGAGTTCCGGAGAGAAATTTTTCGACGCCGATCTCATAGGAATTCCGTGGCGCATCGTGGTGAGCGAGAAGACGCTCGTCCGGGAGAAGGTCGAACTCAAGCGCCGGAATGAGCAAGAGGTAAAAGTAATTACACTGAACGCATGCATAAAATCACTTACTCTATAGGAGGTATGACTGTCAAGAAAGTCATCGGAATTGATCTCGGGACCGACACCACGCAGGTGTACCTGAAGGGCACGGGCATTATTGTGAACGAGCCCTCGATTGTGGCGTTCAATAACCGTACGAACCGAATTGTCGCGGTGGGGAGCGATGCCAAGCGGATGCTCTCGCGCACGCCGAGCCACGTGACCGCCTTACACCCCATGGTGAACGGCGTGATCGGCGATTTCGACATGGCAAAGGAGATGATGCAGCGCTTTCTAAAAATGAAACATATTCCGTGGTCGTGGTTCACGGAAACCGTGGTAAGCGTGCCGACGAATCTTACGGAAGTGGAGCGGAAGTCGGTCGAGGATCTCCTGCGGGAAGTAGGAGTGAACAAGGTGCATTTGATCGAGCAGCCGATCGCGGCGGCCTTGGGAAGCGGGCTCGATATCAATCAACCCACCGCCTACCTCATTGTCGATATCGGGGCGGGAACGACCGACATGGCGATTATTTCCATGAACGGGGTTGTGGCGTCGCGCCGTTTGAAAATCGCAGGGGATTATTTGAACCAGGAGATCATCAAAGGCATGAAAGAAGAGCTTAAACTTCATATCGGCGAGCCCACCGCGGAGGAGATAAAGATTGGAGTGGGGGAGGCGATACCGCAGAGCGAGCGGCTCGACCTTGTGGTCCGCGGCCGCGACGCGGGAAGCGGCCTGCCGCGCGAAGCGGTTATTAAGGATACACAGGTACGGTACTGGCTCACGAGGCCCTTGAAGCTCATTATCGAATCCTTGAAGGAACTCATCGATATCACTCCTCCCGAGCTCGTAGGGGATGTGTATAAGAACGGAATCTATCTTTGCGGCGGAGGAAGCCTCTTGCGCGGCGTTGAGCAGTTGTTCGAAAAGGAGATCGGCGTCGAGGTGCACCTCGTGGACGAGCCGCTCTTGTGCGTTGCGCGGGGAACCGGCCTCGTTGCCGAACACATTGATGCGTTTGCGGCGATCGTGGACACGTTCTCAAGCGCGAAGGTCGCATTATAAACCCCTCACATAACAGAGAAGTTAAGAGGGAGATAGTTGAGCAGTATGAAAACCCAAGGTTTTAGTACAAGTCGATTGAGTCACGAGTTATGTGAGAGATGAGACCGTTTAGGAATCTCGTTGCGGGAGCGGTTGCGCTTATACTGCTTCTTATCATTCTTGTATGGCAGGATCCGATCGTGCATTTTTTTGAGAATGTACGCGTATTTTTTGCAGGTTCGGCGGACCCCTCATTCAATTATGGTTCATTTGAGTCGCTCAAGATCGAGAATGCCGCGCTCCGCACCCAGTGTGCCGCGGCCTCATCTTCCCCGCGCGCTCCGTGGTTTTCGACGAGTTCCGCGGACCGCGCGCGGTATAACCTCCGTGAAGTACAAATCTACTCCCGCTACCCGTTCAATAATGAGGCGTCGGTTTCGATTAATGCGGGCTCGGAGGATGGAATACGAGCGGGAATGCCGGTCTTAGCCGCGCCGGGGGTGTTGTTCGGGAAGGTGAAAACGGTGGAGCGGACGCGGAGCGAAGTCGAAACGATCTTTGATCCCTCCTGGCGCAGTACGGTACTTGTGGGAGACGCCCGCACGAAGGCGGTCTTTGTCGGCGCGTCCTTCCCGTATCTTGATCTTATCCCGAAAAACGCTTCGACTACGGCGGGAGATGTCATTCTTAATGCGGATCCCGATTTTCCATTGAATCTCCTCATCGGAAACGTCGCCTCCCTTCAAGAGGGTGCGAATGCGCTCTGGCTCCAGGCAAAAGTGGATCCTTCGTTCCGATTCGATGCGCTTCGCCGGGTATTTGTCGTTCTCAACTATCCGTAGTACGTTCCATGGCACACAAAGTCGCCATCGCATGGGCGCTACTCACAATACTTCTCTTCAGCGAAGCGGCGCGGCTCTTCGAGATCGGGGGTATCGCTCCGAATCTTGTTATTGTCTTTTTTGCCGTGCTTTTTACGGGGACGCGGTTCGGGGGATCGTTACGCGCCGCTCCTTTTTTCGCGCTCCTCTTCTTTCTTATGGCGGCGGGCGCGCTCCTCTTTCCTTTCTGGTTTTTGGAGTTCCTCATACTCTCTTCCGTAATCGGCGTGCTCTACGGCGCGCGCAAGAAGCTCGTCGGGACGCCTTTTTTTGATCTGCTGCTTTTCTGTATCGGAGGCACGGCGCTCTTCTATGCCCTACTCGCGGTCGCAGGCACGAGTCCATTTTTTGCGGGACGCGTAACGGAAGAAGCGCTCGTGACGACCGCGTATGGAGTCGTATCCTGGCTTGTGGTACGGTATGGAGTGTATGCACGGAGACCTCAACCTTGAAGACATACTGACCGACCGCGCCGTCGAAGAAGACCTCCTCGAAGTGCCGCTCACCGACAAGGTATTTAGGCGCTTTTCCTGGATCTCGGGGATCGTGATATTTCTTGTGCTCGCACAGATCGTGAACGTGGGAGTATTCCAGCACGGGTTCTATGTGAAGCGCGCGATCGCGAATATGAGCGATATAAAAACGGAGGTTGCGCCGCGCGGAATTATCTATGATCGTTTCGGAAATCCGCTTATCAAAAACGATCCCGCATTCGATGCGTTTCTTGTTCCGAGCGAACTGCCGAAAGACGCCGATTCGAGGAGCGCCATTATTGCGAGAGTAAGTAAGCTGCTCGGCCTACAGGAGGCGGAGGTGCGGATGAAGATCGAGAAACGGGACTGGAGTTTGCGCTCGGACCTGCTCTTGAAACACGCCATTTCGCACGATGAGATCGTTGCGCTTTCTTCCGCAGCGCTCCAGGGGATTCAGATCACCCCCTCGTTTGAGCGAGTGCCCATTATACCCTTTACGTTCGCGCATCTTTTGGGATATACAGGACTCGTGAACGAGAGCGACCTAAGGGGAAATCAGAATCTCGCCATTGACGATCAAGTAGGAAGAGCCGGACTTGAGCGCGTGTACGACACCTACCTCCGCGGAGCGGATGGGAAAACCATGATCGTAACAAATGCGCGGGGCGAGCGGCAGAACGAACGGGTGATTGCGCAGCCGACGATAGGCGATTCCCTCGCCACCTATATTGATAAGGATATGCAGCGTTATTTTTACGACGAGCTGCAGACTAAGATTCGCGCGCTCGGAAGAAACGTTGGGGTGGGAATCGCAATGAATCCCCAGAACGGAGAAGTGCTCGCACTCTTCAGCATTCCTTCATACGATTCAAATCACGTCGCGGCGTCCCTGAACGCGCCCTTTAATCCGATGTTTAACCGCGCGGTGAGCGGGCTCTACAGCCCGGGTTCGACCGTAAAGCCGCTTGTCGCGACTGGAGCTCTGGCGGAGGGGATACTGGACCCGAACCATGAGATCTACTCCCCGGGGTATCTCGATATCCCAAATCCGTACGACCCCTCGCATCCATCCCGATTTCTGGATTGGCAGCCTCAGGGATGGGTGAATCTCTTCTCCGCACTTGCGCGTTCGAGCGATGTCTACTTCTACGAAGTGGGCGGGGGATTTGGCGATCAGCGGGGCTTGGGCATTACGCGCCTTAGAAGCTGGTGGGAGAAGTTTGGATTGAACGTAACAACAGGGATTGATCTGCCGAACGAGAATGCGGGCTTTCTCCCCGACCCGCAATGGAAAGAGCGGGTGAAGGGTGAACCGTGGCGCCTCGGCGATACCTTCAATGTTTCGATCGGGCAGGGCGATCTCGTGATTACGCCGATCGAGCTTCTTAATTATGTGAACGCGATTGCGAATGGAGGGAAATTCGTTACGCCTCGTGTTATGAAAGATATAAAAGACGCGCAAGGGAACATCGTTCTTAAGAGCGCCCCCTCGGTGCGTGCTGACATAAGTTCCGAGATAGGAAAAGTTCTTCCTCTTGTGCGGCAAGGTATGCGCGACACGGTAATGAAACCCTACGGCACCGCGTATCTTCTGCATGATCTTCCCATCGAGGTTGCGGCGAAGACCGGTTCCGCGCAAGTCGAAAATAACGCGAAGACGAACGCATTTTTCGTTGGGTACGCGCCGTACCAAGATCCGCAGATTGCGATCGTGATCCTTGTCGAGAATGCGAGAGAAGGGAGCTTGAACGTAGTGCCGGTAGCGCGGGATTTCTTTCTGTGGTACTATAAGAACAGAATGAAATAGCGTAGCTACGAAATACGAATTTTCTACGAATATACGAATCTCCACGTCGTTCTGATTTACCTCCGGCGGAGAAGACCCTTCGTGTTCGTATATTCATAATCAATTCGTAATTCGTAGAGAATCACATGCAAAATTATTTAACAAAGGAACGACATGAGGAGCTTGTCGCGGAGTTAGATGATTTAAAGACGAAAGGGCGGCAGTCGGTTTCTGAGCGGCTGCGGCACGCGAAGGATCTGGGTGATCTCTCGGAGAACGCGGAGTATCAGGCGGCGCGCGAAGAGCAGTCGCTTTTGGAGCAGAAGATAGTCCAGCTCGAGTCGCTTTTGAAGTACTCGTCGATTATCGAGCACCAGCCGAAGGGAGGTACGGCGGTGCGGCTCGGATCGAAAGTGAAAGTGAAGAAGAATGGGTCGTCCGTCGAGTACACGCTCGTGGGCTCGAACGAGGCGGACCCCTTTCAGAATCTTATCTCGAACGAGTCGCCCTTGGGGCGCGAGCTCCTTGGAAAGAATGTGGGGGATACGATACAGGTGCAGACGCCGAAAGGAACGGCAGAATATATAATCGAAGAAATTCACTGAGGGCTACGAAATACGAATTTTGTATGAATATACGAAAATACGAGATCCTTCACTTCGTTCAGGATGACGGCTGTATTCGTATATTCGTAAGTGATTCGTATTTCGTAGCATAATCTTAATAGAGTTCAATGTTAGAGGACATCATGCAAGAACGGCGGGAAAAACTTTCCCGCTATACAAAAGAAGCGGATCCGTATCCGGCCCGCGTGAAGAGAACCGTAACGGCGCATGAGGCGCTTCTTCGGTTCGGCGCATTCCTAAAGGCAAACAAAACGATATGGCTTACGGGGAGAGTGATGAGTATGCGCGACCAGGGAGGGATCGTGTTTTTGCATATTGAGGATAAAAGCGGAACGATTCAAATCATCTTGAGAAAAGAAGAAACGAAAGGGTTCCGGGTGCTTCAGAAGACGCTCGACAAGGGCGACTTCCTTGAGGTTGCGGGGAAGGCGATGAAGACGAAGCGAGGGGAGAAGAGCGTGCTCGCATCGCGGGCGCGGATTATCGCGAAGAGTCTCCGGCCCATTCCCGATTCGTGGTTCGGGCTCGAGGATGCGGAGACGCGCCTTCGGAAACGTTACCTCGATGCGATCGTGCACCCCGAAACCAGAGAACTCATGGAAAAGAAAGCGGTGTTTTGGGAGACCGTTCGGGAATTTCTGAAGCACGCATCGTTTCTGGAGGTCGAGACGCCCGTCCTGGAGCCGATTCCGGGAGGCGCCGAGGCGGAACCCTTCATCACGCACCATAACGCTTTGGACAGGAACTTCTATCTCCGCATCTCGCTTGAACTCTCATTGAAAAAGATGCTTGTCGCCGGACTTGAGCGGGTATTTGAGATTGGAAGGATTTTTAGGAACGAGGGGATCGATCGCGAGCATCTACAGGACTACACGCAGATGGAGTGCTACATGGCGTATGCGGACTATCACGACATGATGCGGCTTACCGAAAAAATGTTCAAAGCAATCGTGAAACGAACCTGCGGGACATTCACCACCTCTCAAGGAGGAAAGAAGGTAAACTGGGGAACAAAATGGAAGAGCGTTGACTATTATGCGGCGTTCAAAAGATATAACGGCATCGATTTGAAATCCGCGCCGGTCGAATCTCTGCGCGCTCGCGCGCGCGAGCTCGGCATCCCGCTCGATGCGTCCGTCGGGAAGGGAAAACTTATCGATCTTATATACAAAAAAACGGTGCGCCCGAAACTCGTGAATCCTTGTTTTCTCGTGAATCCTCCGGTTGCGATCGAGCCGCTCGCAAAACGCGTGCCGGAAGACCGGGATCGCGTGGAGCGATTCCAGATTGTCGCCCTCGGTACGGAGCTCGGAAAAGGATTCTCGGAGTTGAACGATCCGATCGATCAGCGGGCGCGATTCGAGGAGCAAATGGCGCTTCGAGACGCGGGCGACAAGGAAGCGCAGATGCTCGACGAAGATTTTATAGAAGCATTGGAATACGGCATGCCTCCCGCCGCCGGGTTTGGCATGTCGGAGCGCTTTTTTGCGGTTTTGATGGACAAGCCCGTACGGGAGACGGTATTTTTTCCTTTGATGAGAGAACGGTGATATGCTACGCAATACGAATTTTGTAGGAATATACGAAAACGAAGAATATGCAAGCAGCGTGTTACTGAGCGGTATGTGTTGTACATTCGTATATTCGTAATTAATTCGTATTTCGTAGCGAATTTTTATAGAAAATTATGCTTAATGTGAATCTTATACGGGAAAATCCCGAAGCGGTGAAACAGGGGATTATGAAGAAAAATGTCGACGGGAAGCTTGTCGACAAGTTTTTGAAGCTCGATGAAACGTGGCGCGCAAAAACGAAAGCCCTGGATGAACTGAAGGCGGAACAGAATGCCGTGACAAAGGAGCTTTCACACGGCCCGAAAGAGGACTTGATCAGCAAAGCGCAACTCTTAAAGCAGCGTATCGCGGACATAGAGGCAGAGTGCGATGCCGCGGGAGCGAAACGAAAGGAACTCTTGGGCCGGATCCCGAACGTGCCATTCGAGGATGTGCCGGTTGGGAAAGACGAAACCGAGAATAAGGTGGTCCGCGAAGTCGGAAAGAAACCGAAGTTTGATTTCGAACCGAAAGAATATCTTCCGCTTGCCGAAAAGCTTGGTATCGTGAATCTCAAAAAGGCATCAGAGGTTTCGGGAAGCCGATTCGGATATCTTGTAGGGGACGCGGCGCTCCTCGAGTTTGCGCTCGTACAGCTCGCATTCGATACGGCGCGCGAAGAGGGATTTGTTCCCGTCGTACCGCCCGTGATGATCAAGCCCGATGTGTATGCCGGCATGGGGCGTCTTGCCGCCGACCAGAAGGAGGAGCGCTACTATCTGCCGAAGGATGAGCTGTATCTCGTAGGAAGCGCCGAACACACGGTAGGGCCGCTTCATATGCATGAAGTGTTTGAAGCGGAAGATCTGCCCCGCCGTTATATCGCGTTTTCAACGTGTTTCAGAAGGGAAGCGGGATCATATGGAAAAGACACGAAGGGGATTTTGAGGGTGCATCAATTCGACAAGGTGGAGTTATTCTCCTTCTCGCACCCAGAAAAATCGGAAGAGGAGCATCGGTTCCTCCTTTCGCTCCAGGAGCGATTATTTCAGAAACTTGAGATTCCCTATCGCGTGGTCGCGATCTGTACGGGTGACATGGGATGGACGGATGCGCGGCAATTCGATATTGAAGCGTGGCTTCCCGGAGAAAAGGCGTATCGCGAGATCACCTCGTGTTCCAACACCACTGACTTCCAGGCGCGCGGCATCAACGCGAAATACAAAACGAAGGACGGGAAAAAGGAATTCGTCCATATGCTGAACGCGACTGGGTTCGCGATCGGAAGAACTTTGATCGCGATCATCGAAAACAACCAGACGAAAGAAGGGACGATCCGTGTCCCGAAGGCGCTCCAAAGATACCTCGGGAAGGAAGAGATACAGTAAATGAGGCAGTAGGTAGCAGAATTTTAAAACCCTGTATACCATAGTGAGATAGTAATAAAATAGAACCCACACCAAGTTATTTCGCCATGGCGAAATAACTTGGTAGAAAATGGAACGCGCGCCAAAATAAGGCACATGACTCAAGGACAGAAAAGAAAAATGCAATTACGGCGCGGATCCCGTGCGCATCATATTATGAAATGTGTTGCATTGGGAGGCGGTGTGCTGGTTCTATCGCTTGTTGCTCCTATGGGCGGCGCACTCCTTGTGCGAAATTTGATCCGCGTGTATTTCAGGAGGAGATCTTTTGAGAAAAAACGGTTCCTGAACGACCTCAAGAGTCTTCGGGAACGCAGTTTGGTGGAGTATCATGAGTCACGGGACGGAACGGTGAGGATTACGTTCACAAAAGCGGGAAAAGAAAAGATGCTTGAATATCGGGTGGACGAGATGAAGCTTAAAAGGCCAGAAAAGTGGGATAAAAAATGGCGTCTCGTAATGTTTGATATTCCAAGCGATCACAAAGAAGCGAGAGATGCATTAAGAAGAAAGTTGAAGAGATTGGAATTTTATCCTATGCAGAAAAGCGTGTATCTTACCCCGTATCCATGCGAAGATGAAATAGAATTTTTAGCCGCGCTCTTTGATGTGAGGCGATATATACTCGTGCTTTACGCAAGCGGTTTTGAGAGCGAGGAGAAATTAAAACGGCATTTTGATTTGTGAAGTTTTTGTAGCGCTCTATGACCCTCGTAGTCGCGTGATTGTTATGGCGGAGTAGGCCGAATGCGGCACTCACCTCACACACTTTGTCGAGTGGAGTTTCTTGAGGCGCGTCGCCGTAGCGGCCCGCCCTAAAGGTTTTGCGCCACACCAAGTTATTTCGCCATGGCGAAATAACTTGGTGTGGGCATGGAGGTAGTACAAATGTGTATAATAAAAGAGTAATGAGAATTTTTAGGAAGGCATTGCTTTGGATTATCGTGCTCGTAGCCGTGGGATACGGCGCATGGTATGCCTACTCCAAGTGGTGGGGGATTGATAATGCGAAACGGGTGGGGGGCTTTATGGATACTACGGCGAAAAATATCGGCAATGCCGCCGTCACGAAGGCGGGTGAAATAGGGACCGAGGTGGCATCGAATACGGTGAAAAGCGCACGCTCCTTCGTAGGGAGCACGATCGGCAACCTGCTCTCGGGGCTCGGAAGCTCGATTGAGAATGCGGGGATAGGTCTCGGAGGAACTCCTTCGTCTCCGGCGGGATCAACTACGAACGGAAATCAAACCTACGCACAGCCGGCTCTTCCAAGCGGTTCCGCGCCCGCGCCGACCTCGAGCGCGTTCTCTGTGCCGCCGCCTCCCGCGACGGTTATGACGAAAGTGGGCGTGCCATTGAGTTTCTCGATCAACAGCGGAACAACATACCGCGTTGAATGGGGAGATGGAAAAGTCGCCGAAGGGACGACTGCGGCGCACGAAGTTACGGTCATCAGCCATATGTGGAGTGCACAAGGCGACTATACGGTGCATATGACGATCGGAGACAACGGGTCAAAAACCATTTCGTCGTTTCCGGTACGAGCGTACCAATAGAAGATGTTCCGGTATAAGAAGAAAAAATTCAATCCCGAACTCTATCCCTCTCATCACAAAAAGAAACGGAACGCAATCTGGTTCTGGATAGCGAGCGGAGCGATCATCATTCTCCTTCTCACGGGTGCGGGATATGCGGCGCTGAACCTTGTCTGGCTCCGCGTAGCCGATTTTAAAGTGGAGGGAAACGTACAGGTGCCGCCCGACGCGATTATTTCCGAGACGGCGAAGGAGATGCTTACGAACACATGGCGGGGATGGATAGGTCCCGGAAATATCCTGTTCTGGGTGTTCGGAAAAACCCCGGAGCGCCTCGACCGCTTTCCCGAGGTGAAGGAAGTGCGCGTCACCTCGAATCTTTTTACGCGCAGCGTGAATATCACGGCGGAGGAACGAACGCCATTCGCGATTCTATGCGAGGCGTCTTCAACGAGGTGTTTCGTTATGGATCACGAAGGGATTCTTTTCGCCTCGGCGCCCCAGACGGAGGGGACGCTCATTCTGAAGATTCAGGATGCCACAAATCGGACCCTGCTCCTCGGAATGCCGTTTCTTCCGGATGCTTTGTGGATACATCACGTCTTTTCGGTGCTCGAGGCATTGAAGCGGAACGATTTTGTGCCGCGTGCGACCTCAATTGAAAGTCTTTCGCTCCGCACGTGGTCCGTGAAGGTGACCCAGGGACCAACATTCGTCTTCAGCTTGAACTTCGTGCCAGACAATCTCGACTCCATCTTGAGCAACCTCTCCGGAAAGTTGGATTTTTCGAGCGTCTCGACGGTGAACTTTGAAGTGCCGAACAGGATATACTACCAATAAGGACAAATTTTAAATTCTAAATTTCAATTGAATGAACGAATTTTAAAATGTAATAAGTTGAAATTGATTTAAAATTTAGAACTTAAAATTTAAAATTATCGCATGTGGTACACGAATATTGACGTTCCTACCCTGTAATCCGGCTGTGGTACCTCTCCCATACCCGGTTTCGGAGGGCGGAGCGCGGTAAGCCATTCGTATGAATTCTCGGACTTCCTCGTGAAGCCGTTCGAAACGGGCGCGATCGAGCTCTCAAGCGTGTTAATGGAGACGGCGAGCCACTCGATTCCTTGTATGCTCGGATCGCCATCCTTCGAAGCCCATGGGATCGCGACATTTTTACCGAGATAGTATTCCGGACTGCCGCCGCCGAAGTAATCCACGGCGATTTTTTGTATATGGCGTTCCTGAACGAACGATGCGAGACGTTTCAGGTCTTGCCCCCAGTCGTAGTTCGAATCGTCAACGTAGCGATAGCCGTTTTGGGTTCCGCCCGTGATCTCATTAGTGTAAGAGAGGAGATAAGGATACGCGGCGACCGTTTCGCCGATGAACCAGATGGCGCACAATCCCGCGGTCGAGGCTCGTACGAGCCGCCCTTTTTCTTTCGCAAGTATCCAGTGCCGCACCCCGAGCGCGGCGAGAATGTAAATGAAGGGAAGGGTGGGGAGAAGATGCCGTACGCCGATATTCAAATTCGAATGCATGCTGTACGTCCAGTAGAACGCGATAATAAAGAGCATCGCAAACTCGGCGAAGTGGATGCCGAGATATTCGCCGAGGCGCCGCATGCGCGACATAAGGAACGGCGACTTTTTGAATACGGATGCGAGTCCGGTAGAGAGCGCAAGAAGTATGAGGAGGAGAGAAGGGATCGGCTCCTTGAGAAGGAAGACGACGGGGAAGTAGTACCACCACCCCGTATTCGTGACCGTGCCGAGGAAGTATGCCGTGTTTCCTCCGCTTGAGCGCTGGAGCACCATCATAATTCCAAGGAAGTAGTGTGCGATCGGCCTCGTGATCGGGTTCGAAGCGAGCGCGATTTCAAACGAGGCGAGCGGTGAGGATTTGAAGAAATCCCCGAGAAGGTATTGTGTGTCGTGAATCTGCTTCTCGATCGGATAATGAAGCGTGAGGACGGCGTACGCCGCAACAATCACGGCGAGCGCGATTGCGAACATAAAGGCGAGCTTGCCCGCGTAGCGGAGCGCGCCGCGCGTAAAGAAGCGGAACGGCCGTACCTCGTCCCCGGAGTCCTTTTTTCTGATAGTTTCTCCGAGAAGAAAAAACCCCGCAAGCATCACGAAAAGCGGAATAAGAAGTACGGTTGAGAATTTGGTGAGTTCGGCGATACCGAGCGCAATCCCCGCGTAGAGCAGGTTCTTTTTCGATTGATGGGTGAGATAGCGCACGAAATAAAAGCTCGCAAGAAGAAAGCCGAATGCGGCGGCAAGGTCCGTCGTCACGTAATGCCCGTGAGCAAGTACGGTAGGTGAGAGGCCAAAAAGAAATGCGGGAAGGAGCCCCCACTCGGAGCCCATCACGTCTTTCGCCCACACGTATATGAGCACGACAGTGAGAAGCGTAAGAAGTATCGGAAATATCCGCGCGAGCGAGATCATCTGATCGGCGTTGTTTCCCGAGTCATAAAGAAAGATCGTGCCGATATCCCACTGCGCGTTCGTCTCGTGCGTCCAATGGGCGCTTGTCGCGGGGAAGGAAATCGGGAGTGAAAGAAGAGGAAGCGCGGCAAGCGCCTTCAGAAGCGGGGGATGCTCGGGATTCAGGCGATAATCCAAGAATTTCGCGTACGTATATCCCGCGGGAATGTGCGCGAGCTCGTCCATGATCGCGGATTCCTGTCCCGCGAGGTTCCACATGAGGGAGCCCGAAACGACGAGTATGAGACACAACGCGATCGGCGCAAAAAGCGCCCTGGATTTTATCTGCATGATGGAGGTTTTTATGGTATCATTATACAACAGAATTAAGGTTTATCGGACACCAGCATATATCGGCTTTATCAGCACACATCAGCGTCAAAAATCCCCTCGGCTTAATTATGATATCAACTCGAAATAACAACGTGGAAAATATGAAAAGGAGCATACACAGTAAGCTTGGTTTTTCACTCGTCGAACTTATGATCTATATCGCGATCTTTATGGTGAGTGCGGTTTTTTTGGTCGCGATCCTTACGACGTTTACGAGAATCCAATCGCGGCAGACCTCCGAAGGGGAGGTGAATCGGCAGATAGGGTTCGTGGGAGACACGATACAGCGGCTCGTGCAAAACGCGAGTCTTGTCGATATGACGGCAGGCGTCGCGACGTCCACGTTAAAACTCCGCACGGCGTCTTCGACGAATGATCCAACACTCGTCTACGCGAGCGGTACGGCAGTGTACTTGAAGCAGGGATCGAGCGCTCCGATTGCGCTCACAAACTCGGAGGTCACGGTCGGGAGTTTTCTCGTCACGCCGTACGTGAACCCGGGGGGCGTTACGATTGTCCAATTAAACCTCACAATGAGTTATCAGGCGACGAATCCCACGGGCCAGCTCACGCGGTCGCTTGCAACCTCGATCGCAAGGGTATCGGCGGCGCAGTTTGATTCATCGGTGTATCCGAACGCGGACGGCACGCTTGATCTCGGCACTGCGACGAATGAATGGAGGAACGCGTACTTCAGCGGCACCGTGACGACCAAGGGGCTTACCACCTTGGGGACGGGAGTTGCCGGCGCGACGACCTTGAAGGCGCAGGGGAATATAGGATTTTCCACCTCGAGTTACGGGATTATCTTCGTGACTCCCGGAGGTTCGTGTCTTCTGATGGGTCTCTCGAATTCGGGAAATGTCACCACAAGTTCCGTTGCCTGCCCGTAGCCATAGAAGCAGATTACCTGCCTGACCAAAAACTTGGTCGTTCGGGCGGGCGCCACGAAGGGCGGTAGAGATTAGCGCTTGACAATATCGAGTGCTAATTTATACTTATACCTAATGACAGAACGTACGGAAGCGATATTGGAAGCGGCGCTTCGTGATTTCATCAGCACCGGAAGGCCGGTTACCTCGGAATCGCTCTACGAATCGCATGATTTCGGCATCAAGCCCGCGATGATACGCTGGGAATTAAACGAATTGAGCAAAGAAGGGTATTTTTATCAGCGCCATCCTTCGGGCGGCAGGATACCCTCCGACAAGGCATACCGTTTTTTTACGGAACGCACACTCCGCAAAGAAGAGGCGCGGAACGTCCGGGGTTTCGAGAGCGCACTCCACGATTTTGTGAAAGGAGCGCGCAGAGCGTTTATCGAAGGTCTCGCGGAGCAGTTTGGAAACTTGAGCGTAGGATACGAACCGGAGTACGATGAGGTTTACGAAAGCGGACTCCACGCGCTGTTACGCCGCCTTCAGGATGACGCCATCGCCCCCGATGAGCTCTTGGAGATCGTGAGCGATTTCGAATCCCTTCCGCTTCGTGTCCACGAGCTGCGTTCCTGGTGGGAAGAGGAAGGAATGTGGCCCCGGGTATTCGTCGGGAAGAATCCGTTTACGAAAAGCACGAACGTCGCGGTCGTCGCCTCATGCCTCAAGCGCGGCGAAGAACAGTTTCTCCTGCTTTCGATAGGCCCGAAACGGATGGATTACGCGAAACCGATCAGGGCGTTCAAGTTTTTTGAAAGGTCATTGGAATAAAGATATATGAAGGGATAATTTGTCATCCTGAACGCAGTGAAGGATCTTTTGTTGTAGAGATTCTTCGTCCGCTAGCGGGTGAACTCAGAATGACGTCGGTCGACATCTGAATAAAAAGGCAATTACTATGGAGGAAAATAATAAAGACGAATTTACGGAGAAGTGGAATAGCGTATATGGTTCGCTTCCTCCGGAATGTCAAGAGAAGTTGGAACCAATAACTGAACTTTTCAAGGATACCTTGAAGAAAGTTGAAAAAGACCGGGACGAATACCTCGGCGGATGGAAGCGGGCAAAGGCCGATCTCATAAACTATAAAAAAGAAGAAGCGGAGCGCATGCAGTACCTCGCGAGAAAAAGCAACGAAACGCTCCTCGGCGATCTTATCATGATTCTCGATAGTTTCGAGCTTGGACTTTCCGCGATGGACGAGCACGACGCTTCAAAGAAAGGCATGGCACTCATACGGAATCAGTTATACGACACGATGAAAAAGTACGGCGTCGAAATCGTGAAAATCCGCGAGGGAGATCCGTACGACCCGGAATTCGCGGAGGCGGTGGGGACGATCGAATCGGGGCAGAGTCCGGGTACAATCGCGGAAGAGGTAACGAAAGGGTATACTCTCTACGGAAAGACATTGCGTCCGGCGAGGGTCATCATAACAAAAGAGAAGAGCGAAAAATAAAGTCGAAATAATAATAAAAATAACAAATCACAAATTCCAGATAACAAATAAGTTCCAATATTCAAACTCTCATCGGTGTTTTCGTGAATCGTTTGGATATTTAATTATTGCAATTTATTTGAGATTTGGTGCTTGGTATTTGGAAATTAAACAACTATGCCAAAAATTTTGGGAATCGATCTGGGAACGACGAACTCGGCAATGGCCGTGATCGAAGGCGGCGAGCCGAGGGTTTTGGAAAACAGTGAAGGCGCCCGCACGACGCCCTCGATGATCGCGGTCAGTAAGTCGGGGGAACGGCTCGCGGGAATGCTTGCGAAGCGCCAGGGAGTCGTGAATCCGAAACACACGATCTATTCGATGAAACGGCTCATTGGGCGGAAATTCACCGATCCCGAGGTACAGAAAGACAAGGCGTGGCTTACCTACGATATCCGCGAGTCCTCCAAAGGAGGCGTCGAGATCCATATGGGCGACAAGTGGTACACACCCGAGGAGATCTCGGCGATGGTGCTTCAAAAACTCAAGGCGGATGCGGAAGCGAAGCTCGGGGAGACAATTGAAGAAGCGGTCATTACCGTACCTGCGTACTTTGACGATTCGGAACGCCAGGCGACGAAGAACGCGGGAGAAGTTGCGGGGTTTAAAGTGCGAAGAATATTGAACGAGCCGACTGCGGCGGCTTTGGCATACGGCTTAAATAAACAGAAGAACGAAAAGATAGTGGTTTATGATTTCGGCGGCGGCACGTTCGACATCTCTATTCTCGAGGTGGGCGATGATACCGTGGAGGTGAAGGCGACGGGGGGTGATACGCATCTCGGAGGCGATGATTTCGACAAACGTATCATCGAGCATCTTGTCGGCGAGTATAAGAAACAGGAAGGAGTTGATCTTTCGAAAGACACACTTGCGCTCCAACGCTTGAAGGAGGCCGCCGAGCGCGCGAAGCACGAGCTCTCGACCGTTACGGAAACTGAGATTAACCTCCCCTACATTACCTCGGACGCATCGGGGCCGAAGCATTTCCTTATGAAGCTTACTCGCGCAAAACTCGAAAATCTCGTCGCGGATTTCATCGAGCGCTCAATCACGCTTGTGAAGGACGCGGTTACGGCGCCGGCGCCGAAGGGTGCGGGGCTTGCACTCTCGGACATCAATGAGGTGGTCTTGGTGGGAGGGCAGACGAGAATGCCCGCGATTCAGGAGGCAGTGAAGAAGCTTTTCGGGAAGGAACCCCATAAGGGCATTAATCCCGACGAAGTGGTTGCGATAGGCGCCGCGGTACAGGCGGGGATCTTGCAGGGAGACGTGAAAGACATCTTGCTCCTCGACGTGACCCCGCTTACCCTAAGCATCGAAACTTTGGGAGGGGTCGCGACCCCCATGATTCAAAAGAACACGACGGTACCGACCTCGAAAACGCAAACCTTCTCCACCGCCGCGGACAATCAGACCTCGGTCGAGGTGCATATCGGGCAAGGCGAGCGGCCGATGATGGCGGACAATAAAACGCTTGCGCGGTTCATTCTGGACGGGATTCCGCCCGCGCCCCGCGGCGTGCCGCAGATCGAAGTAACCTTCGATATTGATGCAAACGGAATTCTCACGGTTTCGGCGAAAGACAAGGCGTCCGGAAAAGCGCAATCGGTCCGCGTCGAAGCGACGACGACGCTCTCGAAGGACGAGGTGGAGCGCCTCAAGAAAGAAGCCGCGGAGCATGCGGCGGAGGATGAAAGGAAAAAGGAGCTCATCGATGTAAAGAACCAGGCGGAGACGCTTATCTACACCGCAGAGAAGAGCCTTCGCGATTTAGGGGATAAGGTGACCCCGGAGATGAAGGACGAGATTAATCAGAAGATCGCGCGAGTACACGAAGTGAAGCAAGGAGAAGATAAGGCCGCAATCGATGCGGCGACCAAGGAACTCTCCGCATCCCTTCAAAAGATAGGCGAATCTCTCTATAATAAAAAAGATGAACCCCAATCCGGAGATAGTGAGCCGCACCAGGGAGCCGGAGAATGACAGAAGCCCGTGGAAGATCGCGCTCCTCGGGCTTTTCGGCGTTGCATCAAGCGCGGCCATGGTCTCGGAGTTTCTGAATTTTTCAACCACGCTTCGCACGTCCTACTTCTGGATCTCGATTATTGCGGCGCTTCTCTTCTTCTCGTTCGCCCTGCTTCAGGCATTCTTCGTAAAAGGATCGTGGAAACTTTTTCTTATCACGTTCCTCGAGTTTGCGGTTCCGCTCCTCATCTTCCGTTCTCGTTTTGATGCGCAGACGTTGCCATATCTTGCCGCCGCGTGCATTCTGGGAATCGCGTACATCGGGTTCGCGCTCGAGTATGGGAAGAGACTTTTGGCGAACAGCGTCGAGCCGAGATTTTTCTCAATCGCGAAGCGCATACTTCCTAGACTCGTGACGGGCACTCTTCTCTTCTTGAGCATTCTCCTGTATCTCAATTATTTCGTATGGGGGAATTTTACGGACGCGCTCGGAAAAACGTTCGTGACCGGCGCACTTTCTTCTTCGGCGCCTGTCATAAAGCTTTGGGTTCCGAACGTGTCGTTCGATGCCTCGGTGCGCGATTTCATCGCGTCGCTCGCGAAGGACAGGTTGCAGCGGACGAGCATTACCGTAGTCGATTCCGGAGGAAGGAGCCAAACCTTCTTATGGAATAACCTCCCTCAAAAACAGCAGGGAGAGTATCTGCAACAAGCGATCACCCAGACGAGCCTTGCATTCACGAAGCAGTTCGGAGAGATGAATCAGAATGAGTCCATGCACGAGTTCATATACGGACTGCTCAAGGGGTATGTCGAAAGAGCGCGCGGGGCGACGGGGAGTCTTCTGCCGATCGCGGCAATCATGCTCTTTTTCTTTGTGATAAAAGGCGTTGCGGCGTTGCTCTCATGGCTCATCGTGTGTGTTGCGTTTATTATTTTCAAACTGTCGGTGGTCACGGGATTTGCGGAGGAAGCGGTTGAAACGAGGAACAGAACGTTTCTCATTCTTCCTTAGCTGCTCCTCACGCGGCATGACCTATGCATCAGAAAGATTACTACAAGATGCTCGGCGTTTCGAAAAGCGCGTCCGAGGATGAAATAAAGAAAGCATATCGGAAGTTGGCGCATCAGTATCATCCCGACAAGGCGGGCGGCGACGAGAAGAAGTTTAAGGAGATCAATGAGGCCTACCAGGTACTCGGGAACAAGGAGAAGCGCGCCCAGTACGACCAGTTCGGGAAGGTATTCGAAGGCGGAGATATGCCGGGCGGCGGAGCGAATCCGTTCGAAGGTTTTGATTTCGGCGGCGGTGGATTCTCATGGAATGCGGGTATGGGCGGCGACATGAACGATATCTTCGAGAGTATCTTTGAGCAGTTCGGGGGGGGAGGGCGGCGGCAATCCGCCTCTTCTCACGGATCCGATGTGGAAATTATACAGCACCTCACGCTCGAGGAGGCGTTTCGTGGTGTTACGCGTGACCTTGAGTTCAAGACGAATGTGGCATGCGCCGTGTGCGGCGGCATCGGGTATCAAAAAGAACAGGGGCAAAAGGATTGCGCGAAGTGCGGCGGACGAGGAGAGCTACGAGTGGAGCGGAGAACGTTTTTCGGGAGGTTTTCGCAGGTACAGCAGTGCCCCGATTGCTTCGGTGTGGGAAAAACTCCCAATGCGCCGTGCGCTTCGTGCAAAGGAACGGGCCGCGTCTTTGGCACGAGAACCGTGCGTGTTACGATCGCGCCGGGGATCGATGATGGCCAGGTGATCAAGGTGCATGGCGGAGGGGAAACGGGCGAGCGCGGGGGAGGAAATGGCGATCTGTACATCGTGGTGAAAATCAAGCCGCACGCACATTTTACGCGGGTGAAAAGCGATCTCTATCTTGTGAAAAAGATTACGCTTGCAGAAATGCTTCTTGAACGCCCCGTGAAGCTCAAAGATATAGGCGGCGAGGAGTTCTCGATAACAATTCCCGCTGGATTTTCCTTGAAGGAGAAGATGAGAGTGCCGCACCGCGGCATGCCGAAGTTCGGGTCCGCGGCGAGGGGCGACCTCTATCTTCTATTCGATCTTGAGGTGCCGAAACATCTTTCCGCGAAAGCGAAAAAGCTTCTCGGCGAGCTCAACGACGAGTTAGGGAGTTAGTGAAACTATGAAGCAAAAGAAACAAAGCGGACTTTTTGATATCTCGGGCGAAGGACCGAAGAAAGAGATACCGGCTGGAGCGTCGCAACCGGCGGATGAGGAGAAGCTATTTCGCGTCGGCGAATTCTTGGATTTTCTGAACGGACTCTGGAAAGGAAAAGAGTATGCCGTGCAGGGTGAGATCTCCGAGTTCAAAATGCATCCCTCGGGAGCATATTTCGCCCTGAAGGACGCGGAGGGTGAAGGTGTGCTGTATTGTTATATGAATCCCTACGCCTACCGCACGCTTGGCTTCGCACTCGAAGACGGATTCGTGGTCCGCGCGTACGGCGTGCCGAACATCTATAAGCCGAAAGGAAGAATGAGTTTCGTGGTGCGCACGATGACGCTTGCGGGGGAAGGGTCCTTGAAAAAAGCATATGAAGCATTGAAGAAAAAACTCGAAAACGAGGGGCTCTTCGCGCGGAAACGCCCGATTCCGGAGTTCATCACGCGTATCGGCATTATTACCTCGAAAACGGGGGCCGTGATCGACGATTTCAGGAAGAACCTGAAACCGTTAGGGCTCCATCTCTCGCTTTTCGATACGCGGGTCGAAGGCCCCTCGGCGCCCGCAAATATTATCCGCGGGCTTCGCTGGTTTAATGAACATCATCTCGAGTGCGACGTGATCGTAGTGATCCGGGGCGGCGGAAGCCTCGAGGATCTCCAGCCGTTCAACAACGAGCTTGTCGCGCGCGCCGTGTTCAGCTCGGAGATTCCGGTCATTGCGGGAATAGGACACGACCGCGACGTGCCGATTGTAAGCCTTGTCGCGGACGCGCAGACCTCGACGCCGTCGTTCGCGGCGGCGGCGATAAACGAGTCGTGGGACAGAGTAGTGCTCGGCGTACCGCGGCTCGAACGGGAACTTGCACTCGCGTTTGAAGGCGCCCTCGCGAAACTCCGATTACGCCTCTCACGATACGGCGAGCGATTTCTGACGCGCCTCGCGCGGCTTACTGTACGGTACCGAACACTCGAGGTATCGCTTGTACGGATGTTTGCGCTTCGCCTCTCCGCGATTAATTCCCAGCTTATGCATGCCGCGCAGTATCTTTCCGCAGTCGACCCCGAAAGAAATTTGAAGCTCGGGTATGGTATCGTATTCGATGCGCACGGAAGAGTGATGAAAGATGCGCGGAATGCGAAGGAGGGGGAGATGATCGCCGCGCGCCTCTACCGAGGATCATTGATGGCAAGAATCGAGAAAAAAACCGAGTGACGTGGTACAATAAATGCGCTATGGAGAAACAAAAGAAGGACAAAAAGGAAATTGGAACAAAGCTCGGGAAACTTGAAGCGATCGTTGCATGGTTTGAAGCCCAAGAAGAAGTTGATGTGGAGGAGGGTTTGAAGAGAGTGAGGGAAGGCGCGGCGCTCGTTAAGGATTTGAAGGAGAGAATGAAGGGGATAGAAAATGAATTTGAAGAGATAAAGAAGGATCTCTCGGACAATGCGGCATAGTCAGGACGCGGCACAGTTTCAGGGACTTTCCTCGGAAGAGGCCGCGCGGCGCCTTGCTCGGTTCGGGGAGAATGTGATCGTACGAAGGAAAAGATTCAGGCCCCTTGTCGCGTTTTTCAAAAAACTCGGAAGTCCGCTTCTCCTGCTCTTAATCGGCGCCGCCGCCGTCTCTTTCTTTGTCGGCGAACGCACCAATGCCATCATCATTCTGGTGATGGTGTTTGTTTCCGGGGTCCTCGATTTTGTGAACAGCTACAAGTCGGAGAAAGCGGTTGCGAAGCTTCTCGAAACAATTACGACGACGGCAACGGTATTGCGGGACGGAGTAAGGCGTGAGATTGACTTGCGGGAGATCGTGCCGGGGGATATTGTGTTTCTCTCCGCGGGCGACGTGATTCCAGCGGATAGCGAGCTCCTCGAGGCGCGCGATTGCTTCGTACATCAGGCAGCTTTAACAGGCGAGTCGTTTCCCGCGGCAAAGTATGCCGTTTCGGAACACGGAGTGAACGGAACGGTTCCGACCGAGAAACAAAATCTTGTCTTCATGGGTACGAGCGTTGTGACCGGCTACGCGGTGGCCCGCGTGATACAGACGGGACCTTCGACCGAGTTCGGAAAAATCGCCGCGCGCATGACGGCCGAATCCCTTCCAACCGATTTCGAACAGGGAATAAAAAGGTTCAGCGTGTTTATTATGCGCCTCACGTGTGTAATGGTTGCGTTCGTATTCGTCGCGAACGCGCTCCTCGGGCACGGTATCTTCGATTCGTTCGTGTTTGCAATCGCGATCGCAATCGGCCTTACTCCAGAGCTTCTGCCGATCGTTATGTCAGTTTCGTTGAGCAGAGGATCGCTCGAGATGGCGAAGAAGCACGTGGTGGTGAAGAACCTCTCCTCGATCGAGAGTTTCGGAAGTATGAACGTGCTCTGCACCGACAAGACGGGAACCTTGACCGAGGACAGGATCACGCTCGTGAAATACACGGACTGTTTTGGCAGAACGGCCGACGACGTATTCCTTTCGGCGTACATAAGCAGCGCCTTCCATACGGGCGTGAAGAGCCCGCTCGATAAGGCGATCAGGGAGCACAAGCAGATTGAACTCGGGGTATATGAGAAGATTGACGAAGTGCCGTTCGATTTCGATCGAAAACGGGATTCGATTATATTCAAACATGAGGGTACGTGCACGCTCATCACGAAGGGGGCGCCCGAAGATATTTTCTCAATCGTTACGAAATATGCGGCAGGCGGCGCGGTAAAAAAATGGGATGACGCCGCGAGACGAACGGCGGCGGCCCAGTTCGACGGGTTCAGCAAGGAAGGATTCCGAGTGCTTGCCGTATCCCTGAAGGAGATCGGAGAGAAGAAAGAGTACGTGAAAGAAGACGAGAGGGAGATGACATTTCTCGGTTTTATGGCGTTCTATGATCCCCCAAAAGCGACCGCATCTTCCGCGATCAAGGACTTGAAAGAGCTTGGTATCACCGTGAAGATTCTTACGGGAGACAGCGAACTCCTCACCGAGAAGATCTGCCGCGATATCGGGCTTCCGATCGAGGGAACGCTTACGGGGGCGGAAATAGCCGCGCTCGACGACGAGGCGCTTCTCGCGCGCTCGAAGAAGACGACCATTTTCGCGAGAATCACCCCCGAAGAGAAAGAGCGGATCATTGTAACGCTCAAGAAAGCGGGATATGCCGTAGGGTACTTAGGCGACGGCATTAACGATGCGCCGGCCCTCACGGCCGCCGATGTGGGGCTCTCGGTCAATAATGCCGTGGATGTTGCGAAGGAGACCGCCGACATCATTCTTCTCGAAAAAAGCCTGCGCGTCTTGCACGACGGCGTGAGAGAGGGAAGAAAAACGTTCGCAAATACCATGAAGTACATCATGATGGGATTGAGTTCGAACTTCGGGAACATGTTTTCAATGATGGGCGCCTCGCTCGTGCTCCCGTTTCTTCCGATGCTGCCGCCGCAGATACTTTTAAATAACTTCCTCTACGATACTTCCCAGCTTACGCTTGCGACCGACTCGGTGGATCAAAAACTTCTCGAAAAGCCGCCCAAGTGGGATATTGCGTTCGTTAAAAAATTCATGGTGATTTTCGGCCCCGTGAGCTCAATCTTCGATTTTCTGACGTTCGGGCTCCTGCTGCTCGTGTTCCGTCTGCCGGAGGCGCAGTTTCAAACCGGGTGGTTTATCGAATCGCTCGCGACACAGGTGTTCGTGATCTATGTAATCCGCACGCGGTTTATCCCCTTCCTTGAAAGCAGGCCGAGTAAACCGCTCTTCTGGAATACATTCTTGATTGTGGTTCTCGGGTGGCTCATTCCCTTTCTTGGTTTCGGACTTTTCTTTTCGTTTGCACCGCTCTCGCTTCCGGTACTCCTCGGTATCGCGGGAATCGTGCTTGCATATCTCATCGTCACGGAATTGGTGAAGCGCCTCTTTTTTGCTAGAATGCTTACATGACCTTTGGTGAGTACCAGGAATTTTGCAAAAAGACGGCCGTCTATCCTGAACGCGGGAAGAACCTTGTCTATCCAACGCTCGGTCTCGTAGGAGAAGCCGGGGAAGTGGCGGAAAAGGTGAAGAAGCTCATCCGCGACAGAGGGAACGTGCTTGATGAGACGACGAAGAAGGAGATTGCAAAAGAGGTGGGTGACGTGATCTGGTATGTCTGTATGTGTGCGGTAGAGCTGGGTTTTTCGTTCGAAGAAGTGGTTCAGATGAATCTCGAAAAGCTCCGCTCACGCCTTGCACGAGAGAAGCTCCACGGCGACGGGGACAATCGTTAGCGTTTTTCATGAATATCTCGTTTAACCAGTTTAAAGAATTGGATTTAAGGATCGCGAAGATTCTTGAGGCGTCGCGGGTCGAAGGATCGGAGAAGCTCGTGAAACTTCTCATTGATATGGGCGGTGAAAAGCGTGAGCTCGTTGCGGGAATAGGCAAGGCATACGATCCGGACGTGCTCGTGGGGAGGGAGATTGCGGTTGTTGCGAATCTTGAGTCGAAAATCTTCACCCTTCGACTCAGCTCAGGGCAAGTGGCGCTCGAAAGCCAGGGGATGCTTCTTGCGGCACACGGTGCGCAGGGTGAACCCGTACTCCTTGTGCCCGAGAGAGAAGTGCCGCCGGGAAGCACAATCACGTAGCAAAATTTTTAATTTGAAATTTACAATTTTCAATCAAATTCTAATTTTATAATGCGTTAATGTTTAAATATTATAACATTATTGCATTTAAAATTGATTAAAAATTAAGAACTAAAAATTAAAAATTCTTATTGCTTATGTCTCGTCCCAAAATCGGTGCGCACGTATCAGCCGCGGGCGGGCTCTGGACGGCATTCGACCGGGCCAAAGAAATCGGCGCCGAGTGCATGCAAATATTCGGTTCGACGCCGCGTTCATGGAGCGTGAAACTCCCGACCGCACAGGAAGCGGATGCGTTCAAAAAAGCGGGGAAGCGTGCTGGCATCGGCCCCGTGTATCTCCATGCGCCGTACCTTGTGAATCTCGGGAGCGGAGAGGCGCGTATCCACGGCGCCTCGGAATCGGCGCTTGCAGGGCACTGTAAAATCGCTGAGATGCTCGGCGCGGAAGGCACCATTTTTCATATCGGTTCCGCGAAGGGAACGACAAAAACGAAAGCAATCGCGGCGATCGCCGCTTCGCTTACGGCGATTTTGAAAAAGGTTCCCGGGAGAAGTTTTATCGTGCTTGAGAATGCGGCGGGCGGGGGAGACAAGATCGGGGCGACGCCCGAGGAGATTGCCGTGATTCTCCGGAAGGTAAAAAGCAATCGGCTCAAAGTGTGTTTTGATACGGCGCACGCCTTCGAGGCGGGGATCATAAGAGATTACGAACCGAACACAATAAAGGAACTGTTTGACGCGTGGGACGATGCGCTCGGTATCAATCGGATCGTCGCGTTGCATGTGAATGATTCGAAGACCGAATATAACTCGCATAACGACCGGCATGGAAATATCGGCGAAGGGTATATCGGGCTCAAGGGATTCAAGGCGCTCGCGAAGGAGAAGCGGCTTTGGGACAAGGCGTGGCTCCTTGAGGTGCCCGGGACGGATCATAAGGGGCCGGACAAGGCGAATGTGGATCGCCTGAAATCATGCTTTGGTTAATGTCTGCGGCCTCCCTCTTTTCACTCGGGCGCTCCGGGGCGCTAGCCCAAGTCTTACCCTCGCTCAGAGAGGGACGCCGCAGACGCTACAAGGACTTCGCATATTTTGGCGATTTGTGGGAGAATAAGGGGAGAGGAATATGCGTATATTAGTAACGGTAAAACCGAGGGCGCGCAAAAAAGAAGTGGTGAAAATTGATAGAACTCATTACGAGGTGTGGGTTACCGTGCCGCCCGAAGGGGGAAAAGCGAACGCGGCGGTACGCGATGTGCTCGCGGAATTTTTGGAGGTGCCGAAATCACGTCTCGTGCTTTCGTCCGGCGAAACGTCGAGAGAAAAAACATTTGAGATACTGTGAGCTTCAGGGAAAAAGTACTCCGCGCGGTGAAGCGGATTCCGAAGGGAAGCACCGCGAGTTACAAGGAAGTAGCGGAGGCGGCAGGGTGCCCTGGCGCCTACCGCGCCGTGGGGACAATTATGAAACATAACACCGATCCGAGCGTGCCGTGCCACAGAGTAATCCGGTCCGATGGGTCGCTTGGCGGGTACAACGGGATACGGGGAAAGAAAGAAGCGTTACTCCGAGAAGAAAGGCGCCCCCGTGCGAGGTTGAACCTCGCACGGGTAGAAATCTCTCCTCGAGGAGGAGTTTGATAAAATAAGGAGATGGGATTGAAGATCAGGGATTTTTCCGCATCGGTTATCAGAAAAATTTTCGGGCTTCTCGAATTTTTCCTTTTCTTAAGAGTAGTGCTTGAGTTTTTAAATGCGAATCCCGCCGCGGTCGTGGCGGATTATTTTTACCCCCACACTGAGCGTAAGCCCATAGTGTGGGGGTTTATCGGATCACCGGTTTTTTCACATCCCCGTTCAATTCCATTTTTCCTTCTGCCCAATTATGGGGGCATGTGATCGACATTGTGACGATATCCGCCATTATCGCGTACTGGATCGCATTCGAGATTATTATGAAATTCCTGACGTCAAAGAAAATCTACTACTCATAAGGCTGGAACGGAAGAAGATCTCAAGAAAATACGGGAGAAACAAATCCGAGTAGAGGTGGAATCTATATTTACGACACCTCCTCTTTATGGCATTATGTAGTATATGCTCAGGTGTCGGAACTGGTAGACGATCACGACTCAAAATCGTGTGGCCGTAAGGCCGTGAGGGTTCAAGTCCCTCCCTGAGCACAATGGGAGTACGAACATCATTTCATCGAGCGTCTAGTGCGGATACTTTAGAAAATAAAGAAAATCTTTCTTATGTCATTGGTGTAGCCATTGGTGATGGTAATCTCTCAAATCCAAACGGAAGGACAGTGCGCTTAAGGGTAACTTGCGCCACTCAATACCCGAATCTTATCAGGCAAATAAAGAAATCTATAGAGAAAGTATTCCCGCATAATAAAGTATCCCTCGTGAAAAGAAAGGAGACATATTTGGATGTCAGCTGTTATTCCAATAAATGGGAGAGTATTCTTGGATGGAGAGCGTCTGGCGGTTCGAAATACAAACAAAGCGTTTCTGTTCCCCAATGGATAAAAGAAAATAAAAGATATTCCATGAAATGCCTGCAAGGACTGTTAGTGACCGATGGCTCCTTATATCTTGATAGAGGGTATAGAATGATTAATTTTACGACTGTGATTCCACGGCTTGCGCAAGACGTGAGAGAAATGATTGTTAATTTATGGTTCAGCTCAAGAATCTACAGATTAAAAACAAAAGGAAAAGATAAGTATGTTATTAAGAATAGCAACTAATGTGGATAATTTCATAAAAACGGTCGGTTTCAAAAAGGATTAAGTTTGGCTTATGGCTCGCGTCATAGCAGTATGCAATCAAAAAGGGGGCGTCGGGAAAACCACAACCGCAATGAATCTTGCGGCATATCTCGCAATATATGGGAGACGGGTGCTCCTTATTGATTTCGACCCGCAGTTCAATGCGACGTCCGGATTGGGCGTGACCTACGCGCCGGACGAGACGATCTACCACGCACTCCTCGGGGGACAGGCGCACGAGCGGGTGATCAAGCGCACCTATCTCGCAAATCTCGAGCTTACGCCCGCGTCTCCGGATCTCGCGGGGGCCTTGGTGGAGCTTGTGAATCTTCCCGAGAGGGAATGGTATCTGCATCGCTTTGTGAAAAAGGTGGGGGATTGGTATGATTTTGTGCTCATAGATCTCGGGCCAAGTTTAAACCTTCTCACCGTGAACGGGCTTCTCGCCGCGGATGAAGTCTTAATCCCTGTGCAGTGCGAATACTACAGTTTGGAAGGATTGTCCCAGCTCTTGGAGAGCATCGAGCTCATCAAGAATAATCTGGGGCACGAGATTCGTTCGGTGAGCGCCCTTATCACCATGTACGACAAACGGGAAAAACTTTCGCGCGAGATTGCGCGCGAAGTGCGCCGCCGTTTTCCGTACAAGGTGTATGAGGCGGAGATACCGCGATCGGTGAGTCTCGCCGAAGCGCCGAGTTACAAAAAACCGATCATGCTCTACGCGCCGCAGAGCCCCGGCGCGATCGCGTACGAGGCGCTTGCGCAGGAGATTCTCGGGATGGTCGAGGAACGCGTGATGGGTACGCATCCTCCCATGCGCCCGGTCGAGAAAAAACTCGCCTCGATGCAAAAAGAAGCGTCTCGGATAGTGGAATCCGCGATGCAAGAAGAAGCCGCGCGCGCCGATTTCGAAGCACCCCCCTTTGAACTTCCCCTGGACGCCCCGTATCCCTTTGACATCTTGCGATAACTCCTTCTCGCTTATTTTTCCCGGATTGTATCGAAGTTCAACCTCGCTATTTTTAGGATAGTGAAGTTGAACTTCGATAGGGTTTCCGGGTTCCGTATGTTTCATCAAACCTCGTGTTGACACGCGAGAGCGGAATGCTATCATTCTCTACGGTTCGTGCCAATGTGAGGAGGTCTTGTCGTGTTCGAATTCGCACACGGCCGTTGCGGAGGAGGGTGCGACAGGCATTCGATCATTTGTATTGAGCTAACGTATACGTTTCACTAAGACAGAGGATCATACTACGATCTCCGAAACGGTGTACCAAGTACTTCATATTTCGAGTTGCTCTTTGTTTATTTTTTATTGACATTGTCCTCGAGATTTCTTTTGAAGGAACGGAATATCGTCGAAGGAGGCCTTGGTGTGCCTCTGTTTTAGTTTGTTCTCTTAGATTACCGCTGATTGCGAGCTGATTTTCGCGGATATGGCATCTGCGGCAATCAGCTTCACCCCGTTAGAAGTTGCGCAGAAATAATGATGCGTCTTCTTCTATGATGCGATTATCATAAATCCCGTGAGAAGCTCACATGGGGTAGTAAACCCCGCGTTCGCCACGGGACGAGGCATTCACCCCCACACTAAATGAGTGTGGGGGTTCATCCCTGTGGCACGCCCGGGGTTTTCTGCTTCTCACGGGATAAAGAACTGGGAGTGATCCCAATGTGAGACTTCTAACGGGGTAAAATCAGCGAAATTTTGAACAACAAAAAGAATACGGGGCAACAACAATTATGAATACCAACAATCCTCCGCTATAATATATAATAATTATATGCCAGGACAGGGATTATCTTCTCTCATTCCGCAAAAAGGAAACGAGGAGCATACGCGCGGAGAAGAGAAGGCGCACCCCGAAGTATTGCCGCTCGTGAACGCGCACGAGCACGTGGCGCCGCCGCGCGAGAAGCGCGATCATCACGCGCACGAATCGGTGTTCCAAATAGAAACGGAGAAAATAAAACCGAATCCGTATCAGCCGCGGCACGAATTTGAGGAAGAAGGAATCGAGGAGCTCATGCAGTCGATCAGGGAGTTTGGCGTCATACAGCCGCTTATCGTTTCAAGTATCACCGAAGAAACGGAATCGGGAACGCGCGTCTCATACCAGCTCATTGCCGGGGAGCGGCGCCTTCGCGCCGCGAAGAAACTCGGGCTCGCCCAAGTGCCTGCAATCATAAGAGCGGTCAATGAGGGCCGTTCGAAGCTCGAGATGGCGCTTATTGAGAACATTCAACGAGAAGACTTGAACCCGCTCGAAGCGGCGAACGCCTACGTGCGGCTCGCGGATGAGTTCCAGCTTACCCAGCGGGAGATCGCCCGTAAGGTGGGGAAAAGCAGGGAGACGGTGGCGAATGCCATGCGGCTTCTGGGGCTTCCGGCGCATATCCAAAGCGCGCTCCGCGAAAAAAAGATCAGCGAGTCGCAGGCGCGGACCCTGCTCGGCATAAATGATCGCGAGGCGCAGGAAAATGCGTTTCGGGATGCCCTCGAGAAAAAAACAAGTGTCCATTCGCTTCGGATGAAGCGCCCTGCGGCCGAGTCCCCATCGGATTCGGAAACGGCATACTGGAAGAAGCGATTTGAGGAAACGCTCGGCATG
Source organism: bacterium (assembly GCA_021815205.1). Taxonomy (GTDB): domain Bacteria; phylum Patescibacteriota; class Minisyncoccia; order UBA6257; family GWB1-50-10; genus JAKAHD01. Next base: position 93,729 of record JAKAHD010000002.1, read on the forward strand.
CCCGTCGCGATCGCGAAAAAGAACGGGAAAGGGAAGATCACGCTTTCTTTCTATTCCGAGGAAGAGTGGAACGCGCTCGTTGGCAAGCTTCTCGGCGAGATGAAAGAATGAGGGTTCTGGAACCTGTTTCACCTAATGGACTTGTAGCTTACCTCCCGCGTGCCGGGGATTTTTTTCAGGTTCACGAGAAGTTTCCCGAGTTTTCGTTCCGGAAACGCAGAAGCGCGAAGCGTGACGGCCGAGAACTTCATGCGGTGGTCCGTCTGGCTTGTGAGGAAGGAGATGTTTACCTTTGCGTTTCCGAATACTGCCGTAACGTCCTTCAAGTAGCCGGGCCTGTCCACGTTTATGATCCTGAACTCGATGAGCGCTGGCTCCTTTTTTGCGTGCAGGCCGATATGTTTTGCGTGGAGCGCGATTCTGATATGTTTCTTTGCCGCCGCGGTCTTCGCGAGGCGGAGCCAGCTTTCTGAAGGTTTCTTGCCCCGTTGCGTGATAATTTCTACCATATCTCCCGAGTGGAGCACGTAGTCGAAGGGCACGATGACGTGGTTCACCTTTGCTCCCACGCACTCGTTGCCGATGTCGGTATGGATGCGGTAGGCGAAGTCGATCGGGGTTGCGCCGAAGGGAAGATCAACAATGTCGTTCCGCGGCGTGAGCACGAAGATCCGGTCTTTGAAAAAATCAAACTTCAACCCCTCAAGGAATTCTTTCTCGTTCACGAAGTGCTTCTGCCAGTTTTGGAGCTGCGTGATCCACGTGAGCTCTTTTTTGTTTTTTACCCCCTTCCATTCGTTGCGTTTGTCTTTCGAACTTTTCACCTGCTCGTACGCCCAGTGGGCGGCGATACCCATCTCGTTTGCTTCGTGCATCTCCTCGGTTTTGATCTGCACCTCGAGGATCCGGCTGTCGGCACAGAAGACGGTCGTGTGCAAGCTCCGATAGCCGTTCGGTTTGGGACGCGCGATATAATCTTTAAAACGGTTCGGCACGGGTTGCCAGAGTTGATGTACAACACCGAGTGCGGCATAACACTCGGCGACGGTCCTTGTGATGATACGGAGCGCAACGAGATCGTAGATTCTCGAGAGATCCATATCGTAGCGAAGCAGTTTCTTGTAGAGGCTATAGTAGCGCTTCGCCCTCGAATCGATGCGTATCGGATGAATGCCGTTCCGCGCGAGTTCTTTCGTGATCAAGGGCACCACTTTTTTCGCATACGCTTCGCGCGTTGCATAGTCGTTCTTGGTTTCTTGAAGGAGCCATCGGTACTCTTCGGGATGTACGTAAGGAAACGCGAGGTCCTCGAGTTCGCCGCTCAAGCGTTGCATGCCGAGGCGGTAAGCAAGCGGCGCGTAGATCTCGGTTGTTTCCCAGGCAAAACGTTCCTGCCGATCGGGAGGAAGAAACTTGAGCGTCTTCATGTTGTGGAAGCGATCCGCAAGCTTGATAAGGAGAACGCGCAGATCCTTACCGAACGAGAGGATGAATCTCCGGAGATTTTCAATGTCCGGATTTTCGGGATACTGAAGGGTCTTGAGTTTTGTAAGCCCGTCAACGAGAAAGGCGATCTCCTCGCCGAACGCTTTCTTGATATCGCGGATCGTGACATCGGAATCTTCGACGACGTCGTGCAAAAACGCCGCCGCGACCGCGGCATCTCCCAGATGCCATTCGTACGAGCTTCGTGCGACCTCAATGCTGTGGACGATGTAGGGGTCGCCGTTCATGCGCTTCGCGTCTTTATGGATCTCCGCCGCGAATGCGTAGGCCTTATGCGCCACACTGTCACTTGGAATCTTCTCAAGCCACTCGATCGCCATGCCTTTATTGTAGAATCGTTTTTCTGCCTTGACAAAACGACCCTCATGCCTACAATAATGAACGTTAGCAGTGAGAAGTCGACACTGCTAGTCAGCACGCATGAATATACACTACTATCCACGAATATCACGAATACGGAACGAAAACGTTTGCGTAATCGAGTATTATTCGTGGCATTCGTGTGCAATTCGTGCGCATTCGTGCGTATGAAATTAAAACCATTATCGAATCATGTGCTCATCGAACGTATCGAAGAGGAGCGCATGGTCACGAAGTCGGGAATCGTACTTCCCGATACGGTCGAAAAAAAGGAACAAACAAAAGGAACGGTCGTTGCAGTAGGTCCGGGGAAGGCGCAGAACGGCACGAGGATCGCACCCGAAGTAAAACCGGGTGACAAGGTACTCTTTAATAAGCCGTGGGGGGAAGATAAGAAGATTGAAGAGGACGGAAAGGTCTACTTTCTCGCGGACGAGGACGATGTGCTGGCGATCATTGAGTAAATAATTATATCAGCATACATCTGCCTTATCAGTATAAATCAGCGTCGGCCCCTCATCTGTAAGAGAACGCTGATCAATGCTGATAGAGCCGATAGATGCTGATAACGAATGAATATGGCGAAACAAATAAAATTCAACGAAGAGGCGCGCATTGCCTTAAAAAAAGGAATCGATACCCTTGCCGCCGCCGTAAAGATGACGCTTGGCCCCCGCGGCCGCGCGGTCGTGATCGAGAAGGGGTACGGCGCGCCGCAGGTAACGTTCGACGGCGTGACGGTCGCGAAAGAAATCGAGCTCGAAGGGAAGTATGAAAACCTCGGCGCCGAGTTCATTAAACAGGCGGCTGATAAGACGAACGACAACGTAGGAGACGGCACGACCACCTCGGTTGTCTTGACCCACGCGCTTATCGAAGAAGGTGAGAAAGTGATCCGCGAGAAAGGGTTCAATGTCATTCAACTTGCCGAAGAGCTCAAGAAAGAAAGCGAGTCGGTCATCAAGGCGCTCGAAGCCCAGAAAGAAGAAATCAACGACAGCAAGAAGATCGAAGAAGTGGCGACGCTCTCCGCAAAGGACGCCTCGATCGGAAAACTCATCGCGGAAGTGATGACAAAAGTGGGAAGAGAAGGCGTCGTCACTGTCGAAGATTCGAACACGATAGGGAACTCGTACGAGATGGTTGAGGGCATGCAGTTCGATCGCGGCTACGTGTCGCAGTATATGGTGACGAATCAGGAAAAAATGGAATCCGAGCTCGAAGACCCGTATGTGCTCGTCACCGACCGAAAGATCTCCTCAATTAATGAACTTCTGCCGCTCTTGGAGAAAGTTTTGCAGAGCGGAAAGAAAGAGCTCTTTATCATCGCGGATGATGTGGACGGCGAGGCGCTCGCGACGATTATCGTGAACAAAATCCGCGGTATCGTGAATATCGTGGCGGTTAAGGCTCCCGGATTCGGCGACAGGAAAAAAGAAATGCTGCAGGATATCGCGATCGTGACCGGCGCCGATTATATCTCGGAAGATCTCGGCAAGAAGCTCGAGAACACGGATATTGATCAGCTCGGACACGCGCATCGCGTAATTGCCTCGAAGGATGCGACGACGATCGTGAGCGGCAAAGGAGATAAGAAGGCGATCGAGGATCGCGTGGCGCAGATCAAGGCGCAGATCAAGAAAACCGAATCGGAATTCGACAAGGAGAAACTGCAGGAACGCCTCGGGAAACTCGCGGGAGGCGTCGCGGTGATTAAAGTCGGTGCGCCCACGGAATCCGCGCAGAAAGAACTGAAACAGCGCGTGGATGACGCGGTCGCGGCGACCCGCGCCGCGATGGAGGAGGGAATCGTGCCCGGCGGCGGCATTGCGCTTTTCAATGTGTACCGCGAGAAGTCACAGGAAACGGGAAGAGGAGAACTTGAAAAAAATACGCTCGGGATCGTGTGTGCGGCCTTGAAAGCCCCGCTCTCCGCGATTGTGGAGAATAGCGGCGAGTCACCGAAGGTCGTGATCGAAGAGCTGCTTTCCAAAAAGAAAGGAAAGAATGACGCATGGATCGGTTTCAACGCCGCAACAAACAAGATCGGCGACTTGAAGGAGGTCGGCATCATTGATCCTCTGAAAGTGACGAAGACGGCGTGGCGGAACGCGATCTCTGTTGCGGCGAATTACTTGACGATCGGCGCCGCGGTAACCGAGATTCCCGAAAAGAAGGACAAGGCGCCCGGCGGCATGGATATGGGGTACTAGTAAAATGAAGCTCCGCGGGCTTACGCCCGGGGTATTCTCGCGCAGGCGGATAAAGGGGTGTCCAACCTCCTTAGGAGGTTGGACACCCTTAGGATTTTCAGATCAGAATGGGGGATTTTTGCTATACTGAACTCATGAAACAATACCTCGATTTGCTCCGCGACGTGGTGGAGCATGGGACAAGGAAGGGTGATCGAACCGGCACGGGAACCGTCTCGATCTTCGGGCGGCAGATACGTTTCAATCTCGAAGACGGATTTCCCGCGGTGACGACGAAGAAGCTCTATATGAAAGCCGTGATCCATGAACTCTTATGGCTTTTGATGGGCGAGACGAACATCCAGTACCTTGTGAAGCACGACGTGAAGATCTGGAACGAGTGGGCGTTCGAGGTGTATCTCGCGAAAAATAATCTCCGCGAACAATATCCGCGCTACTCCGATGCGTGGCAGGAAGAGATGAAAAATTTTATCGAGAGGGTAAAGACGGATGACGTGTTTGCAAAAGCATGGGGCGAACTGGGGCCGATCTACGGAAAGCAGTGGCGGAGGTGGCAGGGACCGAACGGAGAAGAGGTGGATCAGATTGCAAACATAGTGGATCTAATTGAACACGATCCGACCTCGCGGAGAATTATCGTAAGCGGGTGGAACGTGGGAGAGATTCAGGAACTCGTGCGAAACCATCATTCGGCGCCACCGCCGTGCCACACGCTTTTTCAATTTATTGTGGTGGATGGAAAACTTTCGTGCCAGCTCTATCAGCGGAGCGCCGACCTTTTTCTTGGAGTACCCTTCAATATCGCGTCGTACGCGCTTCTCACGATGATGCTCGCGCAGGTGACGGGCCTGAAGCCGGGAGAGTTCATTCATACGTTCGGCGACGCGCATATTTATCTGAATCATCTGGATCAGGTGAGAGAGCAACTCTCGCGCACGCCGCGGCCCCTGCCTCGCATGAAGATTAATCCGAGCGTGAAGTCCATCTTCGATTTTAAGTATGAGGACTTTGAACTCGAGGGCTATGACCCGTACCCCGCCATCAAGGCGCCGATTTCAGTCTAAAACTTATGCCAAGATATTTTGTCATCCTGAGTTTTTCTGTCATCACTGAACGCAGTGAAGGATCTTCTTTGATTAAATAGTAATGATTATCTCTCTTATTGCAGCACTATCGAACGACGGAGTGATCGGGAACCGTGGGAAGATTCCGTGGCATCTTCCCGCGGATTTGAAGCATTTCAAGGAGATCACGTTGGGGCACCCCGTGATCATGGGGCGAAAAACTTATGAATCAATAGGGAAACCGCTTCCCGGGAGAACGAACATTATTGTAACGCGGCACAAGGAGTATGCTGCGCCGGAGTGCGTCGTGGCATCCACACTCGAAGAAGCGTTCGATGCCGCGCGCGTCTCGGGTGCGGGAGAAGCGTTTGTGATAGGAGGCGCGGAGATTTATAAAGAAGCGATGCCGCGCGCGGAGAAACTGTACCTCACGAACGTGGAAGGAGATTTCGAGGGAGACGCATTTTTTCCCGAAGTGAGTTCGCTTGAATGGAAGGAGATTTCGAGGGAGAAGGGAGTCGTGGACGAGAAGAACGGGTATCCGCATACATTTCTTGTATTTGAAAGAAAACGGAATTGACATTTTTTCGGTTCCCGTGATAATCTGGAGTCCGATAGACCTTTCACATACACGGCGGAGTCTTATGGTTGAGGTCCTGGCCGCATGATGTCGGAGTTATCGCCCGACAACACGCAACTGATGATAGGCTAATGTCATCGGTGCCGGGACGAGGGTTCGAGTCCTTTGCTCCGCACGAAGTTTCTCTCCTCGCAGAAAAGGAGGTCGGCATTTTTATATTTCCCGCCGCACCTCCTTTCTTTTTTCTCTCGTCGTGCTATACTGTCTCACATGACCCCAGAAACAATAATTCTTATTATCGCCGCGGTGATTATAGTGTGGGCGATTTCTTCGTTTAACGGTCTTGTTTCAAGGAAAAACAGGGTTGCCGAGGCGTGGTCGGATATCGAGGTCCAGCTCAAACGCCGGTACGATCTGATCCCGAATCTCGTCGAGACCGTGAAAGGATATGCCGCGCACGAGAAATCCGTGCTTGAGAATGTGACCAATGCCCGTACTGCCGCAATGTCTACCGAAGATCCCAAGGCGAAACTCCAGGCGGAAAACCAACTCTCCCAAACCTTGAAGACGCTCTTCGCGGTCGCGGAGAATTATCCCCAGCTCAAGGCGAACGAAAACTTTTCGAAACTGCAGGACGAACTCACCGATACGGAAGACAAGATTCAAGCCGCGCGCAGGTTTTATAACGGCAATGTCCGCGACTACAACACGGCGATCGAGGTGTTTCCGAAGAACGTGATTGCCGGCATGTTCGGCTTCACGCACAAAGAACTCTTTGACGTGGACAACGACGTCGAGAAACAACCAATCCAAGTCAAGTTCTAACGCACGAATGGGCACAAATCGCCCACGAATATCACAAATTCGTATGAGTGGTATTCGTGTTCGTCGACCGGCGGGATTTGTGTCGCATTTGTGGTTTATTAGTGTATATTCGTGCGTATGACCTTATACACCCAAGCATCCTCAAATGTCCGAAAAACGTGGGCGCTTCTCATGGGTTTTTTCGTGCTCATTATCGCGATCGGCTGGACTTTTAGTTATGCGTATCAGTCGCCGGGCATTCTTGTTTTTGCCGTTATGGTGAGTGTGATAATGAGTGTCACGAGCTACTGGTTTTCGGATAAGATCGTGCTTGCGAGTGCGGGTGCGAAACCAATCGAGAAAAAGGACAATCCGGAATTATATCGCCTCGTCGAAAATCTTACTATCGCCTCTGGGCTCCCAATGCCGAAGCTTTACGTGATCCCGAATCCCGCGCCGAACGCGTTCGCGACGGGGCGCGACAAGGAACACGCGGTCGTAGCCGTAACGCAGGGACTTTTAGATGTCATGAACAAGCAGGAGCTTGAGGGAGTCCTCGCGCATGAGCTTTCGCACATCGGCAACAAGGATATGCTCGTCTCGACGGTCGTCGTGGTCCTTGTGGGTGTAATTTCGCTCCTCGCCGACTGGTTCTTACGGATGAGTTTCTTCGGTGGAAGGAGAGATGACAGGGACTCGGGCGGCAATATTATGTTTTTTCTTGGCATCGCAGGCGCGATTCTCGCGCCGATTGCGGCGACCTTGATCCAGCTCGCGATCTCAAGAAAGCGGGAGTTTTTGGCGGACGCCTCGGGCGCCCTCCTCACGCGGTATCCCGAAGGGCTCGCGAGCGCACTCCAAAAACTGGAGGCGAACCCGTACAGCATGAAAGCATCGTCCGCAACCGCGCATCTCTATTTTGCAAACCCGTTCAAGGCGGATAGGGGAGAGAAAGATTCGAAGAAGATACCCTGGGTTACGAAACTTTTCATGACGCATCCCCCGATTGAGGAGCGCATTAAAGTATTGCGTCAGATGTCGGTCTGATTCATCAGGATCCATCTCAAAAGTACTCAGAATTATGCTCTGGGACTCCTCGAATGCGCCAAGGAAGTTCAACTTCTTTAGAGAGTCGAACTTCGAAGACACTCCGCGTTGAAACACCGAGGGTGCTATGACATGTCATAGCACCCTCGGTGCGGTGGAAAAAAGGGGATGATTGTGTAATAATAAAGGCATGAAGAAGAATGATGGTTTTATACCGCTGTGGGCGCTCCTCGTCGCGCTCGGCGTGATCGTAGTCGCGGGAGGAGTGTGGTATCTCAACTCATCGTCGGGGACAAAAGTATTTGACCCGAGTCCCAATGATCCGATTTGGCGGGTGTACACCGACACCGCGAACGGATTTGAAGTAAAGTATCCAACGGGAGTTACGCTCCAAGAGCAGAACGGCGACGTCTCCCTCTCTTTTCCGGGAGATAAGGCGCGCATTTATCTTAAGGTAACCAACACACTCTCCGCACCGCTTTTCGGGACGTTCGGCGGCTGGTATCAATATAACAAAGCCGCGGGGTCACCAAATCTCGTGTCCACCGGCACAATCGGTAACTTCGCAGTAGATTATTTTATGCAAGATGCCGGCATGGGGTCGTGGGACAGAGCGATAAATGCGTATCAGACGAAGAACGGCACCTATTATGAATTATCCTTGTATTATCCGCGGGAATTCAGCGTGCCGGCCGGCGCTGATCACCAAGCCGCTATTGCGGAGGCAAGCGCTGATTTGCACGATCTGAACAACGCATATGTGAAGACATTTACGAAAATTCTTAATACATTCCGGTTTACCCTGCCGCAGGGAGTGGAGAAGAAAACATGGAACGGAATGACTTTCGACTATCCGGCCGGGTGGACGGTGAGGGAAGATACGTACGCGACACCCGCGCAGACAGCGGAAGGCACCCCACCTTCAGTGGTTGGTCTCAGTATCGAAAAAGTAACGGGAGCAGAACAATATTTTATTGAGATCGGCGGGCGTCAAGCCGACTGCCGCGGAAACAGCGGTTATGCGAAGTGCGTGACTATTCAAACGCCGGATAAACAGCTTTGGCCCGTGCACACAATAAACAGAGACTCCGACACTTTGAGCGTTTTCGATTCAATCGTTCAGAGCATCGTGCAGCACGGCGGCGCGATCTACCGCTACTAAAGTAGGAAAGTAGGAATCGAAAATCTGTTTTGGGGATAATATAAAAACCTCGCATAAGACGAGGTTTTTCTGTGATTAATGTTCAGATTTTTCAGATGCTCAAGGCGATCTGAATTAATCCCTTCGACACCTTTTTTCGGTCTTCCGGGCCAAGTGACTCTCCCGTGGGAATCACATCGCTCACCATAAGGATGGTAAGAGCTCGTATTCCATACAGTGCCGCGCGGGTGTAGAGCTCTGCGCTTTCCATTTCAACAGCAAGGACCCCGTATTTCGTCCAAAGCTTCCACTCGTCCGGATATTCATCGTCGTAGAAGAAATCCGTTGCGAGGATGTTGCCGACTCGGATGGGAATAGTACCCCTTTCTCTGTATCCGAGGGAAGAGGAAGAAGGGAGATAATATCGGAAATGGGAGACGTCGAAAAACTTACGGAGCTTGTGGAGCCCTACGGCTTTACCCCCACACCATGGGCTCATGATGTGGGGGGTTTACACCCGTGGCACCGCTCCACACGCTTCGTCAGGCGAAACCCTCCGAAGCGATCCTTCTTCGCCAAAGGCTACGAAGGATACCCTCCTTTGCATTCATCCATGGGCTTACACCCGTGGTTTTCTGCGAAGGAGGGTAAAAAAGTTTCGTGATGACCTGAACTGAAAGCGGTTCCATAATTTTTGACCGGAGATTTTGAAAATATGATTTCTGCCCCAGGTGCTATGCTATAGCATAGCACCTAATGTATTTCAATACCTGTAGACATTGTTATCCTCTCTCCTGCGAAAGTGCGGGAGAAGATCGGGAAAGAAATAAGAAGGGGGACAAAGGGTTACCCATGTTACTTTCTCGTTGATAACACAAAGCTCATTCCGCATCTGAGTTTGTGGCATGTACGGATGAGGGAGAAGGATATCAAAGTGCTTTCTGAGGAATTGAAGAAGCTGCTAAGAAAGCAAAATTCGATTGTCATACGCGCTCCGAGGTTTGAGGTCTCGAAGCGGAGCAACATAGTCAGTTTCGCGGTTCAGGGCTCTCAATCACTTTCCTCGCTTCAATTGCTCGGGTTGTGGAAAGGGGAGACGCTCAAAGAAGCAAGGAAGTACGGCCGACCGTTCCGGTTTGATCCGTACTTCACAATGGGGGTAATGAGGCGGCGCGAAGACACACTCACGGTGGAAAAGAATATGCAAGGAGTGAGATTCCAATTCGCCGCGAACGAGATTTACATTTGCGAGGTAAATCGCTGGTGGCAAGTGACGAGGATGATAAAAAAGATAACGTTTGGAAAAAGTTATAAGTAGGTAGTATCGAGTAATTGGTGAGGGTGTTATGACGCGTCATAACACCCCAAATTTCTTGCGTGGTACCCCAGTGGTAAATAGGATGGATAAAAAATATAAGAACCCGGGATTGCTCCTGAGTTCTTTTCGTATCACCTCATAAATAAGCCGCGTATTTGATTTTACATCTTGCGGGATGTAGAGTAACGAAACTGGAAGAGTCGCATTGCGCCTCATCGGCGCATCCGCCGCTGAGACGAAAGCAGTAAATAAGATGTACTACAAAAGGAGGGGTCGCATAGCGGTCTAGTGCGCAGTCCTGGAAAGACTGTATACCCGAAAGGGTATCGAGGGTTCAAATCCCTCCCCCTCCGCCAATACACAAACAGGATATCTTTATGGTATCCTGTTTGTGTATCTTGACGTGCGGATTTGAACGGAACTTTCGCGCCTGCAGGGCAGGATTCAGCGAAAGTCCGTGGCTTCGGAGGAGCAATTTCATTTGAGCGAAGCGAATATGTAAATTGCGGAGGAGAAGAAATCCCTCCCCCTCCGCCAATACACAAACAGGATATCTTTATGGTATCCTGTTTGTGTATTGGCGGTGTCTTCTGGTTAAAATCCGAACCTACTTTGATGAACATCCGGACGAGGAATGAACCGCCCCGCCGCCGCTCGCTTCGCTCGCTGTTCCGCTTGAGCGTATTTTTGGCTTGGTTGGCGTCTTTTTCATGTTGTACACAACGCGCATGTTTTGACGTTCTCTCGTTTTGGTATAATGATCACTGTACGGGATCATGAACTATACCAATAGGTATTTTGTACTTTCCCTCCTTGGCGCGGTGGCGTTTCTCTTTATTGTCGCATCTCCCGCACACGCGGCGGTTGTGGGCACATCAACCGCAATCACCTCGAACGCCCTGAATACCTTGAGCGCGAATACCCGGGCGGCGGTCTTGAATTTGGATCTTAGCGCGAACGGAACGCCGCAGGAGGCGTTCAACAGTGTTACCGTTACCGTCGCGACCTCGAGCGTCGCCACATCCACTCCGTTTTCCACATCGAGTTTATCCTTTTTGGGCGTTGCGAAGGACGTGAACGCGAACGGCATCTTTGACGGAACTGACACAGTGCTCGCGACCTCGAGCGTTGCGGGGATTAACGCCACGACCACGGTGAATATCGCTGCGGCAACCTCAACGCCCGCGAACGGAAATTTCTTTGTGTTTCTTCAGACGAGCGCCACGTCAACCTTCACTGATAACGGCGCTCCGGAAAACGGCGCGGCGGTAGCGCAAAAATTTGTGGTGCGCATCAGCACTTCGACCGGCGTCGTCGCCTCGTCAACAAACGCGAGTTTGACGGGCGCGACCTCAACCGCGGTATTTACCGCCGACATCCATTCGCAGGCGCCCGTTCCGGGAGCGATCACTCCCCACTTTGATTCTTCGAACAGCACCTACAGTATTTCGAGCAGTGGGGGAGCTGGGGAGCTTGGTGTGGTGTATGTGTACGCTACTTCGACCGTGGGCGCGACGCCCATCGCCACGAGTTCCGTGAATCAAAGCGGCGTCTTCAGTGCGTCTCTAGGCGCCACCTACCGCCCTTCTATCTGGATGGACGCGACCGATGTCGCGGGAAATGCCACGAGCTCCAAGGCGCAATTCAATCTCTCGGCGTACAAGCCCACCGTTACTTCGCTTGGCGTTTTTACGGATAGAATCATCATGCAGGTAACGAAACCCTTGCGCGGCGACCAGGCGAGCATCTGTTCCAACTATCTCGTGAACGGCGCGGCGCCGAACTGTTCGAACTCGCCCGGCGCGCCTTATATCGAATTCAGCGGCAATCAGGTTGTTCTAAAGAACCTCTCCTTGTCCGGCACGGCAAGTTTCAGTGTGAACGGTCTGATACAAGATACGAACGCCGACCAATTCCCGCTTTCATTTTCAACCTCAAGCGTCGCGGTGCAAACCGTATCGGTGCCGACGGTGAGCGGCGTAACCCCTTCCTCCGGCCAGGCGGGAAATACGGTGACGATTGCCGGAACAAATTTCGGTACCGCGACCGGAACCGTGTACTTCAGCGGCGGCTTTGACCCCACGACCGGCCCCAAACAGCCCGTCGAAGCATCCACGACTGCGTGGAGCAACACCTCGATCACCGCGACCGTGCCAACGGGGGCGCAAGGCGGGCCGGTACAAGTTATTACGTCCGGCGGAATGATGTCGGACGTGAACCAAAACACCTTCTTTGATATTCTCGGAAATGCGTATTTCAAACTTGCGCTCGCGACTTCGAGCGCTCCTATTGCGACGTCTACCAACATGCGAATCTTTGTAGGCGATAAAAACGGCGAGCATGTGTATTACGCGGGCGACGCCTCGAGTACCAGCTTTAACGCAACCACCTATGTCTATACTATTCCGAACATTTCAGGAAACGGTTTTGTCTGGGCCTACGACGCGTCGGGAACAAATCTCCCTGCACCGGGAACGCAACTGCAATCCGGGACCTCTTCTTCGACTCCACAAACACTCGTGCTCGCGAGTTCCACGCCCTACAGCGTATCAGGCACAATCACACTCGGCACCTCATGCATCGCCGCGTATAAAAATCAAAATGTGGCGGTGATGGCAATCCCGCAGGGCGCGAGTGCGGCAATGGGTCCGGGGGGCGTTCAGCCCGCCTTCTTCACGACGGACACCGCGTGTCAAACCTCCTATGCGCTCGCTCTCCCCGGGGCCGGCACCTACGACGTGGAGGCGCACCTTCCTCCGTCAACGTCCGCGGGGGGTCTTCTCGACCCTGCGGGGCAGACGGCGGTGATTACCGGCGGCACGCCAACTGCAACAGCGAACTTTACCTTTACGACCGCGGCTCATTCGATTTATGGCCGGGTCGTGGGGGGTGATGGCGCTGCGCTTACTGCGGACAAGTACAACAACTTGTGGGTTTTTGCCTATCAGCCGATCGCGGGCGGCCAAGGAGGCGCGGCGCGCCCCGATACGAGCGGCTATTTCCGGCTCTATGCCGCAGCCGGTGCGTATAAATTGAGTGTGGGCGGACCTGCAATGCCCTCGGGCATTGAACAAGACGTACTCGTTACCACAAGCACTTCGTTTGCCGCGGACGCCTCGACGCCGGTCGTCACGATAAAACTTGCGCCGCCTACAAGCTACATTGAAGGGTACGTGAAAGACGGTGCGAACAACGCTATCGCAAGTGCCGACGTCTTTTCCTATTGCGCAAATGGCCCGGGCGGCGGGCGCGGCACCACCGATTCGCAGGGGTACTACAAGATGTTCGTGCCGCCATGCTCGAACTATCATGTGAGCGGATTCTCGCCGCAGTACGGCCAGTTCACCGAGCAGACGGGGATTGCGATCGCGAACGCCGCGAGCACCGCAACCGTGAACTTTACGCTTTCAAGTTCGGATTTCGTCACGGTGAGCGGTACGGTAAGCAAAAATAGCACGCCGGTCGCGAGTGCAAACGTCTGGATTACACAGGGTACCTTTGGAGGAAGTGTTGCCGGCGGCCAGACGGACGCAAACGGCGCATTTTCACTCAAGGTCCGTACAGGCCTTTCGAATCTGTATGTGCACGCGGCCGTGAACGGACAGGGAGAGCTTGCAAGCGCGGCGCTCGCGAACGGCGGGACGGTTTCAAGCAACCAGACCGGAATCTCCCTCTCGTCAAGCGTTGCCACACTCACCATTCAATTGAAACCCGGAAATACATTCAGCCAGGTATTCTTAGGCGCCCACAGTGCATCGGGTGGCGGTTATACAAATACCGCGACGGCGACCTCTACCGATCACGATACCTATCAAATCAGCGTACCCTATGCTCCGGGCGGCACCCTCTACACTATTGACGGCGGGATACCGAACTTTGGCCCCATTCCAGCAACCTCCACGACGGTTACGGGCAACGCAACGATTATTATTGACCTGAGCTCCATCAACTATTACACCGTTTCGGGGAGTGTCACGGGAGATTTTAATGGCGCGTTCGTCTGGGCGGGAGGCGTAAATGGCGGAGGCGGCACGCAGGTGAGCTCCTCAACCGGCGCCTTTTCAATGACGCTCCGGCAGGGGACGTATGATATCGGTGTGAACAAACCCGGGTATAGCGGATCGCTCCTTGCAAGCCAAAACATTTCCACAACCACGACTGGGTTGAGCTTATCCCTTACCCAAAGTACAAGCACCTTAAGCGGTACCGTATCCTATAACGGTACGGCGGTGGATGGCGTGCGGGTGTGGGCGGATAACGCGTCAGGCGGCTGGGCCGGAGGGCAGACAGACGCGAACGGCGCATTCAGCTTGAGCGTTTCCCCTGGTTCGTGGAGAATTCACGCACTTGCGGACGGATATGAGTTGTTGTCTCCGCTTCTTGTCACGGCTCCCGCGAGCGGACTTTCCTTGAACTTGAGCGCCGTGAATTTCACCCCGGCACAGCAGTTGCAATCCATAAGTCCGAGCGCCGGCGGCATAGTGCAAACCTCAAGCACGCTTGTGCAAATTCCACAAGGCGCGTTGGGGAGCGGTTCCACCAATGTGCAGCTTTCGGTTGCGGATACCATGAGCACGCCGAGCAAGAAAGGCGCAAAAGTCATCGGTAACGGCAAGAATATCAGCGCTTCCTACGCGTCGGGCGCGAGCCAGGGGCAGGCGATTACGACACTTTCGGGGAACATCACTCTACAGTTCGTGCTGACGAAGGCGGAACTCATCGCGGACGGCATCACCAACTTGACCGCGGCGCAGAAAATGCAGATAGGGTATGACGATACGACCTCGAACTCGTGGACCTACATTCCCACAACCGTGACGGCAAGTTCGACGGACGGCACATGGAACACGCTCGAGTCCATCACGCTTTCCGGCACGACAAGCCACCTTTCGACGTATGCGCCGGTTTCGCCGACCTCGGGGAGTGCACCCAACACGCCGACCGGTGTCTCTGCTTCGGCTGGCAACGGGCAGGTAACACTCTCCTGGGATGCGGTAAGCGGCGCGACAAAGTATGATGTCTATAAACAGAGCGGATCTGAGTATGTGTATCTCGCGCAGACGACATCCCTCTCCTCTACCGAGACGGGCCTTACAAACGGCACCACCTATTATTACAAAGTTTCTGCATTAGACGACAGCGATAATGAGTCAGCGGCGAGCGCCGCCGTATCCGCAACTCCGAGCGCGCCGAGCAGTGGCGGCGGCGGAGGAGGAGGAGCCGCTCCCGCGCCCTACTTCACGGTTCAAAATGGCGCATCTTCCGTCTCGAACCCGGATGTGATGCTCGAGATGTTTGTGCCTTCCGACATCCATACGATGTCCTTTGCAACCTCCTCAAGCGGTTTATCGGCTTCTTCAAGCGTGCCGTATGCCTCGCAGTACGCATGGAATCTTTGCGGCATTGCGGGAACACCGTGCGCTCCCGGCGTATATACCGTATATGGAAGGTTCTTTACCACGACGGGCGGCCCCGTCTATGACGCAACGCGATCCGTAACGCTTGTTGCAAGCGCGACAAGCTCTCCCGCCGCGCTTCCTTCGGTCTCTACGCCTGCATCTGCGGGAACCGTTCCCGCTTCATTCGCGAGCGCATCTGAATTGCAGGCGGTGTTTACCTACCCCTTAATGCGGGGGGTTCGCGGGAACGCAGTAACCCGTCTCCAGGAACTTTTATCAGAAGACCGCACGTTATATCCCGAAGGCAGCATCACCGGTTACTTTGGCCCGCTGACCGAACGCGCGGTACAACGATTTCAAAAGAAATACGGAATTGTGGTTTCAGGAAATCCCTCGACCACCGGATACGGGAGGGTTGGCCCCGCGACGCGCGCAAAACTTATAGAGGTATTCGGCGCGGGATCGCAATCCTCCGCACCGCTCATAAGAGAGCCCATGCCGCGCGCGGCAGTAATCCAGGAACTCGAAACGAAGATTCAAGCGTTGCAGCGGCAGGTGCTTCAGCTTTTGCAGCAGCTCACGGATACCCTGAAGTCGCACACAGGCGGGTATTAGTTTCACCCATGGCTATGCGGGGCGCATCATACGAAGATTTTGAGGGATCGCACGGGGGCATGCGGTACCATTTTGACAGCGGAGGCGAACGAGTTTCTGATCCCGAAGCCGCGCGCACAGATGAGGAGCGGATTGCCGAACTCGAAAAACAAGCAAAAGCAATTGAGACGCGCATCGAGGAATTGCAAGAGGAGGCGGAGATCGAGCGCAAGAAATTACAGAACCTTGGCGAGTTGCGGGCGCCCTTCGAAGATGAAGAGGGTCTTCCTGAAAGAGATATCGCAAGAAGAACGCAAGGGGAACTTCAGCGCGCAATGAGCGGCCTGAACGAGGTGAACGCAAGAACCTCGGATGAATGGAACCGCCTCCGTGATATCCGGCAGGAACTTGAGCATGCGGAATCCCTCCACGCAATGATCCGAGAGGATCTGCTCCGTCTTACCCCCGAAAGAAAGGATATCCGGCAAATTTCACCCGAAGAGAAGCGTGAGTAATATCGCATATGCAGAAACTTCCTCGAGTATTTGCGCTCTATAAGCCGAAGGGAATCACTTCGGCTCAATTTTTGAATAAGATAAAAAGAATCCTCGGCGTGACAAAGATGGGACACGCGGGAACGCTCGACCCCTTGGCGTCGGGCATACTCGTTGTGGGCGTGGGGCGTGAAGGCACGAAGCAACTGCACGCGATCGTGCAGCACGAAAAAGAGTACGTCGCGACAATCCGTCTGGGGATGAGAAGCACGACTGATGACGAGGAGGGGGAAAAAGAAGTACTCGAGACTCAAAATATTCCCGAGATAAACGACATACGAAAAGCGCTTAAGGAATGTACCGGCACGATCATGCAGATTCCGCCGGCCTACAGCGCGCTGAAGATTAAAGGGGAACGGGCGTATGCGCTCGCGCGGGCCGGGAAAGCTCCAGAAATGAAGCCGAGAGAAGTGGTAATCTCGCATATTGAACTTTTGAAATACGAGTGGCCGTATCTTTCGGTACGGGTAGTGACGGGACCCGGGGTTTACATCCGCGCACTCGCGCGCGACATCGGCGAAGCGCTCGGCACGGGCGGGTATCTCGCCGATCTCGAGCGGACGAGGGTGGGGCAGTTTACACTCTCATCCATACACGCTATCAGCGCAGAAAACGATCAGAGCGCGGACGAGACGGGTTCATAAGGACAAGACGGTACAATGGGAATGGATTTATATAAAGGGGTTCTCGATAAGGGGTGTTATGACGCGTCATAACACCTCATATGTGTGGCGGTATGGAACGGTTGTTATAGAGTAAGGCGATATGGTATTTAGGAAGTTCGATTTCTTTAAATGTGGGGGGCAGAAGATTGACAAGAGTCGAACATCAAGCAATTTTAGAGGTACGTTTTTAATAATCTTGGAAGGAGAGAGTAATGGGAACAATACAAGACATCGGACACCTCGCGACGCAATACGCGAATCTTCAGAATCTGCAATCGCGATGGGATTTGTACGACTACTGTGTTCCGCCGGTAAATATCTATGAGAAAGTAGTAGAATATCTCCATCTCAAAAAAGACGCATCGGTATTGGATGTGGACTGCGGAGACGGAGAATTTCTCCTTGACTTGAGACGGAAGCATGGCCACCGCGGAACGCTGCGGGGAATCGACCTGAGTTCGCAGCTCATATCGAAGGCAAGGAAAATTCAAGAAGAAGAGCGCATCAGCCCGAAGATTCAATTCTATCGCGGCGATGCATCAAGTACATATACACCCGACGACTCCTTTGACGTCGTTGTCTCCCTTTTTTCCTTGTACCATTTTTCCGACAAGGAGAAGGTGCTTCTCGAATGGAAGCGGATACTGAAACCGGGAGGAAAAATCGTATTCGCGACCGCGAGCAAGGAGAATAAGCCAGAGCATCAACGGTTTAAAAAACTTGCGGAACAAATAACAGGGAAACGGGCGCACGAGCAGTTTAGTTTGTCGTTCAATCTTGAGAATGGCGCACCGCGGGTTGGGAAAGCGTTTCGTATTATTGATTCTTTCGTGTACACCGGCGTGTTGTATCTCACGTCTGCGGAACCATATCTCAAGGCATTCGATTCGGTAAGAGATATGTTCTCGCCGGCGCCCGCCGACAATGAATGGCTGAAGGTAAAAAAAGAGGTTCGGAATCAAATTGAAGGGGAAATCGCAAAGACCGGGCATTTTACAGATCGGGTAAAACGGGGGTTCTGGGTCTGCAAAAAAGTATAGGCGCACCAAGGGGTACTATGAGGCATCATAGTACCCCTTGCATATTTCTTGGTGGATTAGTGTAGCGCGTTGTAGAATAAGGAGGTATGGAGAAGACGCCACGAACCAGATTCGACGAAGAATATAAGAAACTGAATAAGGAACAGCGGGAGGCGGTTGATGCAATCGAAGGACCGGTGATGGTCATCGCAGGGCCGGGGACGGGAAAAACGCAGATCCTCACGATGCGCATCGCGAATATTATCTTGAAAACCGATACGCCCCCCGAGGGAATCCTCGCCTTGACGTTCACCGAATCGGGCGCGATCTCGATGCGCCGCCGTCTCGTGGAGTTTATCGGCCCCGCCGCATACCGCGTGCGTATCGCGACCTTCCACGGATTCGCCAACGACATTATTCAGGAATATCCGGATGAGTTCCCCGATATCATCGGCGGGGTGGCGTTGAACGAAGTGGAACAGATTCGCATCTTGCGTGACATCATCGAAGGAATGCCGCTCGCACTCCTCCGCCCTTTTGGAAATCCGTATTTTTACCTTCACGCGATCCGCGGCGCCTTGAACGAAGTGAAACGTGAGGGAAAGTCGTCAAGAGAATTTGCGGAACTTGTGCGGCAAGAAAAGGAAGCGTTCGAAGCCATCGATAATCTTTACTATGAGACCGGCGCACACAAAGGGAAGATGAAGGGGAAATATATTGATCTTGAAAAACGGATCAAGAAAAACATTGAGCTTGCGCGCGTGTACGAAGAATACGAGCGCACGCTTCGCACCGCGCATTACTACGATTTCGACGACATGATCCTCGAGGCGATGCGCGCGCTCGAAAAGAATGAAAATCTGCTTCGGACGCTTCAGGAGCATTATCTCTATTTCCTCGTTGATGAACACCAGGATACGAATAACGCCCAGAACAGGATTATCGAGCTTCTCGCGAGTTTTTACGAGGCCCCGAATCTCTTTGTGGTGGGCGATCCGAAGCAGGCAATCTTCAGGTTTCAGGGCGCTTCGCTCGGGAATTTCGAATATTTCAGAAAAAAATTCAAAAATGTAAAACTGGTGACGCTCACGCATAATTACCGTTCGACACAAGCGATACTCGACGCGGCGCACGCACTCGGAGAGGGCGAACACGCGCTTGTCGCGGCGCGTACGCCGCAAGGAGAAAGAGTGAAAATATACGCGTTCCAAGACCTCCTTTCCGAAACGTATTTCGTCGCGGATACGATTGCGAAAATTATCGAGGATGGCGCCGCGCCGGACGAGATTGCGGTGTTTTACCGAAATAACCGCGACGCGGCGCCTTATGCGCGCGCGCTCGAAAAACGGGGCGTGCCGTTCGTGATTCAGGCGGAACAGAATATATTTGATGATGAGGATATCCGGAGCCTTCTCGCGATCTTGAGGGCCGTACAACACTTCGGTTCGGCGGCGGAGCTCATTCCTGCGCTCTCCCTCGGCCATCTTTTTCATCTCGAGCCGCTCGATATTTATAAGCTTGTTGCATTCGCGGTAAGAGAGTCGAGGAACCAACACAAGGAGATGAGCGCCTATGATGTAATGCGGAACAAGTCGCTTCTCGAGCGGGCGGACATTTCGGAGCCGGAGAAATTTCACGATTTCTACATACGGATCTCCTCGTGGCACGAGAAGACAAAATGGAGCGATCCCGCGGCCACCTTCGAGCGGATCGTGCGGGAGTCGGGCATGCTCACGCATCTTCTCTCGCATCCTTCAGCTCCCGAAAAACTCGGGAAACTCCATGCGCTGTTTGATCAGGTGAAAGCAATGGTGGAACGGAACCGCGATGCGACGCTCGAGGACTTCTTCGAGTATCTCGATCTCTTGAAAGAGCATGATATCTCGATCGCGGGAAGTGCGGTTTCCGCCCCCGGACGCGTGCGGCTTATGACCGCCCACAAGTCGAAGGGACTCGAATTCTCACGCATCTTCATCGTGAATGCGATCGACGGGAAGTGGGGGTTTAGAAAGCACGCGGACAAACTCAAGCTTCCCGAGAGCTTGTACGCACTCCGAAAGAAAACGGAAGAGAGTCTTGCCGAAAAAAGCGACGAGGACGAACGCAATCTCTTCTATGTCGCCTTGACCCGCGCACGGTACGGCGCGTATGCCACGTATTCCAAGATGAATCAGGAAGGAAAGGAGCAAATCCCCTCGGCGTTTCTCGGCGAAATCAAATCGGAACTCAAAGAAGAGATTGATATGGGAAGTTACGGAAGTTCTCCCCTGGAAATCCGGCAAAAAGATTTCGAAGCAGGGAACGGATTGGCTCCGCTTCTTGCGGAAAAGGAGTTTTTGAGAGAGCGGTTCATTGAGCAGGGGCTTTCGGTAACCGCGCTCGACAATTATCTCGAATGCCCGTGGAAATACTTCTTCGTAAATCTCGTGCGCATCCCCCAAGCGCCGAACAAGCACCTGATGTACGGCACGGCGATCCATGCCGCGCTCCGCAATTACTTCAAGGAGTTCGCGAAGGGAGAAGACAAGGGACTGCCGTATCTTACGATGCATTTTGAGAAAGCGCTTGCCGCGGAGCCGATCGAAGCGAATGACTATGAAGAGGTCTTGAAAAAAGGCAAAAAAGCGCTCAAGGGATACTACGATAAGTACCATGAGGGGTGGACACCGCGCGTTATCCTCGAAGAGAATATTGACGGCATCGAACTCGCGCCGAACGTCACCCTGAAGGGAAGGATCGATAAAATCGAAATACTGGACGACAATTTCCGCGTGAATGTAGTGGATTATAAAACCGGAAAACCAAAGACAAAAAATGAGATTGAGGGAAAAACAAAATCAAGCGATGGAAATTACAAACGTCAGCTCGTGTTTTACAAACTTCTTCTTGATCGCTACCGCGAGGGAAAGTTTAAAATGGTCTCGGGCACAATCGACTTCGTGGAACCGGACGCAAAAGGCAAGTACCACAAGGAGCCGTTTGGAATCACGGACGCGGAGGTGAAAGAGCTCGAGGCGCTTACCGTACGCGTCGCCGAGGAGATTCTCTCACTCTCATTTTGGAATACTACCTGCGGCGAGTCGAAATGCGAGTACTGCGCGCTAAAAGGTTTGATGAACGCAAAAATCCCCGCCTAGTTTCGTAAACGGGGATTTTTATAAATCTTTATCTCGCGCCTGTCTTTACAAATCTCATCTTGGCCTCTTCTGTTATCTTCTGCTTGCACTCTATTCGTTGGTTCGCAACGGGATTCGAGAGCAATCTCGCTCTAGGGATTGTCTGACCGCATCCGCAGTCACAAATCCCGTATGTTCCGAAACTAATTTTTCGGAGAGATTTCTGGATTTGCCACCAAAAATCACCGAGACGCGTTAATAATCTCGCATCCTTTTCTAACTCTTCCTCCGCGCTTCCCGCCTCGGCATGGACGCCGAAAAACCCTTTCTCATGCCCGTCCGCCTCACAGGATATTTTTCGTCTAATATCGTTTATCGCGCGGTCGGTTTCCTCTAATTTTTCCATAAGTAGTTCTTTGAATTCCAGAAGCTCAAGGGGATAATACCCAGCTTCTTTTTGCTGCGGTTTTACAGGTACCGCGATACCCCTTTCTTCCGGAGAAGAGATTGCTACAGTGAGATGTGTTTCCATGGCGCTGCTCCTATTTAAGTTTGAAAATAAGGGACGTCCGCCGTTCAGATAGATTTAAAAACGGGGCGTCCACAACCGAAGTTAAGTGTACAGCTCTGCGTCATTCTGTCAATTCTCTGTACTGGATGAGTACATCCCTGACACTTCGTAACACTTCTCATTGAACTCGATTGGGGTGAGATAGGCAAGGGATTGGTGCGGTCTCCTGAAGTTGTACTCCACGAGCCATTCCGTGAGCGCCCG
>JAKAHD010000008.1 GCA_021815205.1 bacterium
CCTGCCTTCCCGTTCGACCTGCCGGTACCACAGGAACCGCACTTCTTTAGGATATTTCATATATTCATAGTGAACACTGTCACCCTTTGGTTTGTCGAGTGTCACCTTCTGGTGTTAACTGTACACACGCTTGCCGCCATATCATAGCGTGGTATATACTATATATATGATCAGTGAATTCATTGCAAAAATGTTGAAAACAGCGACCTACAAACTCCTGAAAGACGGAACGTACTTTGGAGAAATTTCTGGTGCAAGGGGCGTGTGGGCAAATGCCAAAAATCTTGAAGATTGTCGCAAAGAACTTAAAGAGGTCCTTGAGGATTGGATCCTTCTTAAAGTGAGGGATAATGAGAATGTACCCGGGTTGAAAATCAAGTTTGACAGGAGAATTCTTGTGAAAAATGCCTAAGAATATCTCTTGGAAAAAGCTGGTTTAAAAATTCAGAAAACTAGGTTTTGACGGTCCTTATTCAGGCGGTCGTCATTTCTTTATGGTGAGACGATCCTAGTGAAATGAGCCTCAGGAAGTCCGACTTCCTAAGGAAAGTCTTGAAATGCGGAAGCCCGAATCCATTTCTCGGGCAATGTAGAATCAAGTCGAACCTGTTGTCATATAGATACCAGGTTCGAATTATTTTTACAGCCACAAAATCAAAGCTTCTACGTTTTCCCCTCAAGTTGCGCGAGTCGCTCTTCCACGCGTCTCAATTGTTTTGAGAGCGATGCAAGCTCCTGTTTCGTATCGCGATACAATGAGATAAATTCATCGAGTTTCGCAAATAACTCACTGGAATTTTCTTTTATTTCTTTTATATCAGCTTCCAGATCGCCAAGCCGCTTGTTTACGCCGGTAAATTCACCTTGCATCATTCGCGCAAGAGCATCAATCGTCATTTTTTTCTTCTTTTGTTTTTTCATTTCCTCCCCATTATAGCACACCCATCTTTTTGTCAATCCCTTAGTCTAGAATTCGATTCAAATACGTCACCCACAGACGCGATTCCTTACGGCGTGTACGTGGACAACACCGGAGCCTTGAGCGGTTATGCGTGGAGCGGGCTTCAGTGCAACGCCTAGGACTTTTTGGGGTGTGCTCCGGCCGAGGCGTTTTCTCGGCCGGGCGCTGAGCTGAATGGTGGTAATCTCCCAAGTGGAATCTATTTCTATCGTCTCCATGCAGGCAATTTTACGGAGACGAAAAAGATGATCCTGATGAAATAATCATCCCCGTCATCCTTCTCCACCTTCGGTGGAGAAGGATCTAGATTCTTCTCTCCCTACGGGAGATCAGAATGACAAAAATAAATTATAAGAGGCCCACACACTATTCATTTGTGTCGGGCCTCATATTTTCTCTCTCCGCAAAGTTGTCCCATTAATCCGCTCCAGCGTATTAATGGGACATAAGAAAAAACACGGGCGAATACCCTGCCGCGTGCGCGGATGGTATCTCCGGAACTCCCCCCACTTTTGCTACGCACGAAGGTGCTATGCTATAGCATAGCACCTACCATAAAACCAGCCGCCAGAAGTCATTCCGCCGCGGATTTTCATTTCTGGGTACCTATTTTGAAGTTTGCAAAAGATGAGATACATCGCTGACACCTCGGAAGTGTCAGGGATGTATCTCATCCAGTACACTGTCTTTATGTGGTGATAACTCAAAAACGAAGCGGTACCTCGATCCATAATCATGTGACGGCCCCCTCTCATACCTGGAATAATAATCTCATTATAAGTTTGTGATTTACAAGCAAGGAAAGAAAACATTTCCGACAATGGATGACGTTCCGTTTCCGATTCGAGTAGCCTTTTCATTGCTATTCCATAGGGTGTTGTTCCCGGCTCTTTCACCACCATAAAATCGAAGTCAGGATTTCTTTCTTCTAGCAAAGTACATTGGGTCGTTTTCCCTATCCCATCAATGCCTTCTACTTCTATAAGCATTTTTCCTCCAATTTTAAATTGTAAAGTTTAGTCATTTAATATCACATCTTGTTCCATAAGTCAAAAATTGTGCGTCACAAGACGTTTTGTAAAATAATAAGGGGAATCTTCGTCGCAACCCTAAAAGGATATCCGTATAGGAGTTTCCCATTGAGCGTCCAAGCACTGGACACTGCGGGAGGATGTTTCTCTGCCTGCGCCCGTTCAAGTAGGCAGCGAAGAATGACGGGCGAGGTTAGTGTGTGTTTTTCAATTTGATATAATAAGGAAGATGATGAAGAGGAAGAAAATTATTTTCGCGGGGCTTGGCGTCTGCGCCCTACTTGTCGCGGGTCTTGTGATCGCGGGGGCGCTTCCGCCCGTTGACTCGAATATCGTAACCGTAACGACGAGATCCTCGGAGGGATATTCCGCGAGCTGTATCACGGTGAGCACCTCGAGCATTTCGATCTCATGGAACGGGCTCATCACGCCTCCGGCGGGTGTAAAACTCTTCGGCGCCCTTTCATTGGGGGGACTCCAGTATGCAACGATACCCATATACCAGGGCAGTGGGCCGGGAAGTTATCTCCAAACAGGTCTCAACCCAGGCGAGCAGTGGTGGTACAAACTGAAAACAGAATTCAGTAACGGCACTTCCGTCGTGAGCGGAACCTTCACTTGCATCACTGGCTCCGCCGCAAGCGATATTCCGACAGACCTCTCGGCGTTCGCGGGAGACGCCCACACCCTGTACGTCAACTGGAAAGACAACGCGACCACGACCAGCCCGTACCAGTTCGAGTGGCAAAGGATCACATTGACGCCGGAGATACCCATCTCGACGGCAACGAGTTCCAAGGTGCTCTCGAACAACGTTCCCTTGAAGTGGGAGGTGATCGGAAGCTCAACTCCCTACACGACGACGATCGAGCGAAGCACCTCGACGGATCCGGGGATGCGATTTGATGCGGCGAACGATCCCTCGCTCACCCCCTTTGCCGGCGTTGATTCGTACGATCCCCGCGCGATAGGAAACGATCATGGGTACTTCACCTATAACGACATCTCCGTAGAGGATGCGACCGCCTACTATTATGAGTTCAAAACGTGCTCGACGATCCTTCCTCAAAATCTCTACGCGAAAGAGGTCACGGGAAGGGAGCGTTTGAACACGGACAAGCCCTCACCCGCCTGCAGCCACCCGAGTACTCCGCCGCTTATGGTGCCTACTCCGCCCGCGACCCCGGTATCTCTTACGGCGGCCGTGAACTCAAGTAATCCGACCTCGGAGATTGATCTTTCGTGGACGAATCAATCGGTCCGCGCGAGCGGATACGAAGTGTGGCGGTCGACGACGGATACTATCGGTTCCGCGACGCGGCAGGCGCTCCTTACGGGGGCGAACCAGAACTCATATCAGGATACCGGGCTCGCACGCGGTACGACATACTATTACTGGGTGCGCGCGTACAAAGATTTCGGAGGCGGCGTGATGTCGTACTCCGACTGGCTCGGTCCCGCGAACGCGGCGACAATCGCACGTTCCGAAACGGGAAAGATGTATGCGAGTTCGGGCAGTCATTTCCTTCAAAATATCTTGAGTGCGGCGGGGAGCGCGTTGTGGCAGACGGTGGGGCGCGCATGGGAACGCGCGGCGAGCGACCTCACGAAGGTGGCCGCACTCCTCTCGGGCGAGGTTCCCACCGCGGAAGGAGCGGCTCCGGGAGTCAATCTCGATGCGTACTTCGCGCAGGCAGGTGCGACAGTATCAGCTCCTCTCCTTAAAGATATTTCCCTGAATGCTGACTCCGTGTACCTCTATCGGGTCAGAGTGAAGTATGGAGGGGGAAAAACGAGCGCGTGGTCATCAATCGTCGCGGGGAAGACGCTGAAGGATGGGAACCCCACGGGCGCGAAGATAGGGATCTGCACCAATAACAGTTTCTGCTCACAAGTCCCCGAATATCGCTCAAGCGGGAACATTTCGAGCGAAAGCCAGTGCACCGTGAATGCGGATTGCCGCAAGGTGGGGCGATCGAGCCAGGTGTTTCAGGAACACTAGCGGCGAAATCCTAAATTCAAAATCCTAAACTATAAACAAATCCTAATTACTAAAACCCAAAACACGTGTTTTGGTCATTGCGATTTTGGATTTCTGACATTATTTAGGATTTAGTATTTAGAATTTAGCGCATGAAATTCTTTCGTGATGTGTGGCGGGCGGTGGGGGACGTGCTCTTCCCGCCACTTTGCCTTCTCTGCGGCGCGCATCTCGGACCGTTCGAACGGAATCTATGGCGCTGCAGCGCGTGCGCGCTTCCCGAGGATTTTCCCGCAGGATTTTTCTGCCCCGCGTGCACGCGGCGCTCGCCTTCATTTCCGTCGTGCCATCCGCGTGCACAGTTTGGAGGGGTTGCACCGTGGAGCTATGAACATCACGCGGTAAAAACACTGATCCGCGCGCTGAAATACGGCCGACTCAAGGTGGTCGCCGCTTCGCTCGGAACCCCGTACTCGCAGTACGTAGAGAAGAGTCTTGCGCTCGGGGGTGTGGCGCTCTCCAATGCAGTCATTATTCCTATTCCTTTGCACCGCGCGAAGCTGCGGAAGCGCGGCTTTAATCAGTCGCTGCTTCTCGCGCGCACACTCCGGCTCCCGATTAAGGTTCCCATTCTCGAGCATACGCTTCTTAAGACAAAACCCACTCCTTCTCAAACCGCGCAAGAAAAGTATGAACTGCGCGCGGTGAACGTCGCGGGGAGTTTCGCGGTACGCGACCCCGAATCCGTGCGGGGGAAGACAATTCTGCTCCTCGACGACGTGATCACCTCGGGCGCGACTATGAGCGAAGCGGCACGCGTCCTGCGTCTTGCGGGCGCGAAGCGGGTGATCGGCATCGCAGTCGCGCGGGCATAGCGCCTGGCCCTATCGAAGTTCAACTTCACTAGGAATAGTGAAGTTGAACTTCGATAGGGCGATCGAGCCAATCCCGTAATTCTGTGGTAGAATGAGTGAGATAAAATGAGGCTAGGTCAATTTGCAGGCGATTTTTTCCGCGATATCGGCAACTTCTTCCGCGCAGGCGCCGTGGTGGGAGTGGATATCGGTACATCGTCCGTGAAACTCGCGGAGCTTGGAAAGAAAAAAGATGAGCCGGTGCTTTTGAACTATGGCATGCTCGAATCGAAGGAGTATCTCGTGCATCCGAATCGTGCGATCCAGACGAGCTCCCTGAAGATCTCCGAACGAGAAACGGCGGCGCTCCTTACATCGCTCGTTAAGGAAGTGAAACCCAAGACGAAGATCGCCCTCGCTGCCATCCCGTCTTATGCGGCATTCATGACGGTAATTGATATGCCGTTTATCTCGAAGGAGGAGACGGCGAACGCAGTACGCTTCCAGGCGCCGCAGTACGTGCCGCTTCCCCTAGAAGAGGTTGCACTCGATTGGATAAAGGTGGATGAATATGAAACACCTGCACGGGAACACTATCAGCGAATAATGCTCATCGCAATCCCCGAGGTGACAATCCGGGCGTACAAAACAATTTTCCGCATCGCAGGATTAAATCTCGCGGCGCTCGAGATTGACGGGCTTGCGATCGCACGGGCGCTTTTTCGCAAGACGGATGCGCCGACGCTTGTAGTGGATCTGGGCGCCGAGGCGACAGACATGTTCGTCGTCGCGAAAGGGATGATGCAGTATACGGGGCAGACCGATTACGGAGGAATCTATCTGACGCAGGCGATCGCGCGGAGTTTGGGTATTACCTCGATGCGCGCTGAAGCGTTGAAGCGCCGGCGCGGGCTTTTGAGAGGGGGTGCGGAATCGGAGTTATCAACATTAACGCTTCCGTATTTAGATGTTATACTACAAGAAGTGAGCCATGTGAGAGACGTGTATGAACGCCGCTTCGGAACGAAGGTAGAAGGCGTTATGCTCATCGGCGCGGCGGCGAATCTTGCGGGAGTTGAACGATATTTTAGCAAGGAAACGGGACTTCCTTCGGTCGCTCCAAGTCCGTTCCGCGCCGTCCGATACGACCTCACACTCGAGCCGTTCATCGGAGAGCTTTCGCGGGAACTTCCGGTGGCATTGGGAATCGCAGAGCGCTACTTTGAATAGTTTCTATTTAGATATTTAAACATCTGTGAATATTTAAATGTTTAAATATTAAGCATATGCCTGACGCAAAGCAAAATGGAGCACAAGAACAATTCATTACCGAGCCGATCTCGGTAGGATTGCCGTGGCGCCTCCTTATTTTTACCGGGGTGCTTTTTACACTTTCAATTTTCATCTATTTCGGCCTCCATTTCGGATATGCATCGTACCTCGATTCCCGATCGCAGAAACTTGATATCCAACTCGCTCAACTCTCAAATTCCGTGAGTCAGGAAGATCAGCAGCGTTTCATCGCGTTCTATTCCCAGCTCTCAAATCTGAAGCAGGCACTCGGAATGCACCCCTTTAGCGGCAACGTGTTTTCGTTCCTCGAAGCGAATACGCTTCCGCAGGTGTTTTATACGGAAGCGCAATATAGCGGGGCGTCATCCGGCGTATCATTGAACGGGGTAGCGAGTTCGCTTACGACGCTCGCGGCACAACTCGCGCAGTTCAACAAGGCGCCGCAGATCGCGAACGCTTCCTTAAACTCCATGAGTTTCGACCCGAAGACAAGTATCGTGAGTTTCTCAATGGGTCTCACATTTCAATCGGATTTCTTCTCAAAGCCCCAGTAGTAATCGCAAAATATGCATATGCTGCGAAATACGAATTTTATACGAATATACGAAAATATGACTCGCAAATCGCAACTCGTCGCACAACGAGCGGATTCGTATATTCGTAGTCAATTCGTAATTCGTAGAGAAAACCGTAATTCATAGAGAACCACATGAAAACGTCTTCCAAAAGAATTCTGAGCATCCTCTTCTCCGCCGTGTTTCTCATGGCGACGCTTGTGGTGTACGGGAACTTGATTCAGCCGGAGATTCAAGCGGCAAGCAGCAAGCAATCACTAGTTGCTTCAAAGCAGAACCTCTACGACTCGCAGAAGGCGGTGGTGTCGCAAGTCACGAAGCTCATCGGGCAGTTTCAGAATGCGGCCCAATTACAACAGACCGTGTCGCTCGCGATGCCGATAGGGGAGGGGGTAACCCAGGCTCTGAATCAATGGCAGGGTATCGCCGGGGCGAATCAGGTTACGCTCCAGTCTTTGAATATAAAGCCGCCGACATTAGCGATAGGGAAAAGGGATCCTTTTCTGAAGCGCCTTGGAAGCTTTGAAGAGGATGCGACCGTCACCGGAACGTACAGCGCCATCAAGACGTTTCTTAGTTCGCTTGAAACGAACACGAGAATTACAAATATAACATCATTCGATATGAAGCCGTTTATCACCTCAAGCGCCGGAAATGCCCTCTCGGGAGGGGACCTTTACTCGCTGCAGATCTCGGCGGTCGCGTTTTATCAAGAACAATAATATGCTGCGAAATACGAATTTTATACGAATATACGAAAATATGACTCGCAAATCGCAACTCGTCGCACAACGAGCGGATTCGTATATTCGTAGTCAATTCGTAATTCGTAGAGAAAACCGTAATTCATAGAGAACCACATGGCCATTATTGTACAACAAGAAAAAAAGCCGGTGAACTGGTTCAACATCACGATCATCGCGGTCTTTATCGTGGTCCTCTTTCTTCTTATGTACTTCATCTTCTTCAAGAAGCCGGAGCTCGTTGAGGTGGTGGTTCCCGCGAAGCTCCAGAACTTGAGTAAAATTTCCCAAGCACAGCTTGACCCGACTCCAGTCGTGAACGAACTGAATCAATATTTCTCGAACAACACGAATCAGCAAATCTCCATTCCGACGCCGGGGAGGACGAACCCGTTTCAACCGTTCTAGAGCTAAATACGAAATTCGAAGTACGAAATCCGAAACAAGCGCAAAATACAAAATTCCAATGACCAAAACGTTTAGAAATTAGCATTTGTGTCATTTTGATTTGTTTCGTATTTCGATATTCGTATTTCGGATTTTGTTGTTTGTATGACCGATCAAGAACTCATCAGCGCGCTCGTCAAGAAGGGACTGCTTCAGCAATCGGTTGCGACAAAGACGATCGAAGAAGCGAGCGCGCTCGGAAAAAATCCCGAAGACCTGCTCTATGAAAAGCGCCTCGTCGATGAGACGGAAGCGGCGAAGACAAAGAGCGAGCTCCTGGGAATTCCTTTTAAGAGAATTGATCCCGCATTGGTTGACGAATCGCTGCTTTCGATTATTCCTCGCGATACGTCGCGGACGTACCGTGTCGTACCGCTCGAAAAGCGGAATGATATGCTGGTCGTCGGAATGCTTCGCCCGGATAATCTCGAGGCGCAGGAGGTACTGCGGTTCATCGCGAAACAGAAGCGCGTGAGTCTGGGCGTCTACATCGTAACGCCTTCAGATCTCGCACTCGTGTGGAGAAGATAC
Organism: bacterium; assembly: GCA_021815205.1. GTDB lineage: Bacteria > Patescibacteriota > Minisyncoccia > UBA6257 > GWB1-50-10 > JAKAHD01. The sequence continues at coordinate 8,417 of JAKAHD010000008.1, forward strand.
GCGCCGTATCGGACGGAGGTGGAGGCGGCGGTGAAAGAGATCGGCACGCCGAAGAAGGCCGACGATCTTATGGTCTCTCTGGATGAGGGGGGGAGCGCGATGGATGATGCGCCTATCATCAAAATTGTCGCGACGACGCTCCGGGAGGCGGTTGATCTCCGAGCATCTGATATTCACATTGAGCCCCAACATGCGCGGCTCCGAATCCGCTTTAGGATCGACGGGGAACTTCAGGAAGGCGCCTCAATTCCCTCGGCCTTGGCCCAACCTCTTATCTCCCGCGTGAAAGTCTTGTCGCGCTTGCGGCTCGATGAGACCCGCGTGCCGCAAGACGGCCGTTTCAGGACGGTGATCGGGGGAAGAGACATTGATTTTCGCGTGGCGACCTTCCCGACGCCGAGCGGCGAGAAGGTGGCGCTCCGTGTGCTTGACCCCTCGACCGGTTTGAAGGGTTTGAAGGAGCTTGGCTTTAACGAGCACAATCTCGCGCTCATTGAAGAGGCGGCGGGGGCGCCGTTCGGCATGATTCTTATTACCGGCCCCACGGGATCGGGAAAGACGACGACGCTCTATGCCATGCTCCAGCGCCTTAACTCCGAAAAGGTGAATATCGTAACGCTCGAGGACCCCGTGGAGTATTTCATGGACGGCGTGAATCAGTCGCAGGTGCGGCCCGAGATCGGCTATGATTTTGCCTCGGGTTTGCGGCAGATCTTGCGGCAGGACCCCGACGTTATCATGGTCGGCGAGATTCGGGACGCGGAAACCTCGGGGCTTGCGGTGAACGCGGCGCTTACGGGTCACCTGATGCTCTCGACGCTTCACACGAACAATGCGGTCGGCGTGATCCCGCGTCTCGTTGACTTAGGCGTCCCGGGATTTCTTCTCTCGTCCTCTCTGAATCTTATGCTCGCGCAGCGACTTGTGGGAAAGCTCTGCCCGAAGTGCAAAAAAGCGGTGCCGGCTCCGGACGGCGCACAGCGGATTATCGAGACGGCACTAAAGAACGTTCCGGAAGATATGCGCGCGAAACTCTCCTTCAAGGCGCCCTATACCGTGTATCATGCCGAGCCGCAGGAGGGATGCGAGGTATGCAAAGGAAGGGGTATTAAGGGACGGGTGGCGATCTCCGAAGTTTTCAAGATGACGAGGGAGCTTGGCAACATAATAAACAAGGGTTTTTCGGAAAGCGCCATTAGAGATGAAGCCGTACGGCAAAAGATGATTTCCATGCGCACCGACGGAATCTTGAAGGCGCTTCAGGGAGAGGTGATGCTTGAGGAGGTGCTTCGCGAAACAGAGTAGGTGTGCATTTTCCGCATCGCGTGTTTCGCGAGTCGGGCGCTCCGGGGCGCCTGCCTGCGCAGGCAGGCTAGCCCAAACCCCCACGCCGAATCACGCGATGCGGATTATTTGCCGCAAGAATAACGCCTCCTCGTTTCGTTCTGAAATTGTTGTGGTACAATGAGAGGAATGGCAACGGATTATAAAGAGAGGTTGAACGAGCTTCTGCTCATGGCGGCGAAACAAAACGCCTCAGACCTTCATATCGGAGTGGGAAGGCGTCCGACGATTAGGGTGGACAGCATCCTAATCCCGCTTGCAGAAGAAGCGATCCTTACAAAAGAAGAAGCGGAAGGGCTTGTCTTTGCGCTCCTCACCGAGGCGCAGAAGAAGACGTTTCTCGAGGAGAAGCAGGTTGATTTTTCCTTTAACTACGAGGATAAGGTGCGGTTCCGTGTGAACACCTACTACCAGCGGGGATTTGTTGCGGCGGCGCTCCGCTTGATTCCGGCGCAGATCAAAACGATTGAGGAGCTGAATATGCCCCCAATTCTCCACGATTTTGCGAAGCTGAACCAGGGGTTTGTTCTTGTTGTGGGACCCGCGGGGCATGGAAAGTCCACAACCTTGGCGGCACTCCTCGATGAGATCAATCACAAGCGCAACGATCACGTAATCACCGTCGAAGACCCGATCGAGTACATTTTTTCTCAAGATCGCTGCATTGTGTCCCAAAGGGAGGTCGGGATGGACACACTCTCCTTCCACGATGCCCTGCGCGCCGTCTTGCGGCAAGACCCCGACGTAATCATGGTCGGCGAGATGCGCGACTCGGAGACGATTGCGACCGCGATGACCGCCGCGGAGACCGGGCACTTGGTCTTCTCGACGCTCCACACAAACTCCGCCTCGCAGACGATCGACCGCATCATTGATAGCTTCCCGCCGAATCAGCAAGGGCAGATCGTTTCACAACTCGCCTCGACCCTGGTTGCGATTGTTTCGGAGCGCTTGCTCCCGAGGATCGGGGGAGGACGGATCCCTGCGACGGAGATCATGCTTGCGAACCCCGCAATCAGAAACCTTATCCGCGAGAAGAAGATCTACCAGATCGATCTCGTGATCGAGACGAGCGTGCAGGAGGGAATGATGTCTTTAAACCGATCACTCGTGAACCTCGTGCGGAGGAAAGAGATTGCGCTCGAAGAGGCCGAAAGTTTCTCCTTGAACCCCGCGGAATTGAGGATACTACTCGAACGATCGTAAGAAATAAGACCAATTGGACTAATAGGACCAATAGGAAAAAGTTATGGCAAAATTCGGCTACAAAGCGCGCACCAAAGACGGGAGCCTCCAAGTGGGGAATGTTGACGCCTCGAATCGCGACACGGCGCTCTCGATCCTTCTCTCGCACCAGCTTTACGTACTGAGTTTGGAGCCGGTCGTTGAGGACAACTGGTACACGCGCATCATGGATTTTATGAAACGCGTGAAGACGCAGGATCTTATGATCTTCACGCGGCAGTTTGCGACGCTTCTCGCGTCCCAGGTGCCTTTATCGGACAGCTTGGCGAACTTGTATAAGCAAACCTCGAAGCCGGTCTTGAAGGAAGCGCTCTACGAGATCGCGACCGACGTGGATGCCGGCTTCTCGCTTTCGCAGGCGCTTGAGCGGCACAAAGGAATCTTTTCCGAGTTCTATGTGAATATGATCAAGTCGGCGGAGGTGACGGGCCGCTTAAGCGAGGTGCTGGACTTCCTTGCCGATTATCTCGAGAAACAGGCGACCTTGGTTTCGAAGGTGAAGAATGCGCTCACCTACCCCGCATTCGTGATCGCGCTCTTCATCGTCGTCGTGATTGTGATGATGACGATGGTCTTCCCGCAGATTCTTCCGATCTTCAAGGAATCGAATGTGCCGCTTCCGTTCTTCACGCGGGTGCTCATCGGAGTAAGTTCATTTATGTCGCAATGGTGGTGGATGCTCCTTGTTGCCTTCGGCGTCGTCATGGTGCTTCTCGTTGATTACTTCGCAACACCCGAGGGGAAGGCCGTGCGCGACACGCTCTCTTTGAAGGTGCCGATTTTGGGCTCGATGTTCCAAAAGCTCTATATTGCGCGCTTCTCCGAGTCCGCGCGGGTCTTGATCAAGGGGGGACTCACAATTCCGCAGGCGGTCGAGATCTCGTCGCACACGATCGGAAACGTGGTGTATCAGGAGCTCCTGCACCAGGCGGCGGAGCAGATCAGAAAAGGAAAACTTTTGTCGCAGACTCTGGTGGGGCTCGAGGAGTTTCCTCCGCTCGTGAGCCAGCTCATTAGTGTCGGAGAATCAACGGGGCGTTTGGAGGATCTCTTAGGGAAGATCACCGATTTTTACAGCAGGGAAGTAGATAATATGGTGGACAATCTCGTGACGCTGATCCAGCCGATCCTCATGGTCGTGATCGGAGGCGTCGTCGCAATGCTCTTTGCCTCCATCCTCTTGCCGATCTACAATCTTTCGCAGTCCTTCTAAATGGCTTTGTATATAATTTCGATCCGCCGCAGGTGGAGATGAAATTATATCCACAAAACATTTACCCCGCCCTTTCATGTTATGTATATATTCTTAAACACCCAGTACTGGTATTGGTATACACGGGATATTCCAATGATTTAAATTTAAGAAGAAGGATAAAAGAGCACACGAAGGATAAGCCGGGTTGGAAGCTGGTATATTATGAATCCTATGTTTCGTCAAAAGATGCAAGGAAGAGAGAAAAAATGCTAAAAAATCACGGTTCCTCGCTTGGGCATTTGCGTGCGAGAATTCATAATAGCCCTGGGGAAGTATAGAAAGGGCGGGGTGCTCAATTTTATAGTTGCTCGCTCCGCTCACAAATAAAATTGGCATATGCTATAATAAAGCCAACATAAAAGGGTCGAAATAAATGGTCGAGAAAACATTTATTTAAATAACAATGAAAATAAAAAATAAAGAAGGGGGCTTTACCCCGTTACTCCGCAATGCAGGAGTAATGAAGAAAGAAGGAAAAAAGAACCCTCTCACTCCGTGGAGCGGAGTAACGGGGTTTACCCTCATCGAAATGCTCGTCGTGATCGCGATGATCGGGCTCCTCTCGGCGGTCGTCTTGGTCGCCCTGGGTCCCTCAAGGAACAAGGCAAAGGATACGAGGATCATCTCCGATTTGCAGCAGGTACGGGCGGTTGCTGAGACGTTATATGATGGTTCGTCGGGAACCTATCCAGCCGCGGCAACTATTAAGGGGAATGCAGACGTGACGAAAGCGAGTAATGATATTACCGCAAACGGAGGAACTGACTTTGGCGTTGTCACAAATGGCGCGGGTAATAGTGGTCCCGGAACGGCGTTTGCTACCTTTGCAAAACTGAACTCAGGGTCAGTCTACTGCATTGATAGCACAGGGAATACGGTAACTTCTTCCACAGTGCCAACCGCTCCACCGTGCCAATAATCAGAAGGATAAAGATTTTGAAAGATGCGGTTCCTTGGAGCCGCATCTTTGTGTTGCGGGGGATGGGTGTGGTATAATTAAAAAATAATCATGAAAAATGATAAAGCGTTCACTTTGATAGAGATGCTCGTCGTCGTGGCGGTAATCGGGCTCTTGTCGTCTGTGCTCCTTACCGCCTTGGGCCCCGCAAAAGACAGGGCGAAAGATTCGCGCATTGAGCAGGAGGTGAACCAGGTGCGCTCCTTGGCGGAGACGATGTACAACGGCACCTATTCCGCGCTCGAAACACTCCCCTCGACGGACATCAAGAACCAGAATCTGAAGGTGCTTGCGGACGACATCGCGGCGCAGGGAGGAGAGCTCGCTATTATTAAGTGGGGTACGCCGCCCACGAAGTATGTAGCGTACTCGAAATTGAATCTGACGGCCGGAGATCCGTCCGCGCCGCAGACGCAATATTACTGCGTTGATAGTTCCGGACGCGCGGGAATCACGACGACGGAACCGAGCAACGGATCACAGTGCCCGACTGCAAATTAGCGCAATGAACGCCATGCTCGCGATCACTTTCCTTTTTGCGTTCGGCCTCGCGATCGGCAGTTTTCTGAACGTGGTGATTTTTCGCTACACGCCCGAAAAGCGGCTCCTCGACAAAAAAGCGCTGGGAGGAAGATCGCGATGCCCGTACTGCGGGCACGTACTCGGAGTCGGGGAGCTAGTGCCGATCGTAAGTTTTCTCATTCAGAAAGGCAGGTGCCGCATATGCGGACACCGGCTTTCCTTGCAATATCCGCTCGTAGAACTTGCGGGAGCCGCGATTTTCGCGTTCCTGCCGCTCTTTCTGAACTCCGCGTACGGAATGAGCAATGCCGTCTTTTTCACGGCCTCGGCGCCGCTCTGGTATTATGGCCTCGTTGCGGCATGGGTGCTCGCATTTCTCGCGTGGGTCACGGTTATCGCGATTGATCTGCGGCATTATGTAATTCCAAATGAGCTCAACGCGTTCCTCTTGTTTCTCGGTACAGTAATCACCGCACTCCTTGCGATTCATGTGCAGAGTATCTTTCCATTCAGGACATCGTTCATAAGAAATTACGTACTGCTCTTTTCATTTTCGAACGGTGTGCTCCTCAACCACATACTTGGTATGCTTTTCGGCGGAGTTTTTTTTGCACTCCTTGTCGCCTTGAGTCGGGGAAGGGGAATGGGCGTGGGCGACGTAAAGCTCATGCTCGCCTCAGGTCTCATACTCGGCTGGCCCGATATTGCGCTCTCGACGGCAATCTCCTTCGTGCTCGGCGGTCTTTTCGGGGGCCTACTTATCCTTATAAAACAAAAAACCATGAAAGACATGATCCCATTCGCGCCATTCCTCGTGCTCGGGTTTTTCCTTACCGTATTCTTTGGGTTTGCGATTGTGAAAGGGTATTTCGGACTGTTCGGCCTCTAGGCCGTACGAATGCGACACGGATTACCCACAAATTTCACGAATGCGGTTCGTATTTGTGAGATTTGTGTAGATTGGTGTGTATTCGTGCGTATAGTATAATTTCACTAATGATGCAGAAAAGGAATGAAGGAAAATGTACCCCCCGCATAACGCGCGAGAACAAAAATATAAGAGCACGTAAGGATCTGCAAACAAATATCGCATGGAATCCTTCGCTTCGGGAGTTATGCGAGGGGTACACGCTTATCGAGACGCTTATTGTGATGGCGATTATGGCGATCTTGGCGTCAATGCTCCTTGCATACAATAATTCGAGCACGGGCCGCGTGGCACTCTACGCCGACCAGGCGACAGTTGCGGGCGTATTGGGCCGCGCGAAGGCGCTCGCCCTCGAAAAATGGTCCCCCGGCTCGATCTCCGCGTGCGCCTACGGAGTGCATTTCAATGCAGACGGCTCGTATCTCATATATCAGGATATGCCAACCGGTTCGCCGCCGAGCTGTAATAACCCTCACGATTATACGTACGGTGCGTCGGATACGGTGATACAGACCCTGCGTCTTTCGGGGGGTGTGGAATTCAGCGCGCTCCCGAACCCGCCCGATGTGTATTTTGTGCCGCCGTACTTCACAACCTCGACTTCGGGAACGCCCACCATTACCTTGCGCGCGAAAGGAACTGCTGCCACCGCATCAGTCGAAGTAACAGCCGGGGGAGCGATCACCTCGCTTTAAAGAACTATGGTGCAGAATCTGAAAAAAATAATACCACAGAAGGACGGCAGTCTTATGATCGAGTCAATCGTTGCGACGAGTCTCGTTGTGATCGGTATCTTGGGAATTATGTCGCTCCTCGCGCGTTCCGCACACATCAGCCATTTTACGACGCACAGCCTGCAGGCGACGTATCTCGCGGCGGAGGGAATCGAGGTGGTGAAGAATATTCTCGATACGGATGTCGCGAAAGGGCTTGCGTGGGGGACGCACGTTACGACCGGAAGCTACTGCGTCTCTTACGATACCAGCGCGCTTGTATCGTGCTCCGGACAAGGAGACCTTGCGTATGATCCCGCGACCGGTTTTTACTCCGCCACCTCCTCATCATCTTATTTTCGGAGAATAGTGGCGATAACGGGAAGCGGAAATTCGTTTGACGTGTCCTCCACCGTGAGGTGGTATGAAGGGGGAATAGAGAAGTCGGTGACCCTCGAGGACACGTTTGAGAATTGGAGATCGCCATAAGAGCATGAGAATGATAAAGAAATGATAAAAAAATGGCGAATTCAAAAATGTCGTGTCATCCTGAGCGTAGTGAAAGATCTCGCCCGTGGAGAGATTCTTTCCGCCCTGGGCGGATCAGAATGACGCCGGGAGTGATGGATTTACCCCTCACATAACGTACTAAATGAAAAAATGAGAAGATATATAAACATCAAAACCATTATTACGGAAAGCTCTCGGCTTCAAGGGTTATGTGAGGGGTTTACCATCGTTGAGCTTGTCGTGGCGATGGGAATTTTCGCGGTGGTGACGGCGGTTGCGGTCGGCGCGTTTACGCAGGCTCTGCGGAGTGAGCGCCGGCTCACGTCGGTCATGAACGTTGATTCGAACGCGAGCGCCGCGCTGGAGCAGATGGCGCGCGAGATTCGGACGGGGTTTATGTTTAACCCCGTACGCAGCGATTATGCTCCGGCTTCATGCTCTCAAGACCTCTCGTTCATCGGGCCGAACGGGGATGTCGTGTACGGGCTTCAAGGAAATGCAATCGTGCGGGGCACAAGTACGCTCTCTTCGGCGGTTCCCATCACATCGGGGAACGTGAGAGTGTCGCGTGTATGCCTTCTTCCCGTAAAGATTTCGCCGTGCGATCCGTGGCGCGTCGTGATTTCCATGACGGTGGGAAGCGCGCAGGCGGCCGATACTTCGCAGGATATTCAGATTCAAACGACGGTAAGCTCGAGGGTTCTGCCGCGCGAGGTGCCGTACCAGTATAAAGACTCCACGATCGTAAATTGCCATTAGCGTTATGGAGCACCTGAAACAAGACAACGGGCAGACAATGATCTTAATCACCGTGATGATGGGCGGGCTGATACTTTCCGCAACCGCGATCGCGGGGCTCTTGATGTTTTATCAGATACAGCAGACGAACAATGCCGCGGCGTCGGGGATGGCGATCTTCGCCGCGGATGCCGCCGCCGAGCAGTCGCTCGAAAGTTACTATCATGGGTCGCCGCTCCCCGCGACTCCAACCGATTCGGCGACGCCGTACTATACCTCGAACATCACCCTCCCGAACGGCGCTTCGGGGTCCGCGAACATTTATTTCAATTTTTTAGAGAGCGCAGCTCCCGAGTGCAGGGGCACCGGCACAAATCCCGGGGACATCGTGGGGTTCTGCCTTGTGAGCAAGGGAGTTTCCGGATCGACGGAGCGCGTGCTCCAAAGTTATTTCTCGGCAATACAATAGCCGGCATGAAAGAGAAAGAAGCAAAAGAACGGATCGAAAAGCTCCGGAAGCTCATCGAGTATCACCGGATGCGGTATCATACGTTTGACGCGCCCGAGGTGTCGGATGCGGCATTTGACACACTGAAAAACGAACTGGAAGAACTCGAATATCAGTTTCCCAATCTTGTCACCAAAGATTCCCCGACGCAGAAAGTCGGCGGCGCACCGCTCGAAAAATTCGAGAAGGTCACACACGAGACGCCGATGCTCTCCTTTAATGACGCGTTCTCCGAGAAAGAAATGGAGGAGTGGTTCACGCGCCTCAAAAATTATCTCGGCAGTGGGCGTATCGGCACGCATCAGCAATATCAGCATGCATCAGCGTCGTTTTATTGTGAATTAAAAATTGACGGGCTCGCGATTGAACTCACGTATGAGAGTGGCGTACTGGTTCGGGCGGCGACGCGCGGCGACGGGAGAGTTGGCGAAGACGTTACGCAGAATGTCCGAACCATTAAGGCGGTGCCTCAAAAGATACTGCAACTCGGAAGATGGAAGATCCCGAAACATCTTGTCGTGCGGGGAGAGGTGTTTATCACGAAAAAAGAGTTCGAGCGGGTAAATAAAGAACAGGAGCGGAAAGGAGAGCAACGTTATGCAAATCCGAGAAACATCGCCGCGGGCTCGATCCGCCAGCTCGATCCGGCGGTTGCCGCCTCACGCGCCCTTGACTCTTTCCAGTATGATATCGTGAGCGATATCGGCGTGCCGGTCGCAACGCACGAAGAAAAGCATATCATTCTCGCCTCGTGGGGGTTCACGGTGAACCCGTATAACGAGTTAAAGAGGGATATGAAAAGCGTGTTCGAGTTTAGGAATGAGTGGGAGAGAAAACGAGAGCAACTTCCCTACGAGATCGACGGAATCGTGGTCATCGTGAACGAGAACGATGTTTTTGAACGCGGAGGGGTGATAGGAAAAGCTCCGCGCGCCGCGATCGCCTACAAGTTCTCGCCGCGAGAAGCGACGACTATCGTCGAGGACGTGAAAATACAGGTCGGAAGGACCGGCGCCTTGACGCCTGTCGCGGATTTGAAACCGGTTGAAGTTGGAGGAATCACCATCACGCACGCGACGCTCCATAACGCCGACGAGATCGAGCGGTTGGGGCTTATGATTGGCGACACGGTAATTGTGTCGCGTGCGGGAGATGTGATTCCGCAGATCACAAAAGTACTCCCCGAACTTCGGACGGGGAAGGAGAAGAAATTCGAGATGCCGCGCGTGTGCCCGATCGACGAGTCGCCTGTGGTCCGCGAAGGTGCAATCTACCGGTGCGGCAATCCCCGCTGCGGAGCGCGGCACAGGGAAGCGCTCTCTCACTTCGTGGGGAAGCGCGCGTTCGATATCCGCGGTTTGGGTCCGAAGATTGTTGATAGGTTTCTTGATGAAGGGCTCATCTCGGATGCCGCCGATATTTTTACCTTAAAGGAAGGCGATATTGTTGCGCTCCCGCGGTTTGGGGGAAAATCCGCAAGGAACTTGATTCGGGAAATAGAAGGACATACCTCAATTTCGCTCGACAGATTCCTCTTCAGTTTGGGGATTCTGCATGTGGGAGAGGAAACTGCGCGCGTGCTCGCACGCGCAATTTTTAATTTGAAATTTGAAATTTTAAAATTAACGGACATTACGAAAATAATGGCGGAGTTCTCAATCGAGAGATTACAGGAACTCCAAGATATCGGGCCGAAGGTGGCGGAAAGTATTTATAAATGGTTTCATGACAAGAGAAACATAGCGCTTTTGAAGCGACTCGAAAAAGCCGGCGTAACGATTACCAATCCGCCGGCTGGGCGACAATCGCCCATTACCGCCGGGAAATTTTCGGGTATGACGTTCGTCCTTACGGGCACCCTTTTCTCAATGACGCGGGACGAAGCGAAAGAAAAAATACGCGCCGCGGGAGGGGAGATCTCGGAAGGCGTCTCAAAGAAAACGGATTACGTTGTGGCAGGAGAACATCCGGGTTCGAAGCTCGCGAACGCGCGGAAACTCGGGGTGAGGGTGCTTGACGAGAAGGAATTTTTGAAGTTACTGAAACGATAGAGGAAGATCACGCAGACAATTTGCAGATCAACGCAGATTTATTTCTGCGTCTATCTGCGTACATTTCTGCGTTATCTGCTTCTACTCCATGGTTGGCATTATCGGGAATCTCGCGTATAATTTTTGGAATGAAACGTGAAGACCTGGAGAAACTGGCGGAGCTTTCGAGAATAGAATTGCACTCCGAGGAGGAGGAGAAACTGCTTCGCGACTTGGGGAAGGTGCTTGATTATTTTAGGGAACTCCAAAAACTTCCGACTGATGACGTTCTTCCCGTGACGGGAGGGACATCCGCAACGAACGCAATCCGGGAAGACGAATTAGACATGCACATTCCGGGTAACGCGGCGCGTGCGGCATTTCCCGAACAAGAAGACGGATACTTAGTAATACCGCCTGTTTTTTCGACCGAAGGTGGATTCTCCTCCGGAGAGGAATAACGCGGATTTCCGCCGATATCTTATGGAATTAGAAAATCTTACCATCGCATCGCTTCGAAACAAACTCATTCAGGGAGAATTCTCGGCGGCGGAACTTACCAAGGAATATATAAAAAGTATCCATGAAAATGACGAAAGTATCGGCGCGTTTCTTGAGGTATTTGAGGAAACAGCAAAAGTGAACGCGGAAGAGATCGACGCGAGGATCCTGAAAGGAGAAGAGCTTCCTCCGCTTGCGGGGGTGCCGCTCGCAATAAAGGATAACCTTCTTATCAAGGGAACCCGCACTACTGCCGCCTCGCACATTCTCGAATCGTACGATGCGAGTTACGACGCTACGGTAACGGAGAAGCTTCGGTCTGCGGGTGCGGTATTCCTTGGAAAAACAAACCTCGATGAATTCGCCATGGGCGCTTCAACCGAGCATTCCGCGTTCGGGGTGACAAAAAATCCGTACGATACGGAGCGTGTTGCGGGGGGATCGTCGGGAGGCTCCGCGGCGGCGGTCGCGGCGCAGATGGCTCTGGGCGCGATCGGCTCCGATACGGGCGGATCGATCCGTCAGCCCGCGGCGTTTTGCGGCGTCGTGGGTATGAAGCCGACCTACGGTGCGGTCTCGCGCTCCGGCCTCATCGCGATGGCGTCAAGTTTGGATCAAATTGGCCCCCTCGGAAAAACAGTTGAGGACGTAGCAATCCTCTACGATGCGATTCGCGGGAAAGATCCGTATGATGCGACGAGCGTTGAGACGGATCCCGTAAGGATTTTTAATCTCGAGCGAGTGAAAAAATTCACGGTAGGAGTTCCGAAAGAGTATTTTATTGATGGACTTCACGAAGAGGTGCAGCGAGGTGTCGAGGAGGCGATTACGAAGTTGAAGACGCTCGGCGTGAAGTTCAAGGAGATAAGCCTCCCGCATACGAGATATGCAATCTCAACCTATTATATCGTAATGCCCGCGGAGGTCTCTTCGAATCTCGCGCGGTTCGACGGTATTAGATATGCGCGTTCCCCGCATATCTCGCGGACACACGCGGACCTTACGCGGAAATACGCGGAAAACGACGAAAGAATTCCGCGTGATTCCGCCAATCCGCGATGGTCAGCGCTGTGGGAAATTTATTTCCGACAGAGGGGCAGGGAGTTCGGTGCCGAAGTCCGAAGGAGGATCCTCCTGGGGACATTCGTGCTCTCCTCGGGATATTATGACGCCTACTACACAAAAGCGCAGAAGGTGCGCCAGCTCATCGCGCGCGATTTCAGCGAGGCGTTCAAGGAAGTGGATGTGGTGCTTGCGCCCGTAACGCCCACTCCCGCATTCAAGATAGGGGAGAAGTCGGATGACCCGCTCGCGATGTACCTCGCGGATGTGTTCACCGCCCCCGTGAATCTTGCCGGACTTCCCTCAATTTCGATTCCCGTGAAGAAATATAAAATAGGAGAAAAAACACTTCCCATCGCATTCCAACTCATCGGCAAGCATTTTCACGAAAATGACATCCTGAGTATCGGAGGCTGGTACGAGAAAGAATGACGCTTCGCGAACATGTATCCTGCCGCTCGGGCGCTCCGGACCGCTTGGCCAAGTCTTACCCTCGCGTCGGGATACATGTCCGCGAAGCTATAGATGTAATTAGGTGAAATTGGCATAAAAAAGATATAGAGAATATGAAAACAAAATTCATCTTGCACGGCGGGTTTGAACCTAACACGAAGCAGGAGAACGACGCCTTTTTTCAGGAGATATTGAGTACGGCACCGAAGGAGCCGAGGATACTACTTGTCTATTTTGCAAAAAAACCAGATCGTGTCGAAAAAAATAGAGCCGAGGATATTGATCAGTTTAATAAGAACAAGGGAGACAGGACACTGTCATTCGAAACCGCAAACGAGAAGGATTTCTTGGGGCAGGTTCGAAGCGCGGATGTGGTGTACCTGCATGGCGGTCATTCGGGGTTGATGCTTGAGGCGATGAAAAAGTGGAGCGGATTCAAGGGATTATTCGAGGGAAAAATCGTCGCGGGTGATTCTGCGGGAGCGAATGCGTTGTCGACCATCTTTTACAGCGATACGATCGGAATTGCAGAGGGACTCGGCGTCCTGCCGATTAAGATTATTTGCCATTATACGGAAGAGAAGAAAGATACACTGGAAAAAGTGAGGCCCGAACTTGAAACGATCCGCCTGCCCCAGTATCAATTCAGGGTTATCGAGGAGGAGAGGTGACGCTCTACAAACCACGTTTCAAAACAGGATGACTTGTGCGCAGTGGACGGGATTTGAACCCGCGGTCCCCGCCGTGACAGGGCGGTGCTTTAGCCAGCTAAGCTACCACTGCATTATTTCTGTTCTTAGTGTAGAAAAAAATCTTGATTTTTACAACTCGTACCGGGGGTGGGAATCGAACCCACGAACCTTCTCTTTATGAGTGAGACGCTCTAACCAACTGAGCTACCCCGGCATTCCGTATTTGAAGTATATCTCGCTTCGTTTTGATACGTCAATGAATTGTTTGTATTTTCCTGATTTTTCTGGTATTCTATGCGTGCGGGGGAGAGCGGTCTGGTTGCTCGTCTGGCCCATAACCAGAAGGTCGTTGGTTCAAATCCAACTCCCGCAACAAAGGATAGGAGTCCACTTTTATTTCCTGATACAATGGCGGACATCGTTATCGACTCGAGGGAGGAGAAAAAACTGAAAGAGGAGCTTGCGAAGCGGACGGATCCCGACGGGCTTCGGATGCGGCGGTATCTCTCGATGCCCGATCTCTCGCGCACGCCGGGAAACCCGCTTTACGAGATCGTGAAAGAGGCGCGCGCCATTCCGGTCTTGAAGGATTTCGACAATATCATCATTCCGGAAATTGTACCCGCGGACGTAAGTTTTGACCTCTTCGATTTCGCACCCGACCATCCTGCGCGGAGCGCATCCGATACCTATTACGTCGATCACACGCATATTTTGCGCCCGCACGACACCGTGATGTGGTATTACTACACCCAGCTTCCGCAGGTGAAAGAAAAGATTGCGCGCAGGGAGAAGTTCGGCGTCGTCTGTTATGGCAAAGTGTACCGCAAAGACGAAATAGATCGGCATCATATGAACGTGTTTCATCAGTTTGGAGGATGGTACCTTGCCCCCTCAGCGACCACGCCGCTTACGTTCGACGATTTGAAAAACGCTTTGGGTGATATTGTGAAGGGGCTCTTTGGAGAGAATACGAGGTACCGGTTTTTAGACGACACATTCCCGTACACCGATCCTTCGCTTCAGGTTGAGGTTGAGGTACACGGGCAGTGGATTGAAATTCTGGGGGGCGGCATGACGAAGCAGAGCGTATTCAAGAAGTTTAATGTCGAAGGATACAACGCCTGGGCGTTCGGCTTCGGCCTCGAGCGGCTCGCGATTATCAGCATGGAACTTCCGGATATTCGGCTCCTGTGGTCCAAGGACGAACGGGTGAAGCGCCAGCTCCATATGGGTCAGAAGTTCGTGGAGGTGAGCAAGTACCCCTCTATTACCCGCGATATTTCTTTCGTGGTACAAAACAGTTTCGTTCCCAACGATTATTTTGATATGATTCGCGACCTCGGGGGCGATCTAATCGAAGAGGTATCGCTCCTCGATAAATACGAGAATAAGGAGAAATTCGGGGGAGAGAGGGTAAGCTATACCTATCGTATCGTGTACCGCTCGAACGAGCGCACACTCACGACGGAAGAAATAAATCCGATTCAGGATAAAATCATTGAGGAAACGAAACAAAAATTCCGCGCGGAAGTGAGGTGAAACTCTGCGGGTCTTCACGAGGTTCAACCTCCTTAAGGAGGTTGAACCTCGTACACGGTTATTCCCGATGGATCTCTTTTTGAAATGCGCCGAGCCGCTCCTTGAGGAGCGGGTGTTTTTTAAGCAAGGGATCCTCCTTCAAAAGTCGCGTCGCCTCTTCGCGCGCTTTGTGCACAAGTTCCGGGTGCTGGAGCGCTTTCATCGCGAGATCGGGCATGCCCGTCTGAGCGTTTCCGAGGAACTCCCCCGGGCCCCGCTGGCGCAGATCTTTCTCCGCGAGTTCGAGCCCGTTTTTCGCCTCGACGATCGCCTTGAGCCGTGCCCGCACGTCTTTCGAGTTTGCATCAGTGAAAAGGAAACAGTATGACTGGTGCGCGCCGCGCCCCACGCGTCCGCGGAACTGATAGAGTTGTGCGAGCCCGAACCGGTCCGCACCTTCAATGAGGATTACGGTTGCGTTCGGCACATCGATACCCACCTCGATGACCGAAGTGGAGACAAGAATATCGGTGCGGTGTTCGATATATTCGCGCATCACCCGTTCCTTTTCTTCCGCCCGCATTCTTCCGTGAAGCATCGCGACGCGGAACCCGCGGAATATTTTTTTCGAAAGCCGCTCGAACTCCTCAGTCACCGATTTCACGTCGAGCTTCTGCCACTCGGAGAATGAGATTCTTTCAGGCGCATCGGAATTGATTTCGCGCGGTTCGATTCTCGGACAGATTACGAATACCTGCCGTCCCGATCTGATCTGGGCTTTTACCGCTTCATAGGTTGCCGCGCGTTCCTGGGGCGGGATTGCCTTTGTGATAATCGGCCTTCTGTTCTTGGGGAGTTCGGTAATAAGTGAGAGCTCGAGATCGCCGAAGAGTGTAAGGGAAAGCGTGCGCGGAATCGGCGTTGCGGACATACTCAGAAAATGTGGAATTTTCTCCGTCGCAGAATCTCGCCGACCGGACGCGGGAGGTTGCGGAAGTGTTTCCGCATCTTCCCCCGCCCGCTCCGCTACAGCGGATGCGGCGGGTAAACGCGTGGCGTTCCGCGTCTTTCGGTGGAGCAGCGAAGCTCGTTGCTCAACGCCGAAACGATGCTGTTCGTCAATGATAATAAGGCCGAGATTCGGAAGCCCGATGTTTTTTTGGATCAAGGCGTGCGTGCCGATCAAGACCTTGATTGCGCCGTTCTGAAGTTCCTTCAAGAGCTCATTCTTTTTCTTTGTCGTCTCGAGATGCTTACCATATGAGATCTTATGCTCGTGCGCGGTCATAAGCGCGACGCCGCCCTCAAACTCCCCGAAGAACGCCTTGAATGTTTCGTAATGCTGTCGAGCGAGGATCTCGGTGGGCGCCATGAGCGCGGTCTCATAGCCGTGATGCGCGGTATGAAGTGCGGCGATTGCGGCGACGATCGTTTTTCCCGACCCCACATCGCCCTGTAAAAGACGGTTCATCGGAGCTCCCTTCGCGGTATCCTTAAGTATTTCCCAGAGCGATCGTTTTTGCGAGAAGGTGAGCGGAAAGGGGAGATGTGAGACGAGATCCTTGACGAAGGGGATGTCGATTGGAAATGCAGGCGCGCGTTTTTCGCGAAGTGCGAGTTTCTGCGTTACGTTAAAAAGCTGGAGTATAAAAATATCCTCGAACGCGAATCGCTCTTTTGCGCGCAGCGCCTCTTGGAGCGATTCGGGGAAGTGAATGTCGTGGAGCGCCCGGCGTAGTTCCGGAAATCCGAATTGCGCGGCGAGCGATTCGGGGAGCGGATCTAAAAGCCGTGGCAGGTTATCGAGTATCGGCTTTACGAGGTAACGGATACCTTTGGAGGTAAGTCCTTTGGTTTCGGGGTAGATAGGAATAATCCGTGCCGTGTGAATGGGATTCGTGTCTGCGTAGGTCCGCGTGATGTCCGCGTGATTCTGCGTTTTGACGAGCTCGTATGTGGGATTTGAAAAGTGGATATCCTCTTTTCCCGCGGTCACCTTGCCTGAGAAGTTTGCGAGCCGTCCCGGCACAAGGGTGTTCTTAATATAGGGCTGATTGAACCATACGGCGCGGATGGAGCCGCTCTCATCGGTGAGGAGGGCCTCGGTGATCGTAAGATTCCTTTTCCATGCGCGCCTTGTTTCTATCTCTTCAATGACTCCCTGGACGGTCGCTTCCTGATTTGGGATAAGATCCCCGATTTTATATATCTGCGAAAAATCCTCATAACGGGAGGGGAAGTGCCATAAGAGATCGCGCACCGTTTCGATGCCCATTTTTTTGAGCTTCGAAGTGAATTTCTGCCCGATGCCGCGTATCGAGGTGAGCGGCGTCTCAAGCGCTATCATGTGCGCCTAGTATACCATCCTTCCCTTCCCTTTGCTACTGCTGCGTATATAATGCGAAATACGCGAATACATTATGCGAATCCCGCGAAAAACGTTTTTCGCATGATGCGCACGCCTCATTCGTAGTTTCGCATTATTTCCCCCCAATCACTCAATGGGTTTATGAGAGTCACGGTTGATGTTTTTCGAGGAAATCAGAGATGCGGATAATGTCCGCGGGATTTCCGAAGTCGAACCAATAGTCCTCTATTCTTTTCACTTTTACTTTCTTTTCCTCGGCGAGTATCCGGATCGCGTCAGTAAGCTCATACTCGCCGCGGAGTGAGATGCTCACGGAGCGGATTGCGTCGAAAATCCCGGGCGTAAACTTAGCGAGGCCGGTGTTGATAAGGTTTGATACGAATTTCTTCGGCTTTTCGATAACGTCTTTCAGGTACTCTCCTTCGGTCAAAAGCACGCCGTAACGCTCGGGATGGCCGTGCCTGAAGCCGCTCACGTAGGTAAAACCGTCGTCATACATCAAGGATCGGATATCCTCCGGCGAGTACATATTATCCCCGAATATCGCGATAAACGATTCGCCGCCCACCGCGTCCTTCGCGCACTCGATCGGGATCGCGGTGCCGTACTTCTCCGTTCCGGCGATCTCGAACTGGTCAACGAGCGTGAGCGGAAACTCGTTCCGGTATTCGTGCGCAAAGGATTGCATTGCCTCTTTCTTGTGTCCCACCACAAGAATCATCTCCTCAATGCCCGCCTTCTTGAGGTTCGTGAGCACATAAAATAAAAACGGCCGGTTATGGACGTGAATCAAGTGTTTTGGCTTATGCATCGCGAGATGCAACATACGCGTGCCCCTGCCCGCCGCCGCAATAACCGCCTTTTTGATTATTCGTGGTGCCATACTTTTATCCCGTTAGAAGCAGAAAACTCCGTGGCTTGCCATGCCTCGTCCCGTGGCAAGCCACGGGGTTTACTACCCCGTGTGAGCTTCTAACGGGATTTATTGCTATTGTATCGCACTTCATGATGTTATCTCAATCTCGGATCAATCCCGTGGGATGATGTGCCTCGTGACCCTCAAATCTTCCGGAAGCGAAAAAAGTACTCAGGGTGCTATGCTATGGCATAGCACCCTGAGCACCACCATCCCGCCTCCGCGAAACCTCCTTCCCATTCAAGACCTGCCGGTGGTTTTCAGTAAGAAAAAGAAAGTTTTTCTGCGCGGCTCCGCACAATTATGTGCGGGCGGC
>JAKAHD010000009.1 GCA_021815205.1 bacterium
GCCGCCCGCACATAATTGTGCGGAGCCGCGCAGAAAAACTTTCTTTTTCTTACTGAAAACCACCGGCAGGTCTTGAATGGGAAGGAGGTTTCGCGGAGGCGGGATGGTGGTGCTCAGGGTGCTATGCTATGGCATAGCACCCTGAGCACCACCGTTAAACACCACTTCAGTCGCGGGGGAACTCCCGCCCGTCCGAACGGCTCATCCGGGCGGATTTCCCCGCCTGTCCGCCTCCGGCGGAACCCCCCTCCCGTTGGCGGTGGTTTTCAAATTAAAAATTAGAAATTAGGAATTAAAATCCCGACGTATGTCGGGATTTCTAGTGCCCCCACCAGGACTCGAACCTGGGACCTTCTCCTTAAGAGGGAGCAGCTCTACCAACTGAGCTATAGGGGCGCAACAGTCAATTTTAAATTTAGAATTTTAAATTTAAAATGTCAAAGTTTTTGTTTTCCCGAGATGGATTTAAACCCCCAACAACTGCTTCGAAAGCAACTATGATATCTTCACCCCGTGAGATATAGTCCCCTCGGCAGGACTTGAACCTGCAACCTTCTGGTTCGAAGCCAGACACTCTATCCAATTGAGCTACGAGGGGCCCTCCTTCGCTTTGATTGTTATAGTAAAGTTCCGAATAGACAAGCGAGCATTCGCATTCTAGCGCGGTTTCGCGAAAAGAGGAAGGCGGGATATAATGAATATGATGAAAATCGCGATTCCTAAAGAAATAAGCCACGTAGGAGATGTTCTTCTTGAGGCGGGGCACGAGGCGTACCTCGTGGGGGGGTGCGTACGGGACATAGTTCTCGGGAGAGAACCGAAGGATTGGGACATCGCAACCGAAGCGCGCCCCGAGGAGGTGCAGAGAATTTTTCCGGAGAGCGTATACGAGAATGAGTTCGGGACGGTAGGAGTGAAGACCGACTCCGAGGACCCTCGTCTCAAAATTATCGAAGTGACTACCTTCAGAATCGAGGATACCTATTCCGATAAGCGCCATCCGGATGCGGTGAAGTTCGCGAAGACGATCGAGGAAGATCTCTCGCGCCGCGACTTCACGGTGAATGCGATGGCGCTTGACTTAAGATCCCAAACCTCACGCACCAAAATCAGAATAAATTCCAAGGAACGAAACCAAAAAACACGTGAGACGCTCATTGATCCGTACGACGGAAAAAAGGATTTACAGAGTAAAATCATCCGCACGGTAGGGGACCCGCACAAGCGTTTCGAGGAAGATGCCCTGCGGCTTATGCGCGCGGTGCGATTCGCGGTGGAACTCGGATTTGAGGTGGAGCACGGTACGGCACACGCCGTGAAGGAGCATGCTGGACTTTTGGAGATGATCGCAAAGGAGCGCGTCCGTGACGAATTTGTAAAAATCCTCATGGCGCCGCGCGCGGCGGAGGGAATCATCCTCCTTGAAGACATGGGGCTCTTGAAGTACGTGGTGCCCGAACTCCGCGAGGGGATCGGGTGCGGACAGAACAAGCATCATATCTACACCGTCTTTGATCACAACGTGCGGGCGTTGAACTATACCGCGGAGAAACGCTACTCGCTCGAGGTACGCCTCGCTTCGCTCTTGCACGATATCGGGAAACCGCAGGTAAAGCGCGGCGAAGGACCCGATTCGACGTTCTACAATCACGAGGTGGTAGGGGCGCGTATCGCCGCGAAAATTATGGATCGCCTGCGGTTTCCGAAAGACATTGCCGAACGGGTAATCCGCCTCGTGCGATTCCATCTTTTCTATTACAACGTGGGTGAGGTGACCGAGGCAGGCGTGCGCCGTTTCATCCAGCGAGTAGGAGAGGACTATATTGATGACCTCTTCAAGGTACGCGAGGCAGACCGGATCGGGTCGGGGGTTCCGAAGGCGGTGCCGTACAAGCTCCGCCACCTGAAGTTCATGATAGAGAAAGTGAAGCGCGATCCGATCCATCCGAAGATGCTGAAAATCAGAGGGGACACCGTGATGCAACTTTTGAATATCCCGCCGGGACCGAAAGTGGGCCAACTCCTCTCCGTGCTCCTTGAGGAGGTATTGGACGATCCTACGCGAAACAATGAGGAATATCTCTCGCGCCGCGTGAAGGAACTCGCGACGTACGACGCGCGGGAGCTTAAAGAGCTCGCGGAGCGCGCGAAGGAGAAGAAAGAAGAGTTCGAGAGCGGCGTCGAAGAAAATATGAAGAAGAAATTTTTCGTATGAATCCCGTTAGAAAACGCGATCGCATTTCAAAACTGAGCGCATGTGGATTATAATGAATACGAAGCGTAAAAAAATAATTGAGATTGCGTTGATCGCGATCTTTTTCTAACAGGATGAATCCCGTTAGAGATTTCAACCCTATGTTCTATACATATGTCATTGAAAGTAAGAAGAGTGAAAGATGGTATACTGGCAGCACCGATGATTTACGGAAACGCTTTAATCAGCATGATACTGGGAAGTCCACTTGGAACAAGCACGCAATGCCATGGAGATTGATCTACTACGAAGCATGTCTTGATGAGCGTGACGCAAGGTCGAGAGAAAGGTATCTCAAATCAGGAATGGGGAAACGTTATCTTAAGAAAAAATTAAAGCGTTTCCTATCTCTAACAGGATGAATCCTCTCTTCTCGTTCAAGTTCAAAGATGAAAGCGTGTGGCGGAACCTCACGAACTTCTGGACGTTTGTATTCATTGCCTTTACCGTGCTCGATTTCTTCTTGAAGAACGGTCTCGATTTTCTCGTGGCGCCGATGAGCGTGATCTATATCGGCATTCTGGGGCTCTATGTGGGCACGAAGGAGTTCGACCGGTGGTACGATCTCCATACGTCGCGGCACCCGGGGGAGCTCTTTGTGTTTTTCTGGACGGTGATCGTGTTCGGGCTCATCATCCTTTCGGTGATACTGCAGGATGGATATCGCGTCTCGACGGAGATCATTGCGACCTATATCATGGTGCTCTCGGTCTTCGCGCTCACCCAGAAATCAAAGCGTTTATACGAGCGCAAGAAGACGCAGAAGAAGAAAAAATAGGAAGCAAGAAGAAGCAACCCCCCATCATACGGATGGGGGTTGTTATGTGGCGTTTGTTTGAAAAAGTCAGAACGCATTTTGCGGAGAACCCCCAATGAAGTCGCCCTCGGAGTTTCCACATCCGTATTGGTCGAAGCGCAACGAAGAAATGCCCCGCTTTGCTAATTGGCGGGCGGCTGTCACGAAAAAGCGATTTGGTCCGGCACTTGTGCCGCGATAACCATGGCAAAAAATTACAATGTTTTTGCTGTTCGCATCGTGAAAAGCGGTTGCTATACTATGCCCATTGAAATTTTGATCTTGAGTAGTTTCTTTCATAAAGTTCACATGATTTTATAACCCCCATTCTTTTTGCATATCTTCGTATTTCAACCTCAATTTTTCGACCAGTTCATCCGTTACGTTTTCTATACCGTATTTTCTCAAAAACATTCCGCCATATCCGGCTCCCAAATTATATTGCAAACTCCAAACAGCGGCACACAAATCTGCTTCTGGATTAGCAACCATTAAATCTCCCAAATCAATGTAGCCCGAAAAATTGTCGCCTTGAAAAATAAAATTTGGTAGACAGGCATCGCCGTGAACTAAAACTTTCCCATTCTCAAATTTTCCGAACGGACAATTTTTCGGATCTACTGCATGAAATTTAAGTAATACTTCAGCCAATTTTTCTGCAACTTTTTCCGGCGGCCATTCCTTACTTAACGCCGCAAGATTCTTGCCTTCAATAGCCGACAGGAGCAAGGCATCTTTGTCATCTATTTTTGTAAAACCAACAACTTTCGGGATTGGTAATTTTCCTTGTAGCCATTCCAAATGGTCTCGCTCTTTTTCTAGCTTATTTCCAACTTTGAGAAAATAATTTCCGTCAGCGGCATGAAGTTTAAAAACCTTGCTTTGATCGCCATAATCTTCTCTCACAACATCAACAACTTCATGCAGTTGTTCTTTAGCCCAATCTATGTATTTTTGCTCGTCTGTGTTCATTTTAATAGTTCGTCGGCAGAAACACCTAGTACATGGCTAATTTGTGAATTGTCGCAAGGGTGGGATTTTTCTTACCATTCTCAATATTGCTGATATACCCCCTATCAACCTCTAGAGCGCGAGCAATATCACCTTGCGACATTTTCTTCTTAGCCCTAATGCACTTCATGTTTTTGGCCTAGTTTTTTGGAAGTTGGGTTTATATTTTGGTTACGTTTCGCCCTAATTACCTTATGAATTTAATCAATTAAAAATCAAAAAAGAAATGAGGGAGCCGCTTTCGCGTACTCCCTCGATTGATGCGTGCGCATTACGCAACGAGATGGGCACAATACTCGCTGAGTTGCGTTCGCCATACTTGAACGAGCTTCGGTTGTGCTGGCTCCGCGATGAAAAGCTCATCACCGGGTTGCTGATAGCGAGGATTCGGTGCGGGATTAAAAACTTCCCCGTTTCTACCAAGCTGCGCAACCGTCTCGTTACGGGCAGCGAGCTCCGTAAACAGGTGAGAGAGTTTTCTGATCCCGCCAAGACCGAGTTCGGTCCAGGTGAGCACGACGCTTCCATCGCTCGCGGCCAGCTCTCTAGCGACTGCAGGAGTATCTTCGTCGCTCTCGACCAGTGCCTTGAACATCCGAAAGTTCGGGAGCGAATCGGCGGCGGAGACGTACGACCCATGCGCTTGTGGCACGAGCAAGATTCCGCGCTTCTCAAGGTTGAGGCCGAAGCCGACAGAGAGAGTTATTCGGAGGTCGAACTTGCGCTTGTTTTCCTCGAGCAGTTTGAAGTTCCAATAGTTACTGGGAGACCAGCCAGGAATTTTCTCTTGCGGGTTTTCGTCCACGAGTGTGAAAATCTCGTTTCTACAGTCGGTACGGTCCTGCCGCTTGATGTTTTGCTCTGCGAGGACGGCGAGCAACTTGTCGTCCAATTCGTACACTTTGATTGGTTCGGAATACGCCTTCGAGGCACCCTCGTGGAGTTTCAGGCCCCTGTGAGCCGCGGCCTTCCGAAGAAGGTCGAGAAGCGTGAAGGAATCCACGCCAGCAGTCAAATCCAACGCTGTTTTCATAACAGCCTCCTTTTTAATTTTGTTGATATTAATTCTAGGATTAGATTAGCAAAACCGGATATAAAAATCAACCCGAAAAGCGAGAAAAGAAACTTGTTAAGTTTTTTCAAAATTCCGTATTATTCAAAAATTTTCTTTTCCAAAAATTAAAATGCAGTTCAAGCAGATTTTTTACAAGTCCTTTAGCAGTTTTTATCGGCGCGGCGGTTTTCAGAAACGCAACCTTTTTTAAAATGTGGTGGACCCACGGGGAGTCGAACCCCGGACTCGGCAATGCGAATGCCGCGTAATACCACTTTACTATGGGCCCCTTCTTTCGGAACCACGGCAGTCCCCCGGACTGTCGGTGATATCCTTTGGTCGGGCTGCTGGGAATCGAACCCAGTCTACACGCACCCGAAGCGTGCGTACTACCGGCATACTCCAGCCCGACCAAAGGATATCACCACGAAGCGTGCGTACTACCGGTATTACTATGCCCCGGCTTTTGTTTTGGCGGGAGGGACCCAATCTGCACGCACCCGAAGCGCGTATTCATTGAGCCGCTCCTTCCCGATGTTTTTTGGTCTTGTCGAGCTACCCCTCAAGGATAATGGAAGTTATTGAGAAATGGAAGACCGTGTGGATAAAACCGCTTCATTTCCCAGCTCTTTTTGATATAATAAAAGCAAGAGACAGAACCCGTTTCAAAAGCGCTCCGTTAAGTTGCAGAGGAGAGGCGCTTTTAAGATGGGTTCCAGAAAGGTCGGATAACAAGAAGGATATATATTCATGTTTGTACAGGATTGGACTTCAATGGTAGTGACGTCGCTTCAGAACCTTTGGGTGGGTTTCTTGAATACGATTGCGGGGATTATCGGCGCATTGATCGTGTTTATCATCGGTTTGATCGTTGCCGCGGGCGTCGCGGCCTTGGTCGAGAAGGTGATTAACCTCATCAAGCTTGATAAGCTGCTCGTGAGTATGGGGCTTCAGGAATACTTCGATCGCGCGGGACTCCGGGTGAACAGTGGAAAGTTCTTCCACAAACTCGTGTACTGGTTCCTCGTGATTGTGTTCCTCCTCGCGGCGACCGATATCCTCGGCTTCTACTCGCTCTCGAATTTCTTGAGAGACGTACTGCTCTATATCCCGAACGTCATCGTGGCGGTCCTCATTATGCTCGCGGCATTCGTGATCGGGCATGCCTTGAGGAATCTTATCTCCGCCTCGGTCAAGAGCGCGAAGCTGCATGGCGCGGGATTCCTTGGTTCGCTCACCTGGTGGGCGATTATTGTCTTCGGATTTCTCGCGGCGCTTTCGCAGCTCGGGATTGCGGTTGTGATCGTGAATGCGCTTGTGACGGGCTTTATCGCCATGCTCGCCTTGGCATTCGGGCTTGCGTTCGGTTTAGGCGGCAAGGATCAGGCGGCGCAGCTCCTCGCGAAATTCAGAGAGCATACGCACTAGGAGTATCTCGGAAGCTTATACAAACTCCTCCGGCACGCCGGGGGAGTTTTTGTGTTATGTGAAGATTTGTTGGAAGCGGTGCACTAAGCACGGTTGCTATGGCTATTCCCTGCTGAGTACCCGTCGCTACACCAAGTTATTTCGCCATGGCGAAATAACTTGGTGTAGCTCCTTCAGGCTTTAGGATAGAGATATATTGGGGTAGAGGTGTATTTCAGGAGAACCTTTTCGGGAGGATCAACTTGCTTTTTTTGATCCTTGCCGCTATCCTAGGAACATTATGACACGCAATACTATCTCGGTTATTCAAACCGGCGGCAAGCAGTATAAAGTACGCGCGGGCGCTACGCTCACCGTGGAAAAGCTCGAAGGGCAGGCGGGCGACAAGGTGGTGTTTGACAAGGTCTTGCTTGAGGGAGAAGGCGCGAACGTAAAAATCGGCACCCCGTACATCGAAGGCGCGAAAGTAACGGGTACAATCACGGAGCAGGGGAGAGATAAGAAGAAGATTATCTTCCGCTACCACTCGAAGACCCGGTACCGGAAGCTCAAGGGCCACAGGCAACCCCACACGAAGGTGAGGGTGGAGAGTCTCTAGCGCGCCGTGCCCTTTCTCATTCGGGCGCTCCGGGGCGCTAGCCCAAGCCCCCACACCTACGAAATAGGTGTAGGGACAAGTCTTACCCTCATTCAAAAGGGTACGGCGCAGATGAGATTCGTTTGGGAAATTTGAGCTAATTGAAAAGCACAGCCAGGATTCTAGCTGTGCTTCTTGATTTAGGAGCGCCCGAACGACGAGGAATGCGACGCGGGCGGATATTAGGAGCGCCGCTCAAAGGCGTGGGCGAGCGTCGCGTCGTCCGCGAATTCGATCTCTCCTCCCGTCGGGATTCCTCGTCCGAGGCGGGTTATCTTCTTTGCGAGGTCTTTGAACTCCCGCGCGATGAAGTCCGCCGTGAAATCGCCGATCGAGTTCGGATTCAATGCGATAATGAGTTCTTCAAGAAGAGCGTCTCTCTTTCGGATTGTCTGTTTTAAATGCTCAAGCCGGAGTTTCTGCGCGGGCTCCAGGATACCCCGTTCGGCGAGCTTGCCCAGAACGAGATATTTTCCTCTAAACGCCCCCATTTTTTCGAAAGTGAGAAGATCGGTCTCCTTTTCAACGATCGCGAGAACAGCTTCCGTGCGAGTTCGGTCGGAGCAGATCGAACACGCGGCCGCGTCCTGCTGTTTTACAAAGAAGCACTCACCACAGCGATCCATGGTTCCCAAGACGTGCAGTGCGCGTTCAAGTTCCTCGCGTGTTGCCTTATCAAGGGAGGTTAAGAAAAAAGCGAGCCGCCCCGCCTGCCGCGGTCCCATCGAGGGAAGACGTGAGAATGCGCTGATAAATCTCTGTATTGCCTCGGGTATCATAGATTACAATTCCTGTGCGTGGCGCGTGTCGAGATTTTTGAAGCTCACCCGTTCGGCGTCGTACATAAGTTTCACGCTTCCCACGGGGCCGTTCCGGTGCTTCGCGATAATAATCTCCGCCATACGCTGCTCCTCCTCGGTCGCATCGAGCCGTTCCTTATCCTTCCGATAAATGAAGAGCACGACGTCCGCATCCTGCTCCAAACTTCCGGATTCGCGGAGGTCGGAGAGGCGGGGAATCTTCACTTCGCGCTTGTCAACGTCGCGCGAAAGCTGGGAAACGGCGATTAAGGGTACGTTCAATTCGCGCGCAAGCGCCTTCAGGTTTCTCGAGATCTCCGTCACCTGCTGGACCATATTGTCGCTATTCGTGCGGGGTTGAATGAGCTGAAGATAGTCCACAATAATGAGGTCAATGCCGTGCTCGAGCTGAAGGCGGCGCGCCATGGAGCGCATCTGGAGGAGTGTGGGCGAAGGACTATCGTCAATGAACATCTTCGCTTTTGAGAGTTCGTCGAATGCCTGCTGCACGAGCGCGAACTCCATCTCGTCGTTCAGCCGCCCCGTGCGGAGACGCCACAAAGGAATTTGCGCCTGGCTCGCGATCAAGCGATCGATGATCTGCTCGCGGGACATCTCAATCGAGAAGATCGCGACCGACTTGCCGCTCGTGATCGCGGCCTGTCGCGCGATGTCGAGGCAGAATGCCGTTTTCCCGAGCGAGGGCCTCGCTCCCACGATAATCATGTCCGAGGGCTGGAGGCCCGAAAGCATCGCATCAAGCTCGTGGAACTGGGTCGGCACGCCGCGGAGGGAACCCTTCTCGCCGCGGTGGAGCTTCTCGAGGCGTTCGTAGGCGGTGGGAAGCTCGTCCTTGATGGGGACAAACTTCTGCGGACGGGAACGCTGGGAGATGCTGAATATTTTCTGTTCGGCGTTCTCGATAAGCGCTTCAAAATCCTTCTCATCGAACGCCTTTTCGTTGATCTCGGAGGATGCCTGAATCAGATCGCGCCGTATGCGTTTCTCCCGGACAATCTCCGCATAGTGCGCGACGTGTGCCGAGGTTGGCACGCTTCCCACGAGTTCCGTGAGGTAGTTCACGCCGCCCACCTCCTCGAGCTGATTTTTCTCTTTCAAGTCATGCGAGACAGTGAGAAGATCGATCGGCTCGCCGCGGCTCCAGAGCTCGATCACGCTCTGGTAGACCTTTCTATTCTTCGGATCGTAAAAATCGCTCGGCGCAAGGAGATCGGCGATCTGAATCACGGCATGTTTGTCGAGCATCAGAGCTCCCAAGACGGAAAGCTCCGCTTCGATATCCTGCGGAGGAAGCTTGTAGGAATCTTTTGATGGTTTTTTTGGCACGTGTCGGAATTTTTAATTCACAATTTTTAATTTTTAGTCAATTTTAAATGTAGTAATGTTTTAATTTTTAAAATTAAGGCATTACCGCACTGATTAAAAATTTCAAATTGAAAATTTAAAATTTTAGTTTTTGTAGAGAAACGTCCCCAACGGCGTATCCTCCACCCCATATCCTAGCGCGTTTATTTCATTCCGCAATGCGTCTGCGTGCGTAAACTGTTTATTCTGTCTGGATAAGTCGCGGGCTTCCGCTATTTTCCTCACCTTTTCAGGGATTGCGGGGGAGGGGAAGGTAAATCCGAGTGCGGATCCGGCGCGAAGTACCGCGCGCTGCAGTGCGTGCGCTTCCTCTCCCGCCTCCCAGAGCCGTTCCTCGGAGGCGCGGAGAAGACCGAAAAGAGCGCCGAGCGCTTCGGGGGTGTTAAAATCATCCTGGAGCGCCGCTCCTATTTTTTGTTCGGCTTCGGTGATGCGCCGCAGAATCTCCCCGCTTCTCTCCCCGGATGCCGAAGTCGTGTGTGCGGAAATGAAGTCAAGTTTTGCGATGAATGTTTCGATCGTCTTCATCGCCCGTTCCGCAGCCGCCGCCGTCTCCTCCGTATAGTTCATCGGGGCGCGATAGTGGTGCGAGAGCGCAAGAAGACGGAACGCGTTTCCCGAATGGCGCGCGAGGAAATCGCTCGCGCTCACGAAGTTTCCCAGGCTTTTTGACATCTTCTTCCCTTCGACGAGGAGAGATCCCACATGCATCCAAGTGCGGACGAACGGCACCTTCCCGTAAGCCGCCTCGGCCTGCGCGATCTCGGCCTCATGGTGGGGAAACTTGATGTCAACGCCGCCTCCGTGAAGATCGTACTGCGGCCCGAAATGCTTCTCCGTGATTGCGGTATCCTCGATGTGCCATCCGGGTCTTCCCGCGCCTAATGCCGTATCCCAGGACGGCTCGCCCTCTTTCGAATACTTCCAAAGGCAGAAGTCCGCCTTGTTCCTTTTTTTCACGCTCTCGTCGATCCGTGAGACGCCGTCCTCGGCTTCCGTGTACGTTCGTCGCGCGAGTTTTCCGTAGTCCTTGAACCTCGAGACGTCGAAGTACCACCCCTCCTCGGGTATCTCGTAGGCATATCCTTTTTCTTTGAGAAGCTGTACTTGTACCACAATCGCGTGGATGGAGGCGGTCGCGTTCGCGTACTTTGTAACGGAATCGATTCCGAACGCCCGTTCGTTCTCGTGATAGATGCGCTCGAATTGCGCCGCAACCTCACTCCACGGCGTACCCGTCTCCTCCGATTTTCTGATAATCTTGTCGTCGATGTCCGTGATGTTCTGGAGATAGAAGACATCCCACGCGAGCGACCTGAGATATTTTACGAACGCATCAAAGACGATGTAGGTCCGAAAATTTCCTATATGAGGATAGTCGTAGACCGTAGGGCCGCAGACGAACATATGAAGAGGTCTGCCCTTCGGTTGCGTGAGCTCCTCTTTTTTCCCGGAGAGAGTGTTGAAGATACGCATGGATGAAAATTTCTAATCGACCTAATTACTCTAATTTCTAAACCGCTTTTGCGGATTAGGTCAATTAGAGCAATTAGACATTAGGTCAATTCCGTTAAAACCACCCTTTCTTCCTGAAAAAGATGGCGAGTCCTACTACGATAATGAAGATTATGCCGAAGATTCCCCAGAACTCCCCGGGAGTGCGGAAGAGCGTCGGCTCAACGACGGGCTGAAGCGCGATCGTGGCGTAGAGAAGGAGGGGAAAGGTAAGGAAGCCGAGGATCGAGAAGCGCCGCACGATGTCCGAGGTGCGGAACTGGAAGATCTGCGAGACGGTGTTGCTGTAGGAAACGATCGCGGCGCGGAGACTTTCCAGAAGATAGTGCGACTTCAAGAGCCCTCCCAAGAGATCCGTAAAATAGATTTTTATCTCCTCTCCCCAGAACGTCGCCGCGGCAGGAATAAGCGACTCGAGCGTGGTGCGCTGGGCGGCGGAGATGATGCCGAAATCCAGAATATCGCGGTTGATGTAGGAGATCTCTTCGAGGAGTTCGCGGTCGGGATGATTAAAAAGTTCCCTGCCCACCGCACCCACCTTCTCCTCGATGTGGCGGAGCTGGCGCAAAGAGAACTCGTTCACCTCGCCGAAGAGATAGTAGATGAACTGCGCGGTATGTTCTATCTTATGCCGGTACTTCTTTTCGAGGTCGTGCTCGAACTGGACCAAGGGCTCCACGCGTTCATAGGCGACCGTGATCACGAGTTTCTTTGTCGCAATCACATCAATCTCCGCCCGCCGCGAGGTGCGCTCGCCGGGGTTGTAGATGGGAAGATGGTAGACCATAAAGAGATAACTCCCGAGATTTTCCACCTTGCTCCTGTCCGAAGGAGAGAAGAGCTCCTCGAGGATGAGGTGGTGGATCTTCATGGCGCCCAAGGCGGCGCGCACCTCCTCCTCTTTCGGATTCTGAAAATGGATCCATGTCATGGGCCCGATAGTTTTTTCTTTCATATGATTATTGATTGAAATTGAGTATTACGTTCTTGACCTCCGGCGAGTTTGTCTGCAGCTTGTCGCTTGTTAATTGTACCTTATATCGGTAATAACGGAAGTTGTTGAAATCCGCGCTCTTCACGCAGATGGGAGTGTTTACCGGCGCGCACCCCGTGCCCCCGTTCGGGCCTTGCGCGCATGCCGCGCCGTAGTATGTTGCGCTCGTGTCGTCGGGTCCCAAGAAATTCCACGGGCCGCTCGTTGCGTTTGCCGCCGCGATCTGGAACGCGGTGCAGATACCCACGCCGCTCCCGGGGCCTCCCTGCCAGATGATGCTCGAGAGCGTCGTGCCGCTCGCGATTCCCGTGTCGAATATCTCCGAGGTGAGATACCCCACGGTGCTCGTCGCGCGCCATGAGGTGTTCACGAGATATTGATTCGTCCCGCAACTCGAGTTATTGGCGCAGTTAAAGCTGATCCATCCGTCAGTGTCGTTCCACGCGTACCCCTGGAAGTCGCCGTTTGCATCAATCGTAACGCCGTATGCCTGCGAGCCGGGGCACTGCGCGGTGCTCTGCCCGCCGCAGAAGCTGATCCACCCGATCGTATCGTTCCATGCGAATCCCGAGAGGTTTCCAGTTGCGTCGCCGTTCGTGCAGGTGCCATCCGCGTTGTGCGTCGCGCCGTAGCCGTTGCACACCCCGTAGTTTGAACTGCCGCAGATGTTGCCGTTTTCGCTCGTTGCGCAATCGAGCGAAATGTCCCCAACCGAAGAAGAGGCATACCCCTGAAGTATGGTGCCTTTCACCATAACCGTCTGCGTGGAATAAAAATCCCACCAGCCGCTTTCGTCGTCCCAGGCCACGGAGCTTGAGGGAACGGAGTTCACGTTCGTCGCCGCATACGCGCGTTCGAGAGAGCGTTGCACGGCGAGAAAAGAGAAGAAGAGGAGTATAAGGAGTGCACCCGATACTATAATTTTCCAACTCTTCATATATAGGTAAGTATACCACTATAGTAAAATTTCAAAATCCAAATGCCAAGTCAATAACTAAAATCC
This sequence comes from bacterium, assembly GCA_021815205.1. Classification (GTDB taxonomy): domain Bacteria; phylum Patescibacteriota; class Minisyncoccia; order UBA6257; family GWB1-50-10; genus JAKAHD01. Next base: position 12,879 of record JAKAHD010000009.1, read on the forward strand.
TAAGCACCAAACCCTAAGTAAATTCTGTCCCTTCGGTCATCCCTACGGGAGATGTCCCGTAGGGACAGACATCTCCCGTAGGGAGAGAAATTAGAATTTAGGATTTCGTGAGGGAGATATGGTATACTGAAAGAAAACAAAAAGGTCGTTACGAAAGAACACACATAAAGAGCATCGAATAGTCCAGTGATATGCGGAACATAAACAAAGTATTGCTTACGGTAGTGATCGTGCTCGTAATCGTCTTGATTGGCGTCGTGACGTGGCAGGCGTTCTTAAGCAGCCCGTCCTATTATGCGGTCTATATGAGAACGGGCGATCTGTATTTCGGACAGCTCTCGCGGTTTCCCTCGTTCGGTTTGAGCCATGTGTATATGCTGCAGGTGAATACCCAGAACAGCCAGAATCCGGTAAGCGTGCAGAAGTTTGCGAACGTATTCTGGGGTCCCGAGGACTTTATAAAGTTGAATCGCGATGAGGTTGTGTGGTACACGAAATTGAAGAGTGACAGCCAGCTCGTGAAGCTCATTACCACGAACCCGAATCTCGTTCCCGCTCAAGGGCAGCAGCCGCCGCAACAGGCTCCGGCAAACGCCACTTCGAGCGCAAAGTAGTTCGTCTGGTTTCTCGACTACGCGTCGCACAAAAGAAAAACGCACCCTTCTCTTTTTTCACGGTTGCATACGTTCGTGAAAAGAGAGGAGGGTTTTGCTATCATAAGATATATGACGTCACCGCGGGATGGTCAGATTGCCTTGCCGTTTGTGCTCCTTGTAGGCGGCATCATTCTTGAAATAGTGATCGGAGGAGCGTTCGTCGCGTATTTCTCGAGCGGGTCGGGATACAGCGCGCGGCTCGAGGTCCGTGCGTGGGCGGCGGCGAACTCGGGCATAAACGATGCGCTCGTGAAGATCGCAAAAAATAAAGAGCTTACCTCGTCGAATATGAGCTACGACTTAACCCTTGATGCCGACAGTGCTACCGTAACCGTCTCGAGAACAAGCGACAGCTCGGGGCAGTACTATGTCTATACGGTGACGTCGCTCGGCACCGCGGGATTGAGGCAGAAAAAGCTTCAGGCGGTCGCGATCGTGAACCAGACGACAGGCGCTCTGCAACTCCAATCCTTGAGCGACGTAGCGCTCCAATAATGCGAAGCAAGTCCCATGCAGGAACTGTTCAAAAAAATACTGTACCTACTCGAACGATTAAGTTCGAAGCCGAGAATCGACGGGCTTCAGATAAGCGACGGCTCACTCGAGTACGTGTTTCTTGAGGAAGGGACGCCGCGCATCGCCGCGGTGCGCATTCCGCCGGGAGTCTTTGAAAACGGCACGATCAAGAACCGCGAGCAGTTAAAGGAAGCGCTCACCCGCCTCCACGAGATGATCGCGCCGCAGGATCCGGATCGCGTCATGCGGGTAACCCTCGTGCTTCCCGAAGGACTCGTGTATACCCAGAGCTTCCAGATCCAGAATGTCGGCGATGAAAAGCTCGAAGAAGCGATTATGCTGAACCTCCAGATGATCTCCCCGATGCCGGTCGAGGAGGCGAATATGGGAGCGCAGATCATCTCTGAAACGCAGGATCAGTACGAGCTCCTCGGAGCCTTTGCGAAACGGAACGAAGTGAATGCGTTGAGCAGCGTGCTCAAGGAGGCGCACTTTGTGCCGCTTGCGTTCGAGTTTCCCGCGCTCGCGCTCTCGCGCCTCGTGGGGCGTCTTGCGGGGCACAGTGCGGCATCGGTGCTCTTGCTCCAAGTTTCAAGTGACGGGCTCGGCATATTTATCTTGAAGGATGGCACATTGCATTTCAATTACTTCAGATCGTGGCAATCAATTCAGGGGGAAGCGCGATCGATTCCCCGCGAGGTGTTCGATGCGGCGATTATCGAGGAGACGAGGAAAGTCGAGAATTTCGCCGTGAGCAAGTTCGGGTCGGGCATTTCCGAATTGTGGATCATCGCGCCGGGATTCGAACATGAGGTGAAAGAGCTCCTCGAGAAAAACTTTGCGTGCAACGCGGTGCCCTTCGTCTTGGGAACCTACCCCCAACTCACGCCTCTCTTTTATCCCGCGCTCGGGGCCGCGCTAAGAAACGCGAGTGAGGAGCGGAGGATGCGGTTCCGCTCCGTGAATCTCGGGGGTGAAGACCTCTCGAAGTCGATTGAAGAAGAGCGAACGCTGAACTTCGTCGTGCTGTGGCGGAATATCGTGGCGGGCGTATTGATCGTGATTCTCATCGCGTTCGGGATTGCGGCGACGTTTCTTGTAAATCAGTTGAAGCTCGTAACGCAGCAGTCCGAGGCGTTCATCCCCTCAGCCACGACGAACGATTATGCATCGCTCTCGGGGAAAGTGGAGGAGTTTAACGCGCTCGTGAGCCAGGTGAAGGAGGTGCACCGTGCGGCGACGCCGTGGTATGCGCTCCTCTCTAATCTTTTCTCGGTGATGTCAGAGTACCATGTGACCGCGGTGAATCTCGACATGCAATCCGCCTACAGTCCCGCGCGTCTTACGGCAAGCGCCCCCGATTATCAGACGGTGATCACGTTTAAAAACGCGCTTATTGCGAATCCCGGGTTTACGGGGGTTGATCTTCCGCTCACGCAGATCACGACGATGAGCGACGGTTCGGTATCATTCAATATCACGTTCCAGTTTGTGAAATCGTAGAAGCAGATCACGCAGAAAGTGACGCAGATAAACGCGGATCAAGTTTCGGCGCGCATCTGCGTGTTCGTGGCGTAATCTGCTTCTACGTCAAGGAAGAAGCGATTTCTTCGAATACGTTCTTGAACAATTTCTTTTCGGAGGGTGGAATTTTTTTAAGCACAAACGATCCCGCCTTCTTTTTCGAGTCGGGTTTTCTGATGCCGATGCGGATTCGCGCGAACTCGTTCGTGCCGAGCTCGCGCACGATGGATGCGATGCCGTGATGTCCTGCGGTGCCTCTCCCGAATGCGGCTTTCCACGCGCCGAGCGTGAGGTCGGAGTCGTCTTGGAGCACGAGGAGGGCATTAGGTCGCAGTGTGAAGAACCGGAGCGCGTCGCGGATCGCGCGTCCCGACTCGTTCATATAGGTAAGGGGCGCCACGAAGATCCGGGAACCGACCTTCGCGTAGCGGAAGGACTTTCTTGTCCGCCACGCGGCAGTTTCGCCGGCGAGAAAGAGAAGCGCCTGAAGACCTACATTATGGTAGGTCGTCAAGTACTCCTTGTCGGGATTTCCGAGTCCCGCGATCATAGTGACCGAATGAAAAGGTGTAGTGTACCCCATACCGCGCGGTGTTTGCGTTTTTTATTCCTATGCCATAAGATTACCACAAGTTTGCTGCGAAATACGAATGCATTACGAACTATACGAATTGTGGTGTCATTCTGATCTCCCATGGGGAGAGAAGAACCTATCGGATTGACATATTCGTACCCACGTTCGTGATTCGCGTTATTTCTACTACATTCGCATCATTTGCGATTACCCTATGAAGAAATTCCTCTGGTCCTTATTTGAAATGATAGAGACGGTGGCGATCGCGGTCGTCGCGGTGCTCCTCGTGCGTTCGTTTGTGACACAGCCGTTCCTTGTGAGTGGTGCGAGCATGGAGCCGACCTTCAATAACGGCAATTATCTCCTGATCGACGAGTTGACGTATAACTTCAGGCCTCCGGAACGCGGCGAGGTGATCGTTTTCAGATACCCGAACGACACAAGCACCTACTTCATCAAGCGCGTCATAGGGCTTCCCGGAGAGACGGTGATCATCACGCAAGGAACCGTGAGCGTAAAGAATCAACACGGCGTCGAGGTCCTGCGCGAGCCGTACGTCATGGGGCAAGCTACCAGCCCGAATATGCAGCGCACGCTCGGCAAGGGAGAGTATTTCGTGATGGGGGACAATCGCAACTTCAGTTTTGATTCAAGAAGCTGGGGCCCTGTGCCTTCGAAGGATATCGTGGGTATGGTTCGTTTCCGGCTCTGGCCCCTCAATGAAGCGATGGCATTCAGCGCCCCTCGGTACTCACCATGACAACGAAAGACGCAAAACTTGTTCCACAAAAGGCACAGAAGACAAGCCATACTCCGATGTTTGAGATGGTGCGGGGAATGGCGGACGTGCTCCCGAAGGATCAGGGGTGGTGGAAACTCTTGTGGCAGACGGGGCACGCCGTGAGCGAGCTCAATGATTTTCATTTTATCGAGACGCCGCCCGTGGAGCCGGCGAAGATGTTTTTGAGCGCCGCGGGCGTTGCGGAAGAATCGGTAGAGAAGCATCTCTACCTCCTAAAGGCAAAAGGAAAAGGAGGAGAAGAGCTTGCGCTTTCATACAGTCCGAAGATCTCGGTCTTGCGGAGCTATCTCGAGCACCGTCTCGCGTATTTCGCCTCGCCCCTCAAGGTCTTCTATCTTGCGCCGGTATTCCGGAGGATTGAGGAGTTTCCGGAACACCCGGGGCAGTTTCACGAGTGGGGATTTCAGATTATCGGGGACGGCGATCCGCTCTACGACGGCGAGATTATCCTTGCGGTCTTTGATTTTCTGAAGGCCCTGAAGCTCAAACAGATGGTCTTGAAGATCAATAGCGCCGGATGCCGCGTATGCCGTCCCGCGTTCAAACAGCGGCTCAAGGCATACTACCGGAACGAAAAAGACATGATATGCAGGACGTGCGAAAAAAACATCGAAACGAACATATTCGCGATCGTGCATTGCGAACAGGAACAGTGCAAGGAAGTGAGACAGAACGCCCCGATCGTGCTTGATTACCTTTGCCAGAGCTGCAACAATCACTTCAAGTCGGTCTTGGAGCTTGTGGAAGACAATGCGGTGCTCTACGAACCCGATGCTTGGCTCCTTCCGGAGAACGATTACGGAACGAAAACCATCTTCGAGTTTTATGTGCCGCAATATCCGTTTGCCATCGCGTCGGGGCACCGGTTCGACTACCTCGCGGAGGCATTCGGGGGAAGGGTGACGCCCGCGATGAACGGCGCACTGGGTATCGAGCGGGTAATCGAGGCGATGAAGCTCCAAGGGCTTGTTCCGCACCCCAAGGAGAAACCGAGGGTCTTTTTCGTCGTGTTGGGCGATCAGGCGAAGAAAGGCGCGTTGCGGCTCATGCAACTTCTGCGCGCGGGCGGTATCGCCGTCGTCGAGGTCGCCGGAAAGAAGACCTTGAAGGCGCAGCTCAAAAGCGCGGAGCGGATGAACATCACGATCGCGCTGCTCTTGGGGCAAAAAGAAGTGTTCGATGGAACCGTCCTGATTCGCGATATGTCATCCGGCGCGCAGGAGACGATTCTCGCCGAGAAGCTGGTCGAGGAGGTGAAAAAAAGGATTAATAAGTAGCTACGAAAAGTAGCTACGAAATACGAATTAATTACGAATATACGAATCCGTTCTTCGTGTTATAAGTTGTAAGTTGTGAGTTGTGCGTGGTAAGTCATATTTCGCATATTCGTAATGGATTCGTAATTCCTAGAGCAACAGATTCGATTCAGTTGGGAGTGAATGCCCCGCCCGAGGAGCCACTTGCTTCTGTACGCAAGAAAATAGTACATTATATAGAGTCGAAATTGTTTATACGGAAAATTCATGGAAGTACGAAGAAGGAAAAATGAGAGTGTAAGTTCGTTCCTGTACCGCTTCAGCAAGCGGGTACAGCAGACGGGCATATTGAAGGAAGTAAAGCGCCGAAGAGTCAAAACGCGGCCGATGAATCGCCGTGCGCGTCGGAACGCCGCGCTGTATCGAAAAACGAAAGCGGAAACGATCGCGCGCGCGAAGAAGTACGGAGGAAAGTAATCATAGTGCGGAATTCGCGAATGCATTATGCGAATTCCGCGAAACGCATTTTTGCATAATTCGCATAGGGTATTCGTAATTTCGCATTCGTGCGCCATGCACTCATATGCTCCGGGAAAACATACACAGAGATCTCGTGCAAGCGATGAAGCAGAAGGACGAGGTGCGGGTGCGCACGTTGCGGCTTCTTTCGAGCGTGATGAAGAATCAAGAGATCGAGCAAAAGGGAAGAGGAGAAGACCCGCTCCTCTCGGACGAGGAAGTGTTCGGGATCGTCCGGCGCGAAACGAAAAAGCGGAAAGAAGCGGCCGCGCTCTACCTAAAAGGAGGAAGACCTGAACTTGCGGCAAAGGAGGAGGAAGAGCTCAAGGTGCTCGAGTCGTATCTTCCTCCGGAACTCGGGGAAGAGGCAGTCGAGCGTGCGGTCGTCGAAGCGATTGCCGCAGTGCATCCCGAAGGAATAAAAGATTTTGGAAAGGTGATGGGCGCCGTGATGAAGGCGACGAAAGGAAACGCGGACGCCGCACTCGTGCAGCGGATTGTGAAGGAGAGATTGAGGCAATAATTTTTAATTTATAATTTTAAATTTTTATTCAATTTTTAATGTTTTAATTTTTAAAAACGTTGTGGCAGTGTGATTTGATTAAAAATTTCGAATTTCAGATTAAGCATTTCGTTTATGGCGCATATCGTGCGGGTTACGAGTGAGCGTTCCGAGTTCAAAAAGTTCGAACGGCGCATCAGTACTTTCGCGCGCGATACGCTTGCGCTGCTTCGGAAAACTCCCTGCGCGATTGAGTGCGTGTTGGTGACTTCGAAGACGATTCATGCGTGGAACAAGAAGTATCGCGGCAAGGACGCGCCGACGACCGTACTAAGTTTCGCCGTAAAGGAGCGATTTCCCCGTCCGGACCTCCCAAAGGATGTCCGTTATCTCGGAGAAATTATGCTTGCGCCGCGTGTCGTCGTGGCGCGCGGGGAGGATCCGTACTTCCTCGTGTTGCATAGTATCTTGCATCTTGTGGGGTATACACATGCGGTGCGTGATGCTAGAATAAGAATGGAACGGCGCGAACGAATACTTTGGCGCGCGCTCAAAAGAAAGGGAACACGCACGCACGCATGACATCTATCGTTACCGGGCTTGATATCGGCTCGTCTCAAATCAAGGGAATGGTGGCAGAAGTGGGGAAGGACGGAGTGCTCTCCGTGCTTTCCGCATTCAAGGAGTCTTCGGCGGGATTTCGGAGGGGCGTTTTAGTGGACACCGAGGAGGCCGCGCCGATACTTCGTGCGCTCGTCCTTGATCTTCAGAAGATCTCGAAGAAGGCGGTGCAGAACGTGTTTGTGAACGTCCAGAGCGAACAGGTGAAAGCGAAAGTCTCGAAAGGCGTCGCCGCGGTTTCGCGCGCGGACAAAGAAATCCAGCAGGAAGATATCGAGCGCGTGACGCAAGCATCGCGCGCGGTGAAGCTTATGTCGAACTCGATCGTGCTCCACAACATCGTGAAGGAGTACTTCGTGGATGACGTGGGCGATATTACGGACCCGCTTGGCATGACGGGAAGCCGGCTTGAGGTCTCGACGATGATCGTCGAGGGATTTATGCCGCAGATCAACCCGCTCCTCAAGATGCTTGATCGGGTGGGGTTCGGCGTTGCCGGACTTATTTTCAATCCGCTCGCCTCGTCGCGCGCGGTGCTCTCCAAAAAACAAAAAGAGTTGGGGGTTCTTATGATTGACTTCGGCGCGGGTACGACGTCAATCGCAATATATGAAGAGGGAAAGGTGTTGCACGTAAAAAGCATTCCTCTGGGATCGGCTTACGTTACGAACGACATCGCGATCGGGCTTAAGGTGCCGATCGAGGTTGCCGAGAAATTGAAGACGACGTACGGTTCCGCGATCGCAAGCGATATCGGAAGAAAAGAAACGGTGCGGCTCTCCGAGATTAATGCAAAACTCGAGGGAGAAGTATCCCGTCACTTCCTTGCGGAGATCATCGAGGTGCGCCTTGCGGAAATCCTCGATTGCGTGAATAATGAACTCAAGGTGCTAGGTCGCGACGTGCAGCTTCCCGCGGGAGTGGTAGTGACGGGAGGGGGGGTCAAATGTCCCGGAATGGCGGATCTCGTAAAGCGCGAACTCCGTCTGCCGGTGCAGATGGGCTTTCCCGAGCTTGGGCAGTTTGACGTGATGAATCCTACGCATAAGGAGGTATTGGACGATCCGGAGTTCGCTGTAGCCGTAGGGCTTACCCTTTTGGGGAACGCAGAGAACAAGGAGGCCGCTTCAAGCATCCAAGCGGTAAAGAGCTTCTTCAGAAATCTCCTTCCGTAGCGGGCGCACGAACTATAAAAACTCATCGCAATGAAAAAAGCAAAAAAAGAGCAGAATAAAAAATCGAAGGCAAGTGTCTCAAAGTCGAGGAAGGGAGGCGTTTCTCTTAAGGCGGGAAGACCGAACGGGACGACCATCATCAAGGTAGTGGGAATCGGCGGCGGCGGTTCGAACGCCGTCTCGCGCATGATGCAGGGAGAGCGCCCGCGCGGCGTCGAGTTTATTGCCATCAACACCGACGCCCAAGATCTGGATTGCGCCGAAGCGCACAAGAAGTTATATATCGGAAAGGCGCTGACGCGCGGACTGGGCGCGGGAATGAATCCCGAGATCGGGAAGCAAGCCGCGGAAGAAAACCGGTCGGAGATCGGCGAGGCGTTGGACGGCGCAGACATCATCTTTATTACCGCGGGGATGGGCGGCGGTACCGGCACGGGCGGCGCGCCGATCATCGCAGAGATCGCGAAAGAGAAGGGGATTCTCACCATCGCGGTTGTCACGAAACCATTTTCATTCGAAGGCGCACAGCGCGCCGCGATCGCGCAGGACGGCATCAATCGCTTGAAAGAAAAAGTGGATGCCTTGGTCGTGATTCCGAACGACAGGATTTTCACGCTTATTCAGAAGGACACGCCGATCCTGAAGGCCTTCGCGTTTATTGACGATATTTTGAAACAGGCGGTCCGCGCGATCGCGGAGCTCGTGAACATGCCGGGCATCATCAATGTGGACTTCGCGGATATCAAGGCAATTTTGAAGGACTCGGGTTCGACCTTGATCGGTATCGGCGTCGCGTCGGGCCAGGATAGAAGCATGAAGGCGGTCTCGACCGCGATCAACTCGCCGCTCCTCGAGGTCTCTTTGGACGGCGCGAAGGGAGTGCTCTTCTCAATCGCGGGAAGCCGTGACCTTATGATGACGGAGGTCAATGATATCGCGAAGGCGATCTCCGCGAATCTCGACTCGAACGCGCGCGTGATTTTCGGCGCGTATCATGACAGAAGTTTGAAGGAAAAAGCGATCAAGGTAACGGTGATCGCAACCGGATTCAACGGAATGTTCGCGGAGCGCCGCGGCGGGCCCGCACCCTCGCTCTTTATGGCGATCGAGACCTCCAAGAAGGAGCCGAAACCGGTACCCATGATTGATATGAGGGACGAGGTGAAAAAAGATGAGGAAAAACAGCCGCTTATTGCGGAGGAGAGGGCAAGGTCGCCGAAACAGCAGGCGGCGCCGAAGATCGAAAAGACCGAACCGTGGGAGATCCCCGCATTCTTGAGGAAAAAGAAGAAATAACGCACCTGTTCTTGATGTTCAACCTCCCACAGGAGGTTGAACATCGCCTCACCTCCGCCTCGTGGCGGATTTTTGATGTAACACGAGTGTAACAAGAGAAGAAAATCTGGCACTTCTATCCGGTGAGAAGCAGAAAACCCCGCGGCTTGCGACGGGGTTTTCTGTTTCTCACGGGATTTATCCGGAAAGTATCAAAATCAGCGATAATTCTTCATGGAAAAATTTTTTCCGACAGATTGTGTGAACGAGATGGACAACATCCCGTTTTTTGTATCCCGTGAGGTAGTTATCCACCATTGCGTTCATCAAAGAACTTTCTAAAATGAAGATACGCTTCACATCATAAAAAAACGTCGGCCGTGTTCAAAAATATTTTTTACATCACATGTCGTTCACGTCGGTAAAAAAGCGCGAAGGAAACATCGTCCCGTTTGATGAGTCGAGAATCACGCACGCGATTCTGAAGGCGATGCAGGCGACGGGAGAGGGAGATCAGAAAAAAGCGGAGAGCGTATCCGCAGACGTCGTAAGAGAACTGCGGAAACAGTACGCGTCCGATCACGTGCTCGGCATCGAAGAAATCCAGGACGCGGTCGAGACCCAGCTCATCAAAAACGATTTCGCGCAAACCGCGAAGGCATATATTTTGTATCGTGAGGAGCGCGCGCGGCTTCGCGGACGGAAAAAAGAAATTCCGGTGCACGTGAAGCGGCTCGCGACGGAGAGTAAACGATATTTTAAGAACCCTCTGGGCGAGTTTATCTTTTACCGTTCGTATTCGCGGTGGCTCGAGAACGAAGGGCGGCGCGAGACATGGATCGAGACCGTCGACCGGTATATGGATTTTATGAAAGAGAATCTCGGAGGAAAGTTGACGGAGACGGAGTATGCGGAACTCCGCGACGCGATCTTGAACCAAGAAGTAATGCCCTCGATGCGGCTCCTATGGAGCGCGGGAAAAGCGGCGCGCACGACGAACGTCGCCGCGTACAACTGCTCGTACATCGCGCCGTCCTCGCTCCGCGATTTCGGAGAGATTATGTACCTCTCGATGTGCGGCGCGGGCGTGGGATTTTCAGTTGAGGAGCAGACGGTGCAGATGTTGCCGCAGATCAAGAAGCAGACGGGAAAGAAACTGCCGACGCATGTCGTCGAGGATAGCAAAGAGGGATGGGCGGACGCGATGGTGCACGGCCTCGAGACGTGGTTCGACGGGAAGGACGTCGAGTTTGATTTTTCAAAACTGCGAAAACAGGGAGAGCGCTTGCGGACGATGGGCGGAAGGAGCTCCGGCCCCGAACCCTTGCGCGCCGCGCTCGACTTCGCGCGCTCGAAAATTTTTACGAGGCAGGGAAAACGGCTCGCGCCGATCGACGTGCATGATATCGTCTGCAAGATCGGCGAGGTGGTCGTGATGGGCGGCGTGCGCCGCACGGCATTAATCTCGCTTTCCGATCTGGATGATAAGGAGATGCAGATGGCGAAGTTCGGCCAGTTCTATGTGACGGAACCCCAGCGCGCGATGGCGAACAACTCCGCTGTATATAATGAAAAGCCGCCCGCAACCGAGTTTCTCGAGGAGTGGCTTGCGCTTGCAAAGAGCGGAAGCGGCGAGCGGGGAATCTTTAATCGCGGCTCCTTAAAAGCCCAGATGCCAGAGCGGCGTTTTCGTGCGATGGGAGCGCATCTTGCGACAACCGGTACCAACCCTTGCGGCGAGATCGTACTTCGTTCCAAGGAGTTCTGCAATCTTACGGAGGTAGTCGCGCGCGCCGAGGATACCGAGGAGACGCTCCTTGAGAAAGCGCGCCTCGCGGCGATCCTGGGAACCTACCAGTCAACGCTCACAAACTTCAGATACCTCTCGAAAGAGTGGAAGGAGAACTGCGACGAGGAGCGCCTCTTGGGGGTTTCAATCACCGGCCAGTGGGACTGCCCCGCGGTACGGAACGAGCACACGTTCGAGAAGATGCGCGACATGGCGGTCGAGACGAACAAGACGTATGCGAAAAGATTCGGCATCAACCAGTCGGCCTCCGTAACGTGCGTGAAACCCTCGGGCACCGTCTCCCAACTCGTCGATGCCGCATCGGGGCTCCATGCGCGGCACGCGCCGTTCTATATCCGCCGCGTGAGAATTTCCGCAACCGACAGCTTGTTTAAGATGCTCCGCGATCAGAAGATCCCGTTCTCTCCGGAGGTGGGGCAATCACTCGAAGACGCGACGACCTATGTGCTCGAGTTCCCGGTCAAGGCGCCGCGCGGCTCGATTGTGAAAAACGATCTTTCGGCGATCGAACAGCTCGAGTACTGGAAGATGGTGAAACAGCACTACACGGAGCACAACCCGTCGGTCACGATCTCGGTAGGCGACAACGAGTGGATCGAGGTTGCAAACTGGCTCTACGCGAACTGGGACATAATCGGCGGACTCTCGTTCTTGCCGCGCGACAATCACGTCTACCAGCTCGCGCCGTACGAGGAGGTGAGCGAGGCGCGGTATCACGAGCTTATGCAAAACTTCCCCGACGTGGACTTCTCGCAGATTTTACTTTACGAACACGAAGACGAGACGCAGGGCGCGAAGGAGCTTGCGTGCGTGGGCGGCGTCTGCGAAATTACGGTATAAGTTACAGAAAGTATCATCCCGTAACCCAAGGATTGCCGTTTCCCCACACCTTCCCTGAAGGGGCGGCGTAGAAGTGTTTCCTGCTGGGGGTTTAACTTCGCAGGAGGGTGTGGGAATTTATTACAGCGAGCGAGAGCGCCGATGGACGGCTGAAAAGAAATAAAAAAGCCAACAGAGCGTGTTGGCTTTCTCGATCAATTGCATCCGGGGAACGCCGGATGGAAAATCTTCATCTGTTCGTCCCTCAATTTCTGGGTGTAGATCGACATTTTGATATCATGGATATGCAGAACCATGACAGGGATTTTCTCCTCACCCTCGATGTAGCCGAAGAACAGCCACGTCGATTTGTGCAGAAACTCGTAGAGGAACGTGAATGACCTGAACATGCCTCCGATAAATACCTGCTCGAAGTTCGCATGAATCGACATGCTTTCGGTGAACTCGAGCCTTTCAGGTGGAATGATTTTCGTAAAAACGAGGTTCACCCGCACCTTCACGCCGGGCTCTTTCTTAATAATCCCCGATGTCTTGAGCTCGGTGATGAGTCCGTTTGCGTGTAACCTCCACTGATCCTCATTACTCTCGAGAATTATCTTCTCCGTAACGGGTAATTTTCCTTTTTCCATAAATAAACCCTTATAAAATATTTAAAAATCCTATATTGGTAATAACATGTTCCACTAGATGCGTCAATATCTTCTCGAATTCTTTCGAATTATCCGCTCCAAAAAGCAATGTTTGAGTTACCTTTCAACAACATACCAACATTCTCAAGTTTGTTGGTATGTGCGGAGCGGTGCAAACAGCAATAAAAAATCTATAAAATGCTTAGTCAAACTACCGGCAGACGCTTCACCTGCCCGTCCACCCGTTGGCGGGTCACTCTCTCGGAAAAACAGACACGCTTCGCGTGCCTGTTCTTCGCTTCGTATTTAATGGTTCCACACCCTGAACGAAATCCGAACTTTTTTAGCGAAAATCCCAACGCTGAATTTTGACGCTCCGCCCCGCCGCCGCTCGCTTTGCTCGCTGTTCCGCAAAAAAGTTTTCTTTTCCTTTTAGAAGAAAAAATCGGGCGCGCACAAAGAGAGAATTGCAGAGAAAACTTTTTTGCTGGCTTCTGCCTCTAACGATGCAGGCGGCGGGGCGGCTTCATTCGTCGGGGGTTTCTCGAAAATGCGTTCGGATTTCGTTCAGGGTTCGGAGCCAAGAAATTAGATACGAACTCATTGATACTTTCAGTGGAAAATTTAGAGCATTCGTCCGTTAGTTCGTATCTAGTTTTTTGGCTCCCGAATTAAAACCTTCGCAAACACCAAAGAGGAACAAGTTCCATATGGGGCATGCTTTTGAAATTATTTTGCCAAATCTAATCCACAAATCCAAAATGCGAAACCTCCGCTGACCCGCCACCCGCGCGTCAGCGGAGCCGAGCAGAAAAATTGCCTTCTCAAGCCCCCTCCCTGCCGAGCCGTCCTCGCTTGAATCGTTTTT
>JAKAHD010000010.1 GCA_021815205.1 bacterium
ATTAGGTACGAATATACGAATCCATTCATCGTGTGGTGAGTCGTACGTTGTAAGTTGTGCGTCATATTTTCGTATGTTCGTAATGTATTCGCTTGTCTGCCGCAGGCAGATAGTTCGTAGCTAATTGCGCCCAATGATAACCCATCTCTTGTCTTTTGACAATGGCCTCGTTTCTCTGATTATTACCGTATCGCCGAGCGTGTACTCGTTTTTTTCATCGTGTGCCTTAAGGCGGATGGTGACCTTATAGAATTTTCCATAGCGCGGATGTTTGCGCAAACGTTCCACCGACACGATACGCGTCCGTTGCATCTTGTCCGAAACGATTGTTCCTTGAAGTGTACGCATAGTGTTTATTGTGCTTTTTTCTTCGACGAAAGCAAGGTAAGTAATCTTGCAATATCTTTCTTGAGGTGCCGGATCTCGCGAATGTTTTTCACCTTTCCGGCTGCGAGATCAAACCTCAGGTTCGCGACTTTTTCCCTCCGCGTTTCAAGTTCCTTAAGGAGTTCCGCTTCTGGATTCTCTTTTGTGTAATTGAAATCGTTCTTCATGTATTTCTCTACGAATTACGAATTGTAGTACGAATATACGAATCCGTTCGTCGTGTTATGGATGGTAAGTTGTGCGTCATATTTTCGTATGTTCGTAATGTATTCGCTTGTCTGCCGCAGGCAGATAGTTCGTAGTATATATTTTGCGGTTCGTAGTCATCCTTATCGTTCCACTACTTTTGTTCTTATTGGAAGTTTGTGGCCCGCGATGCGCAGTGCTTCGTAGGCGACTTCCCGCGATACACCGTCGATCTCAAAAAGGATTCTTCCGGGTTTCACGGGAACGACGAAGTGATCCACGTTCCCCTTTCCTCCTCCCAGAGTTACTTCGGGGGGAAGTTTTGTGACGGGCTTGTCGGGGAATATCCTTATCCATACTTTTCCGCCGCGCTTCAAGGCGTGTGTGACCGCTTTCCGAGCGGCTTCGATCTGCTGGGATGTGATCCATGCGGCGCTTCGCGCCTGAAGCCCGAAGGTTCCGAAGCTCACGGTGAGGCCGCGCGTCTCCGTGAGGCGCTTTCGCGAGCGTCCTTTCTGCATCTTTCTGTGTTTTTGTTTCTTAGGTTGCAACATGGATTTCTCTACGAATTAGGAATGTAGTACGAATGTACGAATACGAGAGCTTCTTCACTGCGTTCAGGATGACGGATGGATTCGTATATTCGTAATGCATTCGCTTGTCTGCCGCAGGCAGATAGTTCGTAGCATATGATTGGGCTATGTTTGACCCTTCTCATTGTCTTTAAATATTTCTCCTTTATAGATCCAGAGTTTGATTCCCACGGTTCCGTAGGTATTGAACGCGGTTGCTTCTCCATAATCAACGTTCGCGCGGAGACTTTGAAGGGACATTTTTCCTTTTGCAAGCTGTTCCGTGCGCGCGATCTCCGCTCCCCCGAGGCGCCCGCTCAATTTAATCTTTGCGCCCTGCACTCCTCTTGTCTGTATGATGGTCTCGAGTGTCCGTTTCATGACGCGGCGGAACGGAAGGCGTTTTTCGATATCGAACGCAACCTGTTGCGCCAAAACCTGCGCCGAGATCTCGAAACGCTTCAATTCCTCGATGGTAACGTTTAACGTAAACCTCCCTTCTTTTTTATTCTTTTTCCGTAAGGTCTTGATCTCGTCCGTGAGTTCATTTTTTAACTCCTCGATCCCTTTCCCTCCGCGCCCGATAATGAGGCCCGGCCGCGCCGCTTTTATAATGACACGAACAGCGTCACCCGTTCTTTCGATCTCGATGGAGGCGATTCCTGCAACAAGAATCCTCTTCTTCACGATGTTTCTGATGATGTAATCCTCCTCGAGGAAAAACTTTGATTGCCGCGTGGGGAACCAGCGGCTCGCCCAAGGAAGCGTCACCCCGATACGATATGCATTTGGTTTGATTTTCTGTGCCATTGATTTCTCTACGAATTACGAATTGTAGTACGAATATACGAATCCGTTCGTCGTGTTATGGATGGTAAGTTGTGCGTCATATTTTCGTATATTCGTAATGTATTCACTTGTCTGCCGCAGGCAGATAGTTCGTAGCCGATTAGATCGCCTTTCTCCTAAACATTTTTTTCAGCGCGCCTTTTGTTTCTTTTGGTTTGGTCTCTGCGGCGGGCTTCTGTTCCCGTTCCTTTGTCTTTTCCTGAGCGTGCGCCTTCTCCGCCGAAATTTCCTGTTGCGGTTTCTGTTTTGTACCCTTCTTTTCTCCCTCCTCCTTCTTTTCTTTTTTCTTTATGACGATCGAGAAGCGCTTTGTTTGGGGTTTCTCGGCAATACCCAGAATGAGCGTCACATGGCTCATTTTCTTCTGGATCGCCGCGATCGAACCCCTCGATCTCGGCATCCAGCGCTTCAACATCGGGCCTTGATCAACGCGCACCTCTTTTATGTACAGCATGCCTGGATCGAGCTTGTGGTTATTCTTCGCGTTCGCTTGTGCCGACCGCACCAGTTTTAAGAGTGCCGTTTTCGGTCTTCGTGCGCTCACCAAGAGTTTTGCTTCGGCCTCCTCAATGGAAAGTCCCCGGATTGTGTCGGCTAAAAGACGCACCTTCCTCGGAGCGATTCGCAGATACTTGAGTTGTGCTGTAACTTGTTTCATAGAGGTATCACGAATAATGCGAATTACAACAAATAATGCGAATTTGTTCGATTCGACTTGTTCCTGTACTCGTATGTTTCGTATCGTATTTGCATTATTTTAAATCTATTCGCGTTATTCGCGATTACTCCTATTTATTTCTTTTGCGGCGCGGATGCCGCAGGTGCAACCCCCTTTTCAATTTCGCGCTGCATCTTACCGCCGTGTTTGATAAACTTTCTCGTGGGAGAAAACTCGCCGAGCCGGTGCCCGATCATATCTTCACTCACGCGCACCTCGATAAAATCTTTTCCATTATGTACCGCAAACGCAAAGCCGACCATCTCGGGAGCTATTTCGGAGTCGCGCGACCATGTCTTGATGGGCGCCGTGTCCGCAGCTTTAAGACCGCTGATTTTTTTCAGAAGTTTTTTATCCACCCAGGGACCTTTTTTAGTGCTCCTACTCATGTATTTCTCTACGAATTACGAATTGTAGTACGAATATACGAATCCGTTCGTCGTGTTATGGATGGTAAGTTGTGCGTCATATTTTCGTATATTCGTAATGTATTCACTTGTCTGCCGCAGGCAGATAGTTCGTAGTATATGCTTGGCATTTCACAGCTATTTTCTCCTTTTGATGATCATCTTATTTGACCATTTCTTCTTGCGGCGCGTTTTCCTGCCGCCCGTGATCTTGCCCCATTTCGTTTTCGGACGCTTCGTGCCGCGCGGCTGTCGTCCCTCGCCTCCTCCGTAGGGATGGTCGCGCGGATTCATCGCGGAACCGCGAACGGTAGGACGGATGTTAAGCCAGCGGGAGCGCCCCGCTTTTCCCAAAGACACTAAATTATATTCCGGGTTTGAAACTTGTCCAATCGAAGCATAGGCATCCCACGATACTTTTCTGATCTCTCCCGAGGGCATCTTGAGGTGGGTGTAGCCTTCCTCGTGCGCCAAGATCTGAATTGAGACTCCGGCCGACCTTCCGATCTGTCCTCCTTTTCCGGGAAAGAGCTCAATGTTGTGTACGAAGGTGCCGATCGGAATTCGTTTTAAGATCGTTCTGTTGCCCACCTCGAGCGGCGCTTCGGGGCCGGACGTGATCGTCGCGCCCCGCTTCAAGGTATGCGGCGCGAGGACATAACGGCGATCTCCGTCCGCGTAGATTACTCGCGCAATGAACGCGGTGCGGTACGGATCGTATTCGATCGCCTCAATCTTTCCCGGGATGTTCATCTTGTCCTGTTTGAAATCGATCGCCCGGTAGAGAATCTTGTTGCCGCCTCCTTGGTGGCGCGTCGAGATTCTCCCTTCGTTGTTGCGCCCCGCGTTCTTTTTGAGACGCGTCGTGAGCGATTTCGCGCGCGGAAGCTTCGTAAGCGTGCCGTAGTCTGCAACGGACATTCCTCTTCTTGATGCGGTTGTAGGTTTATACTGTCTCATAAATTTCTCTACGAATTACGAATTGTAGTACGAATATACGAATCCGTTCGTCGTGTTATGGATGGTAAGTTGTGCGTCATATTTTCGTATATTCGTAATGTATTCGCTTGTCTGCCGCAGGCAGATAGTTCGTAGCCTTACTGAGTGTCGATGACGTCTCCCTCTTTGAGCGTTACGATTGCTTTTTTCCGTGCCGTGCGGCGATTCGGTAGATTCCTGTAGTACTTCAACTTTCCCGGAGTTCGTACGATATGAACAGCGCGGACAGTCACTTGATAGCGCCCCTCCACCGCTTCGCGGATCATCGGTTTCGTGGCTTTCGGGTCCACCGAGAATGCGTACTTGTGCATGCCTTGCATGTCATGCGCCCGCTCGCTGATCCAAGAGTGCTTCAATACATGAACGAGTTGCTCATGCCCCGCCGCGCCGGATGCCGTAGCGGCCGTTTTTGGCGTGATAAAGGTCTCCTTTTTCGCTTTTGTTGCGGGAGCCTTCTTTTCTTTATTTTCTTTTGCGGTAAATAATGACATAGTCGCGTGTTACGCCTTATTCGTCCCTCACCTAACTACTTATTGAGAGGGATTCATATGAGCAATGAACTCTTCAAGCCCTTTTTTTTCGAAAACGAGATATTTTTGCGTGAGGCAATCGTAGACGTTTAGCGATTTCGGCGAGAGTACTTTTATCTCGGGGATGTTCCGTGCCGCAAGACGCGCACCCTTGTTTTCGAATGAGGGCACGAGCGTTATCGTCGGCTTATCTTTGAAAAATTCAGCAAAAAACGCCGCAACATGCTTTGTTTTCGGCGCTTCGAGCGCGAGCTCGTCAACCACCTTCACAAACTCGCTTTTCGTCTTTTTGGAGAGAAGCGACGCGATCGCGGCACGCTTCATCTTTTTATTCATCTTCATCGAATAGTTCTTGTCGTTCCGCGGCCCGAAGGTCGTGCCGCCGCCGATCCAAATCGGCGAACGCGAAGAACCGTGCCGCGCGCGACCCGTGTGCTTTTGCCGCCACGGCTTCTTGCCTCCTCCGCGCACTTCGGAACGGTCTTTGGTATGCGCGACGGGCGTTCGCTTGTTTGCGAGCTCGGTGAGCTCCGCCTGGTGGACAAGATCGGGGTTCCACTTCGCCTCGAAGAGGTTTGATGGAAGCTCCATCGTTCCCACCTTCTCGTGCTTTCGATTGTAGATGTTGATATTCATACTTACTAATATTCACTCATTTTCCACGAATTTCACGAATATGCATTTGTGCCGCATTCGTGCTTATTCGTGCGATGTTATAATTTGCACTTCCGAGCCAGTCATACCGGGCACCGCGCCTTTCACAAACACGTTCCGTTTTTCTTCTTCAAGCGCCATTACGACGAGGTTTTTCACGGTCATTCTCTGCATGCCCATGTGGCCACCCATTCTTCTTCCTTTAATAACGCGTTGCGGCGCCGTAGGACCGGACGATCCCGGAGCGCGGAGCCGGTCTTTCTGACCGTGGGTCTTTGGACCTCCCGCAAACCCGTGGCGCTTTACGACCCCCTGAAATCCCTTTCCTTTGCTCGTACCGCGAACCTTCACCTTGTCTCCCACCTTGAGCTCCGCGAGGGATTCATTCTCATCTACTCGAATGAGCGTAACCGGCACCGCTCTTTCAGCGTTCCAGATTTGCGTCATTTTCATTTTTTTCCCGATGAGTTTCATAGACGTACTTATAACCGCGACAACCAAGACCTCGCCCGGTTGTCTTCTAAAACGGCTGCTTGTCTCAGTGTTTTATAGTAAAGGAAACCGTTTTTCATGTCAAACCGGATGCGATCGCTTGCCGAATGAAAGCGGCGCATCCACAAGAACACGCCGCCTATTTGTTTTAAAGAATTTCGAGTTCCAATTCAGAAGGATCGTAATATCCTTCTGTTCCATCCTCATGCAGCACCTTATAGCACAATCCATGGGAATCACTATGACCTATAATTTTTCCTGAAGCGCCCCATTTTCGGTTCTTCTGCGCTTCCTCTGTCCACTCGCCCCTTAGATTCTGGTTTTGCTGTGTCGTTTTTACGGACACTGTTGTTGATTTTTCCATTTTTGAGTCTCCAGATTATTATTAAAAGTCAAATGCAAAGTAGTTATTAAAAACTACAAACCTCCCATCTTCGGAGAGGTTTGTAGTTCGTATCAGCGTAAATCAGCTCATCATCTGCGGCAATCAGTATTATTGGAACATTTTTATTTCCACATCAATTCCGGAGGGGAGATTCAGGTCTGTGAGCGACTCGATAATCCTCTGCTCCGGATTCAAGATGTCCAAGAGGCGCTTGTGTACGCGAAGCTCGAACTGTTCGCGCGATTTCTTATGCACGAAGGTTGATCGGTTCACTGTGTATTTCTTAAATTCGGTGGGAAGAGGCACGGGACCCACGATCGTTCCGCCCTGGCGCCGGATCGCTTCGACGATTTGACGGACGGAATTATCAATGAGTTTCGCGTCATACGCTTTAACCCGAATCCTCAATTTTTCCTTTTGAGTTTGCTCCTCTTTTTTGGTAGGCATAAGAACGGCAATTTTAAATTCTAAATTTCGAATTTTAATTTAAACAGATCAGCAACAAAACCCGTAAAGTTCGATCATTTAAAATTAACTTGAAATTTTAAATTTAAAACTTAGAATTCCTATTTTAATATTTTCGTCACTACTCCTGCACCCACCGTCTTTCCTCCTTCTCTAATTGCGAAGCGTTGTTTTTCTTCGAGCGCCACGGGAGCGATGAGTTTCACAGTAAAGGTGATCGTATCACCCGGCATCACCATCTCGGTGCCTTCGGGAAGCGTTACCTCCCCGGTCACATCCGTCGTGCGGATATAAAACTGCGGCTTGTACCCCTTGAAGAACGGGGTGTGGCGTCCGCCCTCCTCCTTGCTCAACACGTAGACCTCGGCGGTAAACTCGGTGTGCGGCGTGACGCTTCCCGGCTTTGCGATAACTTGTCCGCGCTCCACATCCTCTTTTTTAAGACCCCGGAGCAGGGCGCCCACGTTATCGCCCGCCTGCGCTTCATCGAGCGTCTTCTGAAACATCTCGAGTCCGGTCACAACCGTCTTCGCAGTCGGTTTCAAACCAACAATCTCAACCTCCTCATTCACCTTAATTGAACCGCGTTCTACGCGACCCGTAACAACGGTACCGCGCCCCTCAATCGTGAAGATGTCCTCGATCGGCATAAGGAACGGCTTGTCCGTCTCGCGCACCGGATCGGGAATGTAATCGTCGAGGGCTTTCACAAGCTCCATGATCGGTTTCGCGGCCTCATCATCTCCCGATTTCGTCTCGAGCGCCTTCAAAGCCGAGCCGCGGATCACCGGAGTCGCATCACCGTCGAAGTGATACTTCTTTAAGAGTTCGCGCACCTCGGATTCAACGAGATCCACGAGTTCCGGATCGTCCACCATATCAACCTTGTTCAAAAAGACGATAATCTTCGGCACACCAACCTGGTATGCCAAAAGAATGTGCTCGCGGGTCTGCGGCATCGGTCCGTCCGCGGCCGATACCACAAGGATCGCACCGTCCATCTGGGCGGCGCCCGTGATCATGTTCTTGATGTAGTCGGCGTGTCCCGGCGCATCGATGTGCGCGTAGTGCCGCTTCTCCGACTCGTATTCGGAGTGGTGCAACGCGATGGTAATACCGCGCGCTTTCTCTTCCGGGGCGTTATCGATCTGGTGTACCCCCTCTTCCTTCTTTGCCAACCCCTTCATAAACAATACGTGGGTGATGGCTGCCGTGAGCGTCGTCTTTCCATGATCAACATGGCCGATGGTACCGACGTTCACGTGCGTTTTTGTTCGCTGAAATTTTTCTTTTTCTGCCATAAATTTATAATATTTTCGACCTTATTTTTATCGCTAACTTGGCAACTTTAATATTCGGTGATTTTTTCTAAAAAGTCAATCCCCCACATAACACTCTAAACATCTTCGAATCGTCCTGATGCGTTATGGGGGGATCAACCCTTATTTTTTCTTCCCTTCTATCACTGCTTGCGCAACATTCTGAGGCATCTCTTCATAATGAGAGAATTCCATCGTGAACGATCCTCTTCCTTGCGTCATCGAACGGAGCGTCGTCGAGTAGCCGAACATCTCGGAAAGCGGTATGTTCGCATCGACGAGGCGCACCGATCCTCTCTCTCCCATCGCCTTGATCTTGCCGCGCTTCGAACTGATATCGCCCGTGACATCGCCTAAGAAATCCGGTGGTACGATCACCTGCACTTTCATAATGGGCTCGAGGAGCATCAGCTTCGCCTGCTTCGCCGCTTCTTGAAGCGCCATGGAGCCCGCGATCTTGAATGCGAACTCCGAGGAATCCACTTCGTGGAACGATCCGTCGTAGAGCGTTACTTTGAGGTCGATGATCGGGTACCCCGCAAGAATGCCCTTCTCCATAGTTTCCTTGATTCCTTTCTCGATCGGCGCGATGAACTCCTTTGGGATCGCGCCTCCCTTCACGGCATCCACGAACTCAAAACCCGCACCGCGTTCCAGGGGCTCCACCCTAATCTTCGCGTGGCCGTACTGGCCGCGGCCCCCTGACTGACGGATGTACTTTCCCTCTCCTTCACCCTCTCTTTTAATGGTTTCTTTGTAGGCAACTTGCGGGCGTCCTACGTTCGCTTCCACATTAAACTCGCGCTTCATACGATCCACAAGGATTTCGAGGTGCAGCTCTCCCATACCGGAGATGATCGTCTCCCCCGTTTCCATATCTCCCGCGACGCGGAAGGTTGGATCTTCTTCCGCAAGGCGATGTAACGCCACGCCCATCTTTTCCTGATCGGCCTTCGTTTTCGGTTCAATGCGGACGGAGATCACGGGCTCCGGGAATGTAATAGTTTCGAGAATGATCGGCTGTTCGGGATCGGCAAGTGTGTCGCCTGTTGTCGTGTTCTTCAAGCCCACGAGCGCGCCTAAATCTCCCGCGTAGATTTCTTCCACCTCTTCCCTGTGGTTTGCGTGCATCCGCACGATACGACTCACGCGTTCCTGGGAATCCTTGGTAGTATTTGCAATGTAACTGCCTCGTTTCATCGTACCCGAGTACACTCGGAAGTACGTGAGCGTGCCGACGAAGGGATCGGTTGCAACCTTGAATGCGAGTGCCGCAAGCGGCTCGTCGTCCTTCGGGTGCCGCTCGATCTCTTCATGTGTTTTCGGGTGTATACCTTTTACCGGCGGAAGATCCATCGGCGAAGGAAGGTAATCGATCACGGCATCAAGCATGAGTTGTACGCCCTTGTTCTTTAACGCGGAGCCGCATAAGACCGGCACGAGCGTGTTCTCGATCGTCGCTTTGCGAAGTACCGCTTTTAAGGCATCGAGTTCCGGCTCTTTCCCTTCAAGGTACATCGCCATCAAGGTGTCATCCCGTTCGACGATCTTTTCAATCAAGATATGACGCCGCTTCGCCGCTTCATCTTTTAAATTTTCGGGAATCTCGCTCTCCACAATGTGTTCGCCGTGCTCGCCTTCGAAGCGGATTGCTTTCATGGTGAGGAGGTCGATCACGCCCTCAAAGTCGTTTTCAAGACCGATAGGAATCTGAAGCGCCACTGCGTTCGGTGTGAGGCGTTCAAGAATCGAATTGAAACTAAAATCAAAACTTGCACCGGTTCGGTCAAGCTTATTCACAAAACAAATTCTCGGTACCTTGTACTCGTCCGCATAGTGCCAGTTCGTTTCTGATTGCGGCTCCACCCCCGCGACGCCGTCAAACACGACGACCGCGCCGTCCAAAACGCGGAGCGAACGTTTCACTTCCACGGTAAAGTCGATATGCCCCGGCGTATCGATAATATTAAAACGGTGTTCGAGTTCCTTATTTCCTTTCGCGTAGGTCGGGATCCAGAAACAAGTCGTTGCCGCGGACGTGATCGTGATACCGCGCTCGCGTTCCTGCTCCATCCAGTCCATGACGGTCGCGCCTTCATGCACCTCCCCTATCTTATGCGAAACGCCGGTATAAAAAAGCACCCGCTCCGAGGTGGTAGTTTTGCCCGCATCGATGTGGGCGATGATGCCGAAATCTCTCACTTTTTCGATGGGGTACTGACGAGGCATGATAATATAATTTTAAATTAAAAGTTTCAAATTTTAATTTACTAACGCTTCAACAAGCGATGTAAGATTTAGATAATTAAAACTCATTTAAAACTTGAAATTTGAAATTTACCGTAGGTAACTCGCGAACGCCCGGTTCGCTTCCGCCATGCGATGTGTATCTTGCTTCTTCTTGATCGCGTTCCCTTCATTCTTTGATGCGGCAATGAGCTCTTCCGCAAGGCGATCCGCCATCGGTTTCCCCTTCTTACTCCGCGCCGCTGCGATGATCCAGTGCGTGGCGAGGAAGAATTTCCGTTCGGGGCGCACTTCCCGCGGAATCTGGTAGTTCGCGCCCCCGATCCGTTTCGAGGCAACCTCAAGGAGCGGTGTCGCGTTCTCCAGTGCGCGCTCGAAGAGCGCGATCGGGTCCGCTTTCGTGATTTCCTGGATTTTTTCGAGCGCTTCGTAGAATACCTTTTCGGCGACCGCCCTCTTGCCGTGTTCCATTAAGTAGCTCACAAAACGCCCCATATCGATGCGTCCATACTTGGGGTCCGGGGCATGCTCCGTTTTTTTGAAATTTTTTCTCCGCATGTGTTTCTCTACGAATTACGAATTAGGTACGAATATACGAATCCATTCGTCGTGTGGTGAGTCGTACGTTGTAAGTTGTGCGTCATATTTTCGTATGTTCGTAATGTATTCGCTTGTCTGCCGCAGGCAGATAGTTCGTAGCTACTTTTTATGCTTTGCCCCGTATTTCGAACGTTGCTGTTTCCGCGCATCGACACCTCCGGCATCCAAGACGCCGCGGACGATGTGGTAGCGGACGCCGGGCAAGTCCTTCACGCGGCCGCCTCGCAAAAGCACGACCGAGTGCTCCTGGAGATTATGCCCCTCGCCCGGGATGTAGGCCGTAACCTCCATCCCGTTCGTGAGACGTACGCGCGCCACCTTGCGGAGCGCCGAGTTCGGCTTCTTCGGAGTTGTGGTGAACACCTTGAGGCACACGCCGCGCTTAAAAGGCGACGGTGAGGAGACCGGCCTGTTGTGAATGTAATTAAAATAAGAATCTAGAGCCGGCGCTTTAGATTTCTTGGACTTCGATGTCCTCCCTTTCTTGATGAGCTGATGGATTGTCGGCATTTCTAAATGCGTATATGAGAGTAGCGAATACGCATGATTTTGTCAAATTTCTGGACGGTGTATTTGTGTAGTCTGAATTTGCAATTTCTCTTTTGTCATCCTGAGGAGCGGAGCGACGACCGCGTGTCGCCTTAGCTTCAGC
The DNA here is from genome assembly GCA_021815205.1 of bacterium. Lineage (GTDB taxonomy): Bacteria > Patescibacteriota > Minisyncoccia > UBA6257 > GWB1-50-10 > JAKAHD01. Next base: position 11,463 of record JAKAHD010000010.1, read on the forward strand.
GGTGGCGCAAGGATCTCTCAGCGGTAATCAGCTTCCAATCAGCGAAAATCAGTTTTTATACGCCCGTGAAGATATGGAACACCCAGTACATAATCGGCGAAATGATGGGTATGCCGATGAAGATCAATACGGCGAGGAGGATCCAGCCGTAGGTATTCTGTTCGTAGAAGAACCGTTTGAAATTTCCCCACGAGTCGGGCATAAGCGCCACCGCAACCTTCGCGCCGTCCAAAGGAGGAATTGGAACGAAATTAAATACGCCGAGTACGATATTAATGAGTATGATCATCCCGATCAGTTGCCCCACGACATCCATGGTGGGCGTGTACGAGCCCAGATATGGAAGTATGCGGTATATAACGCTCATAGCCGCCGCAATCAGGAAGTTGCTTGCGGGTCCCGCCGCGGCGATCATTGCCGCGCCCTTCTCGGGATTTTTGAGGTTAAAGGGGTTATAGGGCACGGGCTTCGCCCACCCGAAGATGATGCCTCCGGGAAGGAGCGCTAAGAGAAGCGGCAAGATGACCGATCCGAACGGGTCGAGATGCTTCAGGGGGTTCATTGTAAGCCGCCCCGCGAGGCGGGCGGTCGGGTCGCCGAGTTTTTCCGCAACGAATCCGTGCGAAACTTCATGCACCACCGCGGAAAATATAAGGACAATGATCGTAAAGATGATAAGCATACCGTCTTATGATAATGGAGTGAGATGAAAAATGCTATAATGGGAATACGATGCGCACCCACAAAAAAATATACCTTCTCTTTGCCGCATCTACGGCAGTGGTCGTGATACTCTTCGTGATCGTCTTCATGCAGCTTGGGGTTTTGAACAGTCACGTGAAAAATCTCGAGGCGAATTTTCAGATCGCTCTGACGAGCGGATTAAGTACAAGCACTACGCCCGTCATCGCCTCTTCTTCGACGGGTACCTCGACCCCCTCGGTGACGGGAAAAGGCACCGGCATCGTGATTCCGACGAGTATCGCGTTTGTCGCAACCTCGAGCCCCGCGCTTCAGCCGCAAGCGCCGATCACCTTCACCGTGCAGGACATAACGCAGGAGCCCGACGGGAAGATACTCGTGCATGTGAGCGCTTCAAGTGACAGAGCGCAAGGTTATAGCGCAACAGACCCAAAGCAATTTTTCCAGATCGTAAACCTGAACGGTCCGAACAAAAATGCGGATGCCTCGGACGGCGCGTGGGCTTCAATGCCGCCGCAGAGCACCGTACAGGGCACCGTGATCTTCCAGCTCGATCCCTCGCAAACCTCGGTGATATTGCAGGTTGGAGACGGCAGCAACATAACATTCTACCAGTTCGACTTCCAGACGAAGACCTACAAATCTATTGTCCTGGGGTAACTTAATGATTATCGGCTCCAATCGCCTCGGAAATGTTTTTGAATCCGTCGCGGTGCAATAAGGTTACGAGCCCCTGATTTATTTCGCTTACCGCCTGCGGGCCCTTAAAAATCATTCCGGTGATAAGCTCAATCAAAGAAGCGCCCACACGGATTTTCTTATACGCGTCTTCCGCCGTAAAGACTCCTCCTACCCCGATAATAACGTATCTTCCGCGTGTTTTCTTATACACATCGGCTATAAATTTATTAGATAGATCCTCCACGACCTTACCGCTTATACCTCCTTTTTCGGGAACATTGGTATCCACTATCTTGTCGTTGCCTTCTCTTTTTTTTGTAAGATTGGTGCACACAAAGCCGGAAATAGCGTGCCTTGCAACAACATCCAAGACGTCATTGAATTCCCGTTCGCTCATATCGGGAGAAATTTTTAAAAAGACCGGCTTGTCTGCGGGAACCGTTTCCAATCCGGACAAAAGTTTCTCCAGTCCTTCTTTCTCGCTGAAAGGCTCTCCGCCAAAAGCATTGGGGCAACTGATGTTTATTGTGTAATAATCGCCTATGCCCGCGAATGCCGTATAGGCCTTGCAATAATCAGCTATGCCCGCTTCCGTTTCTGCCGTTCTGGCGCAATTTGTTTTGGCAATGTTTATGCCAACCGGAAACCTGAATTTTTTGCCGCGAAGCCTGCGGGAAATCTCCTCACAGCCCCTGTTTTTAAGGCCGTAATAAACTACCAACGCTTCGGACTTGGGGAGACGCCAAAGGCGCGGTCGAGGATTGCCCTCGCAGGCCTCACCGGTTATAGAGCCGACTTCTTCAAAGCCGAACCCCACCTCCGGCATAATATCAGTCAGCAATGCGTCTTTATCAAATCCGGCCGAAAGGCCAATCGGATTTTTAAATCGAATACCGAAAATGGTCTGCTCCAGCATTGGATGCGAGTAGTTAAAAAACAATCCGGTTAATCTCCGCGTCAAAAAATTTGATCCCAACACGCGCCCCGCCGCCGCTATGCGGTCATGCATGTCTTCCGGATCGCGGCGAAAAAATATTGGCTTGCAAAAGTATTTATAAAAAAACGCAACGATTCGATTGCGAATCCAAATCGCTAGTTCCCTACCCACGACACCTCTGTAGTTATTCATCCTCCAGTAACTCCCTTGATGGAACACCGATAGCTTTCGCCGCTTTCTTTAAAGTTTAGTTTGATCGGACTATCGGAACCCCTGAGGAATTGTTTCACGATCCTACGGGGCGGGTCGAACCCGCGGTCTCTCTACATCCTCACCCGCCCACCTTGTTGTTGTCGGGCTGCCGGGAATCGAACCCGGTCTACATGCACCCCATGCATGCGTACTGCCGGTATACTACAGCCCGCAAAGAGCACTCATTTAGAGTACCTGAATAGAGAAGAAATAGCCATAACCAAAAAACCTTCTTTCGGAAGTCATATCGGCATAAATCAGCTCTATCAGTAGTATCAGCGTCCCTATTTTAATGCCTTCTTCGCGAGTGTCCTCAAGCACCTGGTACAGATGAGCCCCCGCTTTCCCGAGGGAAGTTTGGTCGTCTGGAGATTCGAGCTTTTCCTGCTCCAGTTCGTGGGATTGTAATTACCGCGAAGTTTCTTCCGCGTTCCCCCCATCAAATAAGTTTTGCTGCAAATTGCACATGCACGCATGAGAGATAGATTACACAAGATTCGAAAAAAGGTCAACTTTATAAAAATGTGCCTGAAGACTTAAGATCTCCAGGCATTGAGATAATTTTTTGGACTATCTCGCGAACTTTACTTGTGGAATATTTACGTAATTGTTACGAGTTCCTGCGCGAGTAATTAATCTGAAGCTTCTCGCTATTAATTTTCCATCTTCATTCATCACTCTGGACAACCCTATGTTATCGCCAACTTCCGGCAACTTTTGACAAGAGCTTTTTTTGACGATGACCTCAACGCTACCAAATCCTTCCGCGCTTGTTTCTATGTGTACTCTTCTGCGGGATTTTTTAGCTTCAGAGATCACTGTGGCAGGAATAACCGTGTTCTTTAGAGAACTCATAACAAACTCCTTAAATATTGTAAAAGAAAGCTTATTATTCCCAACAATTATTTACGGGAACAACAGTGTCTATGAAACCATAAAAATCCCACGAACACAAGGCGCTTGTGGAAAACTTTATGGAAAACGGCAGCTGATAGAAATCAGGTAATTGATAGAAATTCAGTTATTCGTGCAATTAATTACTACTTAATTTCTATATATTACCACTTAGTATCCTTCCAATTTGATCGCCTTCTGGTGCTGGCGAATTTTTTCGAGGGCCTTCGCTTCGATCTGGCGGATGCGTTCGCGCGTCACGCCGAATACCTTCCCCACCTCCTCGAGGGTGTGCGGAATGTTATCTTCGAGTCCGAAGCGCATCGAGAGGATTTTCGTCTCGCGTTCCGTGAGGTCCGCCATAATCTCCTTGATCTGATCCTTCAAGAGCGCCTGGCTCGCAAGCTGGTCGGGGCTCAAGCTCTGCTCGTCCTTAATGAAATCCGAGAGCGTGAGATCGTCGCTATTGTCCCCTATCGGCGCCTCCAAAGAAATTACTTCCTGCGAAATCTTCTGGATATAGTGAATCTTCTTCACGTCCATTCCCATCTCGGCGCCAATCTCCTCGGGAAGCGGCTCTCGGCCGAGCTCCTGCATGAGCTGGCGTTTCGTCTGGGTGTACTTCGTGATGGTCTCCACCATGTGCACTGGAATACGGATCGTACGCGAGTAGTCGGCTAAGGCGCGCGTCACCGCCTGCCGGATCCACCACGTGGCGTAGGTTGAGAACTTGAACCCCTTCCGGTAGTCAAACTTGTCTACCGCGCGGGAGAGGCCTATGTTCCCCTCCTGAACGAGATCTAAGATGCTCAAGCGGGGACTTCGGTTCACATAACGCTTTGCGATCGAAACCACAAGTCGCAAATTCGCCTGAATGAGCTTCTTGCGCGCGATCTCGTCCCCCTTCTCCACGCGCTTTGCGAGATCTTTTTCTTCCTGTGAGACGAGGAGCGGCGTGCGCCCGATTTCTTTGAGATACATTTGTACCGCGTCCGGAAGGTCCTGGTCGATCCTTGTCGCGTTCTTTAGTTCATCGAGGGAGATTTCCTCCAGTTTTGTATCCTTGATGAACGGGCTCGATTCTCTTATCTTAATTCCCTCCTTCTCAAGGTGGTCATAGACGTGCTCCAAAAACGCGAGATTCTTTTCAATGTGCGGGAAATAGTTCAAAACCTCGGCATCCGTCACAAAGCCGCGCCCCTTGCCGCGGCTTACGAGCTCCTCGAGGTTCTCCTTATATTCTTCGGGAATCTCGAACGGCGTTCCCGCTTTCTTCTTTACGGGCGTGATCTTCTTTCTCGGAAGATGTTTCTTGAAGACGCGTGCATTTTTCTTTGCGGACGCTTTCTTTTTCTTTGTTGCCACTTTTTTCTTTTTCGTTTGTTTCTTTTTGTGCATGATACGTGCCATGCGAATAATCATCTTGAAAGCATATCGAACTTTTTCATAAGCTCGGAGAACTCCTTTAAGAGCTCCGCAACCTCCTTATCGTTATGCGCCTCCTGCGCCTTTTTGAGTTTTATCTTGAGCGTGGCTTGCCGATCTTGCAGTACGGCGCGCTCAAGGCGCTTCAAGAGATCATTAAACTCTTTCTCGCGCGCCGCATCGTCCATCTTCTGGAATTCGTACGACGATTCGAGCTCAAGGAACCCCATCCGTTCCTCGTCGGGCTCGGTCAATAATTTTTGGAATTCGGGCGGAAGCAGTGCGCTATTCGTCTTCAAGATATCCAAGAACTGCGCTTTTGTCAACGCAAGCGCGAAAATCCTCCGGGCGATAAGCTCGCCCGGCGCATGCGGTTCGCGCGAGGAGGTTGGGATCGGTGTTCCGCTCCCGCGCTCCTCTTCTTCAGAGGCACCGAGGGCGCCGAGTTCTTCGGTGAGCGCGCGCTCCGAAATACCTGATTTCTTCGCGATCTCCTGAAGCCATATGTTTTGCTCTACCGCGCTCCGAATCGGCCGCACCTTCTCGAGAAGGTGCCGCAGAACCCGTTTTTGCGTCGGAATATCTTCCGTTTTGTAGATCGTCGGGGTAAAATAAATATCGAGCACGTACTGCATCGCGGGCTTGGCCTTCGCCATCGCTCTTTTCAAAAATTCGGGGTCTGCGAGGCACGCATCCGCAGGGTCTTTGTGGGTTCCGAGGGTGATCGCTTTCACATGAAAATCGAAGTCGTGGAAATAATCGAGCGCGCGCTCAAGGGCTTTCAAGCCCGCAACGTCATTATCAAAGCTCACGATGATCGTATCGGCAAACCTTCGGAGGCGTTCAAGATGATTGGGAGTCAGAGCGGTGCCTGAAACCGCAACGACGTTTTTCACTCCCGACTGCCACGCCATAAGAAAATCCATCTGTCCTTCGACGAGAAGCACGGTATTCGTTTCCGCGATCGCCTGTTTCGATTTATCAAGCCCATATAGTATTTTTGACTTGTTAAAAATGAGCGTGTCGGGAGAGTTTAAGTATTTCGGCGGCTCCATCGTCATGCCCTGCGCCTTGATGCGCTCGACGGTTCCCGGAAGGATTCTTCCGGTGAACGCGACTGTTTTTCCGACTTGATTCGCAATCGGAAATACGATGCGCTCTTGGAACTTGTCGCGGTAGAGGCCGCGCACGTTCTTCTGCGCGAGTCCCGCGCGGACGATGTCCTGGACGTCAAAACCCTGCTTGAGGAGCTGTATTGTGAGTGTTTCTCCTCCTTCGGCGTATCCGAGTTCGAACTCGCGAACAGTTTCTTCCGTAAGTCCCCGAGACCTCAAGTATTCCTGCGCCTCGCGATTCTTGGGAAGCGCCTGTGTGTAAATCGCCTTCGCCGCATCCTGGAGATCATAGAGTACCCCGAACTCGCGTTGCTGCGCGGGACTCATGGCATGAATCGGTACGCCCGCTTTCTCGGCGAGAAACTTCAGCGCTTCGGGAAACTCAAGGTGGTCGTAGAGCATCACGAACTTGAAAATATCGCCTCCCGCGCCGCACCCGAAGCAGTGCCACATCTGGCGGTCGGGGGAAACGATAAAGGAAGGAGTTTTTTCCCCATGGAAGGGACACAGCGCTTTCAGGTTTTTACCCGCAGGAAAGAGCGTGAGGTAGCCGCGTAAAAACTCTGCTAAATCGAGCTTCTGCTTGATAATCTCGGTCTCCTTCGCCATTCCGTATAGTGTAGCTCGATTTTGGCGCCCTGTCATTCCAATCCGCAGATAAGAGGCGCTCTGCGTCCCTGGTTCTTACTAACTTATGTGACGATCGTCACATAAGTTAGTATTTTAATCATAAAAATAAAATCCGCTTTCCTCTAATGAGAAAGGCGGATCAATACCATTTACTCGAAGTCTCCGAGCGTGTCGGTGTAAAACGGCGTGATACCCGCCCGAAGATTTCCTTCATATATTTCCGATTTACTTTATGAATGTAATTCCCGTGAAGTTCACAAAGATGATATCCACTCTGACTTTCGGAAACCTTTTTTGTATCATTTTTTTTGCGTTCCCCAGCTCTTTTTCGTGCGTGGAGAATTCTTTTTCGACATCGTTCCCAAATGTTTTTAATCCTCCGTACGCACCGCAATCGGCATGGTTCATAAGAATTACCCGTGGGGTGCGGTGCAGTTTGATTGAGAGTTCAATTTGTTTTAAGAGAAACTCCCTCTCGCTTTTTTTGGCAGGAGAGGCAAGAGACTTCGCTCCTCCCGCAATAACGATTGGATCGAAATGTTTTAACTTCTCTTTCTCGAGAAGCTTACCGAAGCTTTTCCAGAAACGATTATCGTAACACCACACTATTGCCGCATCGGCGACATAGTGATGGTTGGAGAGTTTTGATTTTATTTTTTTCTGCATACTTTCCCTTTTTTATATTTTTATAGTTTATTTGTTAAAAATCCGAGCCTATTTTACCATTTTCTTTTTATTAAAGCAATCTTCTGGGATTAGGCGTATGCGATAGCTATGAAACAAAAAAGTGGGCGCTCCGGGCCGCTTGGCCAAGTCTTACCCACTTTTTTGTTTCATAGCTATCGCATAGTAGATCTAATCCGCCAAAACGAGTACCTCGTTCGTGGCTTTTACTTCAAGAAATCCTGGATTAATCTCAAAAAACTGCTCTTTTTTCGCGGTATCTTCCACGATCGCAATCCCCTTTTTTGTCATCGCGATCAGGGGTTCGTGTTCGTCCAAGACGGTAATTTCCCCCAGTTCCGTGGGAAGCGTGAGTCGTCTCGCGTCTCCATCAAAGAGCACGCCCTTTAACGAATGAATCTTGAGTTTCATGCCCGTGCTATTCTTCTGCGACGCGCACCTCGTCGATGCCGCCTTTGAGGTAGAAATTTTCTTCCGGCACGTCGTCGTAATTCCCCTTCACGATTTCTTCGAATCCGCGGATCGTTTCTTCGCGCTTTACGTACTTTCCCGGGCGTCCGGTAAAGGTCTCGGCGACAAAGAACGGCTGGGAGAGGAACCGCTGAATTCTTCGCGCGCGATCCACGATGCGCCGGTCGATCTCGGAGAGCTCCTCAATGCCCAAGATCGCGATAATATCCTGGAGTTCTTTGTAGCGCTGGAGAATCCTCTGTACGTCGCGAGCGACCGCATAGTGCCGCTCTCCCACAATCTTCGGACTCAAGGCGGTGGAGCCGGAGGCCAAGGGATCGACCGCCGGGTAGATACCGATTTCGGTCAATGCGCGTGACAACACGATCGTCGAATCCAAGTGGCTGAAGGTTGTTGCCGGCGCGGGGTCAGTGATGTCATCCGCGGGCACATAGATCGCCTGCACGGACGTGATGGAACCCTTGTCGGTTGAAGTGATGCGTTCCTGAAGTTTTCCCATTTCTTCCGCCAAGGTTGGCTGATATCCCACCGCCGAAGGCAGACGCCCCAAGAGCGTTGAGACCTCAAGCCCCGCCTGCGAGAAGCGAAAGATATTATCAATGAAGAGGAGAACCTCTTTGCGCTCCTCGTCTCGGAGATACTCCGCCATCGTGAGCGCCGACAAGGCGACGCGCAAACGGCTTCCGGGGACTTCATTCATCTGCCCGAAAACGAGTGCGGTCTTATCGATCACGCCCGCATCTTTCATTTCTCCATAAAGCTCGTTTCCTTCGCGGGTCCGTTCTCCGACGCCCGCGAATACTGAAGCGCCGCCCGAGACCTCCGCGACATTCCTAATGAGCTCCTGGAGGAGTACGGTCTTCCCTACGCCCGCGCCGCCGAAGAGCCCCACTTTTCCTCCTTTAATGAACGGCGCGAAGAGATCAATCACCTTGATGCCTGTTTCGAAAATTTCCACTTTCGTAGACTGCGCCGTAAAGGGCGGCGCCGCGCGATGAATTGGCCACCGCGTGGTAAACTTCTTCTTCGGATCGTTCAGGGGTTCTCCCAAAACATTGAAGATATTGCCGAGCACTTCTTTGCCCACGGGAACGCTCAAGGGGGCGCCGGTTCTTGCGACTTCATTCCCGCGTTCCAATCCGTCCGTGGAGTCCAAACTCACCGCGCGCACGCGGCCGGGCTCCAAGTGTTTTGCAACCTCGAGTGTGATCACGCTCTCGCCGCGTTTTACCTTGAGCGCCTCGAGAAGCGCGGGCATCGCGGTTTCTTCGAACTGTACGTCGACGACCGCTCCGATGATTTGCACTATTGTTCCTTTGTTATCCATATATGATGTGTTTTATTTTCCCGTAGGGTTTAAGGCGGCGACCGTGCTTGTAATTTCCGTAAGCTCCTTCGTAATAAGCTCCTGCCTCGAGCGATTGTAGCGCAGGGTAAGCGCAGTGATAAGTTCGCCGGCGTTATCGGAGGCGTTTTTCATCGCCACGCGCCGCGCCGAGTGTTCCGACGCGTTCGCCTCGAGCATCACATGGTAGATTTGTACCGTAAAGAGATGCGGGAGGAGTCGTTCGAGCGCTCCGCGAGGCGAGGGCTCGATGAGATAATTCTCCGGCCTGCCGTTTCCATTTCCCAGTATTTTACTTTTAAGATCCGAATAACGTCCCGTTTCCGGAATCACTTCCTGGACGATCTGCCGTAATTTTTGAAAATCCATTGGGAGCAGTTCGCGCATCACCGCTTCCTGGCGGAGCGCCGAGACGAAGTTTGCGGAGAAAACGATCGCTGAATCCCATTCGCGGCGGAGATATCCTTCGACGAGGAGCGATGAGAGTTCTTCAACTTCCCCGAGGTTTACGATGTCGCCGTAATTCGTAAATGTTTTTACGAGCGTTCCTCCTTTCTTTTTTATGAAATCGGCTCCTTTTTGTCCTACCGCGACGAACAAGAGGTCGTCGAGATTCCCGTTTTTTCTTTGCTTTAGGAACTTTTCGAGCCGGCGCAGTACCGAACTATTGAACGATCCGACGAGTCCTTTGTCCGAGGTTACGACAAGCACCGCTGTTTTCTTCATCTCCCGTTTCGCGAGAAGCGGGCTCTTCATAACCTCTTCCGGCTTGTGCGCTTCAAGCGACCGAACGATATTTCCCAAGAGCTCAAGCGCGCTCCACGCGTAGGGTCTCGTCGAAAGCGCCACTTCCTGCGCCTTTCTCATCTTGGTCGCGGCAACAAGCTCCATCGCGGCGGTAATTTGATTGATACTTCGGATTCCTCCTAATCTTTTTTTGAGATGCGTAAGTGATGCCATAAATTATGAACGTTTTGATCTCCAATCGGCAAGAGCGCGCATGAGCGCTTTCTCGGTTTTCTCCGAAATTTCACCCTCCTTCGCGATGGGTTCCATGACGTCCTCTCTGTGGAATCCTTCGAGATATTCGATGAGCTCCTTTTGCGCGTTTTGCACATCTTGTTTCGGGACCCCGTCTAAATAATCGTTGATTGCGGCATAGAGTACCACTACCTGACGCTCGAGCGGCACCGGTTCGAGGTCGCTTTGTTTCAAGAGCTCCGTTAAGAGCTCTCCTCTCGCGATGCGCTTCTTCGTCGCTTCGTCCACTTCTGAGGCGAACTGCACGAACGCCTGGAGTTCGCGGAACTGCGCGAGTTCAAGGCGCATCTTGCCGGCAACTTTCTTCATCGCTTTGGTCTGCGCCGAGGATCCCACGCGGGATACGGAGAGTCCGACGTTCACCGCGGGACGAATACCCTGATAAAAGAGGTCGCTCTCAAGATAAATCTGCCCGTCGGTGATCGAGATTACATTCGTCGGAATGTATGCGGAGATATCTCCAAGCTGCGTTTCAATAATCGGAAGTGCCGTAAGGGATCCTCCCCCGTGCGCTTTGTCGAGTTTCGCCGCGCGTTCCAAGAGGCGCGAGTGAAGGTAAAATACGTCGCCCGGGTACGCCTCTCGGCCCGGCGGGCGGCGCAAAAGAAGCGAGATCTGCCGGTATCCCCATGCATGCTTCGAAAGATCGTCATACACCACGAGCGCGTCGCGTCCTTTTTCCATAAAATATTCTCCGATCGCGCATCCCGCGTACGGCGCGAGATACCAAAATGCCGCTGGCGAAGAGGCGGGAGCCGCAACGACGATCGTGTAGCGCATCGCGTCTTTCTCTTTCAGGGTCTGCACGAGCTGGGCGATCTTCGATTCCTTTTGTCCGATTGCGACGTAGATGCAGACGGGAAGCGGTCGTCCGGTATCCTGCCCTTGGTTTACAATCGCATCCAGCGCGAGCGCGGTTTTTCCCGTCTGACGGTCGCCGATAATAAGTTCGCGCTGGCCGCGGCCGATCGGAATCATGGCATCCACCGCCTTCACGCCGGTGTGGAGCGGTATGCGCACCTTCTCGCGGTCCAGAACCGACGGAGCTTTCTTTTCCAGATAATAGCGGGCGGGTTTGGAGCCATCTTTGAAAATAGGCCCGAGGCCGTCCTGCGGACGTCCGAGGGGGTCTACCACTCGTCCTATCATCTCATCTCCCGTCTCGATTGAAAGCACGTTCCCGGTGCGTTTCACCTTAGCGCCGCTCCTCACCGATCCCTCTTCTCCCAAGATGAGCGCGCCTACAATTTCTTCTTCAAGATTCAAAGCGAGCGCGGGCACATCCCCTTCACGTGTCTCAATGAGAATTACCTCCTGGCTTTTCACTTTTGGGATTCCCGCGATACGTGCGACGCCGTCGCCAACCTCAATAACCTTGCCACTGTCTTCCCACACAACTTGCGTCTCATGCGATTCGATCGCCTTCTTTAATTTTTCTATTATTTCATAACTCATGATGTTTCGTAAATTTATAGCGTCATTCCGAGCGGAGCGAGGGATCCGGAGCTTGATGCTTTATGTTCTCAGAGACCCTTCGCCGCGCTCAGGATGACAATAATGCAACGGATAACAACAATGCGGCATATCAACTGTTAAAAATAGTAGCGAGAATTTTATTTAATGAAACGTCCATTTGTTCCGACCCGTTTTTTGTAAGACGAATGCCCGCGCCGAGGGATTGATCAATGCGGTACGCGATATCATACCGCCGCGCGGAAAACGAATGCTCGATTATCTGTCTCTGATCTCCTTGAAGCTCCCGCGCGCTTTCAATGAGGAGAAGTTCTCTCCCCTCGCGTGCGCGGAGTTCCGCTTCGCATGCCGCGAGAATGTCGCGCCTTCTCGTCCAGTCACCGTATGTTTCAATAAGCTCGACAAAACGTTCGATCGCCGCCTCGAGTTCCCGTCCTTTCTTCTTGGAGATCGATTCCGAAAAAGCTCTGGCGTATGATGACGCGGAATAGGTCATATCGGTTCGTGCGCCGTTCTTTGGGCGACTTTTTTAATAAGGGCATCGTCCACCGCCTTGGGATTCACCGATACCACCTCAAGAAGCACTCGTTTCACGAGATGTTCCACTTCGTGCTGCGCTTCGAGTATCGCCGCACGCTTCTCGGCGTCGATCTGCGCCGCCGCCGCCCGTAAAGACGCCTCAGTCTTCTTCGCCGCCCCTTCAAGTATCTTCGCTTCCTCTTTCTTCCCTCGTTCTTCGGCCGATTGAAGGATGCCAAGCGCTTTTAATTCCGCTTCCTTAAGTTTTTCTTTCTGAAGCTCGGATATCTCAAGAAGGCGGCGGGACGCTTCCTCTTCCTTCGCGATGCCGCTCTCAATTTTTCGCTTTCGCTTCTCCATCACTCCAAGGAGCGGCTTGTACACCGTGATGCGAAGGATAATAAACACTAAAAGAAAATTCACCGCTTGGCTTAAAAGCAGTCCCCAGTTCAAACCGAAATTTTGTATGAGAGAATTCATAGAGTAATCTCTAATAATGCGAATTACGGCAAACAATGTGTATTAGCATTGTTTCATTCGCGTTATTCGCGATTCCTTACGTGAACTTTACGATAAGCGCGATCACGAGCGCGTAAATTGCGAGCGCCTCGGCGAACGCGATCGCCAAGATCATCGCGGTTTGCACCTTCGGCGCGGCTTCCGGATTCCTTCCGATCGCCTCCGAGGCGCTTGCGCCGATCTTTCCGATCGCAAACGCCGGCGCGATCACGCCGATCGCGATCGTGAATGCCGTTGCGATCAATCGAATGGCTTCAATATCCATACCAACGAAATCCCAATCTCTAATATCTAAATCCTAAATAATGACCAAAATAAAAAACTCTAAACGCGTGTTTTCGGCATTTGAATTTTTGATTTCTGATTTGTTTAGAATTTAGGATTTTGTGCTTAGGATTTTTGTTTTCCTCCCGACCTTTTGTGTTTCAGAATTATGCATGTTATGTGGTAATCTCTACTATCTTGGAATCATGCGAGTCACCATGAGTTGAAATCGCCGTCGCGATGAACACGAGGGTGAGCATCGCAAAGATGAACGACTGAATGAATCCTACAAAAATTTCAAGGAAAATGAAAGGCATCGGGATCACAAAGGGAACGAGCACGCCGATGATAATAAGGAGCACCTCCCCCGCGAATACGTTTCCGAAAAGACGGAATGAAAACGAGATGACTTTTGCGAACTCGGAGACAAATTCGAGGATGCCCACGAAGAAGTGGATCGGGTTCTTGAAATTGAGGAATTTCTTCGCGTGAGCGAAGAAGCCGAGCTTTTGAACCGCAAGCACGTTCGTCATAAAGACCGAGATGACCGCGAGGGCGAGCGTGAAATTGAGATCGCTTGCGGGAGATCTGAAGAACGGCACAAAGGCCTGCCCCTCGGCGCCGTGTTCGAAAAACCCGATGGAGCCGAGACCCGGGAAAATGCCCATCCAGTTTGATACGAGGATGAAGAAAAAGATTGTGGTTACAAGAGGAAAGTATCGCTCCGAAACGGAACGGTTGCCCAAGACGCTATCCATAAGCTTCAGCGCCTCTTCGGTAAGTGTTTCAAGCGTCATCTGAAGCTTACCGGGGACGAGGTGCCACCTCTTTCTCAGAAAAAGCCCGATGCATACAAAGACAATCAAAACTCCCCATGTGAGGAGTAGTGTATTCGTAATCGGAAGACTTCCAATATGGAAAATTGGCTCCGCTTTTAATGATATTGCCGACGCGCTGTCACCCATGATCGTTAAAACACCTTTCGGGTCGCGGGTATTCTACTAAAAAACATGGGAAAAAGCAAATTTCCAAGCTGTCGAAGTTGAACCTCCGCGGAGATCAACCTTGGAACAGGAGAGAATGCAAAAGATGAGATACATCGCTGACACCTCAGACGTGTCAGATGAGATGCTCAAAACGATTTTCAAATAGGGGAGGGGCGCGGTATGGTGTGGGTATGCAATACACCCACATCCTGCCAGGCGCCG
>JAKAHD010000011.1 GCA_021815205.1 bacterium
GCGCCTGGCAGGATGTGGGTGTATTGCATACCCACACCATACCGCGCCCCTCCCCTATTTGAAAATCGTTTTGAGCATCTCATCTGACACGTCTGAGGTGTCAGCGATGTATCTCATCTTTTGCAGGATATGTACTCATCCAGTACAAACGATTGGATTTTTTCAGGAGTCTTTGATAAAATAGGTTCGAGCGGAGTTGTATAAATACACAGATATGCGCGCTTAGCTCAGTGGTAGAGCGACTCGTTTACACCGAGTAGGTCGGGGGTTCAATCCCCTCAGCGCGCACCACTTCGCTCCTCATTACCATCGGAGCTTCGCGGCGCGAGCACAAGAAGACTACTATTCAAGAGTCGGGGAAATGTCTAAGCGAAGTGGTGTCCTGCGAAGCCTTGGCGAAGTAGGACTTATGTGTAGTATATGTAATCCATACATCTATGATTGAAGTTGAAAAAAAGTTCGCGCTCTCGCCCGAGGACGAAAAGAGATTGACCGACGGCGCGGAGTTTCTGAAGGAAAAGACCTTTACCGACGTGTATTATGACACGCCGGACTATGCGCTCACGCGGAAGGATTGGTGGCTCCGCTCGCGCGACGGGAGACTTGAGCTCAAGATTTCAAAGAACAACGGAAAGATTGAAGAACGTTCGGTGGATCATTACGAGGAGATCGGGAACGACGAGGAGATCAAACGAGTACTCGGCTTGAACGACGAAGAAGACCTCGACCGTGCACTGAAGTCGCGACATATCGTACCGTGCGGTTCCGTAACGACGCGGCGCAGGAAGTTCAAGAAGGGAGATTTCTTGATCGATCTCGACGAAACGGATTTCGGATATGCCATTGCCGAGATCGAGCTTATGGTTCCCGAAGGGAACGCAAAAGATGCCGAAGACCGCATTGTCGCCTTCGCGCTCGATCACGGGCTCGCCTTGGGGCATGTAAGAGGGAAGATACTCAAGCTTCTTGAAAAACAGAATCCGGCGCACGTACAGGCATTGATCGATGCGGGAGTGGTAGCACCGAATTGAGTAATTAGATAGTCATTAAGTAATTTGTGGAAATTAGGTTGCACGCGCACCACAATCAGTTTCTACTTAATTTCAACTGATTTCTGTTGATTTCCCCTCCTTTGTTTTTTGACAAGGTATTTCCTTGGGGGTACTGTTCTTTATATGCAGACGGAGAACAAACCCCTCACCTTCAACACCTCCTACGGCTTGCAGATCGACGTGCACCAAGTGGTGCGGGAGATCGTGCGGTTTATGAGGCACAAGCCGAAGGCGGAGTACAAGATAATCATCGGAAGCGATTCACTGTACCTGGAAGACAAGAGCGCCGATTTCGTGACGGCAATCGTGGTGCATCGCGTGGGAAACGGCGGCAGGTACTTCTACCGTCGCGCGAAGATGGGCAAGTTCTACAATCTCCACGATCGCATCGTGCAGGAGGTCTTGCTCTCGCTCGATGTGGCGAATGTGTTTATTACCAAAATGAAAGAGGTAACGAAACAAGCAGCGGAAGAGGGCATCCTGATGAAGTGGAGCTTCGAGATTCACGTGGATGTGGGCGAACAGGGCCCCACGAAGGCGCTCATTCAGGAGGTGGTGGGCATGGTGCGGGCGCATAACTTCGAACCGAAGACGAAGCCCGAAAGCTACGCGGCCTCGAAGGTGGCGGATAAATATGTATGAATTTTAATTTCTAAATTTAGAATTTTAAATTAACTCTACTCGCTGAGTTTTCCATATCCACTCTTTTAAAATTCAATTAAAATTTAGAACTTAAAATTTGAAATTCGTGGATAAATTGGTATTCGATATCGAGACGAAGAATTCTTTTGACGATGTCGGCGGGAGGGAAAATCTGAAAAAGCTCGAAGTGTCCGTGGTGGGGGTCTACTCCTACGACAAGGATGAGTATGCTTGCTTCGAGGAACACGAGCTTCCAAAACTCGCAGAAATGCTCCGAAACACGAGGCTTTTAATAGGATTCGCGAGTAAGCGGTTCGACGTGCCGGTCCTCGAGAAATATTTTAACTTCAATATCGCGGCGATCCCCCACTATGATATTTTGGAGGAGGTCGAGGCAAAACTGGGCCGCCGTATCGGGCTCGGAATTCTCGCCGAAGCAAATATCGGCGCGGGGAAGAGCGGGCATGGGATCGAGGCGATCGAGCTCTATCGCCGCGGTGAGATTGAGAAACTCAAAACCTACTGCGTGAACGACGTGAAGATCACAAAAGAGATCTTCGATCTCATTTGTGCGAAGGGAGAACTCTGGATCCCCCAGCGCAACTCTTCGCAGATGCGGAAGATTGAGGTAACGTACAAGGAGCCTGAGGAGTCCCCGCAGGGGCAGCTCTTTTAGGGTCTGCAGTTCTAGTGAAGTTCAACTTCACTAGAACTAGTGAAGTTCAACTTCACTAGAATCTGATTATTGGGTTTGGCAACATGGTGAAAAGGAGTATACTGAAAGGGTAATGCAAAAGCTGGTAAAAAAGAGGTGGGTCATAGTCACGTTCGCGATTCTTGTGGCGATCGGGACGGTTGCGGCGTATATCCCGCTCCTCTTCCCGCCACAAGAGCCGCAGGTGTCGCAAAATACTTCCGCGGAACAGCCGCCCGTTGCGACCTCAACCACGACGGATAACCAATCGGTGGTCGAGGTGACGACCACGACATATCCCACCGCACCCGCGGCGACCTCCTCGAAAAAATCCCCCGACGCATTTTCCGGCATCCAAGACGAGCAGAAGTCCTTGGATCAGTTGAACAACCTCCTGAACCAGACGCCGCAGTAGAACGAATATATCAAATATTTAAAAATGACAAGGTAAAATATAAAAGTAATATCGTCACGCTTTGCAGTGGCGATTTTTTTTCGTTTGCGATACATTAAGAACAATCCCTTTTAATGTATCATCCTAGGCCACATATTTTTTCGTCATTCTGAATCCCGCGAAGCGGGCGAAGAATCTCTAGGACGCTGATTGATGCTGATAGAGCTGATATATGCTGATACTAAACTAAAATGAAAGATAAAATTATTCAAAAGCTTATCACGGAAGAAACGAAGCGGCAGAATAATACGCTGAATCTCATCGCTTCGGAAAATTCCACATCGAAAGACGTGCGCGAAGCGCTCGCGAGTGTCTTCACCAACAAGTACGCGGAAGGATATCCGGGCGCGCGCTACTATGGCGGGAACGCCGTGGCGGACAAACTTGAGGCGCTTACGCAAGCGCGCGCGCTCACGCTCTTCGGGCTTTCCCCGAAAAAATGGAGCGTGAATGTGCAGCCCTACTCCGGCTCTCCCGCAAACCTCGCGGTGCTCCTCGCGCTCGTCCCGGCGGGCGAAAAGATCATGGGGATGTCTCTCGCGATGGGCGGGCATCTTACGCACGGGCATAAAGTGAGCGTGACGGGGAAGCTTTGGCAACAGGTGCCGTACGGCGTGAACAAGAAAACGGAGAGGATTGATTATGAAGAAGTTTTGGAAATTGCGAGGCGCGAACAGCCCCGAATTATTATTGCCGGCGCGACCGCCTACTCGCGCATCGTGGATTTCAAGAAAATGCGCGCGATCGCCGATGCCGCACATGCGTACCTTATGGTGGATATGTCGCACTTCGCGGGGCTTGTTGCGGGGGGTGTCTACCCCTCCCCCTTCGCATATGCCGATGTGGTGACAACCACAGTGCACAAGACGCTCCGCGGACCGCGAGCCGCGCTTATTTTTGCAAGAAAATTCGAAATTCGAAATCCGAAATCCGAAACAAATCAAAAATTCAAAACTCGAAATTCAAAACCCACGATTGCGTCTGCGATCGATAAGGCAGTATTTCCGGGACTTCAGGGGGGGCCGCACATGAACGCGATCACCGCGGTTGCGGTTGCCTTAAAGGAGGCGGGATCCCCCACTTTCAAAAAATACGCGGCGCAGATCGTGAAAAATACAAGGGCTCTGGCTGGCGAACTTGCTCGTTTGAACTGGCGCATCATCTCGGGCGGCACCGATACTCATCTTTTCCTTATGGACACGATCTCCCAGGGCGTGGGCGGAGGCGAGGCGAGTGACATGCTCGAGACGGCGGGGATTATTGTGAACAAGAATACAATCCCGTTCGACGAACGGAAGCCGACCGATCCCTCGGGGATCCGCATCGGCACAGCGGCCCTCACGACGCGCGGGATGAAAGAAAAAGAAATGAAAGTAATCGCCACACTCATTGACGCCGTGCTGAAAAAGAAAATGAAACCCGCCGAAGCAGAGAAAAAAATTGCAATGCTTTGTAAAAAATTTCCCTTGCGCTGATGACCGCTGATTTACCCCCCACACCCATGCATGGGTGTGGGGGTGTAGCTGATTTTCGCTGATACGGCACCCAGTTCGTTGTGTGCGGCACCCCTTGTTGACAGAGAAACGGTTTTCGTTTAGCATGAATCAATACCTATGAATACCAATCGGAAGAACCTTAGTCTCCTTATGCATTATTGCGCCGCAGCCCGCGTTGCAAAGTTTTCGTTTATTATTTGGGCGCGCGATTCGGGGTCTTATCTGAGTTCTTCTTCTCTAAAGTGACACAAGACAAAAAGAAGTATTGAGATAAGCCTCCGAAGAACTCGGGGGCTTAAAAATTGTTCTTTTATAAATAATAAATTAATTTATTCATTCACTAACGCCTAAGGAGGCAGTTATGTTAAGCATTGACAGTTCCTTTATCGAGCAGAAATACACCCTTCCCGCACTTTTCTTCACTTTGAAGGGAAATAAAAAGAGTGAAGAAATAATTTCGGAACTCTCCGATCTTATAGGTAACGAATGCGCATGCATCGTATTTGAAGATCCTGAGGATATCAGAGAAACCTTCCTGAACGGACAGAGATCGGACGCGGCCGTTGTGCTGTTCGATGGGCTACTCTATGGAGAATTTACGCCACGCTCCCCCATGCGTCAGGAGGACAGAAAAGTAATTCCATCGTGGGCGCAGGCAGTGTGGGGCATTCAAGTCTCCCCGAAATGCACGCGCATCAAGGGGTGTGCAATGCAACTTCGCGCCGACTTCCGCAATAATTTCTTTCATAGACTCAATCAGGGAAATTTCCCTTGGGGTCTCCCGAAAAAGAAAGAGTCAGGGCCGAGACATATCAAGCTTCCGGATCATATTGAGTCCGTGTTGAAAAGTCTTAACTCGGATTCTGCACCGAATCTTTCGAAAATTATCGCGGATACAGAGAGAGCGGTAGAAATTCCGGTAGGCTCAAAGATAAGCTGGATACGGGTTCCGGCTAGTCCCATAGGAATTGAACGAGCATACCTGCAAAAAGTCACTGATGCACTCGATCGATTTCAGGAAATTGGAACGGAACTTGTACGATATGATGAACAAATCCATGAATTGCTTCTTGCGGGAGTGGATATCCCTCCCGACACGAGATTAAGAAATCTCTATCTTTTCCCGCCATCGAAAAAATTTTCGGTAGCGAGGCCGGATCTGCACTTTACCGGATCCGCGCTCTTCGCTTCGGAGAACGACGAAATGCCAGGGGGGCTACCTGAGGCAGTTCACATCGACAACGCATATGGATTACACCAGGAGGAATGGAAGGAAACCTTCAGTTGGCTTACCGAAAACGGACCACTTCTGTTTCTTGTGTCACATGAATGGAGCGGTTGCTATCTCGCCGAGATGGAATGGCTCGCAGGCCATATGAAAGAAAAGGGATATCCAACATTTTTTGTAACTACAGAAGACCTTTCGCTTCTTAACGTGACGGAACAGGGAGTATTCTTCAATGCGGAAAGGATTGGAACGATATGGCGTCAGTTCCCCATATTTGAGACAAGAGGGAAATTGACGGACATCGTTGAGGCGGCGGCAAGTGGTCTTGTGCGTGTTATTCCTGAATTCGGGCACTTTGGCAATAAATCCTGGTTTTCCATCTTCCGTACGCATGAAACGTTCTTCCGGACGCATCTCAATGGGGAAACATTTCATGTTCTTGAGGAGGTACTGCCGGACTCACATCTTGTAATCCCATGGGACGTGAAGACCTCATTTCCTATGAAGGTGGAAGATTTGCGGATTGATTCCTTGGAGCAACTGAGACGTCTCGCCGAGTCGGAAAGAGATAAGTTGGTTATAAAAATAGCCGGTGCGAACGCTTTGTCGGCCCGATCTTATGGCGTTTTTATGGGGCACGGGATTAAAGAAAAAGACTGGGCGGATTGGATTGATACGCGAGTAAAAGAGAATCAGCCGTTCATTGTGCAACAGAAACTCACTACCGGTATCGTTGAAATGCCGGTACGGAACACTGCACAGAAACGGGATGAAATTTTCCGATGTAGGGTACTGGTTCGTCCTTGGGTAGTGAATGGAGAAATAATTTCGGGGATCGCGACTGCCGTTCCATATACCACGGAAAGAGTCCATGGTATGGTGGACATGGCGATGTCGCCTATCTCCCTATACTGAATTCAGTGGGTCCGGTTGATGACAACAACCGGCCCACAGATATATTTCACGTTGCTATATGAGTACTTGAAGGTAAGATCGAGTATTCATAACACAACATGAACGATAATAAAAAACGGTTTTACGAATACGGCCTCATCGGGGCTTCTTTTCCGCGCGGTGCGCGAAATTCGATAAGCGACGTGCAGGGCGTCCGTGTGGGACACGCGACAAAAATCGAAGGAGAAGACGTACGAACGGGAGTCACCGTTGTTGATCCCGGAACGAAGGATCTCTTCAAAAACAAGGTCCCCGGGGCTATCGCGGTTGGGAACGGATACGGAAAGCTCACGGGCATTACCCAAGTTGAAGAATTGGGAACGATCGAGGCGCCGATCGCGCTTACTAGTACTCTTGCGGTGGGCGCGGCACTTCAGGGAATGATCGCGGTTGTTTCCGCTCATGAGACATTGGGACCGATCGACGGACCGAATGTGATTGTGGGGGAAATAAATGACGGATTCTTGAATGACATACACGCAAATTCCGTTACGAAGGAAGACGTGAAGCGCGCGTATGAAAATCTCTCGGAAGATTTCCTTATCGGAAATGTGGGAGGGGGAACCGGATCGCGCGCGTTCTCCTGGAAGGGCGGCATCGGCACATCGTCCAGAGTAATAGCGATAGAGAGTAAAAAGTACACTCTCGGTGTACTTGTTCAGACTAATTTTGGGGGATCACTTTCCATTGCCGGAGTTCCTCTCGGGAAAATATTGGGAAAGAGCGACTTCGACGAATTTTTGAAAGAGAACCACGGCGGCTCCTGTATGATTGTGCTCGCGACCGACGCGCCCTTTTCCGCGCGACAGCTCAAGAGAATTGCGAGCAGAACGTTTCTCGGTCTTGCGCGCACCGGATCGGTGATCTCTCCCACGAGCGGCGACTATGCAATCGCGTTCTCCACGGATCGGGCCGGTGTCGAGGGCGAGGAAGGAAACGTGCTGCTTCAGGATTCGATATTATACCGATTTTTCCTCGCGGCGGTCGAGGCGACCGAAGAGGCCGTATTTGACGCCCTGTTTGCCGCGGAAACCTTAAGGGGAAGGGACGGTAATGTTCGCGAAGCGATCCCGGTCGAACGGGTGGTGGAGATAATAAAAAACTATCGGCATGGCGCGTGAACGGATAGGAATCGCGGGGGGAATGGGTCCCCTTGCGGGAGTGCATCTTCAGAGACTTATTATCGACGCGACTCCCGCAAAAAAAGATCAGGATCACCTTGAGGTGGTGTGTTACACAAACCCAATGGTTCCCGATCGTACCGCTTCCCTCAAGGAAGACGAGGGGCGTTTTTTCGTTCGCGGAATAAAAGAGACCCTTGAGGTGTTGCGTGCCGCACGCGCGACGCTTGGCGTGATTCCCTGCATCACGTCACATGCGCGATTTTTGGAAATCAGCAGAATATCTCCCCTGCCTCTCCTTAATGTCGTGGAACTTACGGAGAAAAAAACAGCCGATATGCTGGGACGCAATGCACGGGTGCTCGTGCTTGCAACCGACGGGACGGTGTCGGAAAAGGTTTTCGAGCGGGGGAAATCGATGTACTGCGTCTATCTGTCGCGGGAGAAACAGCGGGAACTCATGGATATTATTTATGAAATAAAAAGGGAAAATAACGTATCGCGCGGGGAAGAACGATTGGCCGCACTGCTTGATTCGGAGGCGCTCAAAAGCATCGATGCGGTGATTTTCGGATGTACCGAGCTCTCTCTGTGTTTCGACCGGGTCTCGAAGGACGTAGACGTGCCGGCATTCGATCCGCTCCGCATCGCGGCCGAGGAAATCGTGAAACGTTGCTCGTAGGGCTTCACATCGCGGCGTTTTATTCCGACGAGCGAGCGCGCCAAATGAAAATGAATACATTTTCATTTGGGCCGAGCGATGTCGGAATAAAGGTTGAATACCTCGCGGCGTGCCGCGAGGGCGGACGAGCAAGGCGAGTTCAGCGAATACCGAGGGGCAAGACCCCACACCTTTCGAGGTGTGGGGTCTTGCCCCTCGGAACCTTTATTGTTACGATTGAGCCGATGGTGATTGACGGGAAAAAAATCGCGGAAGAACTTCTCGGAGAATTGAAGAAAAAACCGCGGATCAAGAAATTTCTTGCGGGGATACTCATAGGAAACGACCCCGCTTCTTTAAGTTTTTTAATGCACAAACAGAAAGCCGCCGAGGAGCTCGGTGTCGATTTCAGGCTCTATAGACTTGCGGCGGAACTCGGAAACGACAAGCTTCGTGAAGAGGTGGGGAAAATTGCGGGTCACCGTACGTGCGGCGGAGCGCTTGTGGAGCTTCCCCTTCCCGCTCCCTTGAACAGGCACTATATTCTGAATGCGGTGCCGCGGGAGAAAGATGTGGACGTGCTGGGCGAGCGCGCACTGGGCGCATTCTACGCCGACCGGAATCCGATCGCGCCTCCCGTCGCCGAAACGACGGCCGAAATTCTGCGCCGCATGAACTTCGAGTTGAAAGGGAAAAAAGCGGCCATCGTCGGTACGGGATTCCTGATAGGACGTCCGATCGTCACATGGCTCATGAATAAGGTGGAGGAAATCTACGTGGTCCACCGCGGGAGCGCTCTCTCGATTTTGAAAAAAGCGGACCTCGTGATCCTGGGAACGGGACATCCCCATCTCGTCGCTCCGGAGATGGTCAAAGACGGCGCGCTCGTCATCGATTTCGGGTACGGAAAAATAAACGGAAAAATCTGCGGCGATTTTGACGATGATGCATTAAAAATTTCAAATTTCAAATTTCAAATTTCGTATACTCCCGTGCCGGGCGGCGCGGGCCCCATTCTTATCGCAAAACTTTTCGAGAATTTCTACACGCTTGTGGGGCTGCAAAAGTGAGACAAATCACATTTTGCCTTTGGAGGGAGTAGAGCTCGTCCACCACTACGCTCGTTCTTCGACACCAATATCGGCGTCTCTCAAGATGCTTTTTAGAACCTTGGGGTGAAGGGTCTTGTTTCCGTGGAACGGCACGGTAACGCGTTTTCCCCCATTGTTCTTGTAGATTCGATGGCTGCCGCTCTGGCGGGATAATACGAAGCCATGGTGCTCGAGGGCAGCGATAATTTCCTTAGCGGTCAATCGCGGAAATTTCTCGGCCATCGTGAGTTACATTGCAACTTCAACGGTGGAAAGACTTACCGACTTTACCTCCGGCAGTTCTTCACGATCCGCGATCCGATCTTCCAAATGAAGCTTCACGGCGTCTTTTATATTTTCCAAAGTCTCCTCATAAGTTTCGCCCTGAGTGTAACAACCCTGCAGTTCCGGGCAGAAGGCAAAGTAGCCGTTTTCATCTTTCTCAACAACAATAGAAAATCTGTAATTTTTCATAGCGTTTCCATGGTATCGCAATGAACCGCAAAGTCAATTATCTCCCTCTCCCGCCACTCCCTTCTTCTCCGCGGCGTCTCTCGTTTTCTTTTCAATTTCTTTCAAGAGTTTCCCATCCTCTTTAAGGCGCAGGCGGACATTGTCGAACCCGACGCCGAGCTTCTCTTCCCCGAACGAAAAACTCGCGCCGTTCTTCTGTATGATGCCGTATTTTATCGCGGTGTTTAACACGTCCGCTTCATAGGAGATACCCTCGCCATACATAATATCGAACTCTGCGATCTTGAAGGGCGGCGCTACCTTATTTTTAACTACCTTCGCCTTCACGCGATTGCCGATGATGTCTTCTCCTTTCTTCACCTGCGCGATCCGGCGGATATCAATGCGGATCGAAGCGTAGAACTTCAGCGCCATGCCGCCCGTCGTCGTTTCCGGATTTCCAAACACAATCCCGATCTTCATGCGCGTCTGATTGATAAAAATGACGATGGTGTTTGATTTGTCCGCAATCGCCGTGAGTTTTCTCAAGGCCTGCGACATAAGCCGCGCATGGAGCCCCATATGTGAGGCGCCCATCTCTCCCTCGATTTCCGCCTTTGGGGTGAGCGCCGCGACGGAGTCGACGACCACAATATCAATAATGCCGGAGCGGACAACACTCTCCAAGATATTCAGCGCCTCTTCGCCGCTGTCGGGCTGGGAAATCACAAGATCTCTCACCTTCACGCCGATCCTTGCCGCGTACTCGGGGTCAAGTGCATGCTCCGCATCAATGAACGCCGCCTTCCCGCCCTTACGCTGCACTTCAGCCACGGCGTGGAGCGCCAAAGTCGTCTTACCCGAACTCTCGGGACCGAAGATCTCGATGATCCTTCCCTTTGGGAATCCTCCTGCGCCCAGAGCGAGATCCAAAGAAAATGATCCTGAGGATACGGTTTCGATTTTTTTCGCGTGCTGCGCGTCGCCAAGCTTCATGATGGAGCCCTCGCCGAAGCGCGATTGGAGTGATTCGATGAGCGAGTCGATCGACGTTCCCGAAGGCTCCTTTTCCGCCGCCTGGCGGATTGTTTTTTTATTACTGGGTGCCATTGAAGCGTGATGTGCTTGTAGTTACCAATGAACTCGGAGCAGTTGTGATATTGTTCTGACTATTTTGCGGCGCACCATGCTGGGATGAGGTGACCGTTTCGTAGTATATCTGTTTCGTCACGGAGTACGCATTACCGAGCAGTTGCTTCACTTGGAAAACGAGCGTGTTGAATCCCGGCTGCAAGACGATACTCTTCTTGAAATACCCTTCCTTATCAGGATACACCATCTCGCCGTTTACGGAAAGCGTGTCCGAGGGGTCCATATTCCCTTCAATAAGGAAGTTCACCGATTGAACGACCGTCGGATTTCCCCCAAGATTTTTAAGTGTAAGCTCCGGTGTTCCGAAGAGCGAGGGAAGGCGGAGCGCGAAATACCCCGCTACAATCACAAGGCCCGCAATAATCACGACGACCTTCTTATTAATCTCCTTGGTAATAAACCTGTTGTGCGGAAGGAGATCCTCCTCCCCCGATCTGCGGAGCTCCTCGTTGTTTCTGAGGTATCGCTGCCAGAGATCGTTGCCGTCGAGATTCAAGGCCTCGGCGATCTTCATGAGGTAGCCGTGCACGTAGGGTGCGGAAGGAAGCGAGGTAAATCGCTCCTCAATAAGGAGTTCGAGCGAACTCTCAGAAACTCCGGTTGACTGCGAGAGTTTTTCAAGCGTCATCCCCTTAAGCTTCAGAGTCTCGATGATAAGTTCGGAAAGGCTTTTCTCTTCTCCTTGGGTCATGTCGTATCCTCAATTATAGAACAGGAACAGTTTATATGCTACGAAATACGAACGGCTACGAATATGCGAATCCTCCTCTTCTAAGGGTGTCCAACCTCCTTAGGAGGTTGGACACCCTTAGAAGTGAAGATGGCGGAAATTTGTATTATTCCTCGGAAGCATTTTCGATGCCCGAATCCATAAATACCTCTCTCGGTTTTGCACCTTCTCCGGGACCCACGATGCCGCGCTCTTCCATAAGGTCCAAAAGCCGCGCCGCACGGGCGTACCCCACCTTGAGGCGACGCTGAAGGAGCGATGCGGACGCTTTGCGCGCCGCGCGCACGAGTCCAATTGCTTCGTCCAGAAGTTCATCCCCGTCGCTTTGATCAATATCTTCAAACACAAGGTTCGCTCCTTCGCTGTTTCTCCCGTTCTCGATCTGGATCGCGTCCTCGGAAATTATCTCATTATGTTTCTTAATGAACGAGGTAACGCTTTTAATCTCCTCCTCGGAAAGGAAGGCGCCTTGGACGCGCATCGGTTTCGAGAGGTCCGCCGCGATGAAGAGCGCATCCCCGCTTCCCAGAAGTTTTTCCGCGCCCGGCGTGTCGAGAATGGTTCTCGAGTCAATCTGGCTCGCAACCTGAAGCGCAATCCTTGTTGTGATGTTCGCCTTGATGAGTCCCGTAATAACCTCGACTGAGGGGCGCTGGGTTGAGACGATAAGATGGATGCCCGTCGCACGCGCCATCTGCGCGAGGCGGATGATCGAACCCTCCACCTCTTTTCCATACTGCGTCATGAGGTCCGCAAGTTCATCGATTACGATCACAATATAGGGAAGCGATTTTCCTGAGCTGTTGTAACTTTTGATATCGCGCGAGCCCGCCTCAAGTAATATTTGGTAACGGCGATCCATTTCCTGGATTGCCCACCGCAAGACACCGATCGCCTTTTTATTTTCGACGATGACCGGCGCGAGGAGATGCGCGATGCCGTCGTAGACGGAAAGTTCCACTCGTTTCGGGTCTATCATAATGAAGCGGAGCATGTCGGGGGAGTTTTTAAAGAGAAGGGACATGATAATCGAGTGGATCATGATGGATTTTCCGGAGCCGGTTGCGCCAGCGACCAAGAGATGCGGCATCTTCGCGATGTCCTTGAAGATTGGCTCTCCGCTCACGCTTCTCCCCAAGACGAATGCAAGCTGGCCGCTTTTTTGGAAGTCGGGGTAGAGGAGCAGGCTCCCGAGGCGTACGAGAGCCGCCGCCTTGTTTGGCACCTCGATGCCTACGAGCGATTTGCCGGGAATCGGCGCCTCGATACGAATAGGATGCGCGGCGAGGGCAAGCGCAAGGTCCTGGTGGAGCGCCGTGATACGCGAAAGCTTCACACCTTCCGCGGGTTTTAGGGTGTAGCGCGTCACGGTCGGACCCACATTAATCTCCCCCATCTCGACCGTGATGCCGAAACTCTCGAAGGTGCGCTTAATGATGTTCGCGTTTGCCCGCAGATCGCCAATCGTCGGCTTCTCTGTTGTGGAGTTCAGAAGCGAGAGGGGCGGCGCCACGTAGTTCTTGATCGGTTTGAAAGACGCGATGGCCGGCGTCTCGATCTTCGATTCAATTTTCAACCCCTCCTTTTTCCTTGGAGATTCCTCTTCTTTTTTTCCACCCATCTCCTTGAGAAGCGGGGGCTCGGGCATATGGACATCCACTTCCGGCTCCTGTTCTTCTTCCTCTTCGTTTTTTTTGAAAAGCTGTGCGAGGCGGAGCGGCCGATTCACGATCACAAGGAACGAGACGAGGAGCGCCGCGAGCGTGATCACAAGCGCGCCGGGGACGCTGAAAGGAATCTTCAATGCTCCCACGATGCCGCCCAAGGCGCCTCCGTTTCCGGGCGCGACGATATCAATGAAGCCGAGTGCCGCGAGGATAAAAATACCTCCTCCGATCAAGGAGGTTCCGAAAAGCCGTTCCACCTCTTCGGTGAGGAGTGTAAATGCGATAAGGAGCGCCATTCCCGGAAGAAGATAGTAGCCCCACCCGAAGAGCATATCGAAAAAAGAGTAGATGCCGCTCCCCCACGGCCCCGCAACACCCCCCGCGGCCAAGAGGAAGAAGAGCGCCGTGGCGAGGAAGATGACGACCCAGATATTTTTTTTCGTCTCGGGGTGAAGCTGAACGGCTTTTTCTTCTTGTGCGTGCTTCGATCTTTTTCTCTCTTCCGCAACTTTCTTTTTTTGTTTTGCCATCGTGCTGTCCTTGTCATCCTAAGCGGAGCGAAGGATCTTAATAAGATTCTTCGCCTCGTGGCTCAAGATGACGCCGCAATGTTTTTTGAATGCCTCAATTACATTAAAGTGAAAATTGCGCTAAAATGCAATGAATGGATCCCTCCATCTTCAAGGCGTACGACATTCGCGGGGTGTATCCGAGCGAGGTACACGAAGAAGTTGCCGCTCAAGTTGCCCGAGGGTGCAGGGTACTCTTCCCTTCCGGAAAAATAATTGTGGGAAGGGATGTGCGGATCGGTTCCTTGGAACTCGCTGCGGCGCTCGTGAAAGGTTTGCGCGCCAACGAGAACTACGAAGTGATTGATGTCGGCGTGTGCAGCACCCCCCTTTTCTATTTTGCGGTGAATATACTCGGCGCGGCGGGCGGCGTGATGGTTACCGCGTCCCACAACCCTTCGGAATGGAACGGGTTCAAGGTGGTGGGGCCCGGTGCAGCGATGACGGGCGGGCAAGCGGTCTTTAAGGCGATCGCGCGAGCAGGCGCACTGCCTCAAGGACAAGGAAAATATGAAACGCGGGATATGTCATCCGACTATGCCGCGTTTCTTGCAAAGCAGTTTGATGTTTCAAAACGGTGTTCTGTGGTATGCGATTTCGGAAACGGGGCGGTCGGCTCTTTTTTCACGGTGATCGCGGAACGATTCCCGAATATAACTTTCCATCTTCTGCACGATATTCCCGATGGGAAATTTCCTTCGAGAGACCCGAATCCCCTCGCGCCGGGGGCATTGGAAGAATTAAAAAATGAGGTCAAAAGAACGAGGGCTGATCTCGGCGTTGCATTTGATGCGGACGGCGACAGGGCTTTTTTTGTGAGCGGTTTCGGAGAGGAGATCCCCGCCTATGTGATTGCGCTCTTGCTTGCGGACGGAGGGAAGAAGAGTCTTGTCGCCGAGGTGCAGATATTCCATATTCTGAAACGCATCGGATATAAGGGGGTGCTTTGGAAATCGCGTGTCGGGACATATTTCATGAAGCAACAAATGAAAGAAACCAGTGCCGAAGTGGGAGCCGAGTATTCCGGCCACTACTACTTTAGGGAGTTTTTCGGCGCCGATTCGGGCGTAGTTACGCTTCTTAATGTCCTTGAAGTTGTCTCGCAACTCCCTTCGCTTGATGAGTTTCTTGCCTCTGTTCCTAGGTTTTACAGCGTAGAGTGGAATGTGAATGCTGGGAATCCAATGGCCGCCCTCGAAAAGATAACGGAAAAGTATAAAGGGAGGAAAAACCTCGAAGAAGACACAACTGACGGAATTGTCTTCACTGGGAAAGAATGGATTTTCGGCGTACGGCCTTCGAACACGGAGCCGTTGCTCCGCTTTTTCGCCGCGGCGTCTTCAAAAGAGACGCTCGATGAACTCGTTCGGGAAATTCAATTGAAAATCGATAATTGCATGTAACCTCTCGGAATGATCAAGAAGATTGAACCTCCCGCAGGAAGTTCAATCTTAGAGCAACTCGATTTGGAGAACGAGGTTCAATTACCCATGAATGTTAATCCTGGGCGGCAACTCCCATTTATCCGCTTTCGCAAGACCACGGGCGTAAGCCCGTGGATGCATACGAGGCGGACCCTCCGTAGCTCGGGAGAGCGAAGGAGGGAGTAACGGCCGGATTCCGCCGAAGAGAATGAAGATACCCCGGCCGTAAGGCTGGGGAGCTTCATATTCTATCGGCACATACACATTTTTTACATTACTAACTTATGCGACGATCGTCGCATAAGTTAGTAATGTAAAATGAATCCCCCACATGGCATCAGATGTGAGAGTCATCCTTAGAGCAGGCTGCGGGGTATTCTGGGAAGGTATAGAGATAAGACGCGGATATACGCAGACACATTCTGCGTCAATCTGCCTGGGTATCTGCATAATCCTCTTCCAGAGTAATATCGAAGAATTTTAGAAACACCTCGCGCAGGAGTTTTGCATCGTCCAGTGCGTGGTGCGCGCGGAATTGCTGCGGCTTAACCCCGAGTTCGCGCGCGACCTTCAAAAATTTTTCCGGGTCGTACCCTTCTCCAAAAAGGATTGCGGCGAAATCTATCGGGAGCCAGTGAAACGGCTGGGCCTGCCTGCCATTGGCCTGAAAAAGCTTGTAGAGGTAAACCCCCACACCTATGCATAGATGTGGGGGTGAATCGTGTCGAATTGGTTCACGAGGCCTA
Source organism: bacterium (assembly GCA_021815205.1). Lineage (GTDB taxonomy): Bacteria > Patescibacteriota > Minisyncoccia > UBA6257 > GWB1-50-10 > JAKAHD01. The sequence continues at coordinate 16,135 of JAKAHD010000011.1, forward strand.
CCATATACGGCTCCCCTTCTCCCACGAACGCGATTATCTTTTTGCGTGCTTCTTCCCGAGAAACTTTTGGTTCTGCAAGAAGGGGAAGAACGTGTTTTTTCACGAAGTTGCTTGTCCATCCCTCATGCTCAAGCTCGAGATAGAGCTCCTCACCGCCGAATTTCAAAAGGCCAATCGAGAGAATCTCACCCTCATAGGGATTGAGTGTTGAGAACTCGGTATCGGCAAAGATAATATTCTCCGAGAAGGGTTTTGTGAGGAACCGCTTCATACCAGAGTATTAAACCAGCTCCCCTATCGAAGTTCAACTTCACTATTTTGTAGTGAAGTTGAACTTCGATAGACCTTCTAGACCTAAAAATGAAAAACAAAGAAAACTGGGAAAAACAGGAAAAACTGAAAAACCTGTTAAACTGAAAAACCTGATAGTGCGATGAAACCTACATTTCCGCATAAATACTACAAAAATTTATCAAAATTTCAGACAAGCTGATAGTGCGATGAAACCTACATTTTTTCAAAAAATGGTCTGTAAAATGCCAAAATTGTTGGTCGACCAACATTTTAGAAGAAGAAAAACCCCAAAATTTAAAAATTTTGGGGCACATTCGCTCGCTTTCGCTCGCGGAGGAGGGTAAATTTTTGGGTTTTTGATTGTTTATCCCCACACATTCCCAGAATACCCCGTAGGTCTTGCCACGCTTCCCCTTTCAACGCGCCGTGGCGCATTGAGGGGTGCAAAGAACTTACCCTGCGGTGAATACTTTATAGAATGCGGGTTGTACCCACGATCTTAGGTGGGGGTATACTATACTGAAAGTATGACCACCGTACGATGGGCGCTGGGAATGGAAGGCGAGCAGTTCGCGGCGCGGTATCTCGAGAAGAAAAAATACAAGATCATTGAACGGAACGTGAGAAAGCCGTGGGGCGAACTCGATATTATCGCGAAGGCGCCGGACAAAACACTCGTCTTTGTCGAAGTAAAAACGATGAGCGGGGGAGCCCTGCGCCCCGAAGATCAGATGAGCGCGGCGAAGATGAAAAAATTCTCCCGCACGGCTTCGCTTTACGCGGGGCATTACAAGGAACTCGTGAATGACAAAAGAGGGTGGCGCCTCGATGTGATCGCGCTCACGAGAGTGGGAGAAGAGTTTATGGTAAACCACTACGAGAATGTGGAGTAGTCGCGAATAATGCGAATGACTGCAAATAATGCAAATTGCTTTATTCTTTATTTGGACGGCAACCCCTATATCATTCTAATCTCCTGCAGAGAGAAAAGAATCTCCTAATTGAGTACCGGAAGCGTGAACTTCGAGAATCACTAAACTGATTGACGATCGTCAATTGGTTTAGTAGATCCTATGTGTTGTTCTGATTCTCCTCTGGAGGAGAAGAATCTTAATATTAATTCGTTAATGCCGCGCTTCGAGATTGAATTCGCCCTCACCGCTCTTGACAGAAAGTTATCCGTATAGTAGAACAGCAATAAGATTTATTAGGGCTATTATGGCTCAAAAACCGCACATTCACAAACTCAAAATAGGAGGTACGAAATGAAAGTCAAGGAAACGAACTTCTACAACAACCTCATCAGTGACACCATCAGGGAGATGATCGGGCTCGCCAAGAAGGGCAACTTCACGGCGAAGCAGGAACTCAACGGCGTCACGGTGCTGGTGAACGGCGATTCCAATGCAGAACTCATCTTACGTGACCAACAGCGTGCCCAGTCAAGCTACATCGAAGGCGAGGTTGGACCCTATCCGAAAGCCGAACTCACAGCGAAGGATAAGGAGAACGACGCGCGCGTCGAGGCCAAGAACGAGCGCAGGCGTCAGAAGCATCAGGCCGAGTACAAGGCGAAAGCCAAGATTCACCGCGAAGCCGTCGAGGCAAAGTTGGCCAACGCTCCGGGCATCGAGCTCGCGGACGAAGCGGGCTGGCAAAAGTCCATACGGGTCAATAGCGATGGCTACGGTGGCACTATCATAACCTACTCGGAACGCTGGGCTCGTCTCATGCAGATCGAGATGGCCAACGGGAAGAATCTCGAAGATGTGGCGGACGCCACGTCTCACGAGGCCGACCTTGAAGGGATCACGGGCTTCATGTACGGGTGTGCCGTCTCCCAGATCGCGTCTTGTTGGAAGTACGGCGACCAGTTACGTCGCTGGCACAACCTCAAAACCCAACTCGGAAACGAAGGCGAGAAGGCCAACGAATCCGGCGGCGTCCTCAATCCCGCGCTCCTGTCCATAGGTTAAAAAATATATTTATTTTGATCCCGGGTAACGAAAATTACTCGGGATTCATATTTATGCGTCAGCTTCTGATTGACGATGTAATGTTCGAACGTCGTACTCTCCCGTCATTGCGAGCGAATAAAATGAGCGTGGCAATCTCATATGGTGTGTGAGATTGCTTCGTCGCAAGCTCCTCGCAATGACGGCATTTGAACATCGCTCCAATGGGAGTTGACAGCACACACCGAAGTGGTACCATAACACTATTCCTGACCGCTCCCTAGAGAGCGGCGTATTAATAAATAAGCACCAAATCTCAAACACCAAATCCCAAATAATTCTCGAAATTCCAATATGCGAAACACAAAAGACGTGTTTTGGATTTCATAATTCGAATTTATTTGGTATTTGGATTTCGGTTATTGTTTAGGATTTATATCCCTTCGGTCATCCCTGCGGGAGATGTCCCGTAGGGACAGACATCTCCCGCGGGGAGAGAAATTAGGATTTAGGATTTCATTCTATGATGGATTTAAAATCATTAAGCGGTGCGGTTGAACAGATTGCGTCCGAGAAGGGCATTCCCGTGGAGAAGGTGATGGGAGCAATTGAAGCCGCAATCGCCGCCGCGTACAAAAAAGAATACAGAAAGCGCTCCGAGATAATTCGGGCGAAAATCGACCTGAAGACCGGGGAGTTGCAATTCTTCCAAGTGAAGACCGTAGTGGATCAGACGACGGTACGCATCGTCTCGGAAGAAGAGGGGGAAGAGCCGAAAGAACCGACTCCCGCGGAGGAAGCGGAGGGTGTCTTACCGCGGTACAACGCAGATCGGCATATCTTCCTCGAAGAGGCGGTGCAGTTCAAAAAGGACGCAGTGTTAGGCGAGGAGCTCGAGTTTCCGCTCGAGACGCATGAGGACTTCGGGCGCATCGCGGCGCAGACCGCGAAGCAGGTGGTGCTCCAGAATATCCGCGAGGCGGAGCGCTCCTCGATCCGCGAGGAGTTCGCAGATAAGGAAGGGGAGATCGTGAGCGGCGTCGTGCAGCGCTTCGAGCGCGGGAACGTGTATATCAACCTCGGCCGCGCGATGGGGATTATGTATCCGAACGAGAGCATTCCGGGCGAACATTATCGGTTGGGTGATAGAATGCGCTTCTACGTACTCGCAGTGCAGAATGATGTGCGGAGGCCGGGCATCGTGCTCTCGCGTTCGCATCCGAATTTTGTCGCGAAGCTTTTTGAGCTTGAAGTTCCCGAAATCGCCGACGGAACGGTTGAAATAAAGCAGATTGCGAGGGAAGCGGGGAGCAGGACGAAGATTGCGGTCTCCTCAAACGAGGAGGGCGTGGATCCCGTAGGGTCCGCGGTTGGCCAGCGCGGGACGCGCGTCATGGCCGTGACGAACGAGCTCGGGAACGAGAAGATTGATATTATCGAATGGTCCGAAGATCCGGAGAAGTTTATCGGCAACGCGATCTCGCCCGCAAAGGCGAAACTCGTCGAAATTCTTCCGCGCCGCGAGGCAAAGGTTTTAGTTGCGGAAGACCAGTTGAGTTTGGCGATCGGAAAGGGAGGACAAAATGTACGGCTCGCGGCGAAGCTTACGGGATGGAAGATCGATGTGCGTTCGCAGTCGAACCCCGATGCGGTACAGGAAGGAGGCGTCGCAGTCGCGGAAGAGGAAGAGAAATCTGATGAAGCCCAGAAAGAACAAAAAGAAACAGAAGAAAAAATCGTCGAAGAAAAAACAAAGAGTGATTAATGGTAACTGATAGAAATTAGGAAGAAATTAATCGTAATAAACAACTTAATTTCCGTTAGTGTACTATTAATTTCCATTCATTTCCGTGTATTATCTCATTTTCGGTCCTATCGCGCTTGCGCTTCTCTATACCGCCTCGCTTGCCCTCTGGCTCAAGAAACAGCCGTCGGGGAATGAGAAGATGCGGGAGATTTCGCGCGCGATCCAGGAAGGTTCGGCGGCGTATTTGAGCCGTGAGTATCGTACGGTCGGGAATGTCGCAATCGTGCTTTTTATACTTATTTTTGCGACCTTGGGATGGATCACGGCGCTCGGATTCCTGATTGGCGCCGTCGCGTCCGCGCTCGCAGGATACTTCGGTATGAGTGTCGCGGTGCGTTCAAACGCGAAGACGGCGGCCGCGGCGGAGCGGGGCTTGGGTTCTGCGCTTTCGCTGGCATTCAAGGCGGGGTCCGTTACGGGATTTCTTGTCGTCACGCTCGGGCTCCTCGCGGTCTCTGGATTCTATCTCATGACAGGCAGCGTGCAGAGCTTGGTGGGTTTGGGTTTCGGCGCGAGCTTAATTTCGGTCTTCGCTCGCTTGGGGGGCGGGATATTTACGAAAGCCGCCGATGTGGGCACCGACCTTGTCGGGAAGGTGGAAGCGGGAATTCCCGAAGATGATCCGCGGAACCCCGGCGTGATTGCCGATAACGTGGGCGATAACGTGGGTGACTGCGCGGGCATGGCGGCCGACCTTTTCGAAACGTACGCGGTTACTCTGGCCGCCGCGATGCTTATCGGCGTCTCGGCCGCGTACGCGGGTCTTCAGCTTCTCTTCCCGATCGTATTGGGGGGGCTCGCGATTATCGCCTCCATTGTAGGAAGTTTCTTCGTGAAAATTGGGCCGAAGCAGAATATTATGGGCGCACTCTACAAAGGGCTTGCGGTCGCGCTCGTCGTTGCGGCGGCTTTGTTCTGGTTCTTCTCGCACGTCTTCTTCAACGACGGGTATCTTCCAATCTTCCTTTCAAGCGTGATCGGGCTTGCGGTTACGGCGCTTATGGTAGTGGTAACCGATTACTATACTTCGAAAAAATATCGTCCCGTGAAGAGTATCTCCGAGGCGTCGAAGTCGGGGCATGGAACGAATATTATTATGGGGCTCTCGGTCGGTATGGAATCAACTTTCCTCCCGATCCTTATTATCGTAGGAGGCATCATGGGTGCGTATCTTTTGAGCGGCGTGTACGGGATTGCGATTGCGGCGACTGCGATGCTCTCTGTTGCTGGCATTATCGTCTCGATCGACTCGTTCGGTCCGGTAACGGATAACGCGGGCGGCATCGCGGAGATGACGCAGGCGCCCGAGGAGGTGCGGAAGATTACCGATGCGTTAGATGCGGTGGGAAATACCACGAAGGCGGTGACCAAAGGATACGCGATCGCGTCCGCAGGGCTCGCGGCCTTGGCGCTCTTCAGTGCCTACACCGATTCGATCTCCTTATTCTTTCACTCGACGATGTCATTTGATCTCGAAAATCCTTACGTATTGATCGGTTTGCTCCTCGGTGCCGCAATTCCTTATCTCTTCGGTTCGATGGCAATGAAGTCCGTCGGGAAGGCGGCGGGCGCGATCGTCGAAGAGGTTCGGCGGCAGTTCCGCGAGATCAAGGGTATCATGACGGGCGAGGCGAAACCGGACTACAAGACGGCAGTGGATATCGTGACGAAAGCGGCTCTGGGAGAAATGGTTGTGCCCGCGCTCCTGCCGATTGTTGCGGTCCTCGTCGTGGGGTTTGTATTTGGGAAAGAAGCGCTCGGCGGGTTCTTGATTGGTACGATCGTCTCGGGGCTCTTCATCGCGATCTCAATGACCTCAGGAGGCGCCGCGTGGGACAACGCGAAGAAGCATATCGAAGCGGGAAATCACGGCGGCAAGGGTTCTCACGCGCACCATGCGGCGGTTACGGGCGACACGGTTGGGGACCCTTATAAAGATACCGCGGGTCCCGCAATCAATCCTCTTATTAAAGTGATAAATATCGTAGCGCTCTTAATTGTCCCGTTCCTTTAAGGATGGATTTCCGCTGATTTTACCCCGTTAGAAGTCTCACATTGGGATCACTCCCAGTTCTTTATCCCGTGAGAAGCAGAAAACCCCGGGCGTGCCACGGGGATGAACCCCCACACTCATTTCGTGTGGGGGGGGTGAATGCCTCGTCCCGTGGCGAACGCGGGGTTTCCTGCCCCCGTGTGAGCTTCTCACGGGATTTATGATAATCGCATCATAGAAGAAGACGCATCATTATTTCTGCGCAACTTCTAACGGGGTGAAGCTGATTGCCGCAGATCACCATAATTGAGGGCTATCGAGGTCCAACCTCCAGTGGAGGTTGGACCTCTTTTCGCGCGGTACAGCACAATGGAGAAAAACATAATATAATAGAAAAGCGCCATGGATAAAAAAGACATTTTGAAAAAATTCATCGAAGGACTCGAAAAGGAAGTTCGCAATCTGAAAAAGAGCATCGGCATGATTCATAAGGCGGGGGTCGAAGCCCCAAGCGCGATGGAATCCCACAGCGACACGACGAAATCGCAGATGCAGAATCTTGAAGCGAAGACGAACGAAGACCTGTTCTCGAAAGAACGCGAACTCGAGACGCTCCGCCATTTCACGCTGAACGATTCGTTCGAGAAGATTGAAATCGGCTCGCTTTTTGAGGTCGAGGAAGAGGGGAAGCAATCAACCTTCTTTTTTCTCAAGAGCGGCGCGGGAATAAAAGTGGGGGAGTGCAGGGTAATCACGCCGCGCGCTCCCTTGGGGAGAGCATTCCTCGGCAAGAAGAAAGGCGAGAAAGTAATCATAGAACCCCCCGCCGGAAGGAGGGAGTATACCATTACGAATATCTTTTGAGCCGCCGCTGGTTTCTGAGTTATTCACCCTTGACCACCTCACGGACGGAAACATTGTAGCTCTCGCCGCTATCAAAAGTAATTTTAATCATCTTGCCGTTTACCTCTATGGAAGCAACTTTCTGTCTTTCAATTCCTTCTTTAAGCCCCGTGAGATTTTCTGTGATTCGTTTCTCATATTGCTCTTTAGCCAAGCCTATCTCTGTCGGCTCGCCGAAATTCAATCCAAGTGGCAACTCCTCGTGGTGCGAAATACCAATCTCGGTTTTAGCTGGACCGAACTTGCTTGCAGGTTGATAAAAACCAACACCTGGAATGCCTTTATAATGTCTATATCCGGCGGCAATTGTGTGTGTCAAGTAAAGAGGGCCGCGACCGGAAATGAGCACTGGCTTTGACGGATCAACGTCAGGTGGAATTACCTTGTCCAGATCATCAACTTTAAAGTCCCCGGCAAGCGCAAATTCAATAAGGGTGTAGTCAGGGGTTTCTCTTTTCGCCCACGTGAATCCTTCCGGGCCACGCCCCTCACCTTCGGGCAACGGCTCTAAAACTTTCGTTTCGCCTCTCACCATTTTCCCCTCCGCATCCTTCTGCATATAAGTGAGATAACCTTCTGCAGGATGCGCCCCGTGCAATAAACTGGCGATCACTCCCGGTGATGCCACGCCGTCAATTAAAATTCCCTCGGCATGTCTGTCGCGAGCGAATTTCTCAGCGTATTCATACGCCAATCGATCATGCTCCGGGCCGAACGTGAAACGACCCTGCGCGTCGGGTTGAAGACCGATCTCGCGCGCAAAATCATTGATCGTTAATTTTTCAATCTTTAGCTTCTCCTTCCCCTCTCTTGATTCGTTCTGTTCTGGTTTGTCTTCTCCCAATTCAATAAATCCTTCTCCACGTTTCCCTGCCATTCTACCGGATATTCTTTTTTCAAAATCACCCGGTTGGTCTGGAATTTCAAATTGTTTTTCGCTCATATTTTTATCGCCTCCTTGGTTCATTGTTTTTAATCCACTCCGGCTCGACTTTGGTTGCGAGAGTGATGAGGGGCAATTCGCCGCCCCATTTAGTTTGTATTGTAATCAATTCATTGGCAACAATCAAGTTGCTGTACTGGATGAGTACATCCCTGACACTTCGTAACACTTCTCATTGAACTCGATTGGGGTGAGATAGGCAAGGGATTGGTGCGGTCTCCTGAAGTTGTACTCCACGAGCCATTCCGTGAGCGCCCG
>JAKAHD010000003.1:0-13038 GCA_021815205.1 bacterium
CAGCGGGAGTTGTTTGATAAAACCAAATTCCTGCTGTTCCATTGGCTCCCTGTCTAACTCTCATCCTTCCATTTCCAGCAACATCAAGTGGATACCCCGGCCCCGTCGTCCCGATGCCGACGTTGCCGTTATTCAAAATTTCTAACTTAGTTCCTCCGCCACTCACTCCAAAAGCTAAGTCACCTAAACTATTAGCATAATTTTGTATCCACCAAGTACTGCCTCCGACACTTGTGTCAGCAATATTAATCTGCGGTCTAGTTGATGATAAATGCAATAATGAAGTTGGACTCGTCGTCCCGATGCCGACGGAACCGCTGAAGTACCCGTTCCCATAGACCGAAAGCTGTTGCGGTAACCCCACGGTCGTTGTAGTCGCAACGCCCAAGTACGCCGGGAAGGAGTACGCGTTTGATGCCGCGGGGTACCCGAAGACGCCGTTTGACACATTCCCCGCGGTGATTGTCTGCGAACTTCCAAGGAAGGGTGTGGTCTGGCACCCGCCCGCGAAACAGATTGCGGCGGACGAGGTCGCAATGCCTGCCCCAATCGAGATGCCGCCGAGGTTATAGATATACTGGCTGTTCCCGTTCAAGGGGTTCGTGCCGAGTTGCGGGATCGCGTGCGCAACGGAAAAAACGGTAACAAAAAGCACCGCGAATATCAGAAATATTAAGCTGAGAAAGAATCTTCGCATCTTCTACTTTATTATAACAAATCAGGGTGGCAGAATCGTCGCGCGGCGCTTCCCGGGCGGCGCGGTAACTTCTTCGAGCGGGCGCGCTACACCAACCTTGAGCTCCGCGTTCCACTTCTTTTTCCGCGCCTTGCCGCCGCGCTTTGTTTTTTTCATCACCACGTGGAGCGGGTAAAACTCAAAGTAGTGGGTATCGTCGAACCACGCGCACACAAACTCATAGAGGCGGAGCCCCGTGAGCCGCGAGAGCGCGAGCGCATACCACGTAAGCTGTTCGATCGGACGCTCTTTCTCCGCATGCGGCTTATAATCCATGATATGCACCTGCCCGTTCCGCACCTGCAAAAAATCAATATGCCCCGTGATTAGGATCCGCCGCTTGTCTTTCTTCCAATCGTCAAATCCCGCGATCTCGAATCCGAGCGCGCGCTGGAGGTGTTCCATATCTTCGCCGGTGATATAGACGGGCACCTCGGTCGCCACGGTTACCGAGTCGGTCGCGATCATAAATCGCTGGAGCGCCTCGTGCCGGAACTTGTTTTCCTTCACGGCTTGGAGCACGAAATGAGCGATGCGGGTCGCGTAGTTTTCCTTTGCGCGAAGGTACACGCCTTCGTAGCTGAACCGCGCCTTCGTTTCCGAAATGCGGTCTCCCTCCTGAAAATAGTGGTGGGGGGTTTCGGCGGAGACGGACTCGAGATAGTCGCGGAGCCGCTCGAATTTTCGGTGTTTGAAATCATCAAGGATAAGCGATATTTTCGCGCGGTGATAGCGGAAACGGTAGGTTTGCCGGTGCGCCATCGAGGTTACGACAACCGCATCTTTCGCGGAGAACCGCTTGAGTGCAAACTCACGAAGGCGGGTATAGGGACAGAACGCCGCGAACTCCCGCGTCCAATCGGAAATAGTCGCGGGAGGAATCGCGACCCCGAATTTCGCGCGGACGATCGCGGACGACTGCGTGAGCGAGTAGCCGAGATAGTAATATTGCACGGACTCGATGATGAGATAGAGCGGGTATCGCCTGCCCTTCACGGACTGGGCGGTGAAGGTCTTCCCGCAGGCACGGCAGAGATAGAGCTGGGCGATTTCGAGTTTTTTCTTGCGGGTGCCGCGCCTTACGAACTGCTTTGAGGCGCAGTAGGGGCAGGATTCGGCCGCCGGTGCCTGACCTTGCGCTTGCCCCCACACCTCTCGAGGTGTGGGGGCTTGTCCGAGGGGTTCCACCGCATTCTCCGTATCACGCGGGGTGTCTGCGTCTGTATCACGACTTTCGGAAATTTCACGCTCCCCGCGCCCACCCGTGATACGGCGGAGCCATCCAAGAACTCTCAATTTTGCATTCCGTAATTTCTCAAACATTTCCTTGCTTCTGCTTCCTAGAAACTAGGACTTCTTAATTGACAGGATTTGCGGTCTTGCTATACTCACAATGTCAAACCTCTCCCCGCTTCGGCGGGGGGATTCTTTTATTTTAGAAAGGATATTTGATCCTTTAATTTCTTGATATTGATGTACTTTGCTCTTTCAAGAAGCTCTTTTGACACATGTCCTTTTGTGGACATAACAAGAACCTGTTTCTTATTATCTTTTGCCTTATCCAAGAGCGGAGCAAAATCGCTATCTCCCGACATAAGTATGAGGGTGTCAAAATTATTTAGATTTGCCAAAACATCAATGGTAAGTTCTACATCGAGATTGCCTTTCCATTCGTAGGTTGTTCTTGAAATTTTAATCCTCTTTACCTCTTTAGCTTTAACCCCATAACCAAGCTTATTAAGTTTTTCTATGAAAGAATTTTGCTTGTGGTTTTCACCAACTCGGCCAGTATAAAAATACATGCCTTTGAGATCGCATTCCTTTTCAAAATATTCTTTCAGTTTTTTATAATCGACACACCAACGCAACGTTTGCTGGGAATATAAAATATTCGCGGCATCAATGAAAACAAAAACTCTGCCTTTTACAAACTGCCCAACCATAATCAAGTTGATTATACTAGATTTTCTGGGAAATTACCGTCGCGGATCATACAATAGATAGCTAAGATACTACCAGATTTCAATAGAATCATGTGTGCCCCCACACCGAACCCATGCCTGTGGGGGTTCGGGAATGTACCCCGAACTATGCAGGTGTGGGGGCGTGTTCGTTATCCCACTTCTTCCATGATTGTTCGAGCCGAAACATCTTGCCCCGCACATCGAGGTATTTTGTAATGAGGTCGTTTACGAGGTCGGGATTCAGCATTCCTATCCCGAGTGTCCCGCTTTGGCCTGTCCCCGGGACCGGCGCCGCAGGCGCCATGGCAACTTCAGCACGGGGACGCCCAGTGCCGATATTATCCTTGCCTTTGGCATCCTTCCTCTTTCCCTCGTTTCCTTTTTTCTCTTTTGGCTCGGGGCTTAACGCCGGATCAATATCTGCACCGGGACACCCATATATCCCCACCGCCTCTTCGAGATACACCACCATCTTGTTGCATCCCGCCATCGCGCGTTCGAGGAGCATGATACTTCCCTTCTTATCTGCAAAGCGCAGAGAATGCGACTCCGCGACGAGAAGTGGCACGGAGAGCGCACACTGCATCATTCCTTCAAGCGCGAAGAAGTCGGGGGTGGCGCGCTTCACCACCGAGGTAACGGTTACCGCGCACTCGAGGGATTTTGCATATACCTCAAGATCGCGGAAACTCCGCATCGGCTTCTTCGGATAGAATTTCCAATTTCCCTTTTCCACACCTTCTATTGCTTCAACTTTGCGAGTTTCTTCTCGAGCGTATTCACTCTTGCTTTATCCCCACACCTAATCTGAAGGTTATTATCCTTCTTGCTCCGTAGAATGCAGACATAAAACATATCCAGATTAGGTGTGGGGATTTATTTTGATCTCCTCGAGCTCGCGCCGCATTATGTCAAGACCACCATGAATGTAGCGGATATCGTCGTCAACCTTGTTGAAACGCTCATTCATCTCTATTCTCAATCCGTATAACCCCTCTTTCAATTCCGCTTTCGTCGCGGTTTCCTCAAACCCTTTCTGCACCATCTTCGCCAATGTTTCGAGGGTCACCGTCCCCTCTTTTACTTCCTTCTTCTTCATACAAACAAAGTATACCCGCCCCTTTGGGGTTTGCAAATTACAGAGTTATCCACAAAAGTATCAGAGCAAGACTCTGATAGACATTAAGGAATCAGCTGGGAATCGCGAAGCCGCACAAGCGATTGCGTAAACCCCCACACCAAACTTTTTGGTGTGGGGGTAAATGACTCAAATACGTTTGGCATACGAGAGCACCGATTCGCGGAACGGTACGTCCACCGCACCGAGATCCACTACATCAATTGTGCGAAGCGTGGGGAGAGCGTCCTTTTCATCAAGTATTTGCGCCATTGTATGAAACGGCACGGGATGATCGCCCACAATACCTATATCCACATCGGATGTGGGATAGGCGTCACCGCGCACCTGCGAGCCGAAAAGGAGAATCTGATACGTTTCCGGGGCAAGATGTTTTCGTATAAGCGCGACGATCAATGGTATGATTTCCCGCGCTTCCATTTTTTTATTATAGCAAACGCGATGGCGGGGGACGAATGCCCGTCACCTCTCTTTCTTCGAAGAAAAAAATACAACGATATCCTCCCGCGAGAAACCCAGCTCGCGCAAAAGAGCAAGGAGTGTGCCTTTGGGAATATCACGGGCGTGCTTCGGCACCACCGCCCTTTTCTTCGTGGTGGCGCAATAGAAAACAAAATGGCTTCCGCTCACATGGTCGAGCAAGAAACCATTATGCTCCAGGAATCGGATTAACCGCTTTGGCGATATGCTAGGAAGTTTGGGCACGTTCAAGGTTCAGCGATGCGACAAACGTCCCTTCGTCGGAAGGAATGGACTCGTTGTGCTTCTTGAGGCTCGTACAATATGCCTCGATCGCATCAAGCGCCATACGCTTTGCCGCAATAAGGGTTTTGCTGTAGGTAACGCACCCGGGGAGCGCGGGGACCATAACGGTGTATCCCCCTTCGGGCTCCGCACGGAAAATCACATTATATTGGTACGTCTTCTTCATATCCATATGGTACTACAACCCCTCCTCCACGTCCAACCCGCCGTTTATTGCTCCACAATCGCGGGACGCCGTTTGCCGGGCGGGGCGGGAGTATAGGGACACGGAAAGATACGAATATGTAAAGATGGAAAGATACGGATATTTAAAAATTTAAAGATTTAAAGATGGAAACAACAATACGAAATTTAAAAATATAAATATTTAAAGATAGAAAGATATAAAGACACAACAACCTAAAGACTTTCTGGGCTTTCCTCTTTCGACACGACCCTTCCGTCGGGGAGGCGGACCATGTTGTGCTCGCGGAGCATGCGCTCGAAGAAGACATCGCCTTTCCGCACCTGCTTGAACTGCGTACCCCGCCGGGATCCGCCCTTCACTTTTTCTATAAAACTGGAGAGTAGTTTCGAGCATTGCGTTACCAAATCATTTAAAGATGTAAATATTTCAATATTTAAATAGCCGACATCAAGCGCCACGTACAACTGGGCGCGGACTTCTCCCGCTGATCCCTTTGCAATGAAAAGATAGTTCAAAAACTCCTGCCGCGTGCCGCGCTCGAAGCCCTCGGCGATGTTCGAGATGATGGAAACTGCCGCCCGCTGGATCTGATCGCGGAACCCCATGTCATGGCACGAGCGAAGCGCTTGGTAGATTTCTTTCGTGAGTAACCTCCCCTTCTTCCAGACGAGCAGATCTTCGAAGCGTTCTATTGTTGCCATATCGTTATATTTAAAGATTTAAAAATATAAAGATTTAAAAATGTAAAGATTTAAAAAATTTAAAGATTTAAAAGTTTAAAGATTCAAAAATGTAAAGATTTAAAAGTTTAAAGATTCAAAAATGTAAAGATGTAAAAATTTAAAGATACAAATGTTTTAAATTTTTCAGATATTTAAATGTTTAAATCTCGTTAAAAGTTCTGCGGTATCACTGTGAGCGTGCCCTGAATCGCGCCGCTCGAGGGACACGCGTTCTTGCACATGAAGGCGAACGTGCCGCTCCCCGAGGCGGTGAAGATAAGTTCTTTCGTCTTACCTTGCGCGACGGGCGCGAAGGAGATGCCGAGGTACGGAATCGCGAGATCATAGCTCCCATCCGCCGCAGTGAACTCGAGCGTGACGGTATCGAACGCGTTCACGGTGAGCACGCTCGGCTCGAAGCCTGATTTTGTCGCCTTCAGGGTATAGGTTCTGTTCTTTGTGGAGAGCGTAGGCGAGGGCGAGGCGGGCACGACGGAGGCGGCCGGCGTTACGGTCGCGTCCTTCGGCACCTCGGCGGAATAGATGTCTTTCACCTTGTAGCCCTGATAGGTCGGCTCGCTTGGGGGGGCGGGGTTTTGCTTATTTTGCCCCGCCGGCTTTCCGCCCCACCAACCGCTCACACCGCCCACGATGACGACCGCAATCACCGCGAACGCGGCGACGATACCGAGGAGGATTGGGGTCGAAAAACTCTTCTTGGGAGAAGGAGATGTTGGTTGCTGATCCATATACACTAATTATACAATAAATTTCTAATTAATCTAATTTCTAATTGACCTAAAGACGTGCGCGTTCGTTTAGAAATTAGGGCAATTAGGTTAATTAGGGCAATTTATTATTGGCTTGGCCTATTTATCTGACTCTCCACTTTCACTACGGAGAGGAAGGGGGAAGACATGGGGTCGCTTGAGGGCGAGAAGACGCCGCGCCAAAAGAGACGGGTGCTCGAGGCATCATTTAATTCTACCATTTGTCCCACGGGTGCATCGCGCCACGAGACGCCGTCGGGAGAAAGCGCGAACGCGATGGTTCCCGCCCCGCTTCCCGTACTCGCCGAGGCGATCGCCGCGCGCGCGACGCTCCACGGGTAGTTGTTGATATTCGAGGAGACGACCATCCGCGCCACACTTTTGTCGAATCCCTCGTCAATGAACTTATAGTAGGAGGTACTGCCGTCCCCTTTCGTCGCTTTGATAAAAAGCGCCGGGCGGCCGCCATCCAGCTGTGCCGCCGCAAGAAGTGCGGTTGCGGTGCCTGAAGGAAGCACGCTCCCCGTGAGATCCGCGCCCCCCTGAATCGTGCCCGTGCCGTTCTCCCAGAGCTTGATGAATTTTGGTTTCTGATCGGTGAGGGAGAAGACGTACCATGTCTTCTGATTGCCGCTGATTGCTGGCTGATTCACGCTGATTACCGTTGGAGGTCCAACCTCCGGTGGAGGTTGGACCTCCTGTATTACGGCGGGGCGGAAGCCGTTCGCCATCACGCGGATCGGGAAGAACTGGGAAATGTTGACTAGGGAATAGGTTTTAGTTTTTAGGGAATAGTGAATCTGGACCGCCTTGCCGTCGTAGGCGCCGTAGACGGCGAGGAAGTCGTTTTCCGTGCCCCCGAAGCCCCACACGCCTTTGTATTGGGAGGTTACGAGCGGCGCGGGGACGTTGGACGTCCCCTGGACGTCCAACGTCGGAAGAAACGCGGAACCGTCGAAGAGAAACACATAGCCCGCATACTGTCCCCCGTCGCTTGTGACGATACCAACAATCCATTTGGAATCCAGCGCGGCGATCGAGACGTGCGCGACAAATTTATTTTGCACCGCGTCCGGAAGCGGGAGCGGCGAACCATCGAAGAACAACTGCAATCCGTTCCGCGAGAGGCAACGCCCAGCAATGCACGCGCGCTCGGTTTCCGCGACTGTGTCGGGAAACGCCGCGCTCGGCGCGCTTTGAAGCTGGGAGACGATATATTTCGGCGGGAACATGATGGCGGACTCGTTGTCATCGCGATAGAGCGATGTCTGATTAGTGTTAAGCCACCCCGTGCCGGAGAATCCCGCATAGAAGGTTGAGTAGAGTACGTTCGGGCTTGGCGGTGCGCCTGGAATTGAGGGAATTGAAGGAGGAATTGGAACCGCCGCCGGCGAGCTTGGGATGTAGGGTGCCGAGGACGAGGTGCTTTGGGAAACGGTTGCGGGCGCCGGAGTTTTATTTTCAAGCTCCTGCAGACGGATAATAAGATTCGAGAACATGCTCCGCTCGATAAACCGGCGGAGCGCGCCCGCGCCGTAGAAGGCGAGCGCGAAGATGATAAGCACGAGGAGCGCGGTCGCCCCCGCAATCCCCACGCCCACCCGCAGTTCGCGATGGAATCGTTGTTTCCTACTGGACCTGTTGGTTCTATTCGGACGTCCCCAATCGGTGATCTGTGTGATCTGTTTTCTTATCTGTGTAATCCGTGCGCTTCCCCAGTTCCCCCACCATCTTGGAGAACCCCAATCAACGATTTGATGGGATTCTTTCTTTTTATGATGTCTACCCCTCCGAAAGAAGTGAAACATGTACATTCATTATAACGTAGAAGCAGATCACGCAGAATTGGACGCAAAACCACGCAGATATCTAGACATTAGAAGCGGATCACGCTGAAACACACGCAGATAGACGCAGATATCCAGACGTTAGAAGCAGATAACGCAGAAATACTTTTGCATTAATGCGAAGGCCTGGCCTTGTCGTATACTCTCCTCTTTATTTCAAGCTTCCTACTCCCGAAATTTACGAGGAATCCGAGTTTATATTCAGTAGCTTTGAAATAGTGCCAGAACTGCCGTTCATCGCTTGGCGTGAGAAAAGGTTTCGCTTTCAATTCAACAATGATGACCCCATTTACTATGATATCAGGAATATACACTCCTACCTTTTTCCCTTTGTAAAAGATGTTGATGCGTTTTTGATTCTCAATAGTAAGCCCTCGATTATGGAGCTCCTGCGCAAGCGCCTTATTGATCATTATCTCTTTGAAATCGCCACCAAGATTCTTATACACCTCGAAACAAGCACCGTTGATCTTATATGATTCCTCCTTATACAGAAAATCATCGCCCATAAGAGTATTATAACGCAGAAAACGCAGAAACATATCTGCGTCTATCTGCGTGAAGCTTCTGCGTTATCTGCTTCTAAAATTATTGTACCGTCATCTTTCCCGTCTCTCCTCTCGCGGCATGTCCGGGGACGTCGCAGTGGAACGAGTAGTCGCCAGATTTCGACGGCGCGTTGAAGGTGATGACGCGCGTCTGGCCGGGACCGATGCCGATCGCGACTGCCTGGAGCGACGGATCGTCGAACCGCAAGACGTGCGTCTGCTGGTCCGTACCCGTCAAGGAGAGTGTGACCGCCTTCCCCGCCCTCACCGTAAACGATGAGGGAGAAAATCCCGCGGCGGAAACCGAAAGTTTGATTGCCTGCGGCGGCACCTGGGTCTCTGTAATCGGCGCGGACTGCTGGGGCGCGGTTTGCGAGCCCGGCACCGAGGTGTTATCCGCCGCCTTACCCGATGGCGCAATCACCTCGCCTGAGGGCGCGATCGGGCTTGTGCCCGTTACCGCGACCGTGCCCTGCGGCGTCTGCGTCCCCGCGGGCTGTTGCGTTGGGGTCGGCAATCCTCCCGAAACTGCGAAGTAGATCACGATCGCCGCAACGACGACGCCCACTACGACCCACACGATTGTTTTATTTTTATCCATAAACGTCTGTAATTTATTGTAATTAATGGAAATTAATAGAAATTAAGTAGTAACTATTAACTAACCTACTCGACCTTTCAAGTTTTATAGAAATAATAGCACATGACCACGAGGTAATTAAAATGACATGGAAGGATAACTTTTGAGATGGGTTCTAATCATTTCGACACGCTCACTCTCTTTGTGCTCGTAATGTAATTATTGAGTTTTACTCCCAAGCGGTTCAGTTTTTCGAGGAGCGTCCTCCCCTGATCGGCCGTAATCTTCCCTCGCTCTTGAAGCGTCTCCGTCCAATGAACGCCTTCCGTAAGTGATCCTCTTGCATTATACGAAAATTTATTTTTATCCAGATAGTGAAATCTACCGAATCCTTCCGCGATGTTTGCGGCAACCGAATCAATCGCGCGAATGAATTGGTCCCCTATAATCTTCTTTGTCTCCCAATCCATCACTTTGTATATTTCCCACGCGTCCCTCGCAATCTCTCGCGCAAGCTTGTACACCTCGAGGTCGTGCAACTCCATATGGTAAGGTAATTTCTACTTAATTACTTCGTAATTTCTATTAATTACCATTAGTTACCGGTACTACCACTCCGCTCCCCGCCTTCTGATCCTCGGAGAGCGTCGGCCAGTTTTTCCAGTCATAGCGCTTGCCGATTAAGCGGTAGGAGAACTGAATGGACGGGGGTAATTTGTTGTAACGAGTAGTAATTGATGGTAATTCGGTTGTGAACGTAATTGTATTTCCTTCAATTGTGTACGCGATAGGAGCAGGAACTCCGATGGGAGTGGCTAATACCTCCACATTGTCATTACTGAAATCCACGACACTTCTCCACACCCAGAGATCACTTCCGTCACCCACCTTATTAAAGTCGATCGTATACGAGTACAATGAATTACCACTTAATTTCGATGAATTACTATTAATTTCTAGTTTTCCTTTCCCCACATACTCTTCCTTCACTCCTCCGGCGATAGCGGAGGCGTAGGTCGCGTAGTTCGTGCCGCCGATCTTGTACAAGGGGTCTATGGTTGTTACCGTGAGTTTGTAGACGCCGTTAATCGTCGCCGCAGTCGAGGCCTGATTCATTGTGATGCCGTTCGAGCCCATGTTGAGGGTGCCGTTCACCGTCATCTGATTGCCGAAGTAAGAAGTTCCCGCGACGTTGAGGTTATAGGTGCCGGGGTTCGTCGTCCCGATGCCGACGTTGCCCGAGGAATCAATCCTCATTTTTATTGTCGGACTTGTTGAGTCATCCGGTGTCGTCACAAAAGATATGCCCCTGTTGTAGCCATTGCCATAAGATGTCCCCTGTAAAATAAGCTCTCCATAATTGTTCCAGGGGAATGAGCCTCCGCCAACGTCGGGATTTCTTTGGCTCCTGTAAATCATTGGCTCTGCCCACTGTGCAGTTGTCGTGAACGGGAAGACTCCTGTTGCAGCATCAACTGAAATGTAATTCAGGTTTGTTCCAAAGTTTCCTGCCCTTAAGTAGCCATAAACATCCAACTTTGCCCCAGGACTCGTCGTCCCGATCCCCACGCTTCCCGCCGTGACGAGTGAATACGGCATCACGTTCGCCGCGAGGTCCATGTAGTAGTTCGTGTTGTCGCGGTCGTAGTAGATGGAGGATTCGGCGTTGCCGTTTACGTCGAGATTGGTGCCGGGGGAGGTGGTGTTGATGCCGACGTAGCCGCTAGGGGTCAGCACCATCTGATTCGTAATAGCGCCGTTATTCGCATACCTAAAGTACATCTTAGTAGTGCTCGTTGCGGGTGCCGTATAGTCACCATATGTCAGGTACATGGCTCCATCAGAAGCTCCCCCGCTATTTAATATAAGATAGGCGCCATGATAATTTGTCGCACTTCCAAAAAGGAAAAGTTGCGTATAGGTATCTGCCCTAAGTCTTATATTGCCATTGTTGTATGTGGGATTGCCGACAGCGACATCACCAGCTACATCTAGTTTTGCCCCCGGATTCGTCGTCCCGATCCCCACATTGTACGAGGTGTTGATGGGATAGAGACTCGTGTTGTTGAGCGTCCAGTATCCCGACTGCGTCGGGGCGGTCGAGGTGCCGGATGGAGGAAGCGCCGCGGAGTCCACGTACGATTTCGTCGCGGCATCGTTCGGGTTGATCGGGGCGCCCACGTTCACGATACTCCCGTTTGCGACGTCCAAGCGACCGGCGGGAGAAGTAGAACCGATACCAACATTACCCATTCCATTGATAACTATCCGGTATGTAGAAGAGGCGGAGTCATAAACTATGAATCTTCTATCTCCCGTGGTTTCTGCTCCTATAACAGTTTTCTCCACCCCTCCATTTTGGAAACCAATATAGGTATCGGTGGTATCATTTACAGTGAGCTTCCTTCCGGGGCTCGTCGTCCCGATGCCGACGTTGCCGAGACTTGTTATTCTCATCCTTTCGGCTACCGGAGTTAAATCTGTAGGATTCCCTGTACTAAACACTAAATCAACCGCGTTATTCACTGAGCTATTTACTCTTGACCCAGTAATGGAAGCATAGTTAGTTAGTGTGCTAGCATCATTATTCTGTGCGAACAACAAACCACCACCATACCCAGTTGAAACCGTTCCGGTAGTATCAATCTTAATTATCCCGTTGGTCACCGGGGTGTTGCTCGTAGCGCCAGAAACTTCCAACTTGCTTCCCGGTCCCGTCGTCCCGATGCCGACGTTGCCGCCAATCATACTAAATCCGTTTGTTTTATCAAAGGCAAGTGTAAAATCCGTGCTCCCACCATTAAGATCCCTGAAAAGCATCTTCGGATCGCCAGTAACTGCCCCGTTTCCTTCGATTAAAAGGTTGCCTGACGAACCTACCGCTCTCACTATATCAAGAGGGAACGCCGGTGCCGTCGTCCCGATCCCCACATTCCCCGAAAAATATCCGCCGCCGTAGACGGAGAGGGTTTGGGGGATGCCGGACACGGTCGAGGTGTTAATCGCGACGCTAAACCCCGAGGGGAACGCATAATTTCCCGTCGAGGAAAGAGAGCCAAAGAGACCGGAAGAAACGTTGCCTGCAGACAAGCTCCCCGAAAGATTACCGACAAAAGAACCCGAGGCGTACACGCTGTTCGAGAATCGCGCATCGCCGCCGTTTACCATAAAGAGCGCGGAAGGAGTGGTCGGCGTCTGCCCCACCCCGAAGAAACCGCTACTCATCACGAACGCGCGGCGGGCGCCTGCCAGCGCGTCATAGAACTCGAGCCAGCCCCACGGCACGATGTCGATCACATAACTCGCGGGAACTTGCGTGTAGCCAGTTAAGCATCCCGCAGATCCGCACCCGCTTCCAAGATTGCGGAGGTTAATGCCGGGCGGCGTGGAACTCGCGGCGATCGTGAAAATCTTACTGAACGTCCCGCCCGGAGGCGTGTTCGGGGTCGTGCCGAGCCCGGAGAGGTTGGTGCCGAAGCCGAGGTTCCCGTTCGCGTCAATCGAGAGATACCCACTGCCCTGACCGGGAGTTTGGCCGCTCGAAGGACCCACGAAGGCCAAGGTAGTGTGCGGTGAATAATTTGTAGTGAGTAGCACAAATACAAAAACTAGAACCACCTTGAGGGGCCCTCGAGAATTTTTAATTTGAAATTTGAAATTTTTAATCAATGTCGTAAAAAACTAAATTTTTAATTCTAAATGCTGTGTTTTGGGCGCGCGGGAATCTTTGAGAATATATTCGAGAATTTTTAATTTGAAATTTGAAATTTTTAATCAATGT
>JAKAHD010000003.1:13048-100515 GCA_021815205.1 bacterium
GAAATTTTTAATCAATGTCGTAAAAAACTAAATTTTTAATTCTAAATGCTGTGTTTTGGGCGCGCGGGAATCTTTGAGAATATATTCGAGAATTTTTAATTTGAAATTTGAAATTTTTAATCAATGTCGTAAAAAACTAAATTTTTAATTCTAAATGCTGTGTTTTGGGCGCGCGGGAATCTTTGAGAATATATTCGAGAATTTTTAATTTGAAATTTGAAATTTTTAATCAATGTTATAAAAATCTAATTACTCAATTTCAAATACTACGTTTCGTGCTTGCCGCAATTTTTGAGAATATAAGCGTAAGCTCGTGAGCTTCTTTCGAGAGGGTTTTACACTCATCTGCCGCCTCCGGTACGGCGCTTACGAGAACCCGCAGCCAATATTCCGTCTCCTTCGCTTCTTTCTTACATATATGAATTTTGTTCATAAAATCTCTTCGGGAACTTGCACCGTTCGCTTCGCAGTAATTCGCCCCTACACTGGTACCAGCACGAAGCAACTGTGAAAGTATAGGAAAAAGCAGGGCGTCTTTCTTGCACCGTTTCACTAAGGCAACAATACCTTCCGAAAACCGTGCGGTGCGTTTTTCTAAATCGTAGCTGGTTTCTTTCATTCAAAATTTGAGGTTTAAAAATTGAATAAAAATTAAAAATTGTAAATTAAAAATTATTTTGGGATCACGACCATCGTTCCTTTGATCGCGCCGCCTTGGGGGCAGAAGTTTTTGCAGGTGAAGAGGTACGTGCCGGGTGATACCGCAAGCTGCATGTTGATCGCTTTCGTCTCGCCCTGCTTCACCGACTGATACGCAAAGTCGCCCATAAGCATATCGTAGTTCCCGTCCACGGCGGTGAGGTTGATTGTGACGCGATCCCCTTCGCGCACCGTGATGGTGTTCGGCTCGAATCCGTTTTTCGTGATCTTCATATCGAAGATACCGAGCTTTGCGGGGGAGTTCGGCGCGGCGGGCGCCTGCTGTACCGGTACCGTCAAGGTCGCGTTCTGCGGAATCTCGGGCGTGTAGGTACTCGTCTGCGTAACCGGGGAGAGCGGCGTCGAGGTGCTCTCCGAAACCGCGGGAACACTTTTGTTTTTCCCGTTCCGCATCGCGATGCCAAGCACAATCCCTCCGAGTACCACAAGGGCGAGCACCATCACAATGATAATCTGCTTCTTATTCATTCATACATTATTATAACATAGAAGCAGATCACGCAGATACTACGCAGATACACGCCGAAAGACTATAATTGGCCTTAATGGTTGATGATTTCTTATTTGAAAAAGAGTCATACGAAATTAATGGCGCTTGCTTTGAGGTGTATAACAACCTTGGTGGCGACTTCAAGGAAGTAATGATAAATAAGGCGCTGGTACAGGAGCTACGCGCCCGCGGGCTTTCAGTAGAAAACCAAAAAAGGATTTCCATCTTCTATAAAGGGAAAAGGTAGGAACATACATCCCTGATATCGTAATAAACGGAATGATCGTCCTAGAACTCAAGGCAAAACCGTTTCTTACACCAGGCGATGAACGGCAATTTTGGCACTATTTCAAAGCTACTGAATATAAACTCGGATTCCTCGTAATTTTCGGGAGTAGGAAGCTTGAAATAAAGAGGAGAGTATACGACAAGGCCAGGCCTTCGCATTAATGCAAAAGTATTTCTGCGTTATCTGCTTCTAACGTCTGGATATCTGCGTCTATCTGCGTGTGTTTCAGCGTGATCCGCTTCTATAGTCTCTCGACCCCGCGGAGATAATCGTAGATATTCAACACCGCCTTCACCGCGTCCCCTGCCGAGATGTTGTTTTGTTTATAGAGAACGTCCGTCGTATCGCCCGCCGCCCAGATGCCCGCGCACGAGGTTTTCTGCGTCCGGTGATCCACCGTGACTTCCCCGAGCTTATTTACTTCACACATTCCTTTCACGAGCTCGCTGTTCGGCACGATACCGATCTCGACGAAAACGCCCTGCACCGCGAGCGTCTGCACGTCGCCCGTCACGAGATTTTTATACACGAGTCCCGTCACCTCTTTTTCTCCGGAGATGCTTTGGGTTTCCGCATTCAAAATAATGCGCACCTTGGGATCCGCCTGTAGCTTCTCCTGCGTCAATGCGTCGCCCTTCAGCGCGGCGCCGTGGTGGAGGAGGAAAATCGTCTGCGCGTATGGGAGAAGATCAACGACCGCCTCGAGCCCGGAGTTTCCTCCGCCCACGACCGCCACGTCCTTCCCGTCGAAAAGGGGGGCGTCGCACGTCGAACAATATGCTACCCCTTTCCCCTCGAATTCTTTTTCGCCGGGCACGTTGAGTTTTTTTCTGCGGGAGCCGACCGTGAGGAGGATTGTTTTTGTTGCAAATGATTTACCATTTTTGGTCTTAACTAAAAAACGCTGATTGATGCCAATTCCAGCTCCCGCCTGCGCAGGCAGGGATTGATGCTGATTCCCTAACGTACGCTCGATTGAAGTGACCCACTCGCCATCCACAATCTCGATATCTTTCTGCGCCTTGAGGTGCGCCTCCATTTTCTGCGCGAGGTCGAAGCCCGAGATCTCCGTTTCGCCGACCCAGTTCCCGATACGATCCGAGACGAGCGACTGCCCGCCGAACGAATCCGTGATGAGCACCGTTTTTATTTTTTTGCGGGCGGCATAAATCCCCGCCGCAACACCTGCAGGACCACCGCCGATGATAACGAGATCGTACATGAGATACAGTATAAGACAATAGAAGCAGATCACGCAAATAACGGCGGATACACGCAAATATGTTCTGCGTTCATCTGCGTGAAAATCTGCGTTATCCGCTTCTAATGCCTAACTAATCCTCCTTATCCTCCCGATTCTCAATCTCCACAAGCGGCGCGTTGCAGGTCGGGCACCTCCCCGGCTCCATATTGGTGTACCCGCACTCTGGGCATTGGTACATAAGAGTGAATAAAAATAAAAAGAGAGAAATCGACCTTGAAAAGAATGGCTATTGGAAAAAAAATGAGGCTCTCTGGAAAATTTTTAATTCAAAATTCTTAATTTTTAATCAAATCCAAATGAATTAATTGTTTAAAAACTCAAAACATTATGACATTAGTTATTGAATGAAGGGTATCCGACCGCAGGCAAGCCCCGCACAATGGAGCGCTTCGTGCACTCCCCCATGGCACGCCGCGGAGTACTGGATCCCTTCTTGGCTTGCGTGCTCGGAAATGCAAAAGTTTCACTTTTGCATTTCACTCGCTGCGCTGCGCCAATAAAAATTTCAAATTTTAAATTGATCATTCGCCGCCTCCCGACAAGTTCCACAACGAGAATATGATGGCGAGCGCCCCCATAAGAAGATTGTTCCACACGACGAGATTCAGGGCGGAAAAGCCCAAGATCCACGGCGAGAGAAAGAGCCATACGCCCAACACAAGCACTGCCCAGTGATTCCATTTCATCCCGTTAGAGAAAGGAAGCGTTTTAAACGATTCCTCAAATACCTTTTACCCATTCCTGTTTTTAAGTATTTTTCTCTCGTCCGTGCATCATAATCATCTATGCACGCCTCATAATACAGAGAGTAAAAGGCCTTCGTCCCTTTGTTGAAATAACCATGTTTTCACTGTGTTGTTTAAAGCGCTTCCGTAAATCATTTGTTGATCCTGTATACCACAAACCATCCTTCTTACTTTTGAGTACATATGTATAAATCATTATAGATTCTCTAACGGGATAAATATACATTATTATACCACACTAGAGGCAGATCACGCAGATAGTACGCAGATGCACGCAAAAGAAAAACGCGGGACGTATTCACGTCATCCGCGTCTTTCTGCGTAGTTTCAGCGTTATCCGCTTCTACGCTCTACTGCTATCTGCGGAAGGAGCGAACCCTTTCCTGATGGCACTGGCGGCACAGAAGCTTGTCCAAGCGGGACGGATCCGGCTCGAAGGGAAGCTCCGTAATCGGAGTTCCGCACTTCGCGCACTGCCAATCCCCCTTGTACATCTGGCGGTCAAAACTCCGCCCTCCGCCTTGCTGATCAAAACTCATTTTGGTCTGTGTACTATGTTTGTTCGACTCTTTCTATGTTACGTACCTGAACCAGACCACTATGGTGTTGAACGCTTCCCACGTTGCCTTATTGTCATTCTGAACCGAGGACTGTTCCAGCATCATTCCGATTCTTTTTCATCTATCGTCATTCTGCTTCCACCCGCTTGCGGATGAAGAATCTTTTTTCTCCGTAGAGAGATCCTTCTCCGCCTACGGCGGATCAGAATGACACGCGATAAGGCCGGAATGATATTGATTCGTCTTGGCTTAGGATGACAGGAGGAAATTGAGATTTGTCCTGCCTTCGCGCCGATTCGTAGTATTCCTGTATCGAAAGGTTATTTGGAGGGGATGAGGGTATCGAATACCTGTTTCATCACCGTATACGGCACCGCGCCGCCCACCGAAAACATCTTCTGATCTTTGGAGATCACGAAGAGCGGAGGATTCGCGCCATACTGGCTGTTCAAACTATTCAAAAGAGTTACCGTCGCCTGCGGAAGGCCGTTCGCGTCTATGACAATCGAGTACGGGGTGCCAATCGCGCCCGCGTTCGTGCCGTCCTTCTCATCCGCCTGCACGATATCCTGCCCGTAACTGCTCGAGAGACAGGAGTTGAAATCACTTACAGGAAGCCCGACCTCTTGAGCAATCTTCGGAAGCTCCGCGGGATCAAGCCCGTTGTTCGAGGGGGTAATCTCAAAAATTTTATCAACGTATTGCCAGTACTTGTCGTTCCCGCCGAGCTTTGCGGCGCACTCCGCGGCCTGCGCCTCGTGCGGCGCCTTGGGGTGCAACTGGGGAATCGGATAGTTTCTAAAGACCCAGGCGAACTTGCCCGCGTAGTCCGCGGAGAGCTGACGCAGGGTTACATGGAACTGCTTGCAGAAGGGACACTCGAGGTCAGAGAACTCGATGAGCTTCACGGGCGCGTTCGGATCGCCGTAGATATGGTCGCTCCCCGAAACCGGCCTCACCTTCGTAAGCACGTCCGCCGATGCGGTGCGCGAGGCGTCCGTTCCTGAATTCGAATTTGGATTCGAGCCCTTCCCCGCGGTGTACACCACCGCGCCGCCCACAATAAGCGCCGCGACGAGGATGCTCACAGGCAGGAGATAACTTTTGCGGCCTTCACCGCTCTTCATTTCTTCGTTCATGCTACGAAATACGAATTGAGTACGAATATACGAATACTCACGTTTGATAAAATGGTAGCGGACGGTTAGGATAAAGTCAATCCCCCGATTACAGATACCACAGATTACAACAGATTCTCACAGATCACAGATTACGAACAGCGTATCTGTGATTGAGTGCAAGTCCGTAGTCATCTGTGAGATCTGTTTTATACCATGCAAAACATCAAGAAAATCTTCCTCCTCCTCGGCGACATCGCTTTCTTCTACCTCGCGCTCTTCTTTACGATGGTCGCGCGGTATGACTTCGGCACTTACGGGAAGAACTTCAGCGAGCATTTCTTTCCTTTCACGCTCGTGTTGGTTTTCTGGATCGGACTTTTCGCGACCTCGAACCTTTACGACCTGCGGATTTTGAAAAACGATCTTCGCTTCTTTAGAACGTTTGCAATCGCGGATTCGATCACAATCGTGATCGCGGGCGCGCTCTTCTATACCCTCTCTTTCGGCCTCTCTCCGAAAACAAACCTCGTGCTCTTCGCGCTTTTCGTGACGGTGCTCGAGCTCGCGTGGCGCTCGGCATGGAACGCGATCGCCGCCCGCACGACGCCGGAGCGCGTCTTCCTCATCGGCGAATCGAAAGAGATCACGGACCTCGTCGCCTACCTCGAGCAAAATCCCCAGCTCGGCTACCGCATCGCGGCATGGGAACGGCGGGGGCTGGGGCAGAGCGAATGGCGCGACCTCTCCGCACGCATCATGAGCGAGCACGCCCAGATACTCGTCGTTCCCGCGTTCATGAAGGGAGATGCGCACGCGAACGATGCGATCTACACCTGTATACTGAACGATATCCAAGTGCGCGACGTGCCTTCGTTCTACGAAGATGTGATGAGCACGACCCCTTTAGCCGAGCTCGGCACGGGCTGGTTTCTCGAGGAGCTCACCGAACCGCATCCTTGGTATGACACAACGAAACGAATCTTCGATCTTTGTTTTGCGTGCCTTGTGTTCCTTATGCTTCTCCCCGTGATGCTTGTGATCGGCATCCTCATCCGCCTCGATTCCGCGGGACCGGTTCTCTACACCCAGACGAGAGTCGGAAAACGCGGCAAACACTTCACACTCGTGAAGTTCCGCACGATGCACCTTAATGCCGAAGCGCACGGCGCGCAGTGGGCTACGACGGATGATCCGCGCATCACGCGCCTCGGGAAAGTATTGCGCGCCTCACACCTCGACGAACTGCCGCAACTCTTGAACGTTATTAAGGGAGATGCTTCGTTCGTGGGGCCCCGGCCGGAGCGCCCCGAGTTTGTGAAGACCCTCAAGGAACGGATTCCGTATTACGAAATCCGCCACATTGTGAAACCGGGCATCACGGGCTGGGCGCAGATCAACTACCGCTACACCGCGTCCGCCGAAGAGGCGTATCGGAAACTCGAATATGATATCTTTTATATCAGGCGCCGCGGATTTGTTTTTGATCTGATTATTATCTTGAAAACATTGAAAACCATTTTCGCCACTCCCAGATAGCTACGAAATACGAATTTTGTACGAATATACGAATGACGAAGACGCCTGATCTGAAAAGAAATGACTTGATCTACCCCGAACTTTGCTATCAAATAATTGGGGGGCTTTTTCGGGTATGGGGGAATTTGGGACCAGGACATAAAGAGAAGATATACCAAAAAGCTGTTTATCAGGAGTTGACGAATGCCGACTTGAAAGTAGAGAGAGAACTTCCTTCAAAGCTTTACTATCAAGAACGATATCTCGGGATATACTATTTTGACTTCCTTATAGAGGGAAAACTGGTACTCGAAACAAAAGTGAGGAACTTTTTCTCAAGGAAAGACATCGAACAAGTGCTTTCTTATTTGAAATCAAAGAATTTAAAACTCGGTATTATTGCTCACTTCACGAAGACAAGAGTGAAATTCAAGAGAATCGTCAATTTGGAAAAATAGTTTCGTATATTCGTACAAAATTCGTATTTCGTAGCATGATAAAAAAATTGAAATCTTTCCTCTTCGAAAATAAGAGTGAGAAGCAGGTCTTCTTGAAAAACACCTTCTGGCTCACGGCGGGAAACGTCTCGAGCCGTTTCATTCGTGCCTTGATGATCATCTACGCCGCGCGCGTCCTCGGGACCGCGGGGTACGGCATTTTTTCTTACGTACTCTCACTCGCGGGGTTCTTCACGATGTTCTCGGATTTCGGGCTTACGGGGCTCCTCACGCGCGAGCTTGTACAGAAACCCGCCGAGGTTCAGCGTTACATCGCAACCACCTTGCGCATCAAGCTCGTCATTACCTTTTTGAGCGTGCTCGTCACACTCTTCGCGGCACCGCTCTTTATCACGATTGATGCGGCGCGCCCTCTTCTTCCCATCGTCGCCGTGCTCTTGGCATTCGACGGCCTGCGCGGATTCATGTTCTCCATTACTCGCGCGAAGAACAGGATGGAAATCGAATCGGGATTAAGCGTTACAACCGACCTCCTCATCACGGGGCTCGGATTTGCGGCGCTCTTCATCCGCCCCACCGCGGAGTGGCTCGCGATCGCCTACACCGCGGGAAGCGGGCTCGGATTTTTGATCGTATTTATAATAATCCACAAGTGGGCGGGCGGGCTTATGCAGGGATTCGACCGGAAGCTCGTAAAGCCGCTTCTCTTCTCCGCGTGGCCCTTCGCCGTGATGGGACTCTTGGGGGGGCTTATGATTAATATTGACACGATCATCATCGGCTGGTTCAGGAGCGCGGATGAACTCGGACTCTACGGCGCGGCCCAGCGCCCCGTACAGCTTTTCTATCTCTTCCCCGCGTTCGCGAGCACGAGCCTTTTTCCGCTCTTCAGTAAGTACGCGCGCGAGAAAAACCACGAGCGCATGCGACACACACTCGAACGGGCAATTACCGGGGTTTTTGCCGCCGCACTGCCGCTCACAATTGGAGGCGTTTTGCTGGGCCAACCGGTGGTACAGCTTATCTTCGGCGCGCAATATCTCGGGGCGACACTCACCTTCCAACTCCTCCTCACGACCGTTCTCACCATCTTCCCCGGCACGGTGATTGGAAACGCGATCTTCGCCTACGATGCACAGAAGATATTTCTGAAGAGCGTCGGCTGGGGCGCGCTCATAAACGTCGTGCTCGATCTGCTCTTTATTCCGCCGTACGGCATCGCGGGATCCGCGGTCGCGACCATCATCGCGCAGATCGTCGCGAACGGATACGTCTGGATGAAACTCAGACAGATTATTTCCTTCAAAACATTCCCGTTCCTTGGAAAGATTACACTCGCCTCTTTGGGCATGGGCATCGCGGTGTGGGGACTTACACTCCTCCACTGGAACGTGATCCCGATCGTTGCCTTGGGCATCGGGGTCTATGCCGCGTTACTCTACGCATTGAAGGAGCCGTTGCTTCAAATGATCGGTGTTCATAGAAGCAGATAACGCAGAAATGTACGCGGATAGACGCAGATATCGTTTCTGCGTTCTTCTGCGTTTCTCGTGGCGTGATCTGCTTCTAAAGTCATAAGAAATAATTAAAGCCGAATCCAATAATGAACCCGGCTTCAATATAAAAATGTAGAAGCAGATAACCTGCCCGAATGACCGTCATTCGGTCGGGCGGGCGCAGAAATGTAGCGGATACACGCGAAAACGCATCTGCGTTTATCTGCGTGTTCGTGGCGTGATCTGCTTCTAAAACTAACTCATTTCGAGTACGATGCGCCGTACGACATGACGTACGCCACATACCCTCCCGAGGCGTTTCCTGTTCTGATAAGCGCGTCCTTCTTCACCTCGATGAGGTTTCCCATAAAGGGAGTCGGCGCCGCGGAGAAGTGCACCACGCACCACTCCGTTCCGTCCTTGTCGCGCAGCTCTTCGGTCACAATGCCGCGTACTCGCACCGTCGGGGAAAAATAGCACAACACCTCGTAGAATCCCCCGTTCTTTTTTCCTCTCCCGAAGACGAAATTCACGAGGAGTAGGAATGATGGTTTCGTTTCCGCCTTCTTCCGGAGAAAATTGATAAGTGATGTTTCCTCAGCAACGATACCGATGAAGAGGAATACCACAAGGAACCCGCCGAGCACGAACGCGAATCCGATCCATTTATTCAAAAAACCGAACGCGTCGCTTATCTCCACGATTTTCCCAGAAATCATAGAGACGCCGTACGCCACAAAGAGAATCGGCACCGCAACCCCGAGTCCGGAACGGAAGAGCGCAAATATGCTTATCCCCTTCAATTTTCTGAAAAATCTCCTGAATAATTTCAATTGCTTTCCTCGATATAAATAAATACTTTTTAAATAGCGGGGGTAGTATAGAACATAGAAGCAGAAAACGCAATCTAAGGGCATAGAAGCAGATAACGCAGAAATGTACGCGGATAGACGCAGATATCGTTTCTGCGTTCTTCTGCGTTTCTCGTGGCGTGATCTGCTTCTAAAGAGTAGCAAATGTCATCCTTACCCCCTCCTCGAACTTCACCTTGGGCTGCCACCCGAGAATTTTTTTCGCTTTCGCGTTCGTGATCGCGATCTGGTACACCTCGCCCTTGCGGTACGGCGCGTAGACGGGTTTCTTCTTGAAGTGCGCGCACTTCGCGATTGTATTGAAGATCTGCCGATCGCTCACCTTCTTCCCCCAGCCGAGATTTATTGTTTCATTCTTGCCTCTCTTCAATGCGAGCAGGTTCGCCCGCGCGATGTCCGCTACGTAGGTGTAATCCCTCGCTTTGGTGCCGTCACCGAAAATCGTGGGACGCGTGCCCGATTTCATAAGCCCGCCAAAGATCGCGACGACGCCCGCCTCCCCCCTCGGATTCTGGCGGGGTCCGTACACGTTCGGATAGCGGAAGATGAGATAGTCGAAGCCGTAGGCCTTCGCATAAAACCTAATCATAAGTTCACCCACGTGCTTCGAGAGGCCGTAGGGCGAGAGCGGCACCGGCTCCGTGGATTCGTCCGCGGGGATTGTCTTCGGCTCGCCGTAGATCGCGCCGCCCGTCGAAGCAAAGATGAATCGTTTCACCTTATGCCTGCCGCTCGAGAGCAGAAGATGCGCCGTGCCCGTGATGTTCACGTCGAATGTCGGCATGGGGTCGCGCAGGGATTTCACCACCTCCGCAATCGCCGCGTGATGATTCACGACCTGCGGCTTTTCTTTTTTGAAGATCGTCTCAATTTTCTCTGCATCGCGGATATCCGCCTTATAGAACGTTGCCTTCGGATTCACGTTTTTTTTGAACCCCGTTGAGAGATTATCAACGACCACCACCCTGTGCCCCCCCTTCACGTAGGCGTCAACGACATGGGATGCTATGAAGCCCGCCCCACCCGTTACAAGTATTTTCATAGTTTCATTGTAGCAAAGTATTGAGTTACTTTGCCATTCTAATTCCTGTACGTTTTCTCCGATCGCCGTTCGACCGCAAGTATAAATCCCGTGAGAAGCTCACATGGGGTAGTAAACCCCGCGTTCGCCACGGGACGAGGCATTCACCCCCCACGAAATGAGTGTGGGGGTTCATCCCCGCGGCACGCCAGTGGGGTTTCCTGCTTCTCACGGGATAAAAATGTCGCGCGTCTTCGCGATTCTGAAGATGATTCGCATCGTTCCTTTCCGCACCCGAAACACGTCATCTCTCGCCTGCAATTTTTTTATGCCGAGATTGCGAAGATCCCCTTTTCGTATCCGTTCAAGAATGGATTGCAACACGGCGCGCTCTTTCAGGGTAAGTCGTGCAAGTGCTTTTTCTATCGGGTCCATATCGCACTAGATACGAGAGAGAAGGTCTTGTATGTTGACACCGCCTTTCTTTACACGCGTGAAATCAACCTCCATTTCCCACGCGGCATTCTGGTACAGGAGTAAACCATCTGAGAGGATGCGTAAGGGTGCTATGCTATAGCATAGCACCCTCGAAACACATCCGACTTATCTGGTACGTCTATTGGTTTTCAAAAAAATAAGGAGGTTGCGCTTCGATGGTCCGCTGGGCGAATGTCGAGGCACAACCTCCACAAATTAAGACCGCACTGCAGGGGCTTCGGCGTTCTGATCGCGCCACTCGAGATACTCGGAGATGATGACAAGATCGTTCTCTTCCAAGCCGGCAATTTCCGCATTAATCAACTCCGTACTCCATCTCGGTGCCACTGAATACACTTTCATCTTTTGATTCTCGGGAGGATTACTTCCAACCTCTATTTCTTTTATTTTCTTTATCACGAGAAGTAATGCTTCGAGTTGGCGAGAGGGCGATGACGTCATAATACCAAATCGTATCGTTCCGGTTCCCTCCGCGAAATTTGCGAGACTCCTCACTTCGGTAATCATATCTGCGGGAACGTCCGCGTCTTTTTCCCATGGCTCACCCTGAGGAACTGGAAACAACGGAGCGACACCAATTTGTCTTAATTTGTTACTCCAATCTCTGTAACCGGTATACCCGTTTCCTCCCGGATGTCTCGATATGCCCACCAGAAAACCATTCTTTGACATCTCGAGGGCTTTATTAAACACCAAGCTCTCGTCACGTTCCTTGTCGCCAAAGAGATATATGAATCCGGTATTTTTAGGGACAATCCCAGAAAATATTTTCTGCACTAACAACTCACGGTCCATAGAAACCCTCCTTTTTTTGAGTTTTGAGCGTTCTTATCTCTTATTCAAAAATTAAGCTGCAACGAATTGAGTGTACAATAAACCAAAAAATCTCTCAGCGCAAGCTTCAATAATATAGAAGCAGATAACGCAGAAGTAGCGCAGAAGAACGCAGAAACGTAATCTGCGCATATCCGCGTGCACTTCTGCCTGATCAGCTTCTACGTTATAACCCCTGTTCCAAAAAATACTGCTCCACCTTCTTGTAGCGCTCGAGCGTACCGATATCTTCGATGTACTCGTCCGTTTCGTAGGCATAGAAGTGTTCACCCTTCGCAATCGCTTCGGGAATCGCCTGATGATCAATCTCGTGGTACACATCCGGCGGCACATATTTCAGAATTGCCTTGTTCAGAATATGCCCGCCGCGGAGCGCCTTATACTGCGCGGGCATCTCTGTATGCGGCTTCGCATAGAACTTTGTAATCTTCCCTCCCGTTCCGATCTCCGCGAGGTCTTGATCGCGCGGATGGTCCGTGTCGCTCACGAGCGTGATCCCGATCGGGTCTTCTTTTTTGAAATACTCCGCCTCCATCTTCGCGTAATCAATCAAGGATACGATATCGCCGTACACCACGAAAAAGTGATCGCTCAGGTTGTTCTCAAACTGCTTGATGCCGCCGCCCGTACCGAGGATTTTCGGCTCGAACGAATAGCGAATCTTCACGCCCCACTTCGAACCGTCGTTGCAGTAGTCTGTAATAATCTCGGGAAGGTAGTGGAGGTTGATGAAAAGCTCGTTTACACCGTACTCTTTGAGGCGCAAGACATGACGCTCGAGGAGCGGCCGCCCCGCAATCGGCACCATCACCTTCGGAATCATATCCGTGAGGGGCTTCAAGCGCGTTCCCAAGCCCGCACAGAGTATCACCGCTTGCGTGATTTTGTTCGGCATAGAATTTGATTCTCGTTATCGTATCACAAACGATACAATTTCTGTACAAAATTGATACGATTCACTCCCCCACCACGGGTGTAAGCCTGTGATGTGGGAGTTTAATCCAGCCCAAGAAGCTTCCGCGCGAGACGCGGCGCTTCCCGACGGAAGTACGCTTTGATCTCCTGCCAGCTCGCCGCGAAATTGAGATTCGGCATCGGATCGCTTTCCGCATCATCGAAATACGTTAGGCTTTTGAGGATGTGGGTCATATTGTGTTTTTGAGGATACTGTTTCAGCACGCGATAGAAGACCGCTTCTAAATCTCCGTAATTATTGCCGTACCAGTACAAATCAACAAAATCCCTTTTTCTTCCCCTCTGGCTTATGGCGATAATTTTCATCACGGCAATATCGTCCGGCGTGAGAAGCGTGACCGCGCCATAGTGAAGTTTCTCCTTGGACGGTAAAAAAAACGGGTACGCGATAAAACTCGCCTTTG
Organism: bacterium; assembly: GCA_021815205.1. Lineage (GTDB taxonomy): Bacteria > Patescibacteriota > Minisyncoccia > UBA6257 > GWB1-50-10 > JAKAHD01. Next base: position 26,312 of record JAKAHD010000003.1, read on the forward strand.
CGCCCAAAAATGTTCCGTAGAGCGTTCCCGATTTTTGCAAAGTAGTTTGCCACGATCCTGCGCGGGAGAGATTGTCTTCCATATCGGCCGTATCAAACATCCTCTTTTTCGAAAAAAAATCCAAGTCCACGGAAGCACGATGTCTCACCTGCAACGCGAGGGCGGTTCCTCCCGCCAAGTACCAACCGCCGGTCTTGAGCCAATCCGCATCCTGGGATAATTTCAAAAACGCCTTGCTCGTCGCCCGAGGCAACACATCGAGATAAAGCTCCTTGGCTTCCTTTTCTAAAACACGAGCGACCATAACATCCTTGACTTATCGTCGATAACTCTCGACTCGCGCATAGTTTTCGTAATCAGTTCATGCGGATAGTAATGGGCCGCCCAACGCACCTCGCCCAAATCGCCAAAGTCCAAAATCCGCTCGATAATATAGCGGGCGTGTTTCTTCGGATCAATGGTTTTCACATCGACATCCCAGAAGAGCTCCGGCCTGAACTTCATCACTTTTTTTGTCCGCATACGGGCCTTCATATTGATTCAATGATACCATCATTTCGAGAAAAAATCCACATTCTTTGCTGTCCTCATTACTGCGTTTTCATATCAAATATACTATGAGGTATAACAAAAGTTTGACATAAATCAACAAATAACGTAAAATAATCCCGCAAATTCAAAAATAAAAACAAGTTGGAGGATAGATAGAATGAAAGGAAAAATGACCGAATGGCCCGGAGGGATGAATATCTTCTCCGGCGGCACGAGAAATGAGATTAATCTCTCGCGTCCGTGGCAGAGGGAGATGATCATCGATCCAAACACCTGCCCGCTTGAAAATATCCCGCAGACTGTCATAGCTGAATATAAAGATGGACTGGAAAAATGGAGAGTGATAAAAACCACGAACACTCCCTATCCTTTCCATCTCCTCATTATCCCGGAGCGTTGTTGGGGAAAAGAGAAACTTCAAACACTTGGAGGATTTCTTGAAGTAAGGACCGCGCTCGCGATCCTTGAAGATATTCTAAGGGAATATCGGAAGGATGGGACGATTATTCTCGGTGTCCATGTCGGCTACGCTGCGGGACAAAATACCGGGCATCTTCACTGGCATATTATCGAATTGCCACAGAAAAATCCGGATGACGTTACCGAAAAGAAAATACGAAAGTGCGCGAAAAATCCTTCTCTTCTCATACTCGATGACCGTGCAATCTCAGTAGTCGCCGGAGGACAAAGGGGCGGCCAGTGTTTCTTTGTTCCAAAAGGAACCGAAAACACACTCCATGGTCTCGCGCTGAATCTTGTCGAGATTATACATATGTACAACGATAAGTTCATGAGCACCGAGGGGCTCCCGCCGGAATACATGGTAGGGTTGAAATTCAGGAAAAGGGGGTTCATGTACGGGTTCTATATCCCTATCCTGAATCACCTCGGCTTTCCCGAATATTTTTCGCTCCTCGGCGAAGAACCAAGGTCAATCACTCTCCCGTGGCCGCACGAGAAAACGGTGGCCCATCTAAAAGGGGCAGGGAGATAGAGATTTAAAAGAATCGAATAACAATTCGATTCTTTTTATTATTCCTCTTCACTCGAATATCTCCGTCGCGTGCGATGAGGATGAATCCCGTGAGAAGCTCACATGGGGGTAGGAAACCCCGCGTTCGCCACGGGATGAGGCATTCACCCCCCACGAAATGAGTGTGGGGGTTCATCCACGTGGCACGCCACGGGGTTTCCTGCTTCTCACGGGATGAAGGGCGAAGGAGCACCCTTCCGTAGTCTGCTCGAGGCGGACGAAGGAGGGGGAGGAAAAGAGCAAGGGAGCAGACACGGGGTGCTATGCTATAGCATAGCACCCCGTGTCTGTAGGAGTGGGGGTTATGTCCATGGGGGGAGGAGAATCTCGTGAACGTAAAGATCCTTCTTCCGCCAAACAGCGATCTCAGGATGACGCGTAGCAAACGGGATTGGGATGACCACGAAAGAGATTGTGTTGGCAAGCGGGGTCTGGGTGCTATGCTATAGCATAGCACCCCTCCGTGGAGAGATACTTCTCTCCCTACGGGAGATCAGAAAGACGGAAAAAAGTTTAGAGCAGAGTAAAAATGACGGAAAATACAAACAGATTCAGGATGACGGGAACGACCGTCAACCGATAATTTCCTCAATTTCCGCAAGCGTAGCGCACACGAAGTCGGGGGTGCATTTTTTCAATTCCTCAATGTTGTATTTATTTTTCAAGAACACGGTCTTCGCACCGATCGCCTCCCCCGCCTTCATATCCTTATCGCTGTCGCCTATGAAAAACGACTGCGCGGGATCGATGTCGAACTCCTTGATTGCGCGGAGCATGAGCCCCGGCTTCGGTTTCCTGCATTCGCACCCGTCCCCTTCTTTGTGCGGGCAATAATATACTTCATCAAGCGTCCCGCGGAGCAGTTCGCGCATCTTCCTGTGAATTTCATGGAGGGTTTCGAGTCGCATCAGCCCCTTTGCAATCTGCGCCTGGTTCGTGATCACAAAAAGCTTGTACCCCCTCTTTTTCGCGGATTCGAGCAATTCGAGAATCCCGCTCATCACCTTGAACTCGTCCCAGCGCACGAGATACTCACCGCGCGGCAATGCCTCGCAGATTATTCCATCGCGGTCGAGAAATAATGCTTTATGTGTCGCTGCGCTCATGCTACGAAATACGAATTAAGTGCGAATATACGAATAATGTCTTCTTCTGCCATCCTGAGCGGAGGAATAATCCTTTCAGTTCAGTATCAGTACACATCGGCCTCATCGGTATCAATCAGCGTCTTAGAGATCCTTCTCCGCCTACGGCGGATTCAGGATGACAACCTTCTAATACGGGCTCACTCATAGAACGGGCTTTCCTTTAATTTTGTGAGATACCACTGCTTTGCAAACTCGTACTTCTCGGGTGTGCCGATATCCAAAATGTTCTCATTGGCGGGGTAGCCGAAAATCCGCTCGCCTTGCGCGACGAGTTTGTTTAAGACGTGAATATCGAGCCGCAAGGGCGTGTGCGCGGGAATGAAATCCAGGATTCTCTTCGAGAGCGCGTAGAGCCCGCTGTTCACGTACGTATGCTCGTGAAACTCGTGAATGTCGTGCGGGCGCACGTGCCACTCGAGAATCCGCTTCGTTTCGGGATCGATCTTCGCGATCTCTCCCGCCTGCGGGTTGTCGGAGCGCTTCAAGACGACTGTCGCAAGCGCGCGGTTTTTCTCATGCGCCTCGACCAGCTTCCGGAAATCGAAAAAGTAGAGCTCGTCGCCGTAAATGAAGATGAAGTTTTTGCTCAAGGAGTTCGCCGCTTTCTTGATCGCCCCTGCCGTCTCCATAAGTCCCTTTGATTCGTCGCTGTATTCGATTGAAACGCCGAAACGGCTGCCATCCCCGAAATATTCGGTAATTTTTTCGGGAAGGTAGTGGACGTTAATAATGAAATTCGTGAAACCTTGTCGTTTCAGGAAGAGGATTTCATGCAAAAGAAGCGGCTTATCCTTGTAAATCGGCACCATCACTTTCGGGACGGTGTTTGTGAGCGGCCGGAGCCGCGTCCCAAGCCCCGCCCCGAGGATAAGAACTTTGTAGTTAGAGTAATCCGTCATAAATAACTCTCTTCTAAAACCGCGCAATGAAATTCCGGTCTTTCAAACACAAGAAGCTGGGTAAGGTAAAAAGTGGGTAAGACTGGGGCTAGCGCCCCGGAGCGCACACTTTCTTACCTTACCCAGCTTCATAATCCAGGGAAAATTAATCCGCGCGGCCCCTCCTCTCCATCACGTGATTGAAGTAGTCCTTAAAATACTCCGTCATGAGGTGCAGGATCACGCCGTGCACACCCTCAACGATCCCGTACCTTCCCTTCTCGGTCGGCACGAAGATCTTCACATCCGCAAGCTCGTTTAATTTTCCCCCATCGAACCCCGAGACGCCGATCACGGGCACCTCGCACGACTTCGCATATTCCACGGCCTTCAAAATATTTACCGAGTTCCCGGAACTCGAAATCGCGATGATCGCGTCTCCCTCCCGCATATAGTTCTGAAGCGGCCCCAGAAACACCATATCAAACCCCTCGTCGTTCGCCCACGCCGTGAGCTCGGACTCGGTCGTCGGGAGCCGGATCGCCTGGAAGCGTTTCACCTGCTTTCCGAGATGATGGCTGAAGACCGTTTTATTGAAATCGCTCACCCAATGAGTCGCCATCGCGAGCGATCCTCCGTTTCCGAACACATAAATCCGACCGTCACGCTCATAGACGGCCTGCAATACATTAAAGGCCTTCGCAATCTCCTTGATCGGAAGATTGTGTATTGATTCATCCGTTCGCGCGAGAAATTGTTTGATATATTCTTCCATAATTTTAGAATCCGTTTTGATAATGATTGTTCAAAAGGATATCGGTTCCCGTATGAGTAAAGTGGATGGGAAGCTCTCTCCCCTCGGGGAGTTCATGCTCCTTAAAGAACGTCTGCATCCTTTCGCGGATCTTTCCCTGCGCGGGGGGCGGCGCGATAAACATCACGCATCCGCCGCCGCCCGCCCCAAGAATTTTTCCTCCCCACGCGCCGGCGCCGAGTCCCGCGTTATAGATTTCGTCCACAAGCATATTCGGCGCGCTCGACGACAAGCTCTTTTTCCGCGCCCATCCTTCGTGGAGCATCTTTGCTATCCCCTTTATGTCTCCCGCGAGGAGCCGCTCGTTGAACTCGAAGACAGAATCCGCCATCTGTATATAGGTTTCAAAATTTTTATCAATCTTCGATTTTTGATCCGAAAGCACGCTCGATGCGGGGCGCGTGATGCCCGTATAGAAAAGAAGGATGTGATCCTCAAACTCGAGCTTCTTCTTGTAATCGAGAAGGATTGATTCCACATCGACGGAATCGTCGGGATTGAACTGAAAGATATTGAACCCGCCGAACGAGGCCGCGTACTGATCCTGCTTCCCGATCGGCTCGCCCAAGAGCTCAATCTCGAGACGGGACGCCGCCTCCGCCGCCTCTTCCCTGCTTAATGTCTTTCCAAGATACGCATTGAGGCCTTTCATGAGCGCCACGGCGAAACTCGAGGAAGAGCCGAGGCCCGTTTTCGCCGGAAGATCGGCAAACGATCCGATCTCGATGCCGCTCTTCGTGATGTCGAGATCAAGGAGCGCCGCCCTCACGCGGGTATGCTGAATGTCCTTCGGATGGTCCACAAGCTCCGTTTTTTGGTACTTCACCATGAACTTATCAACCAAAGGCGTGGGATTCACGAGTACATAAATATACTTGTCAATCGTCGCCGAAAGCACCCGCCCCGGGGAACGATGATAGAAATCGGGGAGATCGGTTCCTCCTCCCACAAAGCTCATGCGTAACGGCGCGCGAATCATTATCATAATATAACTCTATGTGAAACGAGCAGTAAGGTCAATTGATATGAGAAATTTGCCCCTACAAAGCAGAGGAATTTAAACGCTGATTTATACTGATAAGGCTGATGTGTGCCGATAACGAAGATACTTCTCCGCCGAAGGCATATCAGCATGAATCAGCTATACTCCCAAACCTAATCATGGGTGGGAGGTAAATCGGCGCCTTAGAAGACCTTCCGTTTCAAGTGAGAGAGCGATGAATGCAATCCTCTACGGATAAAGAGCGGCAAGAACGAATACCAGTATGCGCCGAGATTCAAAAGATATGCAAAAATAAAATTCGGATATTCCCGTTTATGCCGCTTCAAAAACTCGAGAATCATCTTCCCTTGTGCGCGCTGATAGGTGAATGACTTATTCTGCCCCGCGAGCATATAGACCGCGAGGTATTCGGGAATATTATAGAGCTTTCCCTTCGTGCCCATCTTGAGCCATAAGTCCCAGTCCTCCGCAAAACGCCACGGCCCGTACCCGCCGACTTCGAGCGCGATATTCTTCCGGAACATCACCGTCGTGTGGGAAAAAGGATTTGCAAAAAGCGCGTGCCGTCTGATTTCGCCGTCATGTTCGCGCTTCAGATACCTGAAAAGTTCCATTCCTTCCCCATTTATCACGATCACGCCACTTCCCACTACCATGAATGCGGGACGCGCATCAAGAAACTCAACTTGTTTTTTAAGCTTGTCTTTGCTGCACCAATAATCATCATCATCAAGCCGCGCGATATACTCTCCTTGAGCAAACTCCAGTCCTTTGTTCAATGTTTTCGAGATGTCGGGGTACAAGTTTTCCGCGTTCGTGATGACCCGGATGCGCGCGTCCTTTTCCTGCCACTCTTTTAATATCTTTGGCGTCTCATCGGTCGAAGCATCGTCCACAATAATAAGCTCCCAATCTTGAAATGACTGATCAAGCACGCTCTGAATCGCGCGCCCCAGAAGCTTCGCGCGATTGCAGGTCGGCATGAGAACGCTCACCTTTACGTTCGTCATACGTTTTTGAAAACAAGAAGATGTTTCAGACGATAATACCACCGTAAGAGCGCGGGGAAAAAAGAAGCGGGAATGATAAGAATAATAAGATCGAGGATAAAGAAAAACGGCGCGCTCGGCGGATAGGCGCGGAAGGCGCGCCGCGCGAGAAGACGCGCATTTTCCTTGTCTCCGTTTGCAAGATACGCCGCCGAGGTTTTAAACCCATACACCGAGCGATAATAATCGAGTTTGGACGCACGCCGCGCGCGTTTTTCCATCTTCTCCGCGAGGCGATCAAGGATCTGAAGATTGGTAAGCTTCACCGCGGGCTGACTCTTCGCATCTTGAAGATTCCCGCTCTTCCGCATACGCAACTTCCCAAGTATCTCGGGGAGAAAACAGATCACTCCTCCGGCAGACGCGACCCTGATCCAAAACTCCAGATCCTCGGAGCGGCGCATCGTCTCGTCGAAATATCCGAAACGATCAAACGCGCTTCTCCGTAACACAACCGCAAGCGGCGCAATAAAGTTTCCTTGTATAAGGTGAGGCAATACCTTATCTCCTGAATAATATTTATACTGCAGTTTCAGAAGATGATTCGGTTCGTCCTCGTAAAAATGATAGAGATCGCAGTACGAGATATCGCATTCGGGATGCGACTCAAGATGTTCAATCTGTTTTTCCATCTTTTCTGGGAGAAAGAAATCGTCCGCATCGAGAAGCGCGATGTAGCTTCCCTTCGCTTCTCTGATAGCCGTATTTCTCGCTCCGGAAAGACCTTTATTCGCTTGGATTATGTATTTGACTTTCCCGGATTGAATATACGGCGCAAGCACCTCTTTCGTATTGTCCGTCGATCCGTCGTCGATCACGATAACCTCCTTGTTGCCATAGGTCTGCGCAAGTGCGGATTCGACGGCGTCCGCCACATAGCGGGCGGCGTTGTAGGATGGTATGATTATCGAAACGAGAGGTTGTTCCATTGCGAATACAAGGTTGATAGTACCACATCATTTCTCACATGCAACGCGCCGCAAAATTGTTCGTGCTCTTAGGAATCGGGAGTTTATTTTTTAGACGAGGGATTATAAAACCCTACACGCTCCAACCCTTTGAATTCTTTATCCTCCTTGCGGGCATCACGCTCGCACTCTTTTTTATTTTTCATAAAGAAAAGTGGGAAGAACTCAAGGCGCTCTCCGGCTGGTTCCTGTTTTTTCTCGCGATGGCGCTCTTCGCCGCAGCGGGAACGATAAACGGTTACCGCCTTTACGGTCTGGACGAGACGATACAGAAAGCAATCTTGATTGATTTCTTCTATATCGCAATAGGCGCCCTTGCATTCTTCCTTGTGTTTTACTTTTCGAGAGAAGCGCGTTTCAGAAAACACGCGGTGCTCACATTCCTCTCTCCGATAATTTTCACTCCGTTCTTGCTCTCTCGCTATCTTGCGGACAAGCTGGGATTCACCGAGGGGAGAACCCACTTCTGGGGTCTCACGACAAATCCGTCAGAGTTCGCTCTTCTATCGCTCTTTTCTTTAAGTATACTCGTTTTCCTTATACTAAAAGAAAAGAGAACTCTTATAAGAGTGTTCTTGTGGATACTCATCGTTTTCTTAGTCGCGCTTATACTTTGGTCGGGATCAAGGACAGCGTGGGCCTCAATAGTTGCAGTGGCATTATTTGTAGGACTCTTTATCTTCTCAAAACATTATCCCAAAAACTGGAAGTCCGGTATCGGAAGAATTTTTCTGTATATCTTAGTTTCCATACTTACCGTAACCGCTTCATTTTTTATACTCCCCCATCGGGAGAAAATTATGGTGCTCGACAGGGTTTTTCCTCAAATAACAAACTACGATCCGACATTTTTCCGATTAGACGAGTTGGCGCTGGGAGATGCCATGTATAGCGTGATAAAAAGTGACGCGATTCAATTCCCCTACCAAAATAGGCAACGCATATGGCCTCAAGCGTTACATCTCGCTTTGAGCCACCCACTCTTAGGGCTAGGAGTTACTTACGACATATCGTCAAATAAAATAAGAGATGGGGCAGAGGTTGTAGGAGCCCATAATACTTTTCTGGAGGCCTTGCTTACGGGAGGTGTCGGACTTTTCTTGCTCCTTCTCTTGTTCTACGCAAAAGTATTGCGCCAATTAGAGACTTTAGAAAGGGATTATCAATTCGTTGGGCTCGTTTCGATGGTAACGAGTATTTTTTTATTTTCTCTTTTTGGAGATTATCTTTTCGCGCTCCCCTGGATGTGGGTCCCTTTTGCGCTCCTCTTTGGGAAGGGCGGCACAGAGCCCTCAAAGCTCTAGTATTTTAAAGATGTCAGAAAATCTTCTCTCATAAGTGTGGTCGCGTAAAGTTCGTTCGTAACCACGGAGGGTTATGTTTTCTCTTTCTTCGTTATGCTGAAGGTAGTATTGAATCTTCACGATAAGATCTTCAAGGTCCTCGTAGATCACACACTCTTCTCCCGGTTTATAATATTCCGCGAGAGTATCCGCAATCTGCGTAAAAAGCAACGATCTGCACGCGGGAATTTCGAATATCCTCGCCTTAATCTGGGGAATGCTCTTTTGCCGCCACTCGCGCACATTATCAAAAAAATTCCAAAAATCGGGGACGATCCACCTCCCGGACCTCTTAAAGAAAAATCGTATTAATGGTTTTATTCCTATATATGCGGATGATGGGTTGAGACCCAAACTTATTTTGCTTCTTCCGATGATTTCAACGAGTTCCTTTTGTTGTATGCGCCCATTTTTCCATCCGTTTCCATACACTTCGATGCGTATTCCGTGCTCTAATAACACCCGAATAACCCTCCCCCTTTCTTTATTCCAACTCCCCACAAAGCTTACGTCAATATCTTTGCTCTTCAAGGATGGCTTATAGGTACTCGTATTCGCGGCCCACTGCGAATGAATGACGTTCTGTATGCCGATTTCTTTATACTTCTCAACCGCCTTCGAATATGTTGTTACGACCCATGAAAAGTGCGGGGCGTAGTATTTCGAATAGTTATCGAACCGCCAGTGATCGTCCGGAAACCACGCGACGCTCTTCGTAATGTTTTTTATCGCATCCAGCGTTTTTGTATCAAGCTCGTCGGTATACATAAAGGCAAAGAAGAGATCGGGCTTTTCATGGCGCACTGCCTCAAGGAGCTCCTGATTCATCTTTTCCTTCCCTACGTCGAGCATCCTTTCATACGGGAAGTAGAGCACCTCAGCTCCGGGGAAACGCGTGAGTGACTCATAAAAATTACTATGCTCAAAACTCAACCCTCGGGAGGGATTCATCTTATCGAATTGAAGAGCGGAATATACAATCTTCATTGTTTCACTGCGCGCACAAAATACTCAAAACAAAGCAGTTCGCTTGACTTCTTATCGTGCGTACGCATCACACGGAGAAGAAAAAGCGCAGGCAGAACAAACATCCAAAGCGCTTTTGCGAGAGCGCTTCCTGAATATTGCTCGGCGATTGTCGGGAGTGTAATGAGCGCTTGGGATATCGAATCAAAATAGTCTCCGCTCGGAATAATCTGTGTTATGGTAAAACCAAGACGGCCAAGGTGCGTCTCATAGAAATACTTATTGAATCCCGTACAGAAGTGAAACGGAGAGAAATGAGTCATACTCACAAAGGGCGCGGAGAGAATAAGAACGCCTTTTTTCTTAAGGACCCTTGCAAATTCTTCAAGCGCTTTCACGGGATCAGGGACGTGCTCCAAAACCTCAGTACAAAGAACCGCGTCAAAAGAAGCATCGGGCACCGGTATCGCGGTTATATCGGATATGATATCAATCTTCGTTTGGTCCCATGCGCCGGTTTGTAACCCAACGCCATTTCCTTTCCCGTCATATCGCGCAAAATCTTGCGAGACATACACTAAATGACTACACTCTTTCTTGAACGGACATTCACCCGCGCCGGCGTCGAGAATCCTTAATCCTCTGGGAAGTTTTCTCAATTCACTCGAGATCCATGCAATCCTCGAATCTTCGTCCCTCGACGCAATTTTTAGTATTTTACCCTTGAGCATATTGGAAGGCGTTCCCCTGGGCTATCGCTTTTTCATAAACCAAAAACAACCACACCCATAATTCTCACGATCCGCCTGTGCACGAGTTGCGTGAGTAATGATGCCAATTCCGTTTTCCGAGAACTCAGGAATAAGCGAAAATTCCTTTAACTCCAAATCGGAGAAATACTCCATAATTTGGCTAAAAGAATAGATGCGATGGGCGTTAAACATAACTTTTGGTTTCCCCACCGGCGTTACAAAGAGGAGCGATCCCCCAGGCGCAAGAACCCTTTTTAGTTCTTGTATCGCTTTCAGATCACCGTCGGGATCAATTGGGTCGCCGTAACGGCCGAGCCCCACATGTTCTACGGTATGCATACAAGAAAGGGAGCTCACTTCCCCGTCACGGAAGGGGAGCTTCATTAAATCTCCCGGAAGAACTTCGAGATTCGGCAACTCAAGAAGCGGCGGCCGATAATCATAAAATCTCACCGGGACAAATGCCGATATGATCGTGCAGAAATATAGACTGGACGCCACGTCCACATGCATCGAGGGATGTATCTCCCTCACCTTCCGCGCGGCCCACGCGGTGTGGTACACATAATGTCGATCAAAACTCGTGGTCTTTGTTTTTTCGCGCACCTGCGGATACAAGTCCTTCCATAATGCCGTAAAGCGCGGGTTGCGCGCGCTCATCTTTCTAAACGCAAAGTAATCCGAGAGAATCAAAGCACGTGAGGCATAGTTGATTCCCACATTCAAGAATCGATTTAATTTTTTGAGCATCTTCCTCATATACGGACTGTTCACTCATCAATGAAAACTTGCTTATACGGCCTCTCAAGCGCCCGCCGCCTTCTTCTTTCAAGATACGCGTCCATGAACTTCGGCATCACGCCAGCGACTCGGGAATATCGGATGAACGCGCGGAATACCCGCTTTGTGAAAGTCAGAAGGATTTCCGCCATCGCTCTTGGATGAAATATCTGTTCAAGGAAGAACGTGATGTGGGAAAAGCGGATTGGGAGGAGAATTCCTTCCCCGTTTCTAAACATATGCGTCTGCCGATTGCACAAAATATCCATGCGGTACTTCCGGCATTCTCTAAGATACCTCTTGAATTTTAGGTCGGCAACCCCGCTTCTTAGTTCCTGCGCTCCCAATTGATTGTCGTGTATTCTTCCATAATTTGCCACCACAGGAAGAAAATAAGGAAGATATCCCCGGGTATGGAACGCGAGATTGAATTCAAGCCACGTCTCAATATCCCGCGCGGCATTCGCCGTACGCGGAGGGAAACATTCTTCCATTACGCGCTTCCTCACCACAAAGTTCCCTTCGGGAAGCCAAAACTGGGTGCGGAGCCAGTAATAAAAAAACGCCTCTTTTTGCGGAGGCTGTCGCCGATGGAATTGCGGATAAGAGACGGCGAGCAACCGTCCGTCTTCGCTCATATACCGGGGCAATCCCCACACCAAAGAAACATCGGCGTGCGTATCGAGCACTTCCGCGCATTGCGCGAACCAGGTTTTTCTAAGGTAGCCGTCCGAGACGGCACACTGGGCTACATACTCTCCCCTTGCGAGCGCAAGCCCTTTCCTGAACGCCTCAAGATATCCGCTGTCTTTCTCGGAGATCCACTTGATTCCCGCGTAATCCTTCAATATCTCGAGCGTTCCATCGGACGATCCGCCGTCAATCACCACACACTCAAAATTCTTATAGGTCTGACCGAGAATGGAATCCAGAGTAGCCCGCAGGAATTTTCCGGTATTGTACGAGGCGACGATAACGGTGAGTTTTGGATTTCCTTCCGCCATATGCTTACAAAACAGGGGACCACACGACAACCGAATAACCGTCTATGAAAAGACTCCCGATATAACTACGTCTCGCTTCAAGGATATTCACCTTCCCCTGCTGTTCGAGTTCCCGCAACGCGTCGAGAAATCCTGAGAGGTAGTTGCGCTTCTTAAAATAGCGGATTGAGAGAAAATCAAGGAGGTTTTCCTCATCTAAAAGCTCTCCCACGGGCTCGATATGCACGCAAACGGACGGCTTATTCTCGATGAGATAATCAAGGAATTCCTTGAAATGCGCGCCAACTTGTTCTAGGGCAGCGACTGTGACTACGCCGCTCTTCGGCGCGAGCTTGAACGACATGTCCGGCGTGAACACGTTAAAAACCTTCCCTTCAACATTCGCATCAAGGCCGCTTGACGCGATACCGTTCACAAGCTCCGCGGACGACCGCGCCCAATCCAATCCATATAACCTTGCTGCGGGGTTCACTTCGCGGATTCTCCGAAGATTGTGTCCCGTACCACATCCGAATTCATATACGGAAGAAACTCCTTTGAGAAACTTGTCGAAAATCCAGTACTGGACCACCGAGAGCGAGTGTTGTTCGAAGTCGGGCGAGAGCGGTTTAATAAAGTCCTGTCTCCAGCGGACCACCGGATATTTTCCGAAATACCGCGGCGTGAGGGCCTCCCACGAGGGAGCTTTCTTAAACGCCGCAAGGTTCTCTCCCCACCCCGTTTCCCACTGCCCGATACGATGCTCACCTGAAAAAACAACGGAGTCCGCGGTGAGAAACTGCACGATCTTCAAAAGCCACGCGTCCCGCTCATCGAGCGTAAGCCGCGCATACTTGAAATGGTGCCGCGCGATCCTGGTCTTTACTTCCGTACTTAAGATATCGCCGAAAGCGGCTCCAAAATCTTCCGGCGTGAGAAAAAATTCCTCAAATGGTGCTGAATCATTTTTATTCATTGGACTTATTTCCTTTTTCGTCCTGGAACGCGAGATTCCACTCAAGCATGCGCCTCAACCCCTCATCCAAGGAGACTTGCGGCGCGAATCCAAACTCGTTCTTCATCTTGCTCATGTCGAGGCATACTCGCGAGGGAGCGCCGATCACGCTCGCATCTTTTCCGGGACCGGGAATTACCTCGACGCCCATGAGCCGGCCGATTTTTTCAGCGAGCTCCCTGACACTCACGGCCTCCTCCGAGGAACCTACATTATAAATAGTTTCTTTCCCAAAGAGAAGGATAAGGAGAAGCTCCGTGAGTACGTCCGAAATATAACAAAAGGAGCGGAGATCGCGTCCGTCGTCCATCATCTCGATTTTCTTTTTCTCGATCGCCTTTTTGAAGAATTGACTAAGCACTCTTCCGTTTGTAAAGGTGAGGCCCGGACCGTATGAGAGAGCGGGGCGAGCGATTTTCACATGAAGCCCAAAAAGGTGTTTGTAGGCGAGGCAGATTACCTCGGAAAGCCGTTTTGATTCCACATAGCACGCGCGATTATTCGTGACAGAACTGTTTCCGGGAAATGTTTCGGGTGTCGGTATGTGCGCCTCTTCGGGAGAACCGTAAATTTCACTACTGCTCAAATACAGGATCTTCGCCGCAGGATTGTGCTTCTTTGTTGATTCGAGAATACTTTTTATACCGATATAATTCACGTCGATCGTGGCAACCGGATCCTCAAGGAACACGGCGGGGGTTCCGTATCCCGCGGCATGGATCATAAAGTCGTATCGTTTTTCGTACTCTATGGGAGCTGCAAGGTCGCGCACTTCATAGCGGAACCCGGGCGATTTCCTAAGCAGCCAGATAACCGAAGTTGGCGTAAGAGGACGTTTCGTAACAAGGTCAACCTCGATGCCGTAGGAGAGCTGGGTATTAAGATAATGAAAGAGGAACGCGAAGGAGGAACCGATAAGCCCGCTTCCCCCGGCAAGAAGTATTCGCGAGTTACGAAACGCGTTCGTATCAACCCTCCCGATTACTTCCTTGATGTCATTGTTAAATATTTCGTGTGCAGATTTCATGTACCGAGTGAATAACCCCTTCTTTTGTAAGATCGTTGTCTCTACAATGTTCGGCGTATGTTCCGTAATTCGTAAGAAAACGGTCATGAATGCCCATTCGCTCATGGACGAACCGAATGTTATCGCATACACGAGCTATTTCGTCGCCGATACCTCCAATTACGGAATGTTCTTCGACGGTAACTAACCGACCCGTTTTTTTCACGCTCTCGCGCAACGTTTGCCGGGCTTTTTCAGAAAGAGGCTTGATAGTCGTACAATATATCAAGTCGCAGGAATATGTATTCTCAATCTCCTTGACTGCTTCGAACGCATTTTGGAGCTGGGGACCGGAAACCGCCACCGTGACGTCCCCTCCTTTGTGGAGCATCTCGACTTCCCCGAAACGGGGGTGTGTGGGAATTTCGTGAACGTGCTCCGGGAGGCGGAAGTAGGTCGGCATCCCGTTTGCGTACGTCTCCTTGAAAAGCGTATCGAACTCGTGCGGTGCGGCCGGGTATACAATCTGCATTCCGGGAAGCGCTCTTAAGATGGCGATATCGTCATAACAATGATGCGTACATCCGAGCGCCGCATAATCGAAGGCGCTCCCGATACTCACAATGTTCACGCCGAGCTTCTGATAACACAGGTCGTCTTTTATTTGCTCGAAGCACCGCTCTGTAATGAAGGGGGCGATACTGTGCACCACAGGAAAGAGACCGTTCATTGCAAGGCCCGCAGCTATACTCATCATTGATTGTTCCGCGATGCCGAGGTTATAGAAACGATCCTTATGGGCGGCTTCAAAATCCCGGAGCAGAAAATGACTAAGATCGCCCAAGAGAACCACGAGACGGGGATCCTCACCGACTTCGAGCATGGTTTGTGCAAACTGTTTCCTCATAGAGCATTCGAGTCGCTTTGGGATAAAATTTCTGCGCGGAACTTTTCGTACTCATCGGCTCCCGGCGCCTTATGGTGCCACGCCATGAAATTTTCCTCAAGCTCTCGGACTCCTTTTCCTTTCTTTGTGTTCGCGATGACGCAAAGCGGTTTTTCATGAGGTTCAAAGAGAACGCGTTTCAGCTCTTCGACTGAGTGGCCGTCGACCTCACGCACTTCCCAACCGAAGGATTCGAACTTCGCGGGAAGGTGTATGGAGGTCATCGCGCGCACTTGGGAGTTATTCTTGTCGATAATACAAACGAAATTCGAGAGGTGTAATTGCTCCGCATACATGGCAGTCTCCCATATCGTTCCCTCGTTCGATTCGCCGTCCCCGATGAGACAAAACACTTCTCCGGGTTCATGTTTTATCTTTCGTGAGAATGCATACCCCGCGGCGACGGGGAATCCATGCCAAAGGGAACCCGAGGAATTCATGACTCCCGGAACGGTACGATGGGGATGCCCGCCGAGCCGCGAATCGTACGCGCAATAGGAGAGAAGTTCCTGTTTCTCCAAAATACCGAAATGGGCGAGCGTTGCGAAGAGTGCGGCTCCCGCGTGCCCTTTACTTAGAAAAAAAACGTCGTGCTCATGTTTATTTGCATACACCGCATAGAGAGTTTCCACAATCGAGAAAGCGCTTGGGAGATGCCCCTCTCTTGAGGCAAAGACCATGCGAAGCACATCAATCCTAATTTTCGCGCATTCATCGAGCATGCACCAGAGTCGGTTTTATCTCCCTTAAATAATACTCGATCGTCCTTTGAAGTCCCTCATGAAAACCGGTCTTTGCCTTAAACCCGAATTCTTGAAGTGCGCGGCTCGTGTCCAGGGATCTCCGCGGCTGGCCGTCGGGCTTGGATGGATCAAGCCTCATCTCTCCCTTATACCCCATAAGTTCCGCGACGAGATGCGTGAGATCCTTGATGGATATCTCCATTCCCGATCCCAGATTCACTGGCATCGGCTTATCAAACCGCTCCGTCGCAAGCACAATTCCCTCTGCGGCGTCTTCCGCAAAAATAAACTCCCTCGTGGGGGTTCCCGTTCCCCACACCATCACGTAATCGGACCCCGAGTCGATCGCTTCATCTATCTTACGGATGATCGCGGGGATTACGTGGGAGCTTTCCGGATTGAAATTATCTCCGGGGCCGTAGAGATTCACCGGAAAGAGTGTAATCGCATTGAATCCGTACTGCGCGCGATACGCCTGCGCCTGCACAAGGAGCATCTTCTTCGCAAGTCCGTAGGGCGCGTTCGTCTCTTCGGGGTAGCCATTCCAAATATCGTCTTCCTTGAACGGAACGGGGGTGAATTTCGGATAGGCACAAATAGTCCCGACCGCAACGAATTTCTTTACCCCCGCGAGGCGAGCGGCTTCCATCGTCTGCACGCCGATCATAATGTTGTTATAGAAAAGCTCGCCGGGGTGCTCCCGGTTATACCCGATCCCACCGACTTTCGCGGCGAGATGAATGACGACATCCTTCCCTTCAACCGCTTTTCTGCAATTACTCATTTCCCGCAAATCGAACTCGGATGCATGAGGAGCCGATATATTCTCCGGGGGAACACCGTGCGCGATGAGTCGTTGCACTACGTAGGAACCAAGGAACCCGTTTCCTCCGGTTACCAGAATTTTTTTATCGGAAATATCCATAGACACACTACTCCGCCTCGCGTATGGCAAAAACTACCGGGGGGTGAAGCCGTTCTCGTGAAGATGTCTTTCTCTCTCGGCTTCCTTCTTATCATGGGCAACCATCTCCTTCACCAGATCGTCAAAACTCACGGTTGGAGACCAACCGAGTTCACGCCTTGCTCTCGTCGCATCACCAAGCAGGGAATCTACCTCCGTAGGACGGAAGTATCTCTTATCTATCTCTACAACTGCCTTCCCTGTCTTTTCTTCGATGCCCTTCTCTGCCTCTTGTGACCCTTCCCATCTGATCGGCATACCTATCTCAAGAAAAACTCTCTCGCAGAACTCCCGCACCGAGTGCTGTTCGCCCGTTGCAATCACGTAATCGGATGGATTTTTTTGCTGTAACATCAAATACATAGCTCTCACGAAATCGCGCGCGTGCCCCCAATCGCGTTTCGCGTCCAAGTTTCCAAGATAGAGTTTCTCCTGAAGCCCGAGCGATATCCTTGTTGCGGCGCGAGTAATTTTTCTCGTGACAAAGGTCTCGCCGCGGCGTTCACTCTCATGGTTGAACAATACGCCGCTCACCGCGAATATGCCGTATGCTTCCCGGTAATTCACCGTAATCCAGTGCGCATAGAGTTTTGCGGCGCCGTAGGGACTCCTCGGATAGAAGGGTGTCAATTCATTTTGTGGCGGCTTTGACGCGCCGAACATTTCGGAAGTCGAGGCCTGATAGAACTTCGTTTTCTTTTCCAATCCGAGTAATCTGATTGCTTCAAGAATTCTCAATGTCCCGACCGCATCGGCATTCGCGGTATACTCCGGGGTCTCGAATGAGACCTGAACGTGCGATTGAGCACCGAGATTATAAATCTCATCGGGCTGTACCTCTCGGATCACGCGAATGAGATTTGTCGCATCACTCAGATCACCATAATGAAGTTTCAGTTTCCGCTCCTCAATATGAGGGTCTTGGTATAAATGATCGATGCGCCCCGTATTAAAACTCGACGAACGGCGCACGATGCCGTGCACTTCGTAGTCCTTCTCGAGAAGGAGTTCCGCGAGATAACTGCCGTCCTGCCCCGTGATTCCGGTAATGAGCGCCTTCTTCATGAATATGATGTCATTTTACCGAACGGGCGGCAAAAGGCAATTATGCCATATCTTGAAAATTGAGCATCTTTAACGCGCGTTCGACATCATCTCCTTGAGCATGCGATTATTGCGGACGCGAAAGCATCTCTTCCCTCGCACGACGAAGTTTTGCGGTACCCTGGTACCTTTTCCACGCGTGCCACTGAAACTCGCGGAACGCGTCTTCCGCGCCGGAAATCACACGACCGTGTTTCATAATTTCAAATTGAAGAAGAGGCGATGCGGTATACGCGTCCACCAGGTCTATCTTCTCTTCGGGAATGGATAAAAGCTTCGCCGCGTTTTCGAGAGACGCAATCTTTTCCTCAAAAGAAAGGGGGCGGGCGGCATACACCGCCACATCAAAATCGGAGTGAGGGCTCGAAAAACCCGACGCCCGGGAACCGAATAAAATAAGAAGCGCGGACTGCATACCTCCCATGGTACCCTACTTCCCCGCGGGAGTCGAGGTTGCGGTGCCGTTCACAAAGGCGGCCATGTTCTTATCGCTCGGCCAGAGGGAAATAATTTTTTCACCCACCGTCTTCGCGTCCGCGGTTTTTCCCGCATCCATATAGAGTTGGTAGAGTCCGTAGAGGAACTGCGGACGTTTCGGGCTCAAGGCAAGCCCTTTCTCATAGAGCGCGAGGGCGGCATTATAATCTTTCTCACTCCTGTAATTTCTGAAATTCACCTCGTGGATATTCGCGAGCGTCATAAGCTCCTGCGTGTAGTTCAAGCCGTATCGCCCCGGCGCATTCGCGCGGGAAATAGAATCGGCGTAGGAGACGAGCGCGTCCGCGATCGCCTGCGGCGGTTTCTGCGCGATCACGCCGCCGATCTGGTTCTCTAAGAATCGGATGTTCTCGGCCTGCCCCACGGGAGAAGAGAAGTTCAGTGCCGTATTAAAAATACGCTCGTAATCCGCGACACTCCTCGCCTGATAGGAATTGTGCATCGCCTGAATAAAAAGCTGGGCCTTGCGGAACGGGAGGAAGGAGCCGTAGATCAAGGCGAGGACGGCAAGGATAATGCCGAGAGGAGCCGCAATTGTTTTGATTATTTTTTCTAGTGTAGTGTTCATTTTAAATTTTACATTCTAAATTTTAATTCAATTTTAATTTTCTAATTTTAAAAACTTTTAGTGGTTTAATCTTTACCATTCATCGTTCCGACAATTTTTCCGAAAATCATAGAGAGTCCTTGGGCCTCGTTCCATAAAACTTTTATCTCATCCCGCTTATCTGGGGAATGTTTTGCAAACATTCTGAGCCAATGTTTTGTTTCTTGGGCTTCTTTTTTACAAATGTGTATTTTGTTTTTGAAATCTTTCCTCGAACTCGCGCCATTTGCTTCCATATAATTTGCTCCTACGCTTGTCGCTGCACGGACGAGCTGACTGATAAGCGGCGTTGAAATGACATCTCTCGGTATGGATTTACAAAACATAATAACATTTTCCCCAAATACAGCTGTTCTTTCTTCTAAGTTGTACGGCGCTGTTTTGTTCATTTACCAATTTAAAATTCATTTAGAACTTAAAATTTGAAACTTAAAATTAATTACTTGGGATTTGGTGCTTGGAATTTGGAATTTCCAAGAAGAGGTGTGTCGCGAATGCGAGGAAAAGAAATACATTGAGATAAATCGGGAGCACGTCGAAGAGCGCGATGCCTTGCCCTAGGTACGCGACGGGAATCGCGAGGAGCCCCGCAGTGAGCACATACCCGTACGGATGGTGGTGCGCGACGATATCCTTCCTGCGCTTCACGAACTCGACGAAGAACGTGAGGTAGATCCCGAGGAAGGCGAGGAATCCGACGATCCCCGTTTCCGCGAGGTAGTCAAAGAAGACGCTGTGCGCCCTATCAAACCATGTTTCCGAATTCTGCCCCGGCACGTAGTGGCGCGGGTCGAAATACTTATCGAAGACCACGCTGAAATTCTCGGGGCCCCATCCGAGGAGCGGGCGCTCTTCGAATCCCTTGATTGCGGAGCCCCACGTCCAAAATCTTGTTTGTGCGGTCTGGTCGGATATCGAGACATCAAGAAGACGGCTTGAGGATTCGCAGAAAGGCACAAGCGGAATATTATTGCTCCGGAACGCGAAGGCGAGCCCCGCGAACACGATGCTTGCGCCCGCGAGGATCGCGGAGATCTTCTTCCCCTTTCCTTTGGGAAGCGCGAATGAGAGATACAAGAGCCCCGTGATCACCGCGAGCCCGAGCCCGAGGAAAGAACCGCGCGTCTGCGAAAGAAGGAAGAAAAAGAGATAGGCGAGCATGAGTACGATAAACCCCCACACCTTCCCGTGGGGTATTATGCCCCGCGGGGATGATTTTAAATTACCATTCATCCCTGCCGTAGAACCACTGGATACTCTGGAAGGTGGGGGGGTAAAGAGCGCGTCGCGAGTGGGATTCCGCTTTTTTGTGAACCACAACCAAAGGCCGTAAAACATCATAAACATAAGATACGGCGCGAGGTACGCGGGATTGCCGAGCGAACCCTCGAACCTGCCGCAGAGCCCCGCAGGGCCGATGAACGACCCGACCTGAAACGATGCGGCAAGGCCGTAGAGAATCACGAAGCCCGATGCGACAAGTGAGAGTTTGAAGATGTGCCTCCACTCCAACTCCGTGCGGAAGAGTAAGAGGAGAAGCGTGAAGAAAATATAGAAATGGAGAATCTGCAGCCCTCCTTCGCCGCGTTCGAAGTTCGACCAGAATGCCGCCGCGGCATCGTAGGCGAAAAGGGACGCGAGGAGCGCCGCGAGCGTAAATATCGAGACGGCGATAAAAAGCGGATGATGAAACACCTTCTTCGCGCGCGCCTTCAATGCCTCCCACTCGTGGTTATGGAAGATCACTCCCAAGAGGAACGCGATAAGCGCGAGATCCACCGCCGCGCGGAAAAACACATACTTCCCTACGATAAAAGGAAAGAGGGTGGAATTGGTAACCAAGATCACGCAGAAGACGGAGAGGTAGAGAAGAATGCGGGAGAGCTTGAAGTAATTCATTTTTTTATACGGATGACCGCTGATTGCTGGCTGATTACCGCTGATTATCTTGCGGATGACCGCTGATAAAAGCGATAAAAGGATTATACTATAAATGAGATGACAACGGGAGATGGGGAAAATAGGGTAAACGATTTCTTATATGAAGACGCTTCGTACAAATTACGCGGGTGCGTTTTTAGAGTATACAACACTTTGGGTTTTGGACATAAGGAGGGCGTGTACCAAAAAGCTCTTGCGGAAGAATTCTTAAAATCGGGTTTAACATTCGAAAGGGAAAAAACAATTCCCATAATCTATAACGGAAAACAAGTAGGGACATATCGGCCCGATTTCACTATCGAGGGCACCATCATCCTTGAAATCAAAGCGGTTGAATTTATGCCGAAAAGCTACGAAACGCAACTCGTATATTATCTTAAAGGAACAAATTATAAGCTCGGCTTCCTTGTGAATTTCGGCGCCGCAAAGCTAGATATGAGAAGACGAGTCTATACGCCTGCCGTATCAGTGTAAATCAGCTTGCAATCAGCGGAAATCAGTTAGGAAAAACCTGAATATTGGAATTACTCCCACTTGAAGGTGATGTCGGGGAAGGCAACTGAATCCCCAGCTGATTGAACACGGGCTCGAGCTGGGACCACATCGGGGTCGCGCGGAGATCAATTTCCTTCGCGAGCGCTTCGAAGGCGGCTTTTGCCTCCGCGTTCTTCCCCCAGAGGTAGTACGCGACCGCGATCTTCAGCCGTATCTCGTTATGTTGGTTCGCACCCTGCGCCATCGCAAGCGCCTGGGTGTAATATCCGATCGCCGCGCCGTACTTCTGCTCCTCGTCGCCGAGAATATCCCCGAGCGCGGTCGCCTCCTCCACGGAGCGCGGCACGCGCCCCAACGCCTTCGCCTTCGCGATCTCCGCGTCTCCCGTCTTCGCATCCTTCAACTGGTACGCGAGAAGCCCGAGGAAAAAGTGCGGATCGCCCGCCTCTGGATTCAGACCCACCGCCGTTTTGAAGGCGTCGTAGGCGCCCTGCGTATCCCCCTCGAGCGCCTTCGTCTTCCCGATCACGTAGTACGTCTGCTGGCGATTGGGGCTCAACTCGAGTGCTTTTACTTCGAGCTCGCTCGCCTCTTTCAGATAGTTCGGGTTGAACGTATGAAACGTGTTCTTCACTTCCGCAAGCGTATCATAAAAGAGATAGTTCTTCGGATGATCGTCGACGACCGCCTGCATTTCGTCCACGACTTTCTTCTGGAGTGTCTGTATGTTGGGAAACTGGATGCCACTCTGATATCCTTGATTGATCACGCCCTCGAAGGTGAGCCGAATGTCATCGCGATACGGTGTCGGAACCGCAAGCGCCTCCTGCGCCGCACCGAGCGACTCCGGAATCATCCGGTTCAAGTAATAATTCGGAATCCAGTACTCCCTTCCCGCGCCGTACACCATCTGCCAGTTTAGAAAGATCACGGGGATGAGAGAGAGCACGAGGAATGGATATGCGAATGGCACAGATTTCCGCTGATTCTCTTGGACGCTGATTGATGCCGATTGGGCTGATTGATGCCGATACGCCGAATCAATGAAGGCGATCACGAGAAAGAACATGAGGTACGTGCCGATCGTGTCGAAGATTACGAGATTCCGGACGAAGTATGCCGCGAGCATACCGAGAAGAACGATACGTAGCCGATTACCGCTGATTGTAAGCTGATTACCACTGATTCCTCCGATGCCGCGGATTTTCAGAAGCTCATAGAGGAGCGTTACCCACACGCCGAGGTAGGCGAGGAGGCCCGCGATGCCGCCCGTAATCGCGTACTCGATAAGGACATTGTGCGGCTTGTCCCAGTAGGTTTCGCCGAAGGTGTTTGTGAGCAGCGCGGGGTTGTAGTGCTTCTGGAACGCGAGATTGAAGTTCTCCCATCCGAACCCGAATACGGGATGCGCCGGGAACGATTCCGCGGCGCTCTGCCACGCGAGGAGGCGGTTCTCGAACTCGTTCCGCACCGTCCTAAAGTTTTGAATGCGATCGAGGCCCGGCACGTGGGACCAGAAAGATGCGCTACGGGTGAAATAAAAAATACTGCCGAGGGCAATTACAATTACCAAGACGATGAGCCAGGGATTCTTGTAGACGGATGACCGCTGATTGCTTGCTGATTGCCGCTGATTCTCCATGACGGATGACCGCTGATTGCTTGCTGATTGCCGCTGATTCTCCATGACGGATGACCGCTGATTGCTTGCTGATTGCCGCTGATTCTCCATGACGGATGACCGCTGATTGCTAGCTGATTGATGCTGATACCGGACGGCAAGAAGAAGAATGATAAGCAATAATCCCGCGAGGAGTCCCGCGATGTCGCCGCGGGTCTGGGTTTTGAAAATTGCCACTACATCCACCAAAGAGATACAAAGGTAGAGCCACCTATCCCTCACTCTTGATACCAGTTGAGGCCTACTATTCTGGACGCTGATTGATGCTGATTGGGCTGATTGATGCTGATCCATAAAAAGATGGATCCCAATGAAGACGTTAAAGAGTAGGTAGCCCGCGAGGAAGGTGGGGTTGCCGAACGAGGAGCCGGGGCGGGCGATCCCCTGCTCCAGAAAGAGATCATTCACGAAGGGAACGAAGGAAAAAAGAGCGCCCAGGGCGGCGGCGAGACTTGTCCACACGCTCACGCGCCACACCTTTTTCCAGTCGATCGCGTCGCCAAGCGACGAGAGCGCGAGAAAGAGGAGCGCGAAGAACCAGAGCGAGACGACTCCCAAGGTGCGCGTCTCCTGCGACCATAAGCTGTTCAAAAGATCCTCGCCGAGGAACGCGGAGATCGTGAGAACGGACATAAAGACAAGCACTCCTATGGTGAGGGGGGTGAAGCGCACCCCCACGGATGACCGCTGATTGCGTGCTGATTGCCGCTGATTGCTAGCTGATGACCGCTGATAAAAAACAAGGGCGAGCCACAAAAGGATGATGATGCCCGTGAAGGACTGGAAGAGCGCGGTCTTTACGACGATAAAGGGGTTCATCGTCCACTTCCAGAAAAAAAGCGGGACGAGGACGACCATTGAGTAGAGGCAACCTCTGATAATTTTGAGAACTGAGTTTTCGGACATGAGTACAGATTAACATTGATTTCTTCTCCTGTCATTTTTGGGGACGCGGATTTATGCTGATTTCACTGATTTATGCCGATACGACATCAGCACCCATCAGCCTTATCAGCATCTATCAGCGAAACAACCCCGACCGAAGTCGGGGTTGTTTTTACTCCAAACTAAGAGGAAGTTTCCTAGTTGGTGTACGTGACGTGCGCCAGGTTCAAGGGGACGCTCACGTCGCTTGAAAGATTCAAGCCGTTTGCCGTCGAGCCCGAAACCGCGCCGTCGCCCCAGTTCACGTCAGTCGCCGCATTCAAGTTGACATCCATGGACTGGCCAAGGTTCGCCGAGACAAAGTAGTTCGACGAGTCAACCTTGATCGCTACTCCCTTCGTGGAACCCGATGAAACCGGAGTTCCCGTGAAGGAGAACGTTACCGAGCAGGAGTTCCCCGTCGGCGTGCAGGATTGCTGGGAAGAACCATCGTATGCCGATCCCGTTGAAGGATCGATGAGGTTCACGTTGAAGGCGCTTGCGGTCGAGAGCGCACCACCCACGAACCGGAGGGACAAGGTGTTTACCTTGACTTCCTGGCCCGAAGGATCAGCGCTGATCTTCAAGCAACCCACATAGTCGGTCGTCGTCCTCGAGCGAGCGGTTGTGGAACCGCCGGTGTAGCTTCCGCACGCGCTATCCGAACCAAGCGAGGTACCCGCAAGCGTGAGCTTGCTCCTCAAGGTTGTGAGGGTCGCGAAGGAAGGCGTACCGGTTACCGTCACCGAGGTGTTCGATGACTTGCCGTACGCTACGACGCTCGAAGTCGCCGAAATCGCGATCGAGGTGGTTGCATTTTCAATACTGCCACCGCCGACCACGAACGGAGCCACGTTACCGCGAAGCTCTACCGCGAGTGTTCCGGCCTGCGGCACCGTAAGGGTCGCCGCCGTGCCGAAGTTGAAGTCAGCCACGAACGAAGGAGCCGCACTCGTCATCGAGACGGGACCCGCGCCAGCAATGGCGTTTCCGTTCGCATCATAGAGCTGCAAGTTGGTGAACGCAGCGCCGACCGAGGATCCGGTATTCAAGTTAAACTTGATTTCCTGGAGCCGGATCGGTTCGATGCCGGCCGTATCGGTCAAGAGAATCTTCCCCAAGCTTACGCCCGTCGAACCCAAAACCACCTGGCGCGACGCGCCGGAGTTGTTGTTTGAGATCGTAAGCGTAGGACCGGTAGATACCGTAACCGTCTGGCCCGCCGGCGTACCGCTGCAGGAGACACTGGTGTTTGTAGTCGCACCGGTTCCCGTGCAGGAGACGAACGACGTCACCGAGCCCATCGCACCGGTATTCGTGGTCAAGATATCCGCATAGATATCGACAACCGCGGTACCGCCCACCGGGACAGCAAAGTTGTTGCCCGAGAAGGTGTAGTTTCCAGACGAGAGCGTGCTGTAGGTCGAGCCGACCTTGGTCGATCCGATCATCGCTTTCAAGTTCTGGAAGTTCGTGGACGAGGAGTTCACGCTCACCGTGAAGTTCGAGACGTTCACGCCTTCAGCCGAAGACGCCGTGAAGACATACGAGCCGATCTTTACGGCTGATGCACCCTTCGCGTACGTCTGGTTCGCGAACGCGCCGTTCTTCGTCACCGTAAGAGGCGTCGTAGAAAGCGTGAGCGCGGAACCGGTCGCCGAGCCGCTCGAGCTCGTCTGGCTTGAGGTCAAGCCCTGCAAGTTCGAGGAGTTGCCCGGCAAGCTTGCCGTCACGGTCGTGAAGTCGGCGCCGGTCTGTACGTCAGCCCTTACCGAGATCACGCGAGTCGTGTTCGCGGGAATCGTGTAGACGATCGGCGAACCGCTCGTGCCGAAGTGGCACGTAACGTTATTCGCATCGGTCAAGGTACACGCGCCGCTATTCGAGGAGGTGGTGCCTCCCGTCGTCGAGATCGTGGTACCGATCTGGTTCCCTTGATCGTCAACGAGACGAAGGTTCTGAAGATCGGTATCAAAGCCCGCAGAGCTCGCGGTATTCCAGTTGTGCGTACCGCCGGTCTTCGTGAGCTTCACATCCAAGAACTTGATCTTTACGGCTTCACCCGCCGCGTAAATATCGAATTTCGCGAGGGTCGTACCCGATCCGCCGAGCGCGATATTGCCCGTCGGGGTCGCGGTATCGACAGAAGTCGTAATCTGTCCCTGGTTGATTGTGACTGACACACCGGAACCGCCGTTTACGGTTACGGAGACAGGAACGTTGTACTGCGTGTCTACCGCATAGATATCGTACGAGTTCAAGAGCTCGAACTGGAAGTTAAAGCTCGGGGAACCCATGATATCGGCATAGATCTGGATATTGTTCGATCCGGTCTGAAGCTTTACGGGAGACGCGGAGAAATCGAAGTACGCGGAGCCGTCAGATGCGACGGAAGCCAAGGTCGAGCCGACCTGATTGCCGTTCACCATAAACTTCACGTTCTTCAAATCGGTCTTCGTCGCGGAGCCAACCACCTTGAAGTTCACCGAGGTGAGGTTTACCGGGCTGTTGTTCACAGTCGCGGTCCACTGCGAGGCCAATACGCCGGTTGTGCCGGCATATACCGTCGTACCGACCGAGGACGATGCAAAGGTTACCGATGCAATCGAGGGGTTCGATACGGATGTGACGGTGAAGGTGTTGCCGTTCAACGGGAACGCGCCCGAGGCGGTTACCGCGGCATTCGTGGCATCCGTCGCCGTCACGTCGCTTGCGCCGGTCATCGCGAACGAGATCGTGTTTCCCGCCGAGAGATTCGTTGCCGGATCAATCGCGAGCGTCAAGTTCACGGTCTGACCTGCCGCAATATTCAAGGCAATTCCGGAGAAATCAACCACGCCGGCATTCACCGAGGTGTATTGATAGAGTACCTTGCCGTTCTGGACGAGGTACGCGCCCGAGATTGCCGAATCGGCTACTACGCCGGTCTTGTGGAACTTCAAGTCCGTGACCGTTACGCCGCTCGCGGTGCCCGCGGTTAAGTTCACCGCAAGTACCGGAACGCGAGCCGCCGCCGAAGAGGCGCTCGAAATCAACGCACCCGAGGCGGGATTGTTCGAGGCAACACTTACCACGAGTCCGGAAGCCGGAGCTGTAGGACCAGGCGTCGGTGTTGGCGTCGGGGTTACTACCGCCGAAGCATTCACGACTGCCCGAGTTTTAGGCCCGAAGTAGCCGACCGAGGGGGTGATACCCTTTGCCGCCTGATATTTCGCGAGAGCTGCTTTGGTGGCAGGACCGAAGTATTCGGTTTCCATGCCCTTCGAGCCGGCGCCCGTCGCGGCAACGGTGTATCCGTTTGCGTTCAAGAACTGCTGCAAGGCCTTTACGTCAGCTCCTTTGCTTCCAAGGGTGAGGTCCTTAGAGAAGGTGTAGGAAGAAGTCGTGTTTCCTTGTGCAGCATTCAACTGCGCCTGCAAGGTCTGGATCTGCGCCAAGAGCGCGGCGATCTGGGCCTGCAAGTCTGAGGTTGTAGCTGCGGAGGCCGAAAGGACCGAACCACCGAACCATGCGGCGGTCGCGATCGCGAGACCTACTGCAGCTGCTTTTCGACTAAAATTACTCATTTTCTATTTTCTGAACACTTCCCCATACTGCCATAAATTGCTCGTCCTTATGCGCCGTATGAAGATTTGTTCTTTTGTTTGTTCGACAATTTTGTTTTTCTGTTCGGTCATGGCACGTCTTTTTCCGTGCCAGCCGCCGACCTTTGGGGTTTCAGGAACGTCATGCGCCTCCCTTTTCGACCCGCGCCTTGTGAGGTTAGGTGGCGGAAGAAGAGGAGATGACGGGTAGTATCTAACTGAAATTTTTAATTCCTAATTTTTAATTTCTAAACCCGAATTAAAAACTGGGATCCTGCATAACAAAAATCTCGCTTGTGGAGCGAGATTGTAAAACTCATGAATACACAGAACACCTCCGGCAGAGACATCCGTCGCCAAATCGAGCTATTCAGCAAGGGGTGACTCAGCCAAAGGGCCGCGTGCTTCATCAGTTTGGCCTCACTCCAAACTAATTGATGCCTTCGTCGTTATCAGTATACATCAGCTCACATCAGCACTATCAGCGTCAAGAACTCAATAGAGATGGGACGCCGATACATGGCCGATAAGGCCGATACATACTGAACTTGACAGTATGATTATACCAAATTACAGCTCTTTTCGGAAGATTGCAAGAAGATCCCTCTCTCTCGTCGTGGCGGTATACTACCTATAACGAAGATGCCCCCTCCCCGTTACGGGGGCATACAGATTTTCACAGATCTACAACAGATGCTCACGGATCACAAAATAACTACGAACCGATGTATCTGTGATCCGCGAAAATCCGCAGTCATCCGTGCCGATCTGTCGTTCAAGGGAGAAACCACGGGGCGGTGGCGAAGAGGATGCTCGAGAATACCGCGAAAAACGTCAGCTGTTTCAGGATGAAGGAGAACCCAAGATTCCCCTCAAAGTGGGCAAGAAAGGTATCCCGGAGCATGATGAGAAAGAGAGCGAGAAACGCCCCGGCGCTTATGAAGCCGAGGGGGAGAAAGAGCGCGAGGGCGGAGACCTCAAGCGCAAGCAGTGCGAACGCGAACGAGAGGAGTCGCACGGTGCGGGGCCTCCCCGCCTCCAAAAACCCGAACGCTTCTTTCATAAGAAGCGTAAGAAGAAGCGCCATCCCCCCGAACCAGAAAAAAAGCGGAAAAAAGGACGCATTCCCCAGCGAAGGAGCGTAGAGAAAAAACTCCGCCATCACGAAGAAAAGTATCCCGCTGTGCACCACACGATACAAAAGCGCGCGGTCCGTAAACGCAAGACGCGAAAGCCCGAGAAGAATATAAAGCACCGCGCCGTAGAGAAGCGCGATCATTCCCTTCACTATAGAGGGGATAAGAAGCGCGGGAAGGAACGAGACGCTCCAGAACGCGAGGAACGCCGCGACCGCGATCGTCCAGAAGGAGACGCGGAGCGCCGTGCGTTCCGGGGGCTCCGAAAAATAAATATACCCGACGAGGGCGAAATATACCGCACCACCCCAGAACGAGAACCGAAAAAGGAGCGCGAGGAGAAGCGCAATGACGCCCAGGAGGGCCCTACGCGGCAACCTCCACCCGATTTCCTTTGGTAAGTATGACCGTAGCTTTGGTGCCATCCTTCAGCGATCCCCGAATGATCTTATCCGCCAAGGCGTCGACGATCACCTTCTGGATCATGCGCCGTATGGGGCGCGCGCCGTAATCCGGGTCGAATCCGTGCGCCACAATGTGCTTCTTGACCTCCGGTGTTATCTGGAGCGCGACCCCTTTTTCGGAGAGGCGCGTCTTCACTTCCTCAAGCTGGATATCCACGATTTTTTCGATGTCCTGCGGGGTCAGCGAATTGAAGATGATGATCTCGTCGAGGCGATTCAGAAACTCCGGCTTGAAGGTGTCTCGAAGCGAATTCATGACGCGTTCACCGAACTGCTCCTCTTTTTCTTTGAGTTCCTCTCCCGCGTGCCCCACTTTGAATCCCAAGTTCGACATCTCGCGGAAATACTCGCTTCCCACGTTCGAGGTAAGGATGATGATCGCGTTCTTGAAGTTTGCCACCTTCCCTTTGGAATCGGTGAGCCGTCCGTTATCCAGAACCTGGAGCAGTATGTTAAATACCTCGGGGTGCGCTTTTTCGATCTCATCGAAGAGAATCAAGCTGTACGGCCTGTGGCGGATCGTATCCGTAAGCCGACCCCCTTCGTCGTACCCCACATAGCCGGGAGGCGAACCGATAAGACGCGACACGGAGTGCCGCTCCATATATTCGGACATATCAATCCGGACGAGCGCCTTTTCGTCATTGAACATAAATTCCGCGAGCGCCCGCGCGAGTTCCGTCTTCCCGACTCCCGTGGGCCCCAGAAACATGAACGACCCCGCGGGGCGATCCTCGTCCGCGAGCCCCGCCCGCGAGCGGCGCAAGGCGCGCGAGACGGCATTAATCGCCTCTTCTTGTCCCACGACACGGCGCTTCAAGTCTTCCTCGATGCGGGAAAGTTTTTTCATCTCGGATTCAAGCATGCGAGACACGGGAATCCCCGTCCAGCGCGAGACGACCGCGGCGATATCCTCCTCGTCAACAACCTCTTTGATAAAATGCTCCCCATTTTTCTTTCTCTGTTTTGCATGCTCCTCGATTGCCTTTTCAAACTCCGCGTATTTTTTCGAAAGTTTCGGGATCTCACCATAGCGGATCTCCGCGACGCGCTCGAAATTGCCTTCGCGCTCGGCGACCTCCGCCGCACGGCGCAGATCTTCAAGCGATGTCCGGAGCGCGTGCAGGGATTCGACGCTCGTTTTCTCTTCCTCCCACCGCGAGGTAAGCCTCGCGTTTTGATCCTTTAGTTTTTTCAGGTTCCGCGCAACCTCCTTGAGACGAGCGGCTTTCTTCACGTGCTGTTCCTTTCCGAGCGCGGACTTCTCGATTTCAAGCCGCGTGATGTCCCTTCTTATTTTCTCGAGATCGGCGGGAATGCTGTCGGATTCGAGCCGGCGCGCGGCGGCGGCCTCATCAATGAGGTCAACCGCCTTGTCGGGAAGAAACCGCTCCGTGATGTAGCGCGCGCCGAGCTGGACCGCGGCCATGATCGCGCCGTCCGTAATCTTCAAACCATGATGCGTCTCGTACTTCTCTTTGAGGCCCCGCAGGATCGCGATCGAGTCCTCAATCGATGGTTCCTCGACGAAGATCGGCTGGAACCGGCGCTCGAGCGCGGTATCTTTCTCGATGTACTTCTGGTATTCCTTCAAGGTTGTCGCGCCGATCGCATGCAATTCGCCTCTTGCCAACGCGGGCTTTAACATATTCGAGGCGTCGATCGCGCCCTCCGCGGCGCCCGCGCCCACGATCATGTGGATCTCGTCTATGAAGAGGATGATGCGCCCCTGGGATTCGCGCACTTCTTTCATAAACGCCTTGAACCGATCTTCGAACTCGCCGCGGAATTTTGTCCCCGCGATCAAGGAGCCGAGATCGAGCATCACAATCTCTTTTTCTTTGAGGGACTCCGGCACGTCGCCCGAGACGATGCGCTGGGCGAGTCCTTCGACAATCGAGGTCTTCCCGACGCCCGGCTCGCCGATCAAAACGGGATTGTTCTTCGTGCGGCGCGAAAGAATTTGCATTACGCGGCGAAGCTCATCTTCCCTTCCTATCACGGGGTCAAGCTTCCCTTCGCGCGCCTTATTCGTCACATTCACCGCGTACTTTTCGAGCACCTGGAACTTCGACTCGGGCGTCTCATCCGTCACGCGCGTCGCGCCGCGAAGCTCATGGAGCGCGCGCCCGAGCGCGTCTTTCTTCGCGCCCGAACGGGAGAGGGATTCCTGCGCAAGAGACGGCACGTCTGCAAGCGCGAGCAAGAGATGCTCGCACGAGACGAACTCATCCTTCTGCTTCATCGCAATCTCTCCCGCCCTATCCAAGATTCGCATGAGCTCCTGCGAGAGGTAGAGCTGCCCCACCATTCCGTGGGACGCAAAGATCTTCGGAAGCTTCTCGAGGGTTTTCGCGACCCCGCGTTCAAGATTGGGAAGCTCGACGTTTGCTCTTAGAAGCATGGGGCGCACGAGCGTCGTCTCGTCATCTAAGAGCGCGGCTAAGAGATGCAGCGCCTTGAGCTCGCCGTGGTTGTAGCGCGCGACCATCTCCTGCGCGTTCTGAAGCGCTTCTTGCGCCTTGATGGTAAACCGTTGAAAGTTGGGCATAGGATGAAAATTTTTAATTTAAAATTTGAAATTTTTATTGGATTTTAAAATTGATTAAAAATTAAGAATTTCAAATTAAAAATTAAAACTCTTCAGTTATTATAAGGTATCCTACTCCTTTTGGGTAAGATTAGCAAATGGGTACTCTGAGTGCTAATTAACTTCCCCGAGAGATATTGGGGACTATTGTCCCTTCGGGCGTTCGGCGAGTGTGACGGGGATCGTAAGCTCCTGGTTCCCCCGCCGCACCTTGAGGGTCACCGTATCCCCTACATTGTACTGATTCACGAGGTTCTGGAGAGGATGATCCGCGTTAATCGCCGTACCGTTTACCTCAAGAATGATGTCCTCCGCCTGGAGCCCCGCTTTTGCGGCGGGCGAGCCGGGCACGATCGCGGGGCCCGCCTCGGAACCGCGGAGCAGAGCGCCGCGACTGACTGGAAGATGCTGGGCTTTCGCGAAATCGGAGGTGATTATCGTGTAGCGCACCCCGAGATACGGCGTTGTGATTACGCCGGTCGTTTCGACGGAATGGATATCCCGCTTCGCCTCATTGATCGGGATTGCAAACCCGATGTTCTGCGCGCCCGAGACGATCGCGGTATTAATGCCGATCACCTCTCCCTCAAGATTCAAGAGCGGCCCTCCCGAGTTCCCGGGATTGATTGCCGCATCCGTCTGGATCACCCCTTGGATTGTCTCCGCGCCGAAGCCGGCGCCCGAGGCGGTAATCGTGCGCTGAAGCCCCGAGATCACGCCCACCGAGACCGTGTTCGAAAACTGCCCGAGCGAGTTTCCGATCGCGATCGCGGTTTGGCCGAGCTGAAGCCCGTTCGAATCGCCAAGCCGCATCACGGGCAATCCCTCCGCGTTGATCTTCAAGACGGCGAGATCCTGCACCGGATCGCGCGCCACAACCTTCGCGGCGTATTTTTTCCCGTCGCTCGTAAGCACAGTGTAGCTTGCGGAGGTATCCGCTACCACATGCTTGTTGGTAAGTATGAGACCGCTCGATGACACGACAAACCCGGAGCCGCCGCCCACTTGCTGTTCCTGCGTTCCTTTCTGGCACGGCTGGGTGAACTGAAAACCGGAACCGTTCCCGAAGAAATCCTGGAAGCCCGGCGGAAGGTTCGAGAAGGGATTATAGGGGCACTGCTCGATCACAGGCAGGTCCTTCGTAATCACAATCGAGACGACCGAGGGCGATGCCTGTTTCACCGCTTGCACAACCGCTTGTTCGTACGAGTTCGCCGACACATACGACGTGGTCGTGGAGGTTGCGTTTGTATTCGGATTACTGCGCTTTGAAGCGGAAGAAGTTCCATTCAAAAAATCCCACACGTCGCTCCACACGCTCGCGTGCGCGAACCCAGAGCTCACGAGCGACCCGAACACTCCGCCCACAAGGCCGGCGACAATGATTGTAATGAGTAATTTCTTCTGCATAGTTCTTATTACTTCTCTCCTAAAATACTACGTGTTCCCATAAAACACAGGTGTGTGGTAGTTATATGCCATAGAAGCAGGTTACCTGCCCGAATGACCGTCATTCGGTCGGGCGGGCGCAGAAACGTACGCGGATTCACGCTGACGCGTTCTGCGTTTATCTGCGTTTTCATCTGCGTGATCCGCTTCTACGATATGTTTACTTGATTTCGTACTGTAATGTTACCGTTACGTCCGTTTCCTGGGAGCCGGGCTCGATCGTGGGAGCCGCGGATTCCATCATCGCGC
This sequence comes from bacterium, assembly GCA_021815205.1. GTDB lineage: Bacteria > Patescibacteriota > Minisyncoccia > UBA6257 > GWB1-50-10 > JAKAHD01. The sequence continues at coordinate 59,977 of JAKAHD010000003.1, forward strand.
CCCCTTGTGCTGCGCCCGCAGCTCTCATCGCGTTATAGTACACGGGTACCGAACCGGACTCGCTGATCGAGAGCAGGCGTCCCACCGAAAATCCCGCGGCCTTGGCGATTTCCTGCGCTTGGGCTTGGGCCTTCTTGATCGCATCCGCACGCGCCGCTTCTTTCACCTTCGTCGGGTCATCAATCGTGAACTGAAGCTGGGACACGGAATTCGCGCCCTGTTTCACAATACCTGAAAGGAGACCGCCAATCTTCGTGAAATCGCGGATTGTTACGTCCACATTCTGCGTCACGGTGTACCCCACGATTACGGGCGGAGGACAGACGGCCGTCGCATACATGCCGCAATCCGAATACTGGTATCTCGGGCTTATCGTATACCCGCTCGTCTTCACATCCTTCGCGTCCACTCCTTCCGACTTCAGGAAGTCAATCGCCTTATTCATACTCGCGGTATTCATCTCCTGAAGCGACGCGAGGTCTTTCCCTCCCTGCGTCACCACACTGAAGGTGAATCTCGCGATGTCCGGAACCGCGATCGTCTTTCCTTGCGCCGTCACCGAGAAACTCCGGTATGACGAGGGTTGAATCGAACTTGAATACGCATTCACATACGTGAGCGCCGCGTAGGCGCCGACGAGGAGCGCAATCGTAAGCGCGAAATGCACATACTGCTTTGTTTTTTCCATATATTTTTTATGTTTCCTTCGACAAGATATAGTATAGCATAAAAACGACGGAATTTTAAATTTCAAGTTCTACGTTTTAAATTAATTTTAATTTTTTCAATTTTAAAATTCGCTCATTCAATTAAAATCTGAAATTTAGAATTTAAAATTTATTCAAGTATTTTCTTCATCCTCTTCACCGCCTCCCTTATTTCCGCTTTCGTGGTATAGATCCCGAAACTGAAACGGACGCTTCCCCGCACGCGCTCCGAAGGGAGATGAAGCGCCTCTAACACATGAGACGGGGCATACGATCTTGCACTACACGCGGAGCCGGAAGATGCCGCAATTCCCGCCATATCCATCTTCGTGAGCAGATCTCCCGCAAACTCCGTCGGAAAATAGACGTTCAGGATATGCGGCGCCGTATCGCTTCTTCCTTTATTCCTCCTTCCTGATTCCTGATTCCCGTTTATCGATGCCGGCGGATACACCTTCTTCAATGCTCTCCAAAAGTAATCTCTGATCTCCGTCACCCTCTTCACGTTTCTTGCGCGCTCCTTTTCCGCAAGGCGCGCCGCCTCACCGAACCCCGCGATCGCGGGCACGTTTTCCGTGCCTGAACGAAGGCCGAACTCCTGGCCGCCCCCCGTCACGAGCGGCTGCACCGCCCGCAAATCCGAATTTCGAAATCCGAAATCCGAAACCACGCTCTTCCCATTATTCTGAGTTCGCCTACCGGCGAACGAAGAATCTCCACGTAGAGATCCTTCACTCCACTCAGGATGACGTACTACTCTCGAATTTCGTACATAGAGTGCTCCCGTTCCCTTCGGGCCGTAGATCTTCTGCGAGGAGAGCGTCATAAGGTCGACGCCGAGCTTTGCCGTATCACAATTGAAATACTCGAATGCCTGCGCGGCATCAACGTGGAACAACGGATACGTTGTTCCAAAATCCGAATTTCGAAATCCGAAATCCGAAATACCGTTTCGTGCTTTTAATTTCGTGCTTCGAATTTGTTTCGAATTTCGTGCTTCGAATTTCGTATTTTGATAGTTGCGGATAATATCCGCAATTTGAGCGATGGGTTGTATGGAACCAATCTCGTTATTCACGTACATCACCGACACAAGCACGGTGCGTTCATCGAGCGATGATTCGAGTTTCTTCATGTCCACAATTCCCTTCTTATCGACGGGGAGCACCGCAATTTCCACTCCTTCTCTCTCGAGCGAGTACGCGGTGTCGAGCACGGATTCGTGTTCGATCGCCGAAACAATTATTTTAGGACGCTGATTTACGCTGATTGCTAGCTGATGACCGCTGATTTTATTTTTTATACCAGAGATCCTCCGCCTCGCGTGTTTTTCAAGGAATATCTCGGAGCTCTCACGAGCTTGGTCTCCGAAGGAACCATGAGAGCGAGAGCGCATGACGTCTTCCGCCGCTGGAGCGGAAGAACGGCCGGTTCCGCGAGAAGCAAAAAGAGCGCTTCTCGCCACCCCGCGGAGCGCAAGGTTGTTCGCCTCGGTCGCGCCCGAGGTAAAGATCACCTCGCGGAACCTCCCGTTAATCGCCTTCGCGATCGTCTCCCGCGCCTTGTCCACTGCGCTCATCGCCTTTTGCCCGAAGGAATGCAAAGAACCAGGATTCCCGAAGTTGTCGGAAAAATACGGGAGCATTATTTTTCTCGCCTCGCTCCGCACCGGAGTCGAAGCGGCGTAGTCCAAATAAATCCTTCTCATTAAGATTGAATAACGGTAATGAGGCGGCAACTAAGTAGCAATTAAGTAGAAATTTATTGTACGAAATACGGACAACTTGATTTCCGTTCATTACCACCTCATTACTATTAATTATCGCCTACTCTTTTGAGACCTCCTTATCCAAAAAGTTATTGAACGCGGGGAGCCGCAAGATCCACAGGACCGCCGTCATACCCACCGCGGAGACCACGGCGAAACTCAAGAGCCCGATGCCGCACAAAACCCCGATCGCCGCAACGAACCACACGGTCGCCGCGGTTGTGAGCCCTTTCACGTGGACACCGTGCTTCACAATAATGCCGGCGCCCAAGAACCCGACGCCCACCACCACATTCGCAATGGCGCCAAGAAATCCGCTATTCCGCGCGATCACCTCGGCGAGATTGTCGGGAGAGAGCGCCACGATATAAGGAAGGGTGATGCCTACAATCGAGAAGATCGCGGCGCCCGCGGAGACCATCATGTCCGTGCGAAGCCCCGCCTCCTTTCCCGCGAACTGCCGCTCGGCGCCCACCACGAGCCCCAAGAGCGCGGCGAGCCCCAAACGAAGCATCATTTCACCTAAGGTTAACATAGGTTTATTATAAATTTTAATTCTAAATTTCAAATTTTAAATCAATTTAAAAATTTTAAAATTTAAACATTACGTTATTGAATAAAAATTTAAAATTCGTCATTTATATTTCGGGTGTTCTTCCTTCGCCTTGAGCAGGTAGTTTGCGTACCGCGCGAGCGCGAAGAGCATGCTTGAGAGACGATTCAGAAACTGGAGGAACTCGGGGGAAAGCTTCGCGCGTTTCCCAAAAACGATCGCGGAGCGCTCGGCGCGGCGCGCGATTGCGCGCGCGATATCGAGCTTCGCGGAGAGTTCGCTTCCTCCCGGAAGCACGAAGTTCCGGAGCGTGGGGAGCAGAGCATCAATCTTCTGGATCATGTGTTCAAGTCGCGCGGTCTTTGCCTCGGTGATACGCGGAATTTCTTTCACGGAATAGGTAAACCCAATCGAGGCGATCTCCGCCTGCGCGATGAAGAGGTCTTCTTGCAGATCCTCGAGCGACCGCAGAACGAGCGCGCCCGACCCGTTAGGAATCTCGTCTCCTCCAGATGACCCAAGCGGCTTCCGGGGCGGGCTATTTCTAACGGGGCCCGCTTTCTTCTTTATGAAAACCTTTTTCGCCTCGATGCGGCACAGTCCGAACCACGAGTTCAGTTCGTCGAGGTTCCCCAAGAGCTCAAAAAGTGCATCGTCTTTTTCAAGGCGCTTGTTACCGAAGGAGCTTCTTCCCCCATCCCCTTTTCCGGTAAAAAACTGGGTCTTCATGGCTTTTCTTCATTATAGCATGGCATCTCCCATCAACTCCCTATCGAAGTTCAACTTCACTATTTCTAGTGAAGTTGAACTTCGATAGGAGAGCGTATGTGTCTTCTTATTCTGTGTTGCGCGCGCCCTGCTTCTTGTACCTTGTGTTTTTCCCCGCGTTGTTCTTTCATTACTCCATCTGCTATTTTAAAAGTAAGGAGAATGGAAGTGAAAAAAACACAGATACTTATCGCATTTGAAGGGATAGACGGCGCAGGAAAATATACCGTGCTCTCCTCCGTCCGCGCATGGCTCAAGTCGCTTGGGTATCGCGTGGAGTGCTCCAGTGAGCCGAATGGAGAATCAAGTCCTTTGGGGAAACATATTAGGGCGATCTTGAAGGGCGAGCTGCCGATGCCCGAACCGCTCGAGATGCAGCGGCTCTACGTCTTGGACCGCGCGCAGGATATCGCCTGCCTCATCAATCCGTTCCTTAGACAAGGCGGTGTGTATCTCATCGAGCGATTCGCGTTTTCGACGATCGCCTACGGCATGTGTGAGGGCATTCCGCTTGAAAAGCTGGTAGCGCTCCACACGGAAGTCATGGGAGACTCCATGCGCTGGCCAGACCTCACCGTAATTCTTGACCTCTCGGGAAGAGAAGCGGTACAGCGGATCGCGGCGGGGCGCGATCACTTTGAGTATTTCGAAAAAGAAGAGAAGCTTGAGACGATCAGGCAAAATTACCTCGCAATCGCCGCACATCCGCGATTCAAAGATGCCACGGTAGTAATAGACGGCGCTCCTTCCCCCGAGGAGGTTTTTAAAAAAACGAAAGAGGCCCTTGTTGCGCGATTCTAAGGGTGCCCTAAGGGTGTCCAACCTCCTTAGGAGGTTGGACACCCTTAGGCCTTAGGATATCTCACCCCCCTGGACACTCCTTCCCGTCTAGGGGATTTTTATATACCGCGAAGATATGCGGGGAGCGACTCGACGGAAGGAATAAAGGGAAATATGTGATCCGGCTTCACGGGAGAAATATGCACGACGGCGAGCCCGAGCCGGTGCGCCGGAAGAATGTCCGTGAGAAGAGAATCTCCCGTCATGAGCGCCTCGGATGGCGCACAGCCGAACGCACCGCATACGCGTTCAAATACCTCTCCCGTCCCATCTTTTGGAATTTTCTTCCCGCGCTCCCATCCGACAAAAACGCGGAATATGTTCTTATGAACCCCTATTGCATCAAGGACGCGCTCCGCCTGCGGCGTCGGGCTGTCCGTAACTATACCGAGCGCATACCCTTCGTTCCGCAACGTCTCGAGCATCGCAACGATCGATGGCATTGGCTTCAAAAACTCACTCGGGTCGACGCGTACGATCGCATCATACCAGCGCTCCAACCCGAAATCGCGCCGCGCATCAAGATCGGCCGGCGCTCGTCCTTCAAGGAACGCAAGGTGCCGCTCGACGTACTCTTTCGCTCTTTCATACTCGATCCCGAGGTGCCGCGCGAATGCATCCCGCACGAGCCATGGAAACCGCCGATAATACACATCGGCCGCGCGCCCCGCAACGAGCGTGTGATCAATGTCGAAAAGAATAAGTTTTGGATGTTGCACGAAAGATGAAACGATTTTTGGGTGCTTGATGGGGATTGAACCCACGACCCTCTGCTCCACAGGCAGATGCTCTACCAACTGAGCTACAAGCACCATTCTCTCTTCTTATCGCCCTCATTAATGTACAACAGCGATACGCGGCTGTAAAATATGAAACATATGCAAAAATATACTATTACTCTCCTTAAAAAGGAGGAGGTTGCAACAGGAACGATGTCCTTTCTTCTCTCCCGCCCCGAAGGGTTCGTATTCAAGGCCGGCCAGCACATTGATCTCACCATCCCGAATCCGCCCGAAAACGACGACGAGGGGAATGTCCGCACCTTCTCGCTCGCGAGCGCACCAGAGGAAGAAGGGCTTCTCGTCGCGACACGGATGCGCGACACCGCCTTCAAGCGAGTATTGAAATCCATGCCGGAGGGAAGCGCGCTCGAGATGGACGGACCCTACGGCAACATGATCCTCCAGTCGAACACCTCACGTCCCGCGGTCTTCCTCGCGGGCGGGATCGGCATCACGCCCTTCCGCAGTATGATATTCGAAGCGGCCTTGAAGGGCCTGCCGCATAAGATATTCCTCTTCTACTCCAATAGGAAGATTGAGGACGCCGCGTTTCTCGCTGAGCTTCGCGCACTCGAGAAAAAGAATGAAAATTACAAACTCATCACGACGCTCACCGCGCCCGAAGCGGCGCAATCCGGAAAGAGCGACGAGACGGGCTATATCACGGAGGCGATGGTGAGAAAATACATCCCCGACTTCCTCTCTCCCGTTTCCCCCCGCACCGAAAGAGCTGTTCACAACCTATCTACAACAAAGGGTGGTAACCCGCTTTCTGGTGTGGGGGTGTATTACCTCGCGGGCCCGCCCGCGATGACGGGCGCGATGCGCGAGATGCTCTCGAGAAGCGGCGTGAGCGAAGATGATATACGAATGGAAGAATTTTCCGGATACTAAAACTTAGAAGCAGATAACGCCACTGAAACGCGGATACACGCAGAAACATTTCCGTATCACTCTGCGAGACCGGATGCGCGCATGCGGTGCGTGCGATGTGATATTATTCTAAGATACATTGATTGATCGTGTATTTATCCCGTTAGAAATCGCGATTGCGGTTTATGATGGGATATCAACAATAACATCATGAATACAAGTCGCAATAGAATACATACCGCGAATTGCACAATCGCGATCTATTTCTAACGGGATGAATACTTTTTTCGATTCCCTTGGCACGCTCGTCGTGCAGTATCCCGCGTGGAGCCACTGGCTTATCGCGCTCGGGATGGCGCTTCAGGGGGAGATCACCATCTTCGTCTCGATGTACCTCATTGCGAACCGCTCGCTCGGATGGACGGACTTCCTGATTCCCGCATTCGCTTCCGTGATCATCGTGGACTACTTCCTGTACCTCCTTGGTCGCGCGCTTCGCACCACGCGATTCGGGTGGAAGTTCTATAAAAAAATAAAGGCGAAGAGGCGCACGCAATGGTACCTCTATTACGTGCGAGAGAATCTGAACAAGCTCATTCTCATCTCGAAGTTCCTTTTGGGAGGCAACATTATCATCCTGACCGCGGTCGGTTGGGCAAAAACGAAGTTTGGAAGATTCGCGCGCGCACACTTCTTGAGCGTGAGCTTGTGGCTCGGATGCATGATCGCGATCATGTATTCGATGGCGTCCGGGCTCTTCTATCTCAAATCCACGGCCTCTTTGAAGCAGGTTGAGATCGGCATTGGTATTTTCGTGCTCATTATCTTCTTAGGAGAGTACATCCTGAAGCGCGCGCTCGGAAAACGGGTTGGGTTCGAGGCGATCTCGAAGGATCTTAAGGATGAGGACGAGGAGGAAGAGGAGAGTAGAGAGAATTGATTTATAAAAAGTCCCGCTTTTTATAAGTCAATTCTCCATTCCTGGCTGGGTTGGCTACGAAAACAACTTATCTATCTTTGCCGCAAGAATAAAGTCATTCTCCGAAAGCCCGCCCAAGGCGTGCGTTGAGAGCTCGAGTTTCACGCGATTATAGAATATGTAAATGTCAGGGTGGTGTCCCTCGCGCTCCGCAAGGTCCGCGACTTTATTGATAAACGCCATCGCTTGCCTGAAATCCGCGAATTTGAACTCGCGCGAAATCGCGGTGTAATCCGCATTCGGTTTCCATTCGGGAACCTGCGGAAGATACATTGCGGCGCCCTCTTTCCCCAAGGGAGGAATCCCTCCTTCGCAGGCAACGCACTTCTTTTGAGTAAGGTCTTGCATATAAAGTAATACGATAAAAATACAATAGTGACACGGTGGAAATACAATCGCACAACTGCATCACTATTGTATCACCACCGTATCACTTTCTCTTGTGCCGCGGGGGTGAGTTGAACACCCGACGCCCGCCTCTTCCAAAGCGACTGGACTATCTCATCACCCACCGCAACTAGATAAGAGTTGGGTGGGGCTGGGCGCTATTGCAGGATTATTGTTGGGACTCACCTGCTAGTCTCTACACCTTCCGAAGAACCGTAGCCCTCTTCGGCTTGGCTCGGGATTGTTTCTCATACAACATCGAGAAGTTTTCCCCGAGTTCACCCAGTTTTTAATTTTGCATTACTGCAAAATGCCCCAAAGATCTAGGGCGGCGCTCTACCGCTGAGCTACCGCGGCATATCCCGCGTTGCTTACTATACCAAAGGAGCTCCTCTCTTTCAATTCTTCATCGCCTCCACGACCCTCGAAACGCCGACCGCATAGGCGGCCATTCTGAAACTTATAGTATGGGATTCCTTGTATGCGAAGATTTCTTCAGATGCCGAGTTCATCTTCTTTTTTAACTCTTCAAACACTTTTTCCTTGCTCCAGTGCTCGTGATGCATATTCTGATACCACTCAAAATATGAAACACTCACGCCTCCCGAGTTCGCAAGCACGTCGGGAATAACGGGAATCCCCTTTTTCTCAAGTATCATATCCGCATCGCTCGTCACGGGGCCGTTCGCCATCTCGAGCACATACTTCGCCTTGATGGCTTCCGCATTCTCCGAGGTAATCACGTTCTCGGTCGCGGCCGGAATAAACACGTCGACGGGGAGTGTAAGAAGATTGTCGTTTGAAATCGCCGTGGTACCGGGCATCCCCTCAAGCGACCCGTGCGTTTTTTTGAACTCGATCGCGGCATCGACGTCGATTCCTTGATCGTTTTTGATCGCATGCTTCGAATCGGCAATCGCAATCACGCGGTAGCCGGCATCGTGCGCGTAACGCGCGGTATAATACCCGACATTTCCTATCCCCTGCACCGCAACCGTCGTCTGTTTCGGATCGAGATGTTCCCGCTCCGCGAGGTTCTGAAGCACATAAAACCCCCCAAGCCCCGTTGCCTCGGTTCTCCCCTCGCTGCCATCTTTTTCGAGCGGCTTTGCCGTAATGACCGCGGGAGCGTATCCGTGCGCGAGTTTTCCGTATTCATCCGCCATCCATCCCATCATCTCCGAGGTCGTGTACATATCAGGAGCAGGTATATCCTTCGTTGGTCCTATAATCTCATAGATCGCCCTAAGGTACGCACGGGAAAGGCGTTCTAGTTCAGATTCCGAAAGTGTCTTCGTATCAACTATCACGCCGCCTTTCCCTCCACCGAACGGGATATCCGCAATCGCGCACTTCCACGTCATCCACATGGAGAGCGCGCGGATCTCCGAAGGGTTCACGAAAGGACTGAAACGGATGCCTCCCTTATAGGGACCCCGCACATTCGAGTGCTGGGCGCGATACCCCGTGAATAGTTTCACCGATCCGTCATCCATCGTGACGGGAAAGTGCACCTCGAGAAACTTGTCATGCACCGAGAGGCGCGTAACGATATCGGACGGAAGTTTTAATATCTCCGCGATTTTTTTGAGTTGTGCAACGCTCGTAGCGTAGGGATCATTCATATACCTCGAAAGACAAACTCTTATATCTTACCTTTCGGTTATGAGGAATATTACCCTTGTGCGCCCCCGCCAGGACTTGAACCCGGAACCTTCTCCTTAGAACGGAGCCGCTCTATCCAGTTGAGCTACAGGGGCCCTCCTGATGTACAATATATATTCCCTCATCTAGAATGTAAACAAATTGGAGAGTAGCACCCGTCTGCAACGCATATGCGTAGCATTGCGGGCAGGTACCGGCAGTACGTCTGCTTCTTGCCCGCCCACCTTTCGTATCGGGATATAGTGTAACGGTAGCACGAGTCCTTTGGGAGGATTTAGTCTCGGTTCAAGTCCGAGTATCCCGACAAAAATCAATTACCGCACCGCGAGCCGTGCGGTATGAAAGAAACCCTTCGACTCGCCTCCGGCTCGCTCAGGGTATTTTTCTCCTGCCATTCATCCTCGCCGCGAGCGGCGAGGTATTCTGATGAAAAATAAAAGGTGGGCGGGTGAAGGAGCAGGTAGACCGGGTTCCTCGCCTGCTATGCATATGCGTAGCAGGCGGGCAGGGATTCCCGGCTCTCCGACAAATTTTTCTCGCCGAATAAACCCACACCTTCGCCGCAGGGTATCCTGAGGGTGTACAGTACGCAGGAGATCTCCTATTCTTCCGCGAGGAGTTGCGGCAGTACACTCTCCCCCGTCATTTCTTTGGGTTTCGGAATCCCCATAAGATCGAGGATTGTGGGCGCCACATCCGAGAGCATTCCAATTGTTGGGATGGGTGCCATGGGATCGATGGGATTCTTCTTTTGAAACTGCCTGCCGACAAGATAGATCGGCACGGGACTCGCGTCATGCTTCGTCTCCGGCTCTCCCGTCTTCAGATCAAGGAGTTTCTCGGCATTCCCGTGATCCGATGTGACGATCATGATACCGTCCTCCTCGAAGATCGCCTTCACGAGCTTCCCCACTTCCTCGTCGATAATTTTCACCGCCCGAAGCGTCGCCGCGTAATTCCCCGTGTGCGCGATGATGTCGGGGTTCGCGTAGTTTACAAGAATAAAATCATACGTTCGCTCATGAAGCGCCGCGAGGACGCGGTCGGTAATCGGGCCCGCCATCATCTCGGGATGCTCATCGTGCCGCACGACGCTCTGCGAAGGCAGGAGCACTCGGAATTCATTTTTGTACGGCGTCTCTTTCAATCCGTTAAAGAAGTAGGTGATGTGCGCATACTTTTCTGTCTCCGCGATCCGGAGCTGGGTCTTTCCCTCGTCCGACAACACTTTCCCGAGGGGATACTCTATAACCTCGTCCGGAAAAGCGACCTCCGCCTTGAGCGACGGGTCGTACTCCGTCATCGTAACGATGTGCGCATTTCCGTACGGGTGCACGGAGAAGTGAGCAAATCCGGGATCCGTAAATGCGCGCGCGAGTTCCCGCATTCTGTCTTCTCTGAAGTTGAAAAAGATAATCGAATCACCGTCCCGTATCGGATGCGGCGTTCCTATAACCGAAGGGATGATGTATTCATCGCTCAAATCGCGCGCGTATGCCTCCTGCGCCGCATCATGAATCGTGGTACTTTTCCCCTTCGCTTCCGTGAGCACGCGGTACGCCATCTCGAGCCGATCCCAATGCTTGTCGCGATCCATACCGTAGTAACGCCCCCCGATGCTCGCGATATGCGGCATGACGTCGATCCCCGTTCTCCGTGAGAGCTCGCCCACGAGCCTTTCGACTGACTGCGGCGCGCTGTCCCTTCCATCCGAAAAAAGCTGGAGAAAGAACGGCACGTTTTTCTCTTTCGCGATTGCAATAAGCGCGACGAGATGATCGAGCGATGCATGCACATTTCCCTCGGAAAGAAGCCCCACAAGGTGCACCGCGCTCGCATGCGCCTCCGCATACGCGAACGCCTCCTGAAGCATGGAATTTTTTGAGAAACTTCCGTCCTGTATCGCGAGTGAGATTCTTGGAAAGTGCTGATACATCACCTTCCCCGCGCCCATCGTGAGATGCCCCACTTCGCTGTTCCCTTCTTCCTCCCACGGAAGCCCTACCGAGATGCCCGAGGCCTGGAGCGCCCCGGTCGGAAAATGGCTCCGCAAGTATTGCATCACCTGCGGCGCGGCGCGATAGATCGGATTACTTTCATCCAAGGCCCCGATGCCCCATCCGTCCAAGACGACGAGCAAAAGCGTGCGTTTCATATTCTTTATCTTACCAAGAGATGGATGAAAAGCGTAGTTTGTACCGTAGCACAGCAAAGAAGCTTTTCGAATATAGAAGCAGATAACCTGCCCGAATGACCGTCATTCGGTCGGGCGGGCGCAGAAATACACGCGGATAGACGCAGATAATGTTTCTGCGTTTTCTGCGTGCTCGTGGCGTTCTGCTTCTACGATACAAATCCTTGCAAAGTGTTTCTCACCCTCCTATACTTCATAGGGAGAACAATCAACAAAAGTCGATGCAAAACAATAGAAATCAAATTTTTATCACCTATGAATCTTACCCCCTTAGAGGCGGGCGGCTTGGCGATCATCGGACTCGCAGTCGGATATGCGATCCGCTTTGGCATCGCGAAGAAACTCCGGGGTTCTCTCGAGCAGAAAGCCGAGGAGGAACTCGAGGCCGCAAAAAGTAAAGCGAAGGAGATCATCGTCGAAGCAAGAAACGAAGCTACGTTGGTTCTTGCTCAAGCCCAAAAAGACGAGCGCGAACGAAAGCAGGAGCTCCGTCGCCTCGAGGAGCGCCTCACAAAGAAAGAAGACTCACTCGATGAGCGCGCCCGCGAATTCGACGCCCAGCTCATAGGCCTTTCAGCTAAAGAGAATAAGCTTAAAGAACTCGAGGAGGAGATAAAAGGCCTTCATGAAAAAGCGGTTGGTGAACTTGAGCGCGTCGCGGGACTCTCGCGCGAAGACGCGAAGCAAGCGATCTTCGAGGAACTTGAAACCTCATACCGCAAAGAACTTACGGGCGACCTCGTGCGTCTTGAGCGTGAACGCAGGGATGCAATCGAGGCAAAAGGCATGGAGATCCTTGAAACCGCGATCCAGCGGTACGCGAGAAACTCGATCGCAGACGTGACGACGAGTATCGTGAACCTCCCCGACGAAGATATTAAAGCGAAGATCATCGGCCGCGAAGGAAGGAATATTCGCACGTTCGAGCGGCTTACGGGCGTCGAACTTATCATCGACGAGACGCCGGAGAGCGTGATCCTCTCCTCGTTCGATCCCATGCGCCGCGAACTCGCAAAGATGGCGCTTGAAAAACTTCTCAAGGACGGGCGTATTCAGCCCGCAAAAATCGAGGAGAAGGTTGAGGAGGCGCGGCGGGAACTCGAGGACAGGGTTCAAAAAATCGGAGAGGAAGCGGTATACGAAGTGGGAATCCTCGATCTTCCGAAAGAAATTATCTATCTCTTGGGACGCCTGAACTTCCGCACGAGCTACGGGCAGAACGTGCTCCTGCACTCGATCGAGATGGCGCATATTTCAGGGATGATCGCCTCGGAACTGGGGCTTAACCCCGAGATCGCGAAGAAAGGAGCGCTCCTCCACGACATCGGAAAGGCGGTGGACCACGAAGTTGAAGGGACGCACGTCGAGATCGGGCGCAAGCTTCTTAAAAAGTACAACGTACAGGAGGAGGTGATCCGCGCGATGGAATCTCATCACGACGATTACCCTTTCTCGTCGCCCGAGTCCTATATCGTCGCGGCGGCGGACGCGATCTCCGCGGCGCGTCCCGGCGCGCGGCGCGATACGCTTGAGAAGTACATCAAGCGGCTCGAGGACATCGAAAAGACGGTGAACGAGTTCGACGGCGTGAAGCAATCCTATGCGGTTTCCGCGGGGCGCGAGGTACGCGTCTTCGTGGTACCCGAAAAAATCGACGATTTCGGGGCGCTGGAACTTGCAAAAAAGATCGCACAAAAAATTCAAACGAACGTGCAGTACCCCGGCGAAATCAAAGTAACGGTGATACGGGAGGTGAAGGCGGTGGAGTATGCGAGATAGCTACGAAATACGAAAACATACGAATATACGAAAGAAAGTACGCCTCATCTTGCCAAAATTAACATGGAACTTGTGTATAATTCTTGCATAGCGGGACGTTTTTCTTTAATTTGGTTCCATATTCGTATATTCGTAGAAAATTCGTATTTCGTAGCAAAAGAGTAGGAAAACAGAGGGTGGTCTGCTATAATAAACCCGTAAAGAAAAAGGTCGGAGGTTGGCTACGAAATACGAAAACATACGAATATACGAAAGTGCCGAATGCGCAATCGATTTGTATATTCATACTTCATTCGTAATTCGTAGAGAAACATATGAAAAAAGACGGATTGGTCGAGGCGGTGATGAAAAACGCCGGAATCGAGACCAAGAAACAGGCAACCCAGGCGGTTGAAGCGGTATTCGACGCTATCGTAAAGACGATGTCGCGCGGCGAAGAGGTGGCAATCACCGGATTCGGCACCTTCCGCGTTGCGAAGCGCGCGGCGCGCATGGGCGTAAACCCCAAGACCGGCGAAAAAATTCAAATTAAGGCTTCGACGAAACCGAAGTTCCGCGCCGGGAAACTCTTGAAGGAAGCGGTATTGTAACCTGACTCTTGTGAGCTTAAAAAATCAAAAAACTCCCTCCGCCAACCGGCGGATGAGGAGTTTTTTGATGCTACTACTGTTCGTTGGCCCTACTGGCCGAGCAACTTCCTCACTAAGTTGCTAATATCGATAAAATTCTGATACGCGCCTTTGATGCGATCAAGGGACGACCGTATCACGTCCTTTATCGATATCGCGGGTTGGGATGGGAGGGTAGACGTCGCGTGCTGCGCCGTCGACGAGGGGGTTGAGGTCGCACTCTGGATCGGGATCGAGGTTGCGGTTCCGGTTGCCATCTCGTTCGTGCTCGTCACCACGTACTGGGCGACGAATGCGGTAGCGGCCTTCCGGTTCAGATTAGCCGCATCCGCGATCGCCCTACCGGCGCTCGCGACGAGTGCGCCGAAGTGCTTTCCTTGGGGCGCATATCCCAAGGAGGAGAGGTTCTCATTTATTTTCTGAAGGCGCAATGATGCAATTTGAATCGCCTTCGCCTCCTGTTTCAAAAGAATGAAATCTTGGATCTGGGTCACGAGCGGAATATAAGTCGCGTCCCTCCAACTTTTGAAATCTTCCGCAATGCGCTTAATCTTCGCCGCATCGACGGAACTCGGATCGCTTACAAGACTCCGTTCCGAATCGTAGTAGACGAGCGCCTTCGTGAGCCCGTCAAGCGCCTGTTGTTTCCACGGCTCGAAGGCATCGTCCTTGTCAATCGTGAGTAGTTTATACTCATAGTCCTTCGCCTCCGCTGAGGAAAGATCGAGCACTTGCTTGAAGGTTTCGATGCGGAGCGTGGTATCGTTCGCCGCATTATCATCTTTTGCGGTCACGAGATCGTCAATGTACGCTTTGGCGCTCTCCAGCGCTTTCTGCACGGGAGGAGTCGAGGTGCCGCTCGCGGCATACGCGGAGGAGGGCGCCCGCCCAAAAATTCCCATCGCGAAGAGGGCGAGAATTGATAGGACTATGAGAGGTTGCTTTTGCATCGGCAGTTAAAAAATTACTCTATTAAGAAGCGTGTCGATCTGGGGGTTGCTGCTTGTTCCCGGGTTCTGATTGATGGTCTGCTGTTCGGCTTTCAGTACACGCTGATTCAAATGGCGCATTGCATTAGTCGAAATCTCGGAGAGCGCCGATGCGATCGTCTGATCAACGCTCTGCTGATATGATATCGCTTGCAGGGCGACGTTGATCTTTAAATTATTAAACTCCTGATGCAACGCCTCCGGGGTCGCAAGCGCGGTTGCGGCGCGCTTGCTATGCACCAACGAGGAAAAACCGACGATCGAGACGGCGAGCATCGCGACCGCCGTCGCCCACATCGAGAGAAGCCCCCACGCGGGCGGCATAGCCGGACGAACCGCCAAGATACCGCGGCGAGACGCTGCGACGAACGCTTCGTCCGGTGCGATGTTCGCGAGCATCTTCAGTTGCCGTTTAAGATTGTCCATAACGTTCGTTGATATATTTTTTGAGTTGTTTCAGCGCACGGTGCTGGATAACCCGTATCGCCCCTTCGGTTTTTTCGAGTGCGGAGGCCATCTCCTTATTCGTCTTCTCTTCAATAAATTTCATAATGAGCACGTCCTGGTACACCGGCTCGAGGAGCCCGAGGCACTCCCGAATCCTTCCGAGATCGAGTGCGATATCAAACTTCTCCTCCTCGGATGTGGGGGAAACCACCACATGTTCCGGTACCTGTTCGAGCGCCACCACCGGCTTTGCCATACGGTAGTAATCAATGACCGCATTTCGAGCGATCCGATAGAGCCAGCTCGAGAAGGGAAACCCTTTGAACTCGTAGCGCTTGATATTTTTCCACGCGTTCAGGAAAACCTCGTGGGTGATGTCTTCCGCATCCCCTTTCTTCCCGCCAATTTTAAGAAAGACGAAACGATAAATTGCGGATACGTGACGATCATAGAGAATTCCAAAGGCCTCTTCTTTGCCCTCTTTTGCTTTCTCTATGAGCTTTTCTTCGTCTTTCATAGGATAGAACGATGCATGCGCCTCTTTGTTTCTCAACTCAAAAAGAGAACTGTAACGACCCTGTAACGTTACAGAAGACCCCGACTTCCTCATGGTAGCAGAGGGGGGTGGATTGGGCTACCCAATTAGTCTCTTTCTCCGGAATGCAATGCCCGATGAGGTCTTCAAATACAATTCAAACGCCACCGCTTTTTTCTTATTCAGAAAACCACAAACCCAGATAATTTTCCATGGCATGAACTTTGAGGTGTGTTTATTGGCGCAGCGTAGCGAGTGAAATGCAAAAGTGAAACTTTTGCGTTTCCGAGCACGCAAGCCAAGAAGGGGTTTAATGCCCCGCGGCGTGCCGCAACGGAAGTGCGCGAAGCACTCCATTATACTGGGCCCCGAGGTCGGATACCCTTCATTTGCGCCACTATTAAGAATTTAAAAACGGGCGCACGCAAAAACAAAAAATGTAAAGGCAATTTTTCTGCGAGGCAGCGCCGCTTGGCGGCACGGCGACGGGGCGGAGAGCGTGCGATTTAGTTTCGCTTCACCACGCGCTCCGCGCGTGGCACATTGTCAGCGATTTTGAAAATAGGTGCGAGCTTGGTAAAATAGAGACACACATCATAAAGAAACCACCCCTCGCGATTGAGGGTGGTTTCTTTTGAGTGCGGAATGGGAGAATCTCACTGCTCGCTCCTCGATAAATCCCGTTAGAAGCTCACGCGGGGCTTTCTGCTTCTAACGGGATAAACTCGGAGCTGCGCCTTGAGAACCCTCGGTTCTCAATACTCTCCAACACGGGGAACCGACCACGGTTCCCCGACCCCCTCCACTTGTTCGACTCTCCCATATGCTCACAAGAAAACCATCTGCACGAATACAGATGGTTTTCTTGTGAGCAGTGCGGAATGGGAGAGTCGAACTCCCGACTTCAGTTTGGAAAACTGACATTTTACCGCTAAACTAATCCCGCCTACTCCGCCTTCGTCGGATCCGGCGGGCAAGCCCGCAAAAAGACGCGAAGGGCGAAGTTTCTTTTTACTGTACCATAGTGCCTAAAAATAAGATCGGGTGCAAGAAGATGCCCCGCATGGAAATGCCAGAAATCCTATGCTATCATCGAAGGAGAATGATATGCGTGCATCGTGGAAAAGAATAGGCGTCATCATCACTGCGCTCCTTCTTCTCGCGGGGGGGATAGTGTATTTCGCCGTTCATACATGGGAGTCGCCGGTTCCCGTTGATTTTACGACGGCACGCAACCACGCGGCGACCGTGAGTCAGAGTATCGTAACGCTTACGGAAGATACCAACAAAACGATTCAAGACATTCACACCGCCCAAACCGCCGGAACGACGGACCAGGTGCTCAGCCTTATCGACAACGCGAGAGGCACGAATGCACAGGCGTATGAGAAGGCCCTCGAGCTCTCGAAGGATCTCCAACGGATGACCGAGTCGCTACACCAGATACAGCCGCGGGCGCGCCAGCAGATCGCCTACGAAGCGATCGCGATCGAGCTTTCCCTGACAAGCGAGTTCATCACCTACACCGGCGCCCTGAATGACTTCCTGAACACGCTTGCAAAAACGGTCACGGCGGGAGGATTCGAAAATCAAAGAGCGCTTTCGGGTAAGCTCGCGACGGTGAATGGGAAGGTGGCGATCATCAACAATCTGAACCGCGAATTCAACCAAAAGATGCAGAAATTCGACGCCTCCTTATAACAACCTCACCTCCTATATAATAGAATCTTAAAAATGAGCACACGCACAGTTTATATGGCAAAAAAGTGGGTAGGACTTGGGCTAGCGCCCCGGAGCGCACACTTTTTTGCCATATAAACTGTGCGTCAACTAATATGAGACTCATCGGAAAACTATTATTTCACATCTTCTCGAACGCGATGGCGCTCCTCATCGCCGCCCAGTTCGTGCAAGGATTCTCGGTGAGCATGGACGTGATCTCGCTCTTCATCGCCGCAGTGATTCTCACGGCAATCAACCTGCTCATCCGCCCGATCGTGAAACTCATCCTCGGCCCCCTTATCTTCCTCACATTCGGACTCATTATTATCGCAATTAACGCACTTTCCCTCTTTATTCTTGACACGGTAAGTTCCTCGATTACAATTCAAGGGATACTTCCCCTTCTTCTTGCGACCCTCATTGTAGGAGCGGTAAATATCATAGTGGGCGCCGCCGCAAAAGCGGCGTACAAAAACTAAACCCACAAAACCAATCCCGCGCGTTTCCGCGTATCATCCGCGTAAATCCGCGGTTTTGTAAAACAAAACAATGTTATTCATCGGACAAATCGTCGTCTCCTTTATACTCATCGTGCTCATCCTGCTTCAAGAGCGAACAAGCGGGCTCTCGGGGGTCTTCGGAGGCGCGGGTGCCACGCCGTACCAAACGCGGCGCGGCCTTGAAAAAACAATCTACTGGGGCACAATCATCGCCGCCGCTATTTTCGCGGTACTCGCCGTACTGAATCTGGTCGCGTAAACGCGCCGATTTTGGGACGCGGGTCCGCGCCGCATAATGGCTTTCCTTAAGAAAATATTCTTAAATCTTTCCGCGCAGGAACGGAAGTTCTTTTTTGTTTCACTTGCGCTATTCGTCATAGCGCTCGCGACCGAAACCGCATTCGCGATACACGATCACAGTGTCTTCGTACCCATCCGAGGCGGCAGTTACCACGAGGGGTTTGTGGGGCAGCCCATCGCCTTGAACCCGATCGTCTCGAACAATCCGATTGATCAGGAAATGAGCGCCCTTCTCTTCACCCGTCTCGGCAACCTTCTCTCGGGCTACGACGTAAGCCGTGACGGGAAGAGCTACACCTTGAATCTCAAGGAAAATCTCTTGTGGAGCGATGGACAGCCGCTTACGTCTGATGACGTCGTGTTTACCATACACACTATCCAAAACCCCATGAGCAACTCGCCGCTCGCGAAAAATTGGCAGGGAGTTGCCGTTGCACGCGTGAGCCAGCTCCAGACGAAACTCACGCTTCCCTCCTCGTATGCGTTCTTTCCGGATAATTTCTTGAACCTGCCGGTCATCCCGCAGCACAGCTACGGAAGCATTCCCGTCGAAAACTTCCGCCTCTCTTCCTACAACCTCGAGCCGGTGGGAAACGGCCCCTACGTCTTCAAAAGTTTTTCGAAACGAAAAGACGGATTCATCACCACCTACCATCTTGTTATGAACAAAAACTATGCGGGAGCAAAGCCCTATATCACCGATTTTTACTTCGACTTCTTCCAGAGCACCAAAGATCTTCTCGCGGCGCTCACGACGCATGACGTAAACGCCTATGGCACGGCGGCGCCCCTTCCTTTCGACGCATCCCAAATGAAAGGGCTCGTCGTGGAACGGATCCCGACGCCGAACTACTACGCCGTCTTCTTCAATGAAACCAGCAACCCATTCCTGAAGGATAAGTCCCTCCGCGAAGCGCTCATAGAGGCGGTAGATCAGCAGGCGATCGTACAAGACGCCCTAGGAGGAAATGCAACTCCCGTGTACGGGCCGCACCTCACGTTCCAGAACGGAACAATCGCACCCGGCAACCCCACCTCGAACCCGACGGACGCCGCATCGCGCATCGCCGCGTTTAAGGCGGCGCACCAACGGGAGACGATCGCGCTCACGCTTTCGGTCCCCGACGCGCCTTTCCTGAAAAAAGTCGCGGACGACATCACGCGGGCGTGGACCAATGCCGGAATCGACAGCGTAAACATTCAGACGTTCAATCCGAACGACCTCTCGGATACTACCGTATCCGCGAGGAGCTACGATGCGCTCCTCTTCGGAAACGTATTCCAAAATCAGGACGATCTCTTCCCGTTCTGGCACTCTTCCCAACGCGCGTACCCGGGGTACAATCTCGCGCTCTACGCGAATCAAAACGTTGATACCGCGATCGAAACGGCGCGTGAGACGCAGAACGATACAACGCGCGCCGCCGCCATCAAAGAAGCGACCTCGCGCATCACGAACGACGCGCCCGCGCTCTTCCTCTTCTCGCTCCCGTATACGTACGTGCACACGCCCTCGCTTCACGGATTTTCCACTAAGCCGATCACGGTTCCCGCCGGCCGTTTTGCAAACGCCGACCAATGGTACACCGCGCAGGTGCGGGTAATCCGATAATCATGAACTCTTACGAGAAGAACATCCTCGCGTTCTCGAACCAGCTTGAAGGAAGAGGGCTCTCCGGGCACGGCATCGAAGCGCTCCGGGGATTTGTTCCCGACGGTATCGTGGTGTGCGGCATGGGCGGATCCGGAACTATCGGCACCTTCCTTGAACACATGGCGCGCTCGATCGGAATACGCATACCGATCTTGACCGTGAAGGATATCGCGCTCCCTAAGGTCCCCTTCGCGCATCCACTCTTCATATGCATCTCATTCTCCGGCAACACCAAGGAGACGATCGGCGTGGCACGGGCGGCCTTGAAGGTGCGCGGCGCAAAAGTCGCGCTCGTCACGACGGGGGGCGCGTTGCTTCGCCTCGCGCTCGCAAAAAAACTGCCCCACGTCACCTTCGATCCTGGGGGCTTGACACCGAGGGGCGCTTCTGGTTATATGTATTATGCCACGCTTGAGATTATAAAAAAGGTGCTCCCCATGCGAGTACCGAAGATCTCAAAGCTAATCTCTCCTTCGCGTATTCGGACACAAGGAAAAGAACTTGCGAGAAAGTTCGCGGGAACGAACGTCTTGGTCTACAGTTCTTTCCGAAATGCGCACATCGGGTATATTTGGAAAACGAATCTGAATGAAACGGGGAAGGTGCCCGCTTTCGCGAATACCTACCCCGAGATCTACCACAACGAGATTGTGGGGTTTGAAAAAACAAGAGTCGGATGGAGCGCGCTATGGCTCATAGAGCGACACATCGCACCGCACGAGGCGCGGCGTCTCAAGAGCGTGCGGGAACTGCTTACGTCACGCGGAATACGGCACATCGTCGTGCCACTCAAAGGAAAGAACCCGCTCGAGGAGCTGTGGTATGCGGTCATTCTTTCGCATTGGGCAAGCATGTATCTCGCGGAGATGCGGCATATCGACCCCACGGCGACACGCGCGATCGATACATTAAAAAATAAATCATCCTCCGAAGGAGGATCCGCCTCCGGAGGAAAAAAAGAATAGTTGCGGAGATGGCGAAATTGGCAGGCCTGCCTGCGGCAGGCGGGCACGCAGGGTTACCCCGTACTTTCCAAAAGCATAAGGGGATGTGGCGAAATTGGCAGACGCGCACGCTTCAGGGGCGTGTGAGGCAACTCATGTGGGTTCAAGTCCCACCATCCCCACAAAAAAGGAATTTTTAATTTACAATTTCTAATTTTTAATCAATTTTTAAGACAAAAATGTTTTAATTTTTAAAATTAGAACATTCGCTCATTGATTAAAAATTTCAAATTAAAAATTCAAAAATTCTTCAATGAAGTAATCGGTTTTTCGCGTTTTCCTGAATTCAATCAGCAGTGAAGAAAATTCTAGAGACTTGCGCGAAGAGCTAAATAACGTATGCCTCACACGGCACCACGGAGCAGAAAAAAGGCCGGAGAAAGAAGGTCCTCGTACGGGCCGCCTTCCGCGTACGCCGGACCCGCACGCGAAAGAGCGCACGCCGCCCCCAAAGAACGGGAAGAAAAAGAGAACGAACGCGATCACGTGAATTTGGTTGCGCTGGGCGGGCTCGAGGAAATCGGCCGCAATATGTCCTACATCGAGTACAAGGATGAGATTGTCATCGTTGATATGGGGATCCAGTTTCCCGAAGAGACGACGCCGGGAATCGACTTTATCATCCCGAACGTCTCCTCGCTCGAGCCGAAGAAATCGCGTATCAAGGCGCTTGTTTTGACGCACGCGCATTTCGATCATATCGGCGCGCTCCCGTATCTCATGGAGAAGATCGGAAATCCTCCCGTCTACACGATGGAACTCACGAAAGCCATGATCCAAAAACGGCAGGAGGAATTCACGAATGCCCCGAAATTGCACGTCGAAACGGTGAAGTACCGGGATAAAAAGAAAATCGGCCAGTATCTCGAGCTTGAATTTTTCGGCGTGGATCATACGGTGCCCGAGACGACGGGCGTCGTCATAAAAACGCCGGTCGGGAACATCGTGCACTTTGCCGATTTCCGGATCGAGTATAACGAGAAGGGAGAGGCGCAAAACATCAGCGAGTTCAAACGCATCGGCGAATTGGGCATTCACACGTTCATGATCGACAGCACGAACGCGGATATAGAAGGACGCTCACTCTCCGAAAAAAACATCGAAAAAAACCTTGAGGAAATATTCACGCGGGCCCAAGGGCGCATTATTCTCACGACATTTTCCTCGATGCTCACCCGCATCGCGGAGATTATCAAGATCGCCGAACGCCTCGGAAAAAAGGTGGCGATTAACGGCCGTTCGATGAAAGAGGGTGTGCAGATCGCGCAATCCTTGGGCTACATCAAGGCGAAGAAAGATACGTTGATCCCCGTCGAGGATGTCCACAAATATGCGGATAATAAGATATTAGTCCTCACGACCGGCTCGCAGGGGCAGGAAAACGCCGGCCTCATGAGAATCATCATGGGCGAGCATCGTCATATACGCATAAAGGCGGGCGATATGGTGCTTTTCTCCTCTTCCGCGATTCCGGGAAATGAGCGGAGTATCCAGAACCTCAAGGATAATCTCTGCCGCCAAGGCGCAATCGTGATCACTTCATCGATCATTGATATCCACGTAAGCGGACACGCTCCCAAGGATGATCTTGAGGCGGTCATCAAGCTCATCAAGCCGAAATTTCTTATGCCTGTGCACGGCCATTACTTTAAACGAATGGCAAATGGACAGAATGGCGTTGCGGCGGGCATGAAACCGGATCAGATACGGCTTTTGGATAACGGTCAGATCGCGCATCTTACGAAGGACGAGTTTGTTGTCACAAAAGAGTTCGTCCCCGCGAATTACGTCATGGTGGACGGCCTTGGCGTGGGAGATGTGGGGGAGATTGTGCTCCGCGATCGGCGCATGCTCGCGCAGGAAGGAATGTTCGTCATTATCACGACCCTCGACAAAAAGACGGGGCGGGTTTTGAAGAATCCGGATATTATCTCGCGCGGCTTCATCTATCTCAAGGAAAACCAGATACTCCTGGATGAAATCAGAAAAAGGGTGCGCGGCATCATCGGCCGCATCCCCCGCTATCAACCTCCGGATCCCGACTATGTGAAATCGTTGATCCGCGACCAGATCGGGCAATTCTTGTACAACAAAACGAAAAGACGCCCTATGGTATTGCCCGTTTTAATCGAAATCTAGACGCAGGAAATATACACGAATTGCTCACAAATTTCACGAACGACTTGGGTTTGCGTTGTTCGTGGAGCCATCCCCCACATTATTATGTGGGGGATTGACTTATGAGTAAACAAGTGCTATTATACCGTCAGCAAAATTAACAATTCTATAATCAATAAATTAAAGGAGGTTGTTCATGGAACAACAAGAAACTAGTATCACAACGGAAACTTTCACGCCGAATCCGAACATTAAATTGGTTCTGAATGGCGGGAAAACTACGCTTGACAGCGCAACTGTGCCGGTCGAGTGGCATTTTTCGGATGAACTCATCGCAAAAAAGCCGCGCTACATTGTGATCTGCGATCACGAAATGCCGATTGAGAAGCTGAAAGATAAGATCTCCTACTGTGGAGGTTATCGAACTGCATTCTCAGTGAGAGATCTCGCAGGTTACATACAAATCCACAAACCGGGAAGTCACCATTTTATTGCAATCGTTTTCTACGATTATAATGACGGTAAGGGGTTATCTGGATTGTCACGCGCAAGACAATGGATTTCCGGGAAGAACGGACAATATGATTACGGCATCTTCTACGATTGTCTCAAGGACGACTCCATGGCTACATGGAACGCGGAAGTGACTGCGGTCGAATTCGAAGTTCCGAAGGAACTCTTCGCCGAAAAATCGGAGACATGGTTTGGCACATTAACATGGAAATGGGTAAATCGGTGGTTCTCTCATGCGCCCGTCGATCAATGCGAATACCGGAAAAGAAAGGTTTTCGCATTCACCGCGCAGCCTTTCCTGCTGTTCATTGGTCGTTTGATCGCGGGAATATTCTGTACCTTTTATTCATTGGTCGGGGCTTTGTGTCTACTTTTCATCGGCTTTCAACCGAGTAATATCTTCAAAAATCTTCTACACTCTTGGTGGAACTTGAATTTGTTCGACTTAGACCTTCGAAACACCAATGAGTGGGGCTATAAGAACGACTGGAGGAAATGGACGAGAAAGGACCGCTCGCGAAGAAAAATCCCCCTATTTGCCGTGCCAGCACTAGATGTAGTCGCACTTGGAGCGATGGCGGGACTTATTTTTCTTGTTGTACATCATACCATGATGTTCCTTTTCTTATCTCTTATTGCAATCTACGCCTCCGTAGTTGCAAAAATATACAGCAATGTAGTAAAATCGCGTGAAAAGAAAGAAGAGGTAAAGAAGGAGATTATGGACTTCCACCTTGAATACTTAAAAAAGAATGCTGGCATGAGTTCGGTGCCGGCAAGCGTGGACATAAGGAGCATCATCCCGAAAGTGGATAATAGAACAAAATTGCATTTAAGCTTTTGGGCTATGAAAGCGAAAGTGTGCAAACCTTTCGCAAATTGACGCGGGAGGAAATTTGGATCAATTTTAAGAGCCGATTTTTTCGGCTCTTCCATTTTGATAAACCCGTTAAACCCTATATACTATAAATGAATCCCTATATACGCGTATGGTCACAAAACCCATCCTCGTCTCCGACACCATTACCGAAGAAAAGGTAAAAGAGCTTGCTCGAGAATGGTTCGATTCGATCATAAAAGGCGCCATTGATATCAGGAGGGAGATTATTGCGCTCGGAGGGGAGTACCATATCGATGCGCAGGACATACTAATTGAGAATGGTTCAAATCCGGAAGATACGTGGGGATTCAACATACTCCTCGACTCCGACAAGGTGCTCGCGGAACGGATTGAGTTCATATCCCTCATCAATATCCGTCCCGCAGAGGGAAATCGGGGCATGGAGATACAAGACGAGGAGATAAAAAAGAAAATAAGGACGATTATAGAGAAACGAATATCATGATGGGAGCGCGCACCACAACTTTTTATATGGCGAATCTTGGGAGCGAACTCCTGCGGATGCTTGCCGCACGAGAAAGGAATGATGAAAAAGCGTTCCGTGAATCGGCGAGACGGTCGCTCGCGCTCGCCGACTCCGCGCTCGCGCGTGAACACGCAAGAGGACGGGAGGAAATACTCACGCTCAAAAAAATAATCAACGACTTCCTTGGGGGCGAGGCGCGGTATGCCATCACAAAAAAAGAGATAGAATCTTATTTCTTCCCCTTCGCAATAAAACAAATGGAAATGTCGTAAGTGCCACCTGCCGATTACTCATTGCTACAAATATCATGAAACCAATATTAGTCTCCGGCATTCAGCCGACCGGAAAGTTGCATATCGGCAACTACCTCGGGGCATTGAAGAACTTTGTGGAGCTTCAGAATTCCGGGAAGTACCAGTGCTTCTTTTTCGTTGCGGATCTTCACTCCCTGACCAAAGAGTACGACCCGAAGGAAAAGCCGAAGCAGATCGAGAACCTCATTCTCGACTTTTTTGCGGCGGGCATCGACCCTAAGAAATCGGTGACCTTTGTCCAGTCCGCAATTCCCGCTCACAGCGAGCTCGCATGGATTTTGAATACCATCACCCCGTTCGGAGAACTGCTCCGCATGACCCAGTTCAAGGACAAGTCCGGCGCGGCGCCGCAAAACATCAACGCCGGCCTCTTCGACTACCCCGTGCTTATGGCGGCGGATATCTTCCTCTATAACGCGCGGTTCGTGCCTGTGGGAGAAGATCAACTGCAGCACCTCGAGCTCGCCCGTACGCTCACACGAAAATTTAATTCGAAATTCGGCAAAATATTTATGGAACCCTTCCCCGTGATGACCGAGGTGCCGCGCCTCATGAGTATGGACGATCCGACGCACAAGATGTCGAAGTCGCGGCCCGAAGGATGCCTCTTTTTAGACGATGAGCCCGACGTGATTCGAAAGAAGATTACGCGCGCCGTAACCGATTCCGAAACCGAGGTGCGAATGGACGTGGAACGAAAGCCCGCGATTTCGAACCTGATGCGCATCTACTCCGCGATGACCGGAAAGAACTTCATGGAGATTGAGGAATGTTTCAAAGGTAAGGGTTACGGCGAGTTCAAGAAAGCACTTGCGGAAGCGGCCGTGAAGGGCCTCGCGCCGTTCCAAAAGAAGAAAAAAGAACTTAAAAAACACCGCGCCGCACTCCAAAAAATCATCACGGCGGGAAATAAAAAAGCGAGTGTAATCGCATCGAAAAAACTCCTTACCATCAAGAGAAAACTGGGGCTTTCCGCTTTTTCTTAGAGATTAAATAAAAATGCGGAGGTTCGCTTGTATGTCTTCAAACACCCTATCGCGCATTCCACTGTCTGGAATGTGTTTTTCTTTCTCCCGAAGAATCTCTCTAAAAAGCTTCGCCGATTTCTCATACACAGCCGTAATGTTGTGTTTTTTCAACTTCGCGGCATACGCCCCGAACGTCTCAAGTTGCATAATGATTTCCTCAAGTATTTGAAACTGGATCGGGTGTATGGCAAGTTTTTTATTTTCCCGTTCAAGCCACAATTCAGAGAGTTCTTTCACCGTAGCAACATCAGCGCCAATTACTACCCTTGGAATCTGCCCTAATTCGCCGCGGATATTCATATGATCAGAGATAAAATATTTCACCGTGGCAAGTTTCCCTTGCACGAGCTCTTCTTTTATGCGATCAAATTTTTTCTGCGTGTCGGAACTAAATGTGGCGTCAATTGCGAGCGCGAGATATGAAGCGGATGATTCCGTTTCACGGAGCTCAGCGACGCTGTCTACTCCGTTCTTCACATCATCAAAACGCGATGTTTTTATGGTTGTCACATTGGGCCCAAGCCACTCATTCAACTCTGCCTGTTCATGCAACACGCATTCGAAAATGGTGGCTAATTTTTCCGTATGTGCGCGTGATGGATCTTCCTGCACTCTGAATTTTCTTTCCATCTCTGCAACATATTTTTCATCTTGTACAATATTTTCTTCACCGTATAAATCCTTGAAATCGCCTAATGGTATGCGTTCGCGCGCGAGCGTTTTTTCTGCGGTAATATACGCTTGATCTATCGCTAAATTCTCGTAGATATCAGACTCAAAATTTTTCATAGCGCTATTGCAACTTTCTCAATCCAATCCAAATATCGGATTCGTTGATTTTTGTGTCACACTCCGCATCGAACTTCTCGGAGCGCTTCCACTCGACCGATGCGGCATTCGTTTCTTTCTTAATAAGGGCGGTGTTCTTCTCGACGATACTCGCGAACTCCTTGTCCCCCTCCATCATGAGCGCGATCGTGTCCTTCGGCTCAAGCCTCGCGTCCTGGCGCAATCCCTGGATCGTGCGCATAAGCTCGCGGAGCATTCCCTCTTCGCGGAGTTCGTGTGTAATCTCCGCATCGAGCACGAAGTCCTCCTTGAGATTTTTGTCGAAACTGATTGTCTTCACATTGATTTCGTCTTTGAGTATCTCCAAAAGTTCTTTCTGGCCGCTTAATTCCTGATTCCTAATTCCTAATTCCCGTAAAGGTTGTCTCACCTTTATTCCCCGTTCCGCCCGCTTCGCGAGGACCGCGCTCGCCAAGTCGCGTACTTTCGCCATATCGGTCAATAATTTTTGATTTTTGATTTTTGATTTTTGATCTACCTTCGTCCACTCCGCCATATGCACCGAGAGCCCTTTCCCGTCGAGCGAGAGGTAGAGCGATTCGGCAAAGAAGGGGGTAAAGGGCGCCATAAGTTTCGCGGTCTCAAGAAGCGCATACCGGAGCGTCGCGGATGCCGCCGCGTAGTCCTCTTGACTTTCCGGTTTCTGGAGCCGCCGCCGCGACCGGCGGATATACCAGCGCGAGAGGTCCCCCGCAAAATTCTCGATGTTCCGCGCCGCGGTCCCTATGTCGTAGACATTCAAACTCTTTGTCACCACATTGATCGTCTCATTGAGCCGCGCAAGGACCCATCTGTCAAGAATGTGCGAAGGTTTTAGGTTTAAGGTCTTAGGTTTTAGGTTTCTATCGGAATATGTTTCGCAGAAGACATAGGAGTGATACAAAAGTTGGAAGAACTGGCGCGAAACTTTTCCGAGATCCGCCTCATCAAACCGCTTGGGCTCGCCCGGCGGATTCACGGTGTAGCAATACCACCGGACGACATCAACGCCGTACTTCGCGATCATGTCCCACGGGCTTACGATATTCCCCTTCGACTTCGACATCTTCTGCCCGTGCTTATCGAGAATAAGCCCTAAGGCGATCACGTTCTTATAGGGTGCCTCAAGTCCCAAGAGCGTCGCGAGCGCGAGGAGCGTATAAAACCAGCCGCGCGTCTGATCAATTCCCTCGACGATATAGTCGGCGGGAAAATCGATCTTCTTTATGAGCGCTTTGAGATTCTGCGGGGTGAGCTTTGGTGTCTTGGCAGTGAGCTTCAAATTGAACCTGAAGGGAAAGTGTTCCTGGGCGAAGGGCATCGCACCAGAATCAAACCACACGTCCATCACTTCCGGTACTCGATGCATCGCGGTTTTGCACTTCGGGCACTCCACGGAAAATTCGTCAATGTAGGGACGATGCAGATCAAACTCGCCCGTCTCGCTTCTCGGTACGGAACGCAGGGTGCCATACTCCACCTCGCCGTTCTTTACGTAATCCTCGCCGCGCCTATCCTTCTCGGCGACCGCGTCCGTACTCGTCCATCCCTGCATAATATGCTGGAGCATCCAGACGCACGATTCGTGCGTCACAATAAGAATCGTCTTCCCTTGATATTTCTTCTCCATCTCACGCACAAAATCATAGAGTCGCGCGCGCAAATCGGCGAAGCTCTCCCCGTTCGGCGCCCGCTTCAGAAACTTCTCGTGGCGCGAACCGTAGTATCCTCGGTACGCGTCATACGGCATGTCGTTGAAGTCGCCAAAATCGAACTCGCGGATACGCGCATCGAACACGATCTTCGGAAGCGAGAGCTTCTCCTTGAGCACCTCGGCGCTCTCCTTGGTGCGCGTGAGATCGGAGGCAAAAAAGAGATCAATCTTTTCCTTCTTTATTTTTCGTGCGGCGGCCTCGATCTGCGTTCTCCCCTTCAAGGTGAGGTGGTACGGCTTCTTCTCGGGCCAGCTCACGACCATATGCTTTGTATTGCTCTCCGCCTCGCCGTGGCGGATGAAGATGTACTTGTTTGTGCTCTTCGGCGCAAGTGATTCAAGATCCTTCACGCTCCCCGGCACATGCGCCTTCCCGCACTGCTCGCACTGCCAGATCGGCAAGGGAGTGCCCCAGTACCGCTCGCGGGAAACCGCCCAATCCTTCACCTCGCGAAGCCACTCGCCGAAACGCCCGTCCTTAATTGTTTCCGGAACCCAGTTGATCTTTTTATTTGAAGCGAGGAGTTTCGAGCGAAGCGAGCTCATCGCGATAAACCACGAGTCGCGCGCATAGTAGAGGAGCGGCGTACCGCACCGCCAGCAGTACGGGTAATCGTGCGTATATTCTTCGGTACGGAGGAAGAGGTTTTTTGACTTTAAATATTCAAATATCAGTTCCTCCGTTTCTTTGCTTTTCACGGAGCGTCCCTCAAGTTCCTTCACGTCCTTTGTAAACTTCCCTTGTTCATCCACCGTGTGGTGCTGCGGGAGACCGATTCTTTTTCCGAGATTATAATCGTCTTCTCCGTACATCACGGCGGTGTGCACGACGCCTGTGCCGTCCGTCGTCGTCACGAAATCAGCGGGATACACTTTATATGAGGTGTCGGATTTAAGCGCAGGCACGTCGAAAAGCGGCTCGTACTCTAAACCGATCAGATCCTTTCCTTGTATCGTAGTAAGTATTTTGTATTCAGTAGTAAGCACCTTGCTCGCTAAATCTTGAGCAACAATGTAATTCTCCCCCGTATCCTTACTGCGCACTACTTGATATGTAATACTTTTCCCCACGGCGAGCGCGACATTCCCGGGAAGCGTCCACGGGGTTGTGGTCCAGGAAAGAACATAAATGTCTCCTCGAGTTTTTAGTTTCGAGTTTTTAGTTTTTAGTTTGAATTTTATATAGACTGAAGTATCCTTCACTTCCTTGTATCCCAACGCGAGTTCGTGCGAAGAAAGCGCGGTGCCGCATCGCGTGCACCACGGCACTACCTTATGGCCCTTGTAGAGCAGTTTCTTCTCCCAAATTTGTTTCAAAAGAAACCACACCGATTCGATGTAGTTGTTCTCATAGGTTATGTAGGGATTTTTAAGATCGAGCCAGAAGCCCATACGGCGCGTAAGACGCTCCCACTCGTCTTTGTACTGCCAGACGGACTGTCTGCACGCCTCGTTGAACTTCGCGATACCGTACTGTTCGATCTCCTTCTTCGATTTCAGGCCGAGTTTTTTCTCGACCTCGAGCTCCACGGGAAGCCCGTGCGTATCCCACCCCGCGCGGCGCGGGACGTAGTAGCCGGACATTGATTTATAGCGAAGTATTATGTCCTTGAAACTTCGCGAGAGTACGTGATGGATGCCGGGGCGGCCGTTTGCGGTGGGAGGTCCTTCATAAAACACGAATTTTCTTCCCCTACTCTCTCTTCGTGCGGCAAGGGATTTTTCGAATACCGAATTTTCTCGCCAAAATGAAAGTATTTTTTCTTCTATTTCGGGGAGAGAAAATTTCTCAAGTCTGCGCAACATGGTAGTTATTGTAATGGGGAAGCGGAATTTTCGCAAAACACGGACACCGAATTTTAAATATCCATCATATGAGAAAACCCACCATAATATGCGCACACATCCGCCCCTCAAAAGTAACGATTACTAAATCAATTTAGTACAACGGAAGGAGGTCTTGCCTCAATATGATGTATTGAAGCGAGGCGTCCTGATTTTAGAGTACGTGTATCCGCGTAAATCAGTTTTAAATCCGCGGTAATCCGTTTTTTTACATTCTCTCCACCACTTCGATCCCCAGAAGCTCTAAACCCTTCCTCAGCACATCCGCAGCAACGCTGAGGAGCGCGAGCCGTGCAGCACGCACCTTCTCATTCGCCCTCAAGACAGGCAGTGTTTGATAAAAATAATTTGCGTCTTTCGCGAGCGCATAGAGATAATCCGAAAGGTGATTTGGGTAGTACGAGCGCGTAATCTCCTCAACCACCTGGGGAAATTCAAAAAGGTCCATAATAAGCTTCTCCTCAATCGGCTCCGCAAGAAATGCGGCATCAAACTTCCCCGCCTCGGCTTTTCTTAAAATACTCGCGAACCGCGCGTAGGTGTACTGAAGATAGGGCGCTGAGTTGCCCTCAAGGTTCAGCATCTTATCCCAATTGAACGTGATATTCGAAAGGCGATTCTGCGAAAGATCGTTGTATTTTAAGGCACCCACGCCGACCGCTCTCGCGATTTTTTCTTTCTCCTCTTCGCTCAATCCTTGGTTTTTTCCCTCGACGATCTTCCGCGCCCGCGCGATTGCTTCCTCGATGAGTTGCTCCAAAGACACGTACCGTCCCGCGCGCGTCGAGAACTTCTTCATATCCTCCGCGAGGAAGAGGCCGAACTTCACGTGCACGAGATTCGTTTTCGGCGCGAGTTTAAGCATCTCCGCCGCCTTGAATAATTGCTCAAAATAGAACGACTGGCCATTATCGACGACATACATCACAAGGTTCGCCTTGAATTTTTTCACACGGTACCCGATTGCCGCAAGATCCGTCGTGGAATATAGATAGGAACCGTCTGATTTTTGAATGATGAACGGCGTCTTCCCTTCATGTGTGAAGATGACGATCGCCCCATCGCTTTCTTTCGCAACGCCTTTCCGGAGCGCATTCTGCACGACTTCCGGAAGCTCATTATTATAGAAGCTCTCGCCGAGATAATAATCGAACGTGACGCCAAGGATTTTATATATTTTTTCGAATTCGTTCAGGCTCACTTTGTAAAACACCTTCCAAATCCTCATGTTCTCCTCGTCCCCGTTCTGGAGCTTTCTTACTTCTTCCCGCGCACGATCCCCAAGTTTCGGATCTTCTTTCATCTTCGCGGTATAGTCCACGTAGAGTTTCATGAGCTCATCGATCGAGAGTTCATTCTCGTTTTTGAGGCCGGACATCTTAAACGCCGCAATGAGAATCCCGAACTGCTTTCCCCAATCACCGAGATGATTGTCACCGATTACCTTCCATCCCGAGAAGGCGAAGATGTTGTAGAGCGCCTGCCCGATGATGGTGGAACGGATATGCGCGATACTCATCGGTTTCGCGATATTCGGGTGGGAGTAGTCGATCACGATAACTGGCTTCTTCTTTGGGTGCGGTTTGTACCAATTACTCTTCGACGCGGCCATCGCGCCGAATTCTTTCCGCAGTGTTTTTTGAGAGAGCGTGAAATTGACGAATCCAGGGCCCGCGATTTCCACCTTCTCGAAAAATCCTTTTGGGGCTTTCTTCTTGGTTTCCTCGGCAATACGAGCCGCGACTTCTCTCGGGTTCTTCTTTTCTGTTTTTGCGAGCGAAAAGGCAATCGTCGTCGCATAATGCGCGTTCTGATGCTCCTCCGCCGGACGCACGTCGATTGCCGTCCCCTTCGGCACGGTGTTCGCGACAATTTTCCCAATCTGCTCTCGGATACTCATTTTCTATACTGTACCGTATTATGGTCGTTCTTTACCATAGTTATGGCAAAACCCAACCCTCTACCATTCTACTAAACCAACTGACGATCGTTAGTTGGTTTAGTAATCATTATTTACAACTTGTTACCCACCATACGACTTCCTCCCGATAACAATCACGGTGCGCAACCTCCGGCCGATCGGGCGCGGAGAGAGTTTCATACTCATCCGTGCATCTCCCCGCGCCACAAATGTGTCGCGTACCCAGGGCGCTATGCGATAGCAGAACGGCTATCGCTTCTTCATCTAAAGAGTGGGCTATCTTTGTGGAACCCCACGGTTTTACCCTCACACCATGAGCTTACGCCCATGGTGTGAGGGTAAATTTTGAATAGAGTAAGTAACGCGGTTACGTCCTTCTTTCCCGTCCTCCTCGTGTGTGGTAACGTAAAAGTGCCATGAAAAAAGGCGTTACAATAAATAAAAAGGCGAGATTCGATTATGAGATCCTCGAAAAATTCGAGGCTGGTGTGGCGCTCACGGGGCACGAGGCAAAATCGGTGAAGACGGGGCACGTGAACCTCGCGGGCGCGCACGCGATAATCCGCGACGGCGAGGGGTTTTTGGTCGGCATGAACATTCCCTCCTTTCAGCCGAAGAACGCCCCCGCAAACTACGACTCAATGCGCACGCGGAAGCTCCTTCTCCAAAAAAAAGAGATCAACTACCTTATAGGCAAAACAAAGAGCGGATTGACTTTAGTACCCGTGCGGTTGTATAATAGGGGCGCTCGGGTGAAATTAGAGCTCGGGCTTGCACGAGGCAAAAAACAATATGACAAACGCGAAACCATCAAGAAGCGCGAAACGGAACGTGAAATAAAACGCGCAGAGAAACGTTCTTATTAAATATCTCTCCTCTGTTGTTTTAAAATTAAAAATTGGAAATTAAAAATTTCCACCTATGGGGATGCAGGGCTTCGACAGTATCTGTTCCCTTGCAAATTGCAGGCCGAGCCGTAGAACTCGTTAAACTCTTCACTTAATTTAACTGCTAACAGAAATGCAGCTCCTGCTCTTGCGTACGCGTAAGAACAGGGTTCCCCTCCTTAATTTTTAAGGAAGGCATCAGTCCTTCATGTCTCATAGAGGTCAACTGGTGTAATACATGAGACTCGCGAACGTATTCTTGATTCGGATGCGTGCGTTAAATCCAGAATCAAACCTCGTCTCCGCCAACCGGCGGACAGACTAAGCTTGTAGATTATTTGTGAGGAAGACACTGGATGCCGGTTCAACTCCGGCCATCTCCACAAATCAACAAATCCCGCCCTTTATGGGTGGGGTTTGTTGATTTTATGAGGCAGGAGTTGAACTCGGAAGGGGGTCGGGGGAACGGAAGTTCCCCCGTGGAGGAAGACCGCCACAAGGCGGGTTAGGAACCGTGGGTTCTTAAGGAGGAGCGGAGCGACGACGTAAAACTCCGGCCATCTCCACTGCTTCGCTAAAGCTTCGCAGTGCACAGCACTCCGTAAAACAAAAAACACTAGGTTGTAAAGATGGGAAGTTGTATGTGGGGGAAACCAATGATCTGCGACGCCGACTTAGTGAGCATTATCAGGAAAAAGTAACTGCGACAAAAAAACAGAAGACCCCTCAGGTTCATCCATAGTGAGAGTTATTTAGAGTGGGGCAATGCCGCGCGTCGAGAAACCTATTTCAGGGAGCAAAGGGAAAGCAGAACTCAAAATTCAACCATAGAAGGGCGCGCGCTTGGAAAACTCAGCCTCGGAAATTACAAAAAGATTTCCGCATAATCAAAGCGGTGTGATACTCTCACGCCGCCTCATATTCCCCGGGTACTATGAGGCCTCATAGTACCCAATAGAGAGATCAATTACTTAGAGCGGGGGTTTACATCGCTCCATTTCTAGGTACTATGCTATAGCATAGCACCTGTCAGATGGCGCCTATCCGGCTCCCCGACATTACTTGGTGTCAATAAGAAATCATACGGTCTCACCCTGATAGTGCTTTTTCCTCACTTTTCTCCATCGACTGGCGGACAGCGGAATTATATTTTCCGATTTCCTTGAGGGTGTTATGACGCGTCATAACACCTCTTTTTTCTCCGATTGAAACTTCTATTTCACTCCCAGCGCACGGATGGCTTCTGTGAGTTTCTCGGCACCCCCGAAGAGGATTCCGTGAATGCCAATCTCGTTCGCGGCCTCGACGAAACGCGGCACGTCGTCCGTAAAAAATGCCTCTTCCGGAGCGACGGCAAATTTTTCGAGCGCGAAACGGCAGAAACGAGGATTCGGCTTTTTCACACCAACTTCGTTTAACGCCTTGAGCGATGACCGCGATCAAGTCTTCATCCGCCCTATATACTATATACTTTTCCCTATATACTAAACGCATGTCATGCCGCATCATCAGCCACCGCGGGCTGTGCAGAAAGCGCTTCTGGCTCCCGCGGAAAGGAGAGAACACCATCGAGGCGTTCGAGGAGGGGGTTCGCGCGCTTGAAGCGATGGGACAGCAGAAAGCGATCGAGCTTGATGTGCGCGCGGCGAAAGATGGCGCGCTTGTCGTGCGCCACGGGGAACGCCTCGGGAGAAGCACGAACGGTTTCGGAAAGGTTTGCAATCACACACTTCAGGAACTCAAGGCGCTCGACGCTGGATACGGGAGGAAAATTCCGCTTCTCTCGGAGGTGCTCGAGAAATTCAAGAACGAGAATGTCGAGTTCAATATAGAACTTAAAGAGCGCGGCGTACTCTTAGGGGTAAAAAAGATCGTGATGGAACACGGCCTCGCGGGAAGGACTATTCTTTCCTGCTTCGACGACGACGGCATGTGGGAAGAGCTTCCCCGTGCGGGGCCCGAACTGCGATTCGCATTTCTCGCGATGCCGAAAAAAATAAAAGCGATGAGGGAGAAGGGGTTCGTGGAGTATGCAAGAACACATGGTGCATACTCAATAAATCCGCGGGCATCCGCGGTCACGGAGAATCTCGTGCGAATGGCGCACGAAGCGGGACTCGAGGTGAGGAGCTTTACGGTAAACAGGAAAAGAGAGTTTGAGCGGTTCTCGGAAATAGGCGTGGACGCGGTGTTTTCAGATAATCCGAGATTTCTCGAGGTTCAACTACCTTAGGTATTCCTAGTGAAGTTGAACTTCACTACTATAGCCGCTACCGGATTGATTTCACGAGTGTGGGGAGAACGGCCTCAAATTGAGACGCGTCTCCTTCCGCGTGCGCGGAGGTGAGGGCCGCATCACTCGAGGTGTACTGCACCTCGATCACCTTCTTCTCCTTCGCGATCGGGATTAAGAACTTCTCGCTCGTGCCGTTCGCGTCCGTCTTCCGAAGCGCGTAGATAGTCGCGCCACCTCCCGTTTTTCCAAACACGGTGTAGCCCGTGGGGTCAAAGTTGTCGTAGGTAACCGGAGAAAATTCTACGGTCGCGACAATAAGCGACGGGAATTTGTTTGAGGCGACAAGAAGCGGCAAACCGGTCGTCGAGGTGCTGTTCGATACGCCTGTAAAATCGGGGTACTGGAAACTGATTGATGCTTTGAGCACCACGCTCTGATACACATACTGGAGCCACGCGACGGAAGAGGTTGCTTCCTGTACCGAGGCGGGAGGAACCGCGGGTGATTGGTCGGAAACCTTGCCGCTCGCATCGGTAAATATGAAGGTGTTCACGATGTCCCGCCCTTTGTCGTAATAATTCTGAAGTGTCGCGTCGGAGATGTCCCGCGAGCTCGTCGCGTCGCGGTAACTGCTCCCCGTTGCAAGCTGCTCTATCGCGTAACATCTTCCGGCATGCACGGTACGGAAACTTTCTCCCTTGAGATACTGCATCATGCCCGCGTTCTCAATCGGAAACTTGGAGAACGAAACTCCATTGATCACTGCTTGAGTCGAGGATGCGGTCGCGTACCGACCCGGCGCGGTGCAGTTTGCGACGTCCGCGGGATTCTCGCTCACGCCCACGCGCACCTCTGTATCAAAGTAGCGCGGGTATGAACTCGAGCTCTCGGTACTAAAGATTGGGAAGGCGACGACAGGAGTTCCCGTTGAATCGGCGGGTGCATCGGCGCGCCATCCATTCGAGAGGTGGTAGAACGTCTTGAAGGTCGTCTGCGGCGCCACGCCCTGCGGGTAGCTGATCGCGAATCCGTACATGGTATCGGTATAGGTGCTCCACCCCTCGGGGGTGCCGCTCGCCGTGGGGGATTCGGTGGTCGTCGCAGTTGAGAGCAGGTCCCGCGCCGACGAGGGCGCCTTCCCCTGATATGGAGGAAGTACGAGCAGTACGAGCCCCGCAACGATCACGATGCCCAGTAAGACAAGCCATTTTATTCTTTTGTGTTCCATGCGCCCATTATACCGCGGATACGAAGGGGTGAAAACCATTTTCCGGTAGATCCTCCCACCATGGGTTTACGCCCGTGGCTCTTATAAAAACTCATCTCAAATTCACGGGACTCAGAATGATAACGCCTTCTGTCTCATGTGATATAATAACTCCATGGAACAAATACACACATCGTCCTCGGCCGCCGCGCCGAGCAAGGGGTGGTCGTGGGGCGCATTCATGTTCGGGATACCGTTTCTCATCGCCATCAAGAAGTATAAGATGCTCTGGTGGTTTCTTCTTTCGCTCGTCCCAATCGTGAACGTCATCTTTTATATCGTGTTCGCGATCTACCTCGGGCTTCACGGGCACGAGCTCGCGGCAAAGAGCGCGCACTTCGGCAACGAGCACGAATACAACGGCTTCATGAAAGGCATCGATCATGCGGGAAGAATCCTTTTCTTTATTGTGCTTATCGGGATTGTAGTGATCGGTGTATTGTCGCTCATTGGTCTTGGGGGCTTCTTCACGTGGAGCTTCATGCGCGGCGGCGCACCATTGATGCCGAGATAGTAGAGCTCGCGCCTAAAAATAGCGGAGCCCAACTCCCCTAAGGAAGTGGGCTTCGCTATTTTGCGTCCACACGCTTCGAGTTACGCTCTCGGCATCGAGGGGGTGGAAGGAGCGGCACAATACCTGCACCCTCCCTTATGTCCCAGAAGCTCAACGATTGCTGAGACACCGACCAGGATATAAATAATCCTCGACACGAGGGCATCCTGACCGCCGAATATCTGACCAACATCCCACCCGAAAAGCCCTTGCAGGAGCCAGTTCAGACCCCCAATCACAAGAAGGGTAAACGCGATCTTATGAAATCCTTTCATATGTATGTTTGAGATACAAGCGACCTTTATTGCTTCCTTAATTATACCACCTCACTAAGGTGCTCTGTTTCTTGCTTGAAAAACATCTCGCGAGCCGAACCTCCTCCGTCCGCCCTGGGCGGACTACGGACGGGCAAGGCGTGCAAGAGCGCCTGTCCGCCGAATCTGCCGAAAATAGAGAAGGTGGAAGCGCAATCCGCCGGCTGGGGCGGATTGATAGCGTGTTTTCTCAAGCAAGAAATAGGGCACCTGTCCCAAAACTTATCCACACCCCCCCGCTTTTCCCCGCAGCTTGATCTGATATACTAGGAGTAGGAACTTGAAAAGTTCAAAAGTTTTTTATTACCGAACAGTCGCTTTGTGATTGTTCGGAACGGAGATTACCTCCGCATAGGTAAGGAGCCATCCGAATTTATTTACTTTCATTTTCATAGACGATGGTTCCTTTTTATTTTTCAGAATATAAATCCATAAAACAGATCACGCGGAGCGTAACGGGTGAGCACAAATACGCTTCTGCATTTATCTGCGTAGTATCTGCGTGATCCGCCTCTAAAACAAGAAAAACTTGAACGAACGCGAAGAACCTGCTACTATTTTTATATCCGCTACAGAATCAACAATCAAATAACCGCGCCGGAGCTCCGGCTGATCGACGAACACGGCGAGAATCTCGGGGTAAGGAAAAGGGAAGAGGCGCTTCGCCTCGCCATGGAGAAAGGGCTTGATCTTATTGAGATCGCGCCGATTGCAAAACCGCCCGTCGCGCGGATCATGAGCTTCGACAAATTCCGCTACGAACAGGATAAGGAGGAAAAGCGGCAACGGCAGGCGCAGCGGCCAAAGGAGCTGAAAGAGGTTCGCATCACGGCCCGCGCCGCGCAGAACGATCTGCAAATACGCGCAAAAAAAGCGGACGAATTCCTTAATGAAGGCCACAAGGTAACCGTGAACCTCTTCTTGAGAGGGAGAGAGAAAGCCAACAAGGAGTGGGCCTTGCAGAAAATGGAAGAATTCCTTAGGATGGTGAGCGTTCCCTTTGTCATTACGATGACTCCGAAACAGGGGGGAAGAGGATATATCGCGCAGATCACAAAAAAATAAAGAGCGTTCGCCCTTTTTAACTTGGGCGCTCGGCAATCGAAAAACACAAGTTTCTCATTCCACTCGTTGCACCGCTTCAATCCATGGGTATTAAAAGCACAAAAAAGAGCATTACAAAAAGAATCAGAGTCACGAAACGTGGCAAGGTGCTCCGCCGCGCGATGGCTTTGGGACACGCGAGGGCAAACAAAAACACCAGGCAGAAGAAGCGGAAGAAGGCGCAACGCACTTTGGGTATCGGTCTTACGAAACAGCTGCAGCAATATCTTTAATCTCTTATTTATGACACGGGTAAAACGGGGCGTCATCGCCCACAAAAAACGAGAACAGATTCTGAAGAAAACAAAGGGGTTCCGCTGGGGAAGAAAATCAAAGGAGCGGGCGGCGAAAGAAGCGCTTCTCCACAGCTTGAGCAGGAAGTTCAAGGGAAGGAAGGAGAAGAAGCGCGTGGCGCGAGCGAGGTGGCAGGTGCAGATCAACGCCGCGGTGCGCCAGGAGGGTATGAACTACAACACTTTCATACACGCCTTGAAGAGAAAGAACGTGGCGCTCGACCGGAAGATTCTCGCCGACCTCGCGGAGCACGAACCGGAAACCTTCAGGAAAATCATTGAGTTTGTAAAATAGGAAAAAAGAATCCCCGCCCTGATCGGGGGTTTTCTTTACGTTGTCATCTGAATCCGCCTCGTCGGCGGGCGAAGGATTTTTCACTAACTTATGTGACGATCGTCACATAAGTTAGTGATTCTTTTAGCGCCCGCGATCACGCCAAGATTCTTTGGGATACTGGGATACTACTTTTTCTCTTCAACGGCCGCCGCGGAAGTCTGGACCGCAGAGATTTCTTTCTCCTTCACGCGGGGGGCGCTCTGGCGCATCACGACGTCGTACGCTTTCTTCAGATTCCGCTTCAGGTTTGGCGCCTTGAGCATCCGCGCCGCATCCT
Organism: bacterium; assembly: GCA_021815205.1. Classification (GTDB taxonomy): domain Bacteria; phylum Patescibacteriota; class Minisyncoccia; order UBA6257; family GWB1-50-10; genus JAKAHD01. Next base: position 99,968 of record JAKAHD010000003.1, read on the forward strand.
TATAAAAAAACCAAGCATACCCCTGGTGCTCGCGCGGCACGATCGTGACGAGTTGCCTCGAGGTCTCCGCGAGGTAGTAGATCACGAGCCGCGGCACCCGTTTCTTTTCTTTGGTGTAAAAAATGAAGCGATCCGAGACCTTAAACCAGTTATTAAAATGGAGCTCGCGGGATTTAATTCCCGTCTCCTCCTCCACCTCCCGCACGGCAGCGCGGAAACTTTTTTCTCCTTCGGTGAGCTTGCCCTTTGGGAAATTCCAGTACGCCCCGCCATGATATAAAAGCAGGAACTTCGGCCCTTCGGGGGTCTTTCTGAAGATAATAATCCCCGCGGATACGGAGACATCTTTTTCGTAATGAGGGTATTGTTTTGGGGGCATACCACTCCATTTTACCACGCCTCCGATTTTCCCGCCTCCTTGTGTACTGGATGAGTACATCCCTGACACTTCGTAACACTTCTCATTGAACTCGATTGGGGTGAGATAGGCAAGGGATTGGTGCGGTCTCCTGAAGTTGTACTCCACGAGCCATTCCGTGAGCGCCCGG
>JAKAHD010000012.1 GCA_021815205.1 bacterium
CCCGTTCGACCTGCCGGTACCACAGGAACCGCACTTCTTTAGGATATTTCATATATTCATAGTGAACACTGTCACCCTTTGGTTTGTCGAGTGTCACCTTCTGGTGTTAACTGTACACACGGCTTGTGCGAGGTTGAACCTCCGTCGGAGGTTCAACCTCGCACAAAGGGGTTAGTACTCGACGATGGTTTCCTGCTCCGTTTTGTGTGCCGCTCGCTCAAGCGCCTCCTCGAGATCCGGCGGGAGCTCGGCTTCGAGATGAATGCGGCTCCCGTCGGGTGCCGTAAATTCGATGGATTCGGCATGAAGGAACTGGCGGGTAAGACCGAACGGATTCCCCCGTTTTTTCCCCCCATAGAGGGTGTCCCCCACGACCGGATGGCCAATCGAGGCGAGGTGGACGCGGATCTGGTGCGTCTTTCCCGTTTTCGGGGAGACCCGAAGGAGGGTGTACTCCCCTTTCTGAAACTGTTTGACCGTCCGGTACTCCGTAAGGGCGTTCTTCACCGCCTTCATGGTCTTCGCGTTCACGCTCCGTTTCATCGAGCCGGACTTGATGCCTATGGGCTTATCAATCTTCCCCCTCCCCGTGACCTTCCCGTAGACCAGGGCGAGATAGGTCTTTTCAATCTGCCGTGTTTGGAAGAGATGCTTCAGGTATTCGAAGGCCTCCTGCGTTTTCGCAATAAGGAGAATGCCCGAGGTATCCTTGTCGAGCCGGTGGACGATCCCCGGACGGTGTTGGTAGGATTCGCCCGCCCGCTTCGGATCGCGGAGCGAGACGGGCGGGTCTCCGACCCCATGGATTTCGGGATACTCCTTCCGCAACCATCCCACGACAGTACCTTCTTCCGTATCCCCCGATTTCGCGGGGTGCACGAGGACCCCCGCCGGCTTATTAATGGCAAGGAAGTCATTTGTCTCATATATTATTTGCATGTAATTCCGATTGTAAGGATTGACCCCGCACCTTTGGAGAATCCCGTACTTTCTGTCCTTAGGCATCGATAAAACCGAGAGAATTCCCGATGGCGGACTGCTGATTTCTTCAGTATTTATGCGGCTAAATTATAATTCTCCAAAGGTGCGGGGTTGACTTTTATTTCACTTAGTGTATCATATTCTCCATAGAGCATAAAATTCCCCATGAAGGGGTTTTTTTTATGAAATATATCTTGATGCCATTTCTCTTCGGATTCTTCGTTCTCCACTCCTTTTTGATGGGGGCTACCGAGGCGTTCGAGAAACTTGCTCTTCAGGTCGCGCTCCCCGTAACCCGGGTTGCCTCGGCAGATGAGATTCAAGCACCCCCCATTCCAACTCCGTCCCCCCAGAAACCAAAGAACGTACTTCAGGTATGGCTCACCGCCTACACAAGTGTTCCCGAGGAGACCGATGATACTCCGTTTATTACCGCTTCCGGACAGTTCGTGAGAGACGGCATTATCGCCTCGAATGCGCTTCCCTTCGGAACGCTCGTAAAGGTTCCGGCACTCTTCGGTGATAAGGTATTTACCGTTGAAGACCGAATGAATAAGAGCATGGTAGGGTTCATGGATATCTGGATGTCCTCCAAGCAGGACGCAATCAACTTCGGTATTCATCGGGTGGAGGTGGTAGTGCTTCCTCCGACCGTTGCTACGGCAAAGAACTAGATGTGAGGCAAGTCCCACTCACTTTTTCTAATTCACTAATCTTTCCTCTCTGTAATGGAGAACAATGATAAGAAACCCTCGCCTTAGGTGAGGATTTTAATTGCTTCCAAGAAGTCCGCGGGCTTCGTTTTGGATGCGCGCGGCGCGCGGAGCGGAGATGCCGAGAGCGACTATGAGTTCCTTATCTTCCCTGATCTGCTTTACGAGTACGACGCCTCCCCCGACGAGTTTTCGTTTTTCGTCTCGTGTCAGTGTGACGAGCGAAGTTATGGGATGAAGGTTAAGGGTTTCGACGAGATTATGGAGGTTCCCTTTTTCCGGGTAATTCCAACCGATCGCCTTGAGATTACTGCAGTTTGCGAAGCGGATCGCGTCTGAGGTGAGTTTTGTATTTGTCATGAGCCATGCCTCATGAAACTGCGGCACATAGTTCTTTTGGAGCCGATGCACCGCTTCGATATCTTCGAAGCGCGCGTGTACGTACATGGCGATCTTCACATCCGATTTTCCGCCGGGTTCGTTGTGGAACTTGCATTCGATCATGACTCTTCGATTCTCTTTCTGCGCCGCGACGTCCACTTCGTGCGTGACGCATCTTCCCTGTACGATCACGTTCGTCTTGACGGTATATCCCTGGGCTCTTAAGATTTCTCCCGCGAACTTTTCAAACGGGTGCCCCGTGGGTCCCAGTTCCATGATTGCCCGCTTTAGATTATAGCGTGCGGCGAATCCCGTTGTCTCGCGGCGAAGGAGATTTATGACATGCCGGTAGATCTGCTCGGTGTTCATTCCACCCCGTGCTTCGCGGCGGATATGCCGCACGATCCGATCCGCGACCGCGTCGGACGCGCCCGCTTTATGGATCGAGTAGCGGAGTTTTTCTTCGGAGAACGGTTCTTCGTCCCCCGACGCTTTTCGTACGGTATAATACTGTGACATTCTTCCTTTATTGTACCAGATACGGTATATTCTCTTGTATGACAGAAGAAAAAAACACGAAACCGTACGGCGAGATAAAACTGGGAAGAGAAAAAGATGCGATGCTCGAGTTTACTGGCTCGATTACTCCCGAAACGCTCGAACAACACAGGAAACTCGTGATCCAGCGTATCCGGAAAGAATTTGAGGCGCCGGGTTTTAGAAAGGGCCACGCGCCCGAGCATCTTGTGCTGAAGGGCACGAGTTCTTCCCGTCTCCTTGAAGAAGCGGCAGATTCGGCGCTTCGAGAGGTGTACCCGCTCATTGTGGACGACCTTCATCTCAAGGTGGTTACGCCGCCCGATCTCACGGTGACGAAGCTCGCTTTTGGAAATCCACTTGAATTCACCGTGCGCGTGGGGTTGTATCCCGAGGTCACACTCCCCGACTACAAGGGGATTGCAAAGAAAATAATGCGGGAAGATAGCAACCCAATAGAGGTTACCGAGGCGCAAGTTGAAGCACTTGTGAAGGAAGTACGGGAGCTTCGGGCTCATAGTGGAGAAACGGCTCCGGAACTTACCGACGAATTCGTAAAAACCCTTGGCTCCTTCGAATCGGTTGATGATTTCAAGAGAAAAATGGCGGAAAATTTGATGCTTGAGAAAGAATTAGAGCGAAGAAAGAAAAAGCGCGAAGCGATCGCACGGGAGCTTGTCGCGGCTTCGAAGTTATCCATCCCTTCGGCACTCGTCGAGAACGAGCTTGTTGCGGCGCGTGATGCGCTCTATAACGAGATCAACGAGCTCAAGCTTTTGAAAGAGGAATATTTCAAGCGGATCGGGAAGACGGAAGAAGAATTCCTGAATGCCCAGCGCGAGGCACTCATCCGCCAGTTCAAAACGAAGTTCATTCTCGAAGCGATCGCAGAGGAAGAAGGAATAGAACCCACGAATGAGGAGCTCGAAGCGGAAGTCGCCGCCGTCTCAACCCGGTACCCGGGTATCGAGCCGGGAGCGCTTCTCCGCTATGTCACGGAAATGCTCCGCAACGAAAAGGCGCTCCAGTTTCTCGAAGCGCAGGGAGACAAATCCCGTTAGAAGCTCACACGGGGTAGTAAACCCCGCGTTCGCCACGGGACGAGGTACTCACCCCCCACACGAAATGAGTGTGGGGGTTCATCCCTGTGGCAATCCGCACTGGCGGAACGGGATTTTCTGCTTCTCACGGGATAAATAGGTTTTTTGTCATTCTGATCCGCCGTAGGCGGAGAAGAATCTCAATGCGTGCGTTTTTACCCCCACACCACGGGGATAAGCCCGTGGTGTGGGGGTTTACCATACCCCAAGGGATCCTTCTCCTTCGACGCAGTTCGACTTCACTCACTGCAAGCGGCTTAGGATCAGGATGACAAAACCGGGTTTCAAGATGGGTTCTGGTCAGTTCTTCCGATTATTTTTACATGTCCCAATAATCAGCTATCGCTCATTATTGGACCTCGGGTTGCGTCATCGCTTCCACTCCCTTATTTCAGGATGGAAGTCGACCTGGTATTCCGGAATTCCGAGTGAGATGCCGTACCGTTTCGCCTCGTCGTATTGTGCTTTGCTCGTTCTGTCAGTGATATGGAATACCTTGTTCTTAAAGATGATGTAGTGCTCTTTTTCTGTTTTGTAGTCGGCGTACCATGATCCTTTGTGCGTGTCGTCGATTGCCTTGGAGAGCTCCTCGGCAACGCGTGCGACGTCTTCTTCGGGAATCTCCACTTTATGAAGCGTCCATTGCGTAAGCCACGGCGTTTTATGCCGCTCGGTTACCTTCTCGACTTTTGTCGAGAGAATACGAACATTCTTTAGAACACTCTTGTCTTTCAAGCTCTCTTCGATGACAGTACCGTGATAATTCATTAGTGTGTATCTATATGGGACATTCTCATATTCTGCAGAATATGAGAATGTTGACGGTTATCTTCCTGGAAAAATTTCAGATTCGCCTCGAACGAATCGAGCAGAACGCCGTCAACATCAAAGATCACCGCTTGTAGCATCTTTTGTATTAAGTATTACTATACTCCGCTTGATTGCGACGAAGCCGTATCCCCAGAGCACGGGAAGCCAGATCGGCATGATCGAGAAGAGCGTGTGCCGATTGAACGTCTCGACCCCGGTGCGTACGAAAAATGTCTCGGAAACCAGCATAATGAAAAAACCGAATATAAAAAACAGAAGATCTTTTGATTCCCGCTTAATGAAGAAAGAGACGAAGATAATTGCGATATCCGCAAGCGCCAGGAGGTAATCGTTCCGGATTACGGGAATGAGCCCTATCATCACGATCACCGGAATTGCGTTTACTATTATCTTTAGTATTTTTTTATTCATCTCAATTCCTCGTAAAATGATTATAAATACGGTTCCAGTTCTTCTCTTGTAAGCGGAATAATGCCGGGTTTGTGAAATTGCAGCGTTCCGGAGATGATTCCTACCTTCGCCGCTTCGGAGATATCTCCCCTCTCACTCATCAAGGCGCAAATGGTCGCCATTGTTTGATCGCCGCAACCGGTCTCATCCTTCTCCGTTGAAGTACTTTTTATCTCGGGAATCGGAATATGTTCCGCATTCGAAGAGGTGATGAGATATGCTCCTTTCACTCCGGCAGTGATAAGGATGTTCGGAATGCCAAATGCCATGAGATGTTTTGCGGCCTCCTTTGCGCTCTCAAGGTCGCTTACTTTTACCCCGCTCAATATCTCCGCCTCCTGTTCATTCGGCTTGAGGAGGAAGATGTTTTTCTGTAAGAGTTCTTTATAGTCTTTATCCGGATCGATACCGCCCGGATCGACAACGGCCTCGATGTTAAACTCTTTTGCTTTGTCCAAGACATAGAGAGCGGTATCCAGGGGAAGTTCCAGAGAGAGCGCAAGGATTCCCGATCCTTTCGCCTCTTCAAAAAGCGGCAACGCATTGTCGATGTCCTGCTTTCCGAATTCCCGATTAATCCCCGGCAGGAGGTATATCTGATTATTCCCCTCCTTATCAACCGGAATAAGCGCAACTCCCGGAAAAATCCCCGTAAACTCAAGTATCTTGATGTAAGCGGTATCTACGCCACTTTCGACAAGTGCATTAAGAGGGATCTTCCACAGGCCGAATGGATCCTTGACGGTCTTTCCAATCATAGCCACTGTGTTCGGTGAAGTAAGTGCCGCAATCATCTGCGCGACATTTCTTGATTTTCCTCCGGGACCGATCCGTAGTTCTTCTCCCACCACAAGCTCTCCTCTCGAGGCTAATTTGGTTACCCCCGAAGCAACGATATCGGCATTGAGTCCTCCCGGGACGATAATTTTGATCATTAGTTTTTTGTGTGATAATTCACCTCGCTCTGCCTCTTGACTCAATCGCTTTAGTTTGCTAGAGTGACGGTATGGACTGGAAAAGTAAAGAAAATGAAAGGTTAATCCAAGCAATTTTAGCTCTCAAGACAGATGACGAGGCCAGGCGGTTTCTGCGTGATTTAATGACCGAAAAAGAAATTGAGGAGTTTGCTAAACGACTAAAAGCCGCAGAAATGCTGACGGAAAAAGTGCCGTATTCGGTAATTGAAAACGAGACGGGTCTAAGCTCGACCACCATTGCTCGTGTTGCAAAATGGCTAAACGGAAAAGAGGGCGGCTATCGAGCAATTATTAGCAAGCTCCATCATCACAACTCTATCCAATCACGGAGAGGGTTGTCTTAATGTAATTTTTTTGCATGAAGCTAACCCCCTCCGTAATTGGAGGGGGTTTTCGTTTGCCTACCCATGACAAAATGACAAACATAGTTCCTTAAAAAATAGGAGAAAGTCATGCAGAGACTCATTAGTTACTTCATGGACGGAATCACGTCCCAAACGCTTCAGACAGTAGGAGCGGAAATCGAAACTCAGTTTGTGGACAAGAATGGGCAAGCTATCCAAACCCAGACATCGCAGGAGATTTTTGGTTTGCTTGTTGAAAATGGTTGGAAGGTGGATGCTCGCAAGAGCAATCTGCTAACAACCATCGCCGACCAGAACGGCAACAAGATTTTCTACGAACTGGGGCGACACAACATGGAGGTTTCCACCATAGCATCAACGCAGTCAAACATTCTCAACGTCGTTAGGAGCTGTCTTGCCCAACTCTACGATGCCGCCCACAGGGTTGGTGCAAAGCCACACTTCGCGCCGATACTTGATGGCAACGAAGATCTGCTCGTTATTCCCGACGAGCGAGACGCAATCTGGTTGGAGTTGGACGGACGAGACGCTCTTGCTCCGCTTGCGCGTACATCTTCGGTTCAGTTCACGATATCTGTTGCACCACAGGAGGCCGTGGAAATTCTGAATCGGTTCGGGGAGCGCATCAATTCGTTCCTCTCGGACTTTCCACAGGACGCGGTATGGAAACGGTACATCGTGGAGTCATTTGTGAGGTATCTTCCCGATCGCTATGGAGGTCCCCTGCATTTTGAGTCGCTGAACGACTACTGCCGAGCGTTGGCGCAGCATGATGTCGTTCAGGGAGCGCATCTCGTACCGTACAAGGAAGTCGCCAATCTCGATATTCCGCTCTATCTGCGGAGTATTTGGTGGCACTTCCGGCTCAAGCGCTACGGAAATGTCTTGTGTGTTGAAGTACGTCCCATGGCTCGCAGGACAGACGATCAATTTCAATTCCAACTGGAAAAGGTGTTGGAAGTCGTCTGTGCATAACACAAAAGCCTTGTGTGGTTTACTGACTACACAAGGCTTTCTTTTTTTTCACCAAGAAGAAAAACTTCATCACCGATTTTTGTACCGTTGTGAGCAAAGAGTATCAAACTCCGTTTCGGAGCTTTTATTTCTTCCGAGCCGTCAATGCCTATGATTTGATTTTTCAGCACCACCTCAAAATTTTCAAACGGCTTCGACAAAGTGAATTTATCAGTTTTTGCGAAATACTTTTGAAACATTTGAACATAAGACTGTTTTTGTGGAGTAAGATTATCTACCATGTGGCCTTTTGCTTTCAAAAAAGCAAAAATACTTTCTTCGGCCACTTTTATCGTCTGTGGGTTTTTCATATAACCGCATTCTAAACATATTCCAATTTTTCCCCTGGTGTTCATGTAATAATCGGTTCCACCAGGCTCCACTTTGTCGAAGCCGGATACTACAAGATTTATTGGAAAAAATTTTACAATTTCTCCCGCGTTAGCCTCACAAATAACAAAAGCTTTGCTGTTGGGAATAGAGCTTGCGTGGATATCCAAAAGTGCGTCTGCTTTGTTTAAGTAGCTTTTTAGAAATTGAGCGCGTTGATATTCGTAACTATCTTTTTCTTTTGGAGTAAGTAGTTCATCGTTGAACATTCTATTCAAATTTGATTCGGTGTAACGTTTGTTTGCTTCGATGGCGTGCGGATTTCCATAGCCAAACAAAACGGTTCCCCGCTCAATTTCGAGTGTAGGTAAAATTTTTTCCAATGCTTCCACTCCACATTTTTCATCACCGTGCACGCCAACCAGAACGATACTCATCGCTCCTTTATCCTTACCTTTAAGTTGAGTAATTTCCTCAAACATTATCATCACTCTAGCAAACTAAAGCGATTGAATCAAGAGGCGGAGCGAGGACGGCGCGGGATTCCTCCCTAGACCCCTCCTCCGCGCGGGCGCGGTCAATTCGGAAGCAAATCAAATTTGGTGGACCGTACCGGAAATCGAACGTCGTCCGCCTTGGGCGGACTCCTTGAAACCCAGCGGTTTCAATGCTTCCGCCACGGGGAAACTCCCGTTTCTCCGACCCCCTTCCCATTCGAATCCGGTACTCCCATTCACGAGATACTGAAGAATTCACCATAAAGGTAAATTCTCTAGTATTAGTGGACCGTACCGGATTCGAACCGGTGACCTCCTCGTTGTCCCGAAGAACAAGGAGTGCAAACGACCATGTTCTTCGCGATCCCGTGAATAATGAGCGAGCCGCAGTCATGCAAGCATTTTGGTGGACCTGACCGGATTCGAACCGGTGACCTCCTCGTTGCAAACGAGGCGTTCTAACCAACTGAACTACAGGCCCACCAAAATGCTCGATATTTCAATACTCCTTGTCAACGGGATCTTCGAAAAATTATATTCGCTTCGCTCATTATTTTCCGGGACAAACGAGGCGCTCCCCGCCCGAACGACCGAAGTCATTCGGTCGGGCGGGTACCAGCTAAGCTAGCGGCCCATACGCTTATCTAGGAGAAAGTATATCCCACAAGAGCCGCGACGCGCAAACTCCTCTCCCGCATAACAAAAACCGCCCGAGGAAAAGGCGGTTTCTGAAAAAATACGAGATTTAGAAGGAAGCGATAAAACTCCACCAGGGTTTTTGCACCCGTATCACCCCTCCGGTCTCGGCACTCACATATACGGTAACCGATGCCGGGATTTTGATAAATCCAAAAAGCTTCGCGTCTTTGGTGGCGGTAATCTCGTACGAAGCGGAAGAAGTTGCTTCCGTCCCCGCTTGTGCGGTCGAGTGAGTATTTTTGAGTTCTATTGTTTGCATCGCCGATACTCCCCCAAGTTCCTCGCGTGCGCGCGCCGCAGCGGTATCCGGCATTATTTTTATTGCTGTTCCGGAAAGCAGTAAATTCCCCTCCGCATCAACCTTGAGCGTATCCTCGCGTGCCACTGTTGAAGTGACGCTTCCGTGAGATACGGTAATGCTCCCGTTCGTCGCGTCTTTTTCGACCGATATCTCTCTCTCCTTGTTGCCGATAAGCACCCTCAATCCTTCTTTCGGGGCAACGGTAATACTTCCCTGGGCCGCCGGGGTATCAATCTTCACTTCCTTTGAATTCCTCGCCGCAAAAGTGACCGATGCGTTTGATGCCGCTTTGGGTTCGATGAACAGCGTGGGAATTGATGCGCGCGTGCGTATCGAAGCGGATGCGCTTGTTTCAACCCCATTTGAGGGAGCCGTCGCGGTATTCGACGAAGCAAGAGACGCGCCGCCTTCGCCTTGCATTGAGATGGCTGCATCCGAATAGGCGTCAAACTTCACGCAATACGTTCCGTCGGTGCTCTCCATATACATGGATCCGCATGTTCCCGCATGCGCACGCTTCACCATGGCGGCGTTCGCTGACCCCCTTCCCGAGAGCGGCATGATCGTAATGGGGGCGGGATTATCCAATCCACTCCCTTCGCATTGCACGATCAAGCCGCACTGCGTCGCCTCGTTGTAGTTCGGGCCCGGCACGAGGCGGCAGCCGTTTTGGGGCGCCGCGTATTCGCAGACCCGTACGGGCGGGAGCGGTATCGGGAGTATTTTGGACGATACCGAGGCGCCGCCCTGGGCCGGTGTTCTAACTTCTGCCGCGTGTGCGGCCGCGAGCCCCGCGCTTATTCCCAGCGCCACCAGCGCCGCTAGAGAAACGAGCAATATTTTCTTGTGCATATGTTTCACTTTTTTCTTTTGCCTTTGACCTTTGTGTAGAAGACGCCGCGCGCATCAAAACATTACAATACCCCGCACCAACTAGGAATCGAACCTACAACCTTGTTCTTATCGGGAACGCGTTACTTCACCCCGTTACACTTGGGCAGTGGGCATGGGAGGGATCGAACCTCCGACCTCTAAATTATCAGTTTAGCGTTCTACCACTGAACTACATGCCCAAGTGTAACGGGACAAGCTGAACTACGCACCCCTTCCTTTATTTTTTCTGATTCCCAGTGTAGGCGACTTTTATTTCTGAATCAAGTTGAGACTTTGAAACCCTTTGATGTCAAACTGAAGATGCGTCTGCCTCGCCGCGGGAGCGCTTAAGGCGTCATTAAGGCTCGAGCCGAGGAAGATGATGCAGTAGATTACGAACGTACCCGTAATGAGTACCATCACCGACGCAAGGACGATGAAGAGCCACTCTTTGGAAAACCTGCCGATGGTTTTTATTGCTTCGCGCATATTAGCGGTAGTACACCTTGCCTTTTAGGTTCATTGAGTAGTTGCCTCCTCCGCTTTTCACGGATACACTGTCGATGCTATGAAGATACCGGAAGCGCTCTATCGAACTCAAAAACGCGAGAAGATCGTTCGCGCTTTTCCCGCCCAAGGAAAGCATGAAGCTTACGGAGCCGAGCGTGTTTCCCGACTTTTGGGCTTCTCCGGCGAACGAGAACCCGTACGTGAGATTATACTGCGTCGCGAGCGTCTGGAGCGACTGGTTCAAGTTGATGAGCTGATCGTACAAAGGAATGTAATTATAGAGCGCATTCAAATCATTCTGCGTCTCGTTGTTGAACTGCCCCGCGAGTGATGCTTCGTCCAAGATGCGCGAGGTCTGTGCGGAGAAGGTATTTCTCGCGAGCACAATCTTTCGGGTGTAGTCGCTGATATTTCCCTTAAAGAAGAAGATGCCCCACAAGAGCGCGATAACGATAATGAGGGAGATGCCGAGCTCTATGGTGAAGCGTTTTTTGAAGTGATTCATATGAAAGATAGCCGCGAAATACGAATTATATACGAATATTCAGAAAAACAAGAGATCATTCACTCCACTCAGGATGACACCCGAGTTCGCGTGTTCTATTTTAGCCCCGTGCTTACTATTATAGTATAGTATAGCGTATTATAATAAAGTTGTTTATGCTGCCGCCCATTCGCGCCATCGGATATATGGACGATGAGTATCCTACGCTCTTGAGGAAGATTTCGAGTCCTCCCTCCTGTCTCTTTGCGAGAGGGGCGGTTTCCCCTTCATGTATCGCGGTCGCGATCGTGGGAACAAGAAAAGCGACCGCGGATGGAAGACTTACGGCACGGCAGATTGCCTATGACCTTGCGAAGGCGGGCATTGTGATCGTAAGCGGGCTCGCTATGGGAATCGACGCCGCGGCGCACGAGGGGGCGCTTGCCGCGGGAGGCGTGACGATTGCCGTCCTCGCGAACGGGCTTGATGCGGTATACCCCGCCTCGCATCAAAGTCTCGCCGAGTCCATGTGCGCGCGGGGCGGAGCGCTTTTTTCCGAGTACCCGGAGGGCACGCCGCCTTTGCGTCACCGGTTCCTCGAGCGGAACAGGATCGTGAGCGGCATAAGCGTCGCGACGGTCGTTGTTGAGGCGCCGATCCGATCCGGATCCAAGACCACTGCGCGTCTGGCGCTCGAACAAGGACGCGAGGTGTTCGTGGTACCCGGCTCCGTGCATCACAAGAACTTCGAGGGGTCGCACCAGCTTATTAGGGAGGGCGCCCGTCTTGTTACGAATGCCAGGGATATCGCCGATGACCTTGAAGAGACCCTTCTTACCTACCGCGGCATACTTGGGAATCCAGAGCTTCACAAAGAAGAAAAGAGAAGCGATGACGCCGACTGCGGGCTGATACTCGAGGCGCTCCGGTCGTCGCTCGCGCCGCTTACCATTGACAACATCTCCGAAATCACGCATCTTGAAACACAGCGAGTGAATCAGGGGCTTTCGCTCCTTAGTCTCGAGGGAACCATAGAAGAATTTCAGGGCACCTTTGCGGTGAAACGAAGATGAAATCAATGCAACTCGTCATCGTCGAAAGTCCTACCAAGGCGAAGACAATAGGAAAATTCCTGGGGAGCGGCTTCCGCGTGGAGTCGTCGTATGGGCATATCCGCGATCTCCCAAAGAGCAAGCTCGGGATCGATGTGGAGCACGATTTCGAGCCGCACTACATCGTCCCCGTGAAGGCGAGGAAAAACGTAACGGCTCTGAAGAAACTTGCCGCGAAAGCGGATAGGATTATTCTCGCGACCGACGAGGATCGCGAAGGAGAAGCGATTGCGTGGCACCTCACCCAAGCGCTCTTGCTTGGGAAATCCCAAATAACAAATTCCAAATCCCAAATAGCCAGCGATCCTTCGGTAGAACGGATCGTGTTCCATGAAATTACCGAGTCGGCGATCCGGGACGCTCTGCAACATCCGAGGGAGATTAATATGGATCTTGTGGATGCGCAGCAGGCACGCCGCATTCTCGATCGCCTTGTGGGGTATAATCTCTCCCCGTTTCTTTGGAAGAAGATCGTGCGCGGCCTTTCTGCGGGGCGCGTGCAGTCCGCGGCGCTCCGTCTTATCGTTACGAGAGAAGAAGAGATAAAGAGCTTTGTGCCGGAAGAGTACTGGACGATCCACGCGCTTTTCTCGGCCGGTAAGAAGAAGGAAGATTCTTTTGAAGCGCCGCTCTATTCGGTGGATGGCACGCCCGTCGAGAAGTTCACTTTCAAGAAAGAAGCTGACGTGAAACGGATCACCGAGGAGCTCGAGGGATCGATCTTCTCGGTCCGGCATATCGAGGAAAAAGATATGAGGCGCAACCCGCTCCCCCCCTTCACCACGAGCACGCTGCAACAGGAAGCGAACCGGAGACTTCACATGAGCGCAAAGCAGACCATGATGTTTGCGCAACATCTCTACGAGAAGGGGTATATCACCTATATGCGCACCGATTCGGTGCACCTTTCCGAGCAATCGCTCCGCGCCGCACGGAACTACATAGAAGCCGAGTTCGGAAAAAAATATCTCACGGAAAAGCCGGTGTACTACAAGACGAAATCGCGGCTTGCGCAGGAGGCGCACGAGGCGATCCGTCCCACAGACCCCCTCCTCACGCCGCACGCGATCGCGCTCGACGACCTAAAGGAAAAGAAGCTCTACGAGCTTATCTGGAGACGGTTTATGGCATCCCAACTGCCGCCTGCGGTATTCGCGCTCGCAGGGGTCTTCATAGAATCCGACAACAAGAAGTTCGTTTTTAAAGCAAACGGCGCCTCGATGCGTTTTGACGGATTCTTGAAAGTGTGGCCGCAGACCTTTGAGGAACGCACGCTCCCCGCGCTTCAGGAGGGAGAGAAGTTAGATTGTAAAGAGGTAAAGCCGGAACAGCACTTTACCGAACCGCCCGCCCGTTATAACGAAGCGAGTCTTATTAAAGCCCTCGAAACAAACGGGATAGGAAGGCCCTCCACCTACGCGCCGATTATTTCGGTGATTCAAAACAGGAACTACGTACAAAAGAACGAAGATCGCCGGTTTGTGCCGACGGAGATAGGATTTTTGGTGAACAAGGTGCTTGCGGAGCATTTCCCCGAGATTGTTAACCTGCAGTTCACGGCGCGCATGGAAGAAGATTTAGATAGCGTTGCCGAAGGGAAGAAAGATTGGCGAGACGTGCTCGGAGAATTTTATAAACCGTTTGCGGAACATTTAGCCGCGAAATACGAAAGCGTACAGAAAGAGAAGCTCGCGCCGCAGGAAGAGACCCATGAGGTGTGCGATAAGTGCGGCAAGCCGATGGTGATAAAAACAGGGCGTTTCGGAAGATTCCTCGCGTGCAGCGGGTTCCCCGAGTGCAAGAATACAAAGTCACTCGCGCCCACCGGAGACAAGGACTTGGGTCCGTGCCCGAAATGCAAAGAGGGAAAAGTGATCCGCCGCAGAACGAAGAAGGGCAGGTTCTTCTACGGGTGCTCGCGATATCCCGAGTGTGATTTCGCGAGCTGGACAAAGCCGCAAAGCGGCAAATCCGAAATCAAAAATCCTAAATCTTAAACAATCTCAAAATCAAAAATTCAAATGATCAAAACTCGTGTTTGGCATTTTTGTATTTTGAAGATTTGGATATGAGGATTTGAAATTTTAAAACGCCGTTAAGATTTCGACGCCATTGTTCGTGATGGCGATCGTTTTTTCAAAGTGGGCGCTCACGCTCCCATCTTTCGTTTCGTAGCTCCCATCCTTCCGCGATACGGTTCGTGATGACCCCATACTTACCATGGGTTCGATCGCCAAGACGAGACCCTCTTTAAGGAGCATCCCTTCCCCTTTTGTTCCATAGTTAAAGACGCTTGGGTCTTCGTGGAGTTTGAAGCCGACGCCGTGCCCCGTGAGTCCATCCACGATCGAGAGCCCTTGGTTTTCGATATGGTGTGCTATCGCCCAGCCGATGTCTCCGAGGCGCGCGTCTTTTATTGTTGCGGCCGCGATGCCCTTATCGAGAGATTCTCTCGTTGCGTGAATGAGTTTCTCCGTTCCCTTTGGAACATTCCCGATAGGTACCGTGATCGCGGCGTCGGTTATCCTGTCGCGATATACTACTCCGAAATCGAGTTTCAGCACGTCCCCCTCCTTGAGTTCGTAATCGTATGGTATGCCATGCACGATTTGCTCGTTCAACGAGGTGCACAAGACCGCCGGATATGGTTTTGAAGATTCTTCCGGCTTGTAATTCAGGAACGCGGAAACAGCTCCCGCTTCGCGGAGCATAGCGCGCGCCGTTTCTTCGAGCGCGAGGAGGTTCGTGCCTTTTTTTGATCGTTCCTTCAAGGCGAGAAGAATCTGCACAAGGATTTTTCCCGAATCCCGGAGCAGTTCGATATCCTTCTCGGTTTTGAGCCGTATCATTTTTGTGGAGCGAGGTTCAGTATGCGGGCGATTGTATGGTGTATGAGATATGGCGCCGGTTCCCCATTTACCTTCCTCACAAGATACCCTTCCTTTTTTGCTTCCTTCAGGATGGGGAATGTCCGGCTTTGATACTGATCGATACGGTGCGCAAAGATCTTCGGATTATCATCAATCCTCCGCTTCGCCCGCGCCCCGCAGAGAGAGCAGTAGTTCGCTTTCGAGGCGGCAAGCATCGGCAGACCGCAGGCCGAGCATATAAGCCGGCCGGCGTTCCGTTTCTGGGCAGCAGCAGGGCTTACCAGAAGCTGGATGATTATAATGTTATTCGCCCCATATTCTCTTTTAAGCAGTGTGAACAACCCCATGTGTTTCGCGTCACCGAACGCCTCGAAAAGCGTCCGAGGCGATCCGCTGTAGACAATGCTCATTCCCATTCTGGCGATGCGCTCCGTTTCCCGTTTCACCCTTTTCAGCACAAACGCGGGGGTGTTGAGCGTCCCTTCATTATTCAGTTTCTTTTCTTTTTGTATTTCTTTGTTGTGGGTGTATTGCGGATTATTGAGAAGACCACGAAGATACTTTCCGGTATCAAAATGGAAAAAGCCGTACTGCCGCACAAGGAGCTCGGCCTGCGTGCCCTTTCCGGACCCCGGAGGGCCGTAAAGAATGACCGCCTTATTGTTGCTCTTCTTCATACTATCGGCGTAAATCAGCTTGCAATCAGCGTAAATTAGCGCGTCTTAAAATATTCCCTCGTACTCCCGCACGGTGAGTTGGGATTCGATTTGTTTCATCACCTCGAGTGCGACCGCGACGATAATGAGGAGCGCCGTACCGCCGATCGTGAGCGCCTGAATACCCGTCACGATCTGCGTAATATTCGGAAGAATCGCGACGACACCGAGGAAGATTGCCCCGAAGAACGTGATGCGGTGCGTGATCTTCGTGATCATGTCGGTCGTCGCCTGCCCCGGGCGTATTCCCGGTATGAATCCCCCGCTCCGCTGGAGATTCTTTGAGATTTCTCCGGGATCAAAGGTGATCGCCGTATAGAAGTAGGTGAAGAGCACAACGAGTACGAAGTATGCGAGACTGTAGAGCGGCACGTTATTGAAAAATCCGCTCACCCAGTTGTTGAGCGAAAGGGAAAGCGAGGGCGACGCGAGCGCGATCGCCTGCGCAAAGAACTGCGGAAAGAGCAGGAGTGAAATCGCGAAGATAATGGGGATCACACCTGCCTGATTGACGCGGAGCGGCAGGTAGGTCGAGACGCCGCCGTACATCTTCATGCCGCGGACTTGTTTTGCGTAGGAGACGGGAATCTTCCGTTCCCCTTCGTTTACAAAGACGACGCCCGCGATCACGATGACGCTTAACACCACGAACGCGATATAGGTCGGGAGCATCGCCGGATTGTAGTTGAAAAATGCGGCGCCAACCTCCTGCGGAAGGCGGCTTACAATTCCCGCAAAGATGATAAGCGAAACCCCGTTTCCTATCTTGTATTCCGAGATAAGCTCGCCGATCCACATAATAAGGATGCTTCCCGCGGTGATCACGGTCACATTCCCGATGAGCGCCGTGAGGGAGAGCGGTGCAAGCACTCCTTGTGAGACCAAGAGATTAAGGAAGCCGTAGCCCTGCAAGATCGCAAGCGGCACCGTGAGGTAACGGGAGATTCTGTTGAACTTCGCCTGTCCCGCGGCGCCTTCTTCATAGTACGCTTTCTTGAGATTCGGGAAGACGATCGTTAAAAGCTGCATAATAATGGTCGCCGTGATGTACGGTCCCACGCCGAGCATCATAATTGAAAGATTCGCAAGACCGCCTCCCGAGAAGATATTCAAGAATCCGAAGAGTTGGTTTGATCCCAAAAACTGCTGAAGCCGCGCCGCGTCGATTCCGGGAATCGGGATCGCCGCAAGAAGCCGGAACACGAAAAGAAGGAAGAGTACCATGAGCACCTTCTTCCTCAAGTCAGGTATTTTGAAAATATTGAGAAACCTACCCATAATAATTACGAAACTCTAAATCCTAATTTCTAGATCCGAAACAAATTCAAATGACAGAAATCGCAAAATTCTAAACACGTGATTGTTTCGAATTTCGTGCTTCGTATTTCGGATTTAATTAACCTTCCCTCCGGCTTTCTCGATCTTCTCTTTCGCGGTTTTCGATGCGGGAATTCCCACTATGGAAATTGCCTGCGTGCACGCTCCTCCGTCAAGGATCTTCACCCGATCGGCGGCTCTCTTTATGATTCCTTTCGCAACAAGGATTGCCGGAGTGAGTACTCCTTTTTCGGCGAGGTGTTCTGCTCTTCCGACGGAAATCACGATCGCCGGTTCACTTTTTCTCTTATTGTTCGATCCGCGAAGTTTTGGGATACGCTGGATAAGATCGCGCTCCGCGGGCTTCAAACTGTGTCCCGCTCGCGCCTTCTGCCCTTTTTGGCCGCGCCCCGAGGTTGTGCCGCGTTTTCCTCCTCGTCCCACGCGCTTCGGCCTTCTCGATGTGAATTGTCTTTTGAGTTCGTGTACTTGCATGATAGTTATTCCGTTTCGCTCTCTCTCTTTTCCTCCTCGAGCACCTTGAGCGCCGCAAGCGTTGCAAGCGCGTTGGTGAGCTTGTTCGTAGTGCGTCCCAGGATTTTTGCGGAGATATCTTTTATGCCGGCAAGTTCAAGCACGGTGCGGGACGCGCCTCCCGCGATCAGTCCGTGATTCTGTCTCGCGGGCTTGATGCGGATTCTTGCCGCACTATATTTTGCCTCCACGTCATGCGGGATCGTACGGCGGTCCTTCAGAGGAACGTGCACGAAATCCTTCTGCGCCTGCCGTTTTGCCTTCTCCACCGCCGCAGCAACATCGAGTCCCTTTGCGACTCCTACGCCGACTTTTCCCTTTCCGTCACCCACGACCACCGTTGCGCGGAAGCTGAATCGCTTGCCGCCGGCAACGACCCGCGTCACTCTTCTTATCTCAAGCGTCTTTTCCTGGAATTCGCTCTTCTTTGCCCGCATCGGGCGCATATGTCTTTCCATAGGTTTATAATTGTATTCCTTCCGCTTTGACCGCCTCCGCAAGCGCTCTTACTCTTCCGTGATATCGGTACGATCCTCGATCAAATACAAGCCGCTGAATGCCCGCTTCCTTCGCCTTTTTCCCGAGTGCCGCGCCGACCATCCGGGCGGTCTCGGTCTTCGTTGTTTTCTTTGTCTTTACCCCCTTTGACATAACATCAAGAGACGATACCGCCGTGATCGTCTTTTTCGTCACGTCATTTATGATCTGTGCGTAGATGTGCGTATTGCTCCGGAATATCGAAAGTCGCGGCTTTTCGTTTGATCCTTTGATTTTTGCCCGCACCCTCGCTTTTCGCGCGTTCCGTACGGTGTTCAATTTTTTTAATTTATTCATGATGTTTTTCTTCGAAATTGGTAGATTGGTATATTCACATCGCTACGCGGAACTTCCCGTACCGGCTTTTTTACCAACCTTCCTTCTTAGTATCTCATTCTCGTATCGGAATCCTTTTCCTTTGTACGGCTCCGGTTTCTTGAGCGAGCGAATATGCGCCGCTACCTGTCCTACGAGTGCCTTGTCCGCACCTCGTATTTTGAGGCGGGAATTTTTTTCAACCTCGAGAGTGATTCCCTTGGGCGCGTTATACTTTACCGGATGCGAAAAGCCGAGGTTCATGGTAAGCCCCTCCCCTTCTTTCGTGATGCGATACCCCACCCCTTCGAGGATCAGGTTTTTTTCAAATTCCTTCACAAAGCCCTGTATCGCGTTTGCCGCAAGCGCCCGCATTGTTCCCCAGTTACTACGCGCTTGCTTTGAGGTGCTCTGAAGCGCAATGACAAGCGTTTTGTCTTTGAGTGACGCACCGACCCCCTGAAGTACGGGTAGTGAGACCTCTTCTTTCTGGCCCTTTATAAAAAGAGTTCCCTCGTCAATCCTTACGGTAATGCCGTCCGGTATAGTGATGGGTAGTTTGCCTATTTTACTCATGTATTTCTCTACGAATTACGAATTCATTACGAATATACGAATCTGCGCGCTTTTATTGCGAGCTGTCCTTTGCGGGTTGTATGTTGTATTCGTCATATTCGTAATGCATTCGCTTGTCTGCCGCAAGCAGATAGTTCGTAGCTATTTTACCAAATTTCGAAAAGCAGTTCCCCTCCCGTTTTTTCTTTCCGCGCCGTTTCTCCACTCATGATCCCTTTTGAGGTTGAGACGATAAGCATCCCGAATCCTCCCTTCACTTTTTTGAGGTCTTTGTAGCCGCTATAGCGGTGCAACGAGGGGGTGCTCAAAAATTTTACGCCATGAATCGGTTTCTTACTCTCAAGATCAATCTCGAGATATTTTTTCGGTCCCTTCCCCTTTACTTCAACGTGTTTCACAAATCCGCGCGCGGCAAGGAGCTCGGCGATCGCCTTATGGATTTTCGTTGCCTGCGCCTTGACGGTCGTTTTTTCCGCCGCCTTTGCGTTTTTTATCTTTATGAGAAAGTCAGTATACATATATTTCTCTACGAATTACGAATTCATTACGAATATACGAATCCGCGCGTTTTTATTGCGAGTTATCCATTGTGAGTTGTACGTTGTATTCGTCATATTCGTATGCAATTCGTATTTCGTAGCTATTTTACCAGCTTGCTTTTTTTATCCCCGGGATTTCCCCGCGACTCGCGAACTCCCTGAAGCAGATACGGCACAGGTTGAAGTCACGCATGTAGCCGCGTTTTCTGCCGCAACGGAAGCACCGAAGGACGATGCGCGTCGAAAATTTCGGCTTTTTCTTTGATCGTGCAATCACCGATTTCTTTGCCATGAATAAGTATAAATTCTAAAATTTTAATATCTAAATCCTACGCAATAACTAAAATACGAAATCAGAATAACCGAAACATGTGTTTTGTTATTTTTGGTTTGTGTCATTGGGATTTGTTTAGGATTTTCCTCCAGAGGAGGATCCGCCTCTGGCGGATGGATTTCGTGCTTAGGATTTTCACTTTTTTAATGGTACCCTATGTGCGCGATAGAAATCAATCGCGGAATTTCTCCTTTTCTCTTTCGGAACAATTGTGACTTGAACTCCGAACGTAACTTTCATTTTTTCAAGGTTGATTTCGGGGAATACCGTCTGTTCCCGAAACCCTATATTCAAGTTGCCGTTTGTGTCGACGTTCGAGAGCGCGAGTCCTCGAAAGTCTTTGACGCGAGGAAGCGCGAGATTCACAAGACGCTCGAAGAAATCCGCCATTCTCACGCCCCTCAAGGTCGCGGTGAGCCCCACGATTTGTCCCTCTCTCGTCTTGAAACCAGCGATGGATTTTTTTGCCTTCCGCTCGGACGGCTTCTGCCCCGTAATTGCCGCGAGGTCCTTCTTGATTTCAGGGAGAATCTTATCCTCAAACTGCGCTTGCCCGCTTATGCGCCCGATGCCGGCGTTCACCACTATCTTTTCAATTTGTTTTTTGACGTCTTCCATGGATTTCTCTACGAATTAGGAATGTAGTACGAATGTACGAATACGAGAGCTTCTTCACTGCGTTCAGGATGACGGATGGATTCGTATATTCGTAAAAAATTCGTATTTCGTAGCATATGATTGGTACTTCCCAACTAAATGGCCGCTTTGCACTTCTTGCATTCGCGTACTTTCGCTTCTCCACTTGTGCGGTATCCGATCCTTGTCGGTGTGTGGCATGAGGGACATACAATCATTACGTTTGATACGGGGACTGGGCGGGCGAGTGAAACCACCTCCCCTTTCTCGCCTTGGCGGCGCGGCCGCACATGCTTCTTAAACATGTGAAGTCCCTCGACGGTAAGTTTCTCCTCTTTTTTGAAGACATGCGTTACCTTCCCCGACTTGCCCTTATCTTTACCGGTGATAAATTGCACTGTATCTCCTTTCTTTATCTTCATGTGTTTCTCTACGAATTACGAATTAGGTACGAATATACGAATCCATTCATCGTGTGGTGAGTCGTACGTTGTAAGTTGTGCGTCATATTTTCGTATGTTCGTAATGTATTCGCT
>JAKAHD010000004.1 GCA_021815205.1 bacterium
CCGGGCGCTCACGGAATGGCTCGTGGAGTACAACTTCAGGAGACCGCACCAATCCCTTGCCTATCTCACCCCAATCGAGTTCAATGAGAAGTGTTACGAAGTGTCAGGGATGTACTCATCCAGTACATATCCTTGCGTTCTCGTGAAAATTATGTTAGTATCATTGCCAGCAGAAACCGGTGGTCGGTTTCTCGAAAATAGTACCTTCAAATCCCAACAGAAAGGAGGTGGAAAAATGACGACGACCCTCACTGTTCCGAGTCGCGTAGTCCGTCGGTACGCCGAGGATCACAATCTGCAGGAGGCCGAAGCGGTTCGTCACTTCGACGAACTCGTGAAGTTCTTGGAGATCTGCGCCTCGACGCCGGAAAGGTGCGCTCCGTCGGAAGCGTTGGACGAGGTCTGGCACGGCTTCATCCAGTTTACAAAGGAATACCGCGAGTTCTGCCTGGGGAACTTCGGTAGGATGATCGACCATGACCCCTCGCCGCGCGAGGAGAACATCGAGCCGTACTTACTGACGCGCAAGATCGCCGAAGAGCGGTATGGTTTGCTTGATCCGACGTTCTGGACCAACGGCGCCGTCGGTGCGACCGTTTGTGGTTCACCGGGCGCTACCGTATGCGGCGCAGTCGCGGCAACGGTCTGTGGCGCTACGGTTTGCGGTGCTCCCGCAAACTAGAGCCCAACTCGTCATCGCTCATCCCTGGGGCATGCCTAACACACGTGCCCCTTATTTTTTAAAATCTCTAGGACGCTAATTTCCTTTCTTGCAAGAAAGAATGAATTACTTGGGTCAATGTTTGATATTCGGAATACTCGTGTTCGTTTCCAGTAATCACGTGAAGCTTGTAATTTTGAGAACCTGATTCTTTCAGTAAAACTTCAAGCGCGCTCGGCGCAATGGCTGGATCGCCTGATTTGTGAACGAAGAGCGTTGGTACGGAATAGCCTTTAAGCCAAACATCAACATCAAAACCTTTTTCTCTACCCCATAAAATTGCGGTTCCCATAAAAACGCAAGCGGCTGGAGCCAATTTGCGCTCACGTACACCTTTTAGCGTAAGCAACGCTCCAGCAGATTTAGCAACGATTACATATTGCTCTGCATTTTTTAACTCCTTTTGGAGATTTTCTAATTCTTTATCAAGATTTATAAGCGGCGCATTGGTATCCCAATGTATATAACGATGCGAAAAAACATCGCCGTATTCTTTTTTAAGCTCGGCTTCAATGCCCTCTAACCATGAAATATTTGTCGGGCTGTTGCCTCCAAGTAGGACAATTCTCATGTTCAGCTATACGATATCAAATTTATAAATAAAAGAAAACCAGTGCGCCGCGTTTTTGCAACACACTGGTTGTTAGCCGAACGAGTCCACGTTGCGGTGATCGTCGAGCAGAATCACGCCATTCGGGTAGATGTTGAAGCGTGTCACTGATTCAGGCAAAGCCGTAACGGCTCGGCCATTCAGCGATTTTTTGACGCTATCAATCTCCCGTCCGATGCGCCATAGACGGAGAAGTGGCTCACTCACTGATTCTGACTTGAACGTCGGATCAACGAGGTGTACTCCCGGTTGCCACCGGCAGAATGGGTAGGTGTATATCGCGACTAATTTCCAGTCTCGCGGTCGTGCTCCGCTGTCCATGTCTGCGACAAGCGTCCGAGATACAGCTTGAAGGTCGATTACCATCATCGGCTCAACTTTTTCGAAGAGCGCAATCGTTCCCACAAAATCGGGCGTAAAGAACGATTGGTCAACCCGATGAATCACGAACTCCAACGCCTTGTCCGACGCCCACACTTCTTTGATGAAGCGTTCCACCCCTTTTGCCGAATGGCACGTGCGTTGAGGGCTTCCCAGCTCTGATCCGTACTTGCGGCCGGACCGCACTCGGAAGATCTGGGGAGGATGGCTTTCGAGCTCATGTAGGTCGAGTGACTCGTTTTCCGTGACGAATACGCAGTCAACGCATACATCCGGAAAGAATCTCTGGAGGAATTTCAGGCCATCTATCTTACGCATAGCCCTCCTCCTTCAGCTCGCTGCTGACGATCTCGTCTAACTCGAGGTACTGACGCAGACAAGTGCGCAGCGATTTGTACCATCGCAATGCTCTTGCCGCTGACGGAGCGCCGAGCGACTCGGCTTCGTCGAACACGACATTCTTGCCAGCAAGCGCGGCAAGCGTATTGACGACTGCTCGCGGGGTGTTTTCCAAATCGTAGCCTCCTCCAAGAACCACAACGAATGGCATTGACCTGTTTGCGCATAAGGAAGCAACAAGCTTGTCCCGTTCGTAGAGTCCGCGGAGACTTAGATCCAGGCACCCAATTGGATCCTTTCGGTAAGGGTCGAGTCCGGCCTGGTAGAAAACGACCTCCGGCTGGTAGCTTCGCATCACTGACGCGAGAAGCGCCTTGAGAATCTGCAGATAAATGCGATCGCCGGTGTGAGCCGGCAAAGGCATATTGATCTTCTTCCCGGCTCCGGCGCCCCTTCCAATAAAGGAGTAGTGCCCTTCATTAGAATGACCAGCCCAGCCGTGGAGCGAGATCTGCAAGACGCGCGGATCTTTCTCGAAAATTGTCTGCACGCCATCCGGATGGTGAACATCCAGGTCAACGTAGAGAATCTTCTCAGCGCCGGTGGCGAGGATATATTCCAGCGCCATGGCCACATCGTTGCAGTAATCAACTCCATTTGGTCTGTCAGGCATACCGTGATGGTAGCCGCCGCCAAGGTGGTAAGCAGTGCATCGTTCGGAAAGGGCGAGACGAGTAGCTGTGAGCGTACCGCCGACGCCAATCCTTTCGAACACGACCGCTCCAGCGGGAATACCGACTGTTGAATGACCCTCTCGATGTACTCGCTCCAACAACTCGATGTACTCGCTCGTATGGACCAACCGATAAACTTCGAAATCGGCGGGCTCCGTTTCCACGAGTCGGTACTCTTTCGCAAGAGGCAGAGTCGAGAGAAGTTCGAGCGACGCAGAGTACCGTGCCGCTAGTTGCGTCAAACGCGCATCGGTAACAGGATACGTTCCGTGAATCAGATACATCGTCTCGCCTCCTTTCTATTGGGATTTGAAGGTACTATTTTCGAGAAACCGACCACCGGTTTCTGCTGGCAATGATACTAACATAATTTTCACGAGAACGCAAGGATATGTACTGGATGAGATACGTCCCTGACACTTCCGAGGTGTCAGCGATGTATCTCATCTTTTGCAATCGGGAATAAACGAGTCGCTCTACCACTAAGCTAAGCGCGCATATCTGTGGGCGCACCTGGGCTCGAACCAGGAACCGTTCGTGTATAAGACGAAAGCTCTAACCAATTGAGCTATGCGCCCACCCCACCTACTTTACGCCTTTATCCCCACTTGTTTCAAGTTGAAGCTTTTCACAATTGCATAGAACTCGTCCTGCTCGAGCGTCTCTCTTTCCATAAGCGCTTCCGCGATCTTATCGAGGACGTTCCGGTGTGTGGTGATGATTTTCCTCGCCGCGTCGAACGCTCTTTTAATGAACGAGTCCACCTCATTATCAATCACCCCGCTTGTCGCTTCCGAATAATCCCTCTCCGAAGAAAGTTCTCTTCCCAGAAAAATAAGATCTTGCGTTTTCCCGAATGTGCGGGGCCCGAGCTTCTCACTCATCCCATACTGCGTCACGAGACGGTGCGCCAGCTCGGTCGCCTGGCGGAGATCGTTTGAGGAACCGGTCGAGACGTCCTTGAATACCACGGATTCAGAAATAAAACCGCCGAATGAGACCGCGAGATCGGCGAGAAATTCAGTCTTCGTTTTCAGATGCCGCTCTTCAAGCGGAAGTTTCAAGGTGTACCCGCCCGCCATGCCGCGACTTACGATCGAGACCTTGTGCACGGGGTCTGCGCCCTTCACCGCCGCCGCGACAAGCGCGTGCCCCGCTTCGTGATAGGCGGTGATTTTCTTCTCATGCTCCGAGATCGCGCGGCTCTTCCGTGCCGGTCCGAGCATCACTTTTTCGATCGAGCTTAAGAGATCGAGTTGGGACACCTCTTTCTTATCATTCCGCGCCGCAAGAATTGCCGCTTCGTTCATGAGGTTTGCGAGATCCGCGCCCGCAAATCCGGGCGTCCTCACGGCAATCACCTTCAAGTTCACCTCCTTCCCGAGCGGCTTCCCTCGTCCGTGGATCTTCAAAATCTCCTCCCTATCCTTGATATCGGGAAGGTCGAGTACCACGCGGCGATCGAAACGTCCTGGCCGAAGGAGCGCCGCATCCAAGACATCGGGACGATTTGTGGCCGCCATCACGATCACATTTGAGTCGCGCTCAAAACCGTCCATCTCGACTAGGATCTGATTCAGGGTCTGCTCGCGTTCGTCGTGGCCCCCGCCCAACCCCGCGCCGCGTTCGCGCCCCACCGCATCAATCTCATCAATAAAGATGATGGAGGGCGCGGCACGTTTCGCGGTCTGGAAGAGATCGCGGACGCGCGAGGCGCCGACACCCACGAACATCTCGACGAACTCCGAGGCCGAGAGATGGAAGAAGGGAACGTTCGACTCTCCCGCCGTTGCACGCGCAAGAAGCGTTTTCCCCGTACCGGGGGGGCCCATAAGGAGCACGCCGCGCGGAATGCGCGCGCCGATATCGAGGAACTTTTTTGGATTCCGGAGAAAGTCCACCACCTCTTCGAGTTCTTCCTTCGGTTCCTTGAGTCCCGCGACGTCTTTGAAGGTAACCTTGTCGCGGTTCGCCGAGAAGAGTTTGATATTCACCTTCCCGAAATTGAACGCCTGATTCGCGCCGCCCTTCGCCTGCCGGAAGAGCCACCAGAAGAGAAGGATCATCGCGAGCGTCGGGAGCACAACGGGAAGGAGAAGGCCCGCCCAGTACTGCGCGCCGCTCTGATTCTCTACGCGCAGCTCAACTTTCTGAAGCGCGTTCTGCTCTACCCCGTAATTCTTGAGCGTTTCCACAACTCCGGTCTCCGCTTCTTTTTGGGAGACCGCCTTCGCGCCGTCCGTAAGCGTTACCTGCAACGTGTCTCCGTGCACCACAATACTTTTTACCTGGCCCGCATCAATTTTTTGGACAAGTTGATTAATGGTGAGGTTGTTCTCCTGTATGCTTGGCGTGAGAAACAGCGAGAACACGAGCGCGAGCAGGACTAAAAATACGAGCACCCCAAAAAAGTTTTTTCCGAAACGCTTCATCCCTCACATAACGTTTCTTTATATCGACTTGTAGTAGGCATGGATTTTGATTTTGTATTTTCATCCCTCTCGTACCTTAAGTAGTTATGTGAGGGATTTATAGAATGCTCTACGAATTACGAATGCATACAAATATACAAAACCACCCGTTGCGTGGTGAGTTGTAAGTAGCGAGTTGCGAGTTCATAATTCGTATATTTTGTAATGGATTCGTATTTCGTAGCTCTGCTTATAGCTCCATCATACCGCACTTCCACACGGCGCGCAAAACGAATATCGCCCCTCGGCTGGGACGGGCTCATGTGTGTTGTAAGAAAGAAAAACCCGATTAATCTTTCTTGAGTTTCAGTGCGATTCTCTTCTCTTCCGGCTTTACGGACTCGACCGTAAACATCCTTGATTCGCCGATCGTGAGCTCCTTTTTCATCTCCGGCACGCCGCCGAAGTCCGTCACGTACACCTGGCCCTGGAGATCATGATCGAGCGAGACAAGCGCCCCCACTGACATAAATGCGTACACCGTCCCGCGCACCTCATCGCCTTCTTTAAAAAACTGCGCCGCCTTCTCCCACGGATTCTCCTTCAACGCCTTCAAGGAGAGTGAGATGCGGCCGTTTTTAATATCCGCGATCTGCGCCTTCACCACTTCATCAATCTTCAAGACCTCTTTCGGGTTGTCGATGATCTTATAGTCGATCTCCGAGACGTGAATGAACCCCTCGACGACCGGATTATCCGTGAATCGCACGAACGCGCCGAAGTCCGCCACGCCGGAGATCACCCCTTCGATAACCTGCCCCACGTGATAGTGTTCCGCGAGTTCGCGCGCACTCAATTCCTGCGCCGCCTTTTCCGAAATGATGAGCTTGTTCGTTCTTGGGTTCACGTCAATCACTTTTACCTGGAGCTCCTGCCCCACAAGGAGTTGCAGCGCTTGGAGAATCTTTCCCTTCTCATCAATTCCCACCTTGGGGTAGTGCTCGTTCGAAAGTTGGGACACAGGGAGGAACCCCGTGATCCCGCGCACGTCCGCCATAAGACCGCCCTTATTAAAGCCGGCTATTTTCAGAGGAATCACTTCTTCCTTCTCTTTGAGTTCCTGCGCTTCGGTCCATGCCCGCTGTTTGTCCGCTTCGGAGAGCGAGAGCTCAATATATCCCTCTTCGTTATCGATATCAATCACTTTCGCGTGTACGGGATCGCCAACCTTCAAGCCCCGCACGAGTTCGCGCGCGTTCTGCAGTTCGCCGCGATACACGACTCCCGTACCATAACGTCCCATGTCCACGAGGAGCTGCTTCGAACCCTTCTCAAGTACTTTTCCCTCGACGAGGTCTCCGACCTTCAAAGTCGAAAAAAGCGCCGCCTCATCTTTTATGAGCTGGGTGATAAGCGCCAGATTGCTTGGTTTGAGTGATGACATATACCAAAGGAGAATACCATGATTTGAGACCCGAATGCAAGCCGACTAAAGAATTGCTTTGGGGGAATGGGTGAGGAACATACGAATTTCAAATTTCAATTTCTAAATTTCAAATTGAATTTTAAATGAATAAATTTTTGAAACTATATAAATTAAAATTGATTTAAAACTTGAAATTTAAAATTTAGAATCCTGTCTCTAAGAATTAAAGGCAGACGATTCCTACGAGCATAAATGGTTTCATTGAAAAGAACGATCTACGGACATATAATAGAAGAATATGATAATCACGTATCACGGGGACGACTACTTCAAGCTCCAGTCCGGCCAGTATACGGTGCTCATCGACCCTACCAACCAGCGCTCATTCAAGGGAGCGACGCTCGCCATACACACGGTGCGCCCCCCGGAAGTCGAGGCGTCGGATGAATTGTTTTGGATCGACCACCAGGGGGAGTATGAGGTGCGGGGGATTTCTATACAGGGAGCGACGCTTGGAAAAGATGCGGCGGGCGAGAAGACCGCGTACCGGATCGTATTCGATGAGGTGGTGTTCGGCATACTCGGTTATTGCACGAAAGAGCCCGATCCCACGATCCAGGAACTGTTTCAGAAGTGCGACGTGCTCATACTCCCCGGAAAGGGGAAGCCGTATCTTTCAATTGATGCGGCGGCAAAATTTGCCCGACAAATCGAGCCGAGCGTGATTATTCCCTCGCTCGACGGGGACTTCAAGGCGTTCCTCAAGGAATTCGGGCAGGAGAAAGCGGGGACGGAGGAAAAATTCGTCTTCAAAAAGAAGGAACTCGTCCCGAAAGCGATGGCGGTGCATCCGCTTCACGCGTAACGACCCGAGAAACTACTCTCATGAAAAAAATCGCGCGTGCAATTCATCATTTTTTTCAGGAGCTCCGACATGCCGACATGAAGACCAGAAAGCGGTGGCGCGCGCTTCTTTCGGGCGCATCCATGCTTCTCGTGATCGCGCTCTGGGTGCTCTATTCGAAGGTTGCATTTCCCTCATATGACACCGTCGCCACCGAGACTGCGGCGCCAGCCACCCAGCTTTTTGCGACGACCACCGCTTCGGAAAAAACTCCGCCGACATCATCCAGCGCGGGAGGGAGCTCGATTCTGGACACCTTTGGGAGAGGGCTCGCGGTATTCGGGAAGGACCTCCAGAATGGCGTCCGTGCCGTGGGAGATGCGGTAAGGAGCAGTTTCGAAAGAGCGGCCGCGAACTTCAGAAAGACGAACTCATTCGAGGTACGGACACCAACCTCAACCGAGGGCGGAACGAGTACCGCACCGGAACCGATTCCGCCGACGCCGCTGCCGTAACGGTGACACGACGGCGATACCGCGGTAAGGCGGTGGTGATACGGTTGCACCTCTACCGTGTTTCTATTGGGTCGCCGTTCGTGTCTCTCGTTGTCCCCACCCCGGAACCGTAGTACAATTTCTTTGGATTACCATGCCAAAAGACGATCAGAAACACGAGGAAGAACAAAATAATACTCCGAGCCAGAGAATAGAACCGCGCGAAATTACGGAGGAGCTTCGCGAGTCGTACCTCGACTACGCGATGTCCGTCATCGTCTCGCGCGCCCTGCCCGACGTGCGGGACGGCATGAAACCCGTGCAAAGGAGAATCCTTTGGGCGATGTGGGACTCGGGCCTTACGCACGGCGCGAAGTTCAAGAAGTCCGCGAACGTCGTGGGAGAAGTGCTTGGGAAATACCATCCGCACGGCGACATGGCGGTCTACGACGCTCTGGCGCGTATGGCGCAGGATTTCTCGCTCCGTTATCCCTTAATAGACGGGCAAGGAAATTGGGGTTCGGTTGACGGGGACGGTCCTGCGGCGATGCGTTATACGGAAGCGCGTCTCGCAAAGATTGCGGAAGAGCTCTTGACGGACATCGAAAAAGAGACCGCCGACTGGACACCAAACTACGACGCGACGCGCGAGGAACCGGCATACCTCCCCGCAAAACTTCCGAACTTGCTTTTGAACGGCGCGGTCGGCATCGCGGTCGGTATGGCAACCTCGATCCCGCCGCACAATCTCGTCGAGATCGCGGAGGCGATCTCACACCTTATTGCGCACCCCGACGCCGACGTGAAGGAGCTCATGCAGTTTGTGCAGGGGCCCGATTTCCCGACGGGCGGCATCATATATGATCGCAGGGCACTTGAAGAGGCGTACGCGACCGGGAAGGGCTCCGTCACGATGCGCGCGAAAACCGAGATTGAGGAGCGGAAGAACGGGAGCTTCCAGATCATCATCTCGGAGATCCCGTATCAGGTGAATAAATCAACCTTGATCGAGAAGATCGCGGAGCTCGTGCAAGAGAAAAAAATCGAGGGTATTAAGGACGTGCGCGACGAATCGGACCGCGAGGGACTCCGCATCGTGATCGACCTCAAGGCGGACGTACGCGCACAGCGTATCTTGAACCAGCTCTTCCAGTACACCGAACTTCAAAAGAACTTTTACTTCAACATGCTTGCTTTGACGAACGGCTTGAAGCCGGAGGTTCTTTCCTTAAAAGATATCCTCTCGGCATACATCGAGCATCGGAAAACGGTGATCCGCCGGCGCACTGAGTTTGATCTTAAGAAAGCGGAGGAGCGGGCGCATATCCTGGAGGGGCTCGTCACGGCCCTCGAGGTAATCGACAAGATTATCGCGACCATCAAGAAATCGAAGGATAAGGACGAGGCGCGTCAGAATCTCGTCAAAAATTTTAAACTTACCCCGATCCAGGCGGACGCGATCCTCGAGATGAAACTGCAGAGCCTCGCGGCGTTGGAGCGCATCAAAATCGAGGAAGAGCTTAAGGAGAAAAAGAAGCTTATCGCGGAACTGAAACTCATCCTTAAAGAACCGAAACGGATTCTGAAGATTATCGGGCAGGATCTCGAAGATCTGAAGAAGAACTTCCCCGACCCGCGCCGCACGAAAGTTGTGGCGAGCGGCCTCAAGGAGTTTAAGGAGGAGGATCTGATTCCAAAGGAAGAGGCGTTAATCACCCTCACGCGCGACGGCTATATCAAGCGTATGCCTCCGAACACCTTCCGCGTACAAAAGCGCGGTGGGAAGGGCTTGATCGGATTCGACGTGAAGGAGGAAGATCAGATTTACCAGCTTCTTTCGGCCGACACGCACGACAACATGCTCTTCTTCACGACGAAGGGGCGGGTGTTCCAGACGAAGGCATACGAGGTGCCCGTCGCAAGCCGTACCGCGAAAGGAAAGGCGATCTACAACTTCCTTGATATTCCGACAAATGAGAAGATCAGCGCGGTATTGACCTATCCGCAGAATCTTATCGAAGACAAGGGGGAGCGCGCAAAGCATTTTCTCGTAATGGCGACGAAGCGCGGCGTCATCAAGCGCACGGCGCTCGAGGATTTCGGAAACGTCCGGCGGAACGGCATTATCGCGATCAAGCTCCAAAGCGACGATCTTTTGGAATGGGTCCGCCTCTCATCGGGAGACGACCAGATTGTGCTCGTGACCGCAATGGGGCAGGCGATTCGCTTCAAAGAGAAGGATGTGCGCGCGATGGGGCGGAGCGCGGCGGGCGTGCGCGCCTTGCACCTCAAGAAACAGGACTCGGTGAGCGGGCTTGATATAATAAGGAAAGACGACTTGGAAAGAGCGGGCACATCATCGCTCCGCGTGCTCGCGGTTATGGCGAACGGCTTCGCGAAACAAACCTCGATCAAAGAGTATAAGATCCAGCGCCGGGGAGGATCGGGTGTGAAGACCGCGAAGATTACTGCAAAAACCGGACCCGTGATCGGCGCGCATATCGTGGGCGACGAGACGACCGAGGTACTCGCGTTTTCCTCGAAGGGGCAGGCCTTGAAAGCGGAGCTCAAGGATATCCGAGTTTTGAGCCGCGCAACCCAAGGCGTCAAAATCATGAATCTCGACAAAGGAGACACGCTGGTGGGGATCGTGTGCCTCTAAAAAATTTTTAATTTTAAATTCTTAATTTTTAATCAATTCTAAATGACAAAATTCTTTAATTTTTAAACATTAGAGTATCTATTGTTGAATAAAAATTTCAAATTTCAAGTTTTAAATCAATTTTAATTTACATAGTTTCAAATTACATAATTTCAAAATTTATTCATTTAAAATTCAATTAAAATTGAGAAATTAAAATTTAAAATTTCGATGCCGTTAACTCATTCTCAAAAAATAATGCTTGTGATCGGGCTTGCGGTCGCGCTTGCGGTCGCGCTCGTATTTTTGGGGGTCATTCCCGGGCTCCAAAAAAAATCCGCCGATCCGCATCAGGCGAAGGCGACGCTCACGATGTGGGGGATCTACGACGATCAGAACGCCATGAATCCCGCGTTCCAGAATTTTAAGACGATCTACCCCAACGTTACGATCAACTACCGGCAGTTCACCGACCCAAGGGATTATTATTCGACGCTTTTAAACGCGCTCGCTTCGGGCACCGGCCCCGACGTCTTTGAGATACGGAACACAGACACGGCGAAGTATGTAAACAAACTCGTGCCCGCACCTCAAACCTCGTTCACTTTGCTTCAAATGAAACAACTCTTTCCGCAGACCGTGACGCAGGATTTTTACTACCAGAACAACGTCTGGGGACTTCCGGTCTCGATTGATACGCTCGCGCTCTTCTATAATAGGAACCTCTTCGACCAGGCCGGGCTCCCGCTTCCCGGCACATGGCAGAGCTGGCAGGATTTCGTGGATACTGTTCCGAAGCTCGTGAAGAAAGATGCGCAGGGAAACATCACGCAGGCGGGCGCCGCGATCGGCGGAGACGACACTACGATTCCGACGGGCTCGGATCTTTTGGGGCTCCTAATGCTTCAGAATGGATCGCGTATCGGCACGCCGGGTGCACCTTCGTTTACGGGCGACCTCGGGGTGCAGGCCTTGAATTTCTATACGCAGTTCTCGAGCCCCGCTTCAAGCGACTACACCTGGAACGATTCGATGCAGAACGCCCGCGATCTCTTCGGGCAGGGGAAGGTCGCGATGCTCTTCGATTACGCATCCTCGATTCCTCAGATCAAGGCGCGCAATCCATATCTGAACTTCGAGATCGCCCCTGTTCCGCAGCCGAAGAATGTCGCGACGCCCGCCGCGCTTCCCGATTACTGGGGGGTGGTGGTCTCACGACAAACGAAATATCCGACTGTTGCGTGGGATTTCGTCATTCAGACCGCTACGAATAGCGTCGTGGAAAACGCCTACGTGCAGGCGACGCAGAAGCCGCCGGCATTGAACTCGTTGCTCTACCAGTATCAGAACGATCCGGTTTTGAGCGTCTTCGCGAAGCAGGCCCTGATCGCGCGCTCGTGGACGGAACCGGATAAAGACGCCTCGCGCGCGGTCTTCTCGCAGATGATCCATGCGGTCGTCTCGGGAGGCGCGCGGCCCGCGGACGCCCTGAACCAGGCCCAAGACGGCATCAATCAAATCATTCAAAGGTCATACTAGACGAATTGGACCTATTGGACCAAATAAGACCAATAGGTCGTTACTATGAAAAAAACAATCGCCTCACTTTTCTTCGCCCCGCTTCTCTTTCTTCTCACCTTTGGCATTTCACACGCGGCGCTCTTTGATATCTGGAAGGGAACCTCGAACGGGGGCTGCAACGCGTCGGACTCCGGATGCAACTTATGCGACGCGGTAAAAGTTGTCGTAAATATCGTGAATGACCTTACAACCTTCGCAATCATCGCCGCGGTCGGCATGACGGTCTATGGCGCGATCGTGCTCATGATCTCCGGCGGCTCCGAGGAGCGGGTAAAGAAAGGAAAGAGCGTCATCTTCACTGCTGTGACAGGGCTCGTGATCGTCCTTGCGGGGTGGCTTATTATAAACACCATCCTTCATTTCTTGACCGGCAGAGTTGACTTCCCGTGGGCGAACATACAATGCTACAATGTGAAGTAACCAATAGGAATTACTGACTTGTGAGCCCAAGTGATCTTATCGGTCCCATAATGTCATCCTGATCCGCCGATGAGGCGGAGAAGGATCTATAGTAAAATAATCATGTCCACTCTCAAAAAAATTTTATCCGCCTCACTTA
Organism: bacterium; assembly: GCA_021815205.1. Lineage (GTDB taxonomy): Bacteria > Patescibacteriota > Minisyncoccia > UBA6257 > GWB1-50-10 > JAKAHD01. Next base: position 12,742 of record JAKAHD010000004.1, read on the forward strand.
TCTCCGTTTTTGCTTCTGTGGCGATTGGAGTGTCCCTTGCGCACGCACAAACCAGTTGCGATCCAACAATCCAGGCAAACTGTCCAACTCCTCCACCCAACTCTTCTATCGCCCTTTCGAATCCCTTGGGAACCAATAACTCGACTGTCGAAGATCTCCTCCACTCGATTGTGAACTGGCTCATCACGATCGCGACGCCGATCGCGGTCGGGATGATTTTAATAGGCGCGTTCCAGATGATCTTTGCGGGCGGGAATCCCGAACGTTTCGCGACGGGCAGAAAAACGATTCTTTACACCGCAATCGGGTATGCTATAATCGTTATAGGTTGGGGGATGGTCTCGATAATCCGAGATATTCTGAACGTGCCATAACCCCCGAAAGGTCGAGAAGCAAAAAGTTTTTGCAATGAATAAAACATTAAAAGTGGTAACCGCAGTGGCGCTCGCGGTAAGCATCCTTTCGCCTCTCGCCGCACTCGCGCAAGTACCAAACATCTCCGGAACGCCGCCGATTTCGAGCCTCTCCGGTGTACAAACGAGCCTCTATGGAATCGTGAACTGGATTATCGTCATCTTCTGGGTCTTGACGGTACTCTTTCTTGTGTGGGCTGCAGTACTCTATCTCACAGGGGCAGGGAATGAAGAAAAAATTAAGGAGGCGAAGAATCGAGTCATCTACGCGATTATCGCGGCGGCGATTGCGCTTCTTGCGACTGGATTACAAAGTATTGTGACAAGTATTTTGAAGGGAAATCAATAAGTTCTTCTTACCTAAAACACGCGGTCCCTGGACCGCGTGTTTTTCGTCTTTGTCATCGAGTCCGTTTCAAGGCATTATTGGTTTTTGAAATTGCTTCCAGTATAATAGAACTAATGAATTTATTTTCCTCTCTCGTTTCCACCGCTCACGCGCAAACCACATGCGACATCACCACAACTGCAAACTGCGTCTCGTCAGGACTCACCTCGCTCTCGCAGGTTGAGGGTTCCTTGAACCGGATTGTAGCATTCCTCTTTAATACGTTCTGGGTAGTCGCGGTTGGCATGCTCATCTGGGCCGCGATTCTTTTTCTCACCGCCGGAGATAATAAAGAAACTATTGAAAAGGCGAAGAAGATGATTCTCTATGCGGTAATCGCGGCGGCGGCGGCGCTTCTTGCAAGCGGCATCTATTCCATTACGTATAATGTTCTCCAGGGGAAGTAACCAAACCCAGCAAAGGAGGTTGAACCTCCAGTGGAGGTTCAACCTCTAAGCCCTCCGCCTTAAGATGACTGCCCGTCGCTCATATCTCATTCTTGCCATAATTCTCGCAATAAGCGCGGTCCTGCACTTCGTGCGTATCGGAACTCCCGCGCGCACGGTGTTCGACGAGGCATATTTTGCAACCTATGCCGCGAATGACGCCGCGCACATTCCTTATTTCGACATCCACCCGCCGCTCGGAAAATTTCTCTTTTCGATTCCGCTCTTCTTTGATAAGAGTGGTTTGAAAAATGCCACCTACATCGAAAATTCGCGGACATCCGACGGAATGTTTATTACGAAAGAGACGAACGTGCCATACGGCAACTTCCCGTATGTTATAGAGCGTTCGATAAGCGCCCTGTTCGGGCTTCTCCTTATTCTTGCGGTATTCCTTTTCGTGCGCGAGCTTGCGGGGAATCGCGCCGCGCTCCTTGCGGCATTTTTTGTCGCGCTCGAAAACGCGCTCCTCCTCGACACCCGCCTTATTCTGATGGACGGTATGTACCTCTCATTCGGCTTCCTCTCGCTCTATTTCTTCTTCAAATCCAAAAACCAAACCAACAAAAAATGGCAAGAGGAGAAGTCTGTGGATCTATTATCGAAAGTGGCCAATACCACCAAGAAAGTGGGTAAGACTTGGGCTAGCGCCCCGGAGCGCACACTTTCTCGGTGGTATTGGCCACGCAATCTATTACTATCCGCGATCTTCTTCGGCCTCGCCATAAGCATCAAGCTCACGGCGATCGTCTTCGTAGACCCGATCCTCGCATATCTCTTTTTCCAAAACGCCTTGCTGCGGGAGAAATTCCCCTGGAAGATGCTCTTGAAATTTTTTGGCGTTGCGCTCCTTGTGTTTCTCATCCTCCTCGTCGGGATAAGCAACATTCTCTTTACTCCCCAGGAGCAACTCTCTGTTGTCGGCTCGCTCTTTAATCTTCCGGCCGCGCTTCATGACCCCTCGCTCCTTAAATCAGTTTTCTACCAACTCTTCGTGGGAGTGTCTGGCTATGTTTCTGGCGGCGCAAACCCAATGATGAGTCCGTGGTACGCGTGGCCCTTCATGATGAAACCGATGCACTTTATGTACGGTCCTGCGGGAGGGTATCTCCCTGCTGGCACACAGATCACGCTTCTCGGCAATCCGTTCGTCTGGCTCCTCTCTACGTTCGCCGTACTGCTCGTCTTATGGAAAAGTGTGCTTATAATCCTGAAACGCCTTCCGTCGGCGGGGGAGCGTGACGTACCGATTGCGGTACTTTTCGGGGGCTATGTAATATCACTGATCCCGTTCTTCACGCTCGTGCACCGTGCGACCTATCTCTACCATTACTTCCCCTCCCTCCTCTTCGCGATTGCGCTCGCGGCGATCCTTGTGATGCGCGCGCTCGAAGGAAAAACAAAACATGCGAAGCTACTCGCGCTTGGCGCGATAGGAATTCTCTCGGTGTGGGGCTTCATTCTCGTCGCCCCGTACACCTACGGATTATAAGAAATCTCCACGTCATCTTGGTAAAAATCTCTGCGTCATCCTGATCCGCCTTGGGCGGAGAAGGATCTTTGCGTATCAGCATTTATCAGCCGTAATGTGTTATTAGTATCAATCTGTGTGTTATATATCAGCGGCTATCAGCCAAAAATCAGCGGTAATCAGCGTCCGTCTTTTCACTCGTTATGTATCAGCATTGATCGGCGATAACCAATTCATTATCAGCATAAATCAGCACCGTTATAAAATAAGAAGTCCCGAACTCAATGTTGAGTTGGGACTTCGTTTAATTTCAATAATGATATTTGAGGTTGAGATCAACCTCACCGCTTACTGCCTTAACTTGATATTGGCAGTAGGTGGACCATTTCCCGTCTCTAAAACGGTACTCTGGTTTTATATCGGTGTACGTAGTGTCGTACACCATTTCCGCGCCCTTACCGCTATACCGGTAGGCTTTTATGTTCACCGGACCTGTAAGCCCGATGCCATATGTCGACCCCGAAGGCGGGGTGACGGTGGTCCATTCCCTATCAGTAAGATGATAGGAGATGGAATTTTCAGCGGGCGGTGTGGGAACCTGCTGGACCGGAGAAAAATCAGAGCGCTTATCAAACGCCAACGCAAGACTATCGTAATATGCGCGTTTTGCACTTGATAATTCCGCCATCCTCTCAAGAGTTAGATTCGGCGTGTTCCTAATACCCACGAGTTCCTTATCTAACTTCGCCCTCAGAAGACTGTCATACCACATCCTCTGATCCTGCATCGAAACACTGCTTACTGTAGCGGGCATAATGGCACTAGCAAGCTTTCCGCGGTCCTGCTCCAAGCGGAGACTTGCCGCCTCCCTGATCTGCGCAAGTGGTTTGTAGGTCACTTCGTAGAGGATACCTACGCCAATCACAACCACCGCAACAACAGCGAGGAGTTGATTTCCAGGGTGTCGTACACCACCCTCATCATGCGTACCAACGTGGTGCGCGAGCAGGTGATACACAACAGCGAGCGCGGCAACAACAACTATGTCGGCGATCTCTATGTCTACATCGCTCAACCTCCACCTGATAATAAGAATTGCAACTAAAAATATAAAACCAATAATTAATGAACGTCTCATTTCAGTCTCCTTTCATTACGGTATAAATTTAGCAATGATCTTAGGACCAATCTCCACCAAAAATTCTGCGATTAACTCTGCCGGCAGAATTCTTTCTGTCCACTCCACAATTCGATCAATTGTGGTATGTCTATGCGGAGCCGTCACTGCAGGAGTAGCTCCTGCTAGTGCCGCTACTGGCGGTGCTGACGGGCGACGTCGAAGCGTCGCGGGTCTTTGAGCGATCGTCCTTTGAGCTATTCTCCATGAAATTCTTGCCTCATCCCAAAAACAGAACGGGGTGAGGACTATCCACGCTCCTAAAAACGAGAAAAACATATTCCACCAGAACCACGAGTGGTATGGGGGAACTAATTCTTTTGGGAGGAACCTTTCTTGAATTATATGCCTCTCAATAGGGCTCCCAAAGTTGAATGCGGCTACAATAAGGAGGATTATTGTTACAGTCCCCCATCCGAGCCAAATCCAATTATTAATTTCCGGTACCTTTATCGCCCAGATCGCAACCACAACTAACAACGCGAGGGTTACAAAAATCTCTAACATTTTAACCTCCTAATTAATATCCTTTAAACGTTCTCCGGAATTCCCCCTCGGGGAAACCGGTTACTAATATTGTTATTTCTTTTCTTTCTTTTTTGTCTAATGCAAATTCACGACGACAGTCGCCGTGAGCATCCGTCTTTGTGGATATGTGCTCCGACGCCGACTTATTCGAATAGACATAAATGTCTATCGGAACGTCAGCAAGATCTTTTCCGCTTTTTGTTGATGCAGAGATAATAATTTCCACCTTGTCATCTAAAACAAGGGGAATTATTTTACATTCCGCTTCCTCGGTCGAGTCAGCGACTTTTGCAACAGCCCTCTGTTCTGAGACTGAAAACCCGGTACCGATTAGCACCGCGCTAATCGTGTGTACTTTCCCCGCTTGCAATCCGAAGATGTCTTTTACGACTCTTCCGGTCGCGTTGAGCGGAGCGGGGGATCCACTAGGAATCCCATCAAGTTCGAATTGGATCATACCAATCTGAACCGCGTTCTGGCCCCTCGTTACAACAGCGATAACTCGTTGTTTGTACGAAGTGCCGATCAGCTCAGCATCAGTAGGAAATTCCAACCGCAATATTGTCGGTTGAGGTTGATTTTGATTTGCCATTTCGGCCTCCTTATTTTTTTAATTCTTTCAATTTCTTTCTTTTCAGCCGTTCAGAAATACTTACCCAATATTCAGCTTTTAATTTACTTGAGGATATTGTACCATATATGTATGAAAAAGTCAAACCTCGCCTAGGCCGCAAAAAGCGTATAGAATGAGGGGGAATAGAGGCGAGCGGGGGTGGCGGAATCGGCAGACGCGCGGGATTTAGGATCCCGTGGGAGCAATCCCTTGAGAGTTCAAGTCTCTCTCCCCGCACCAAGGAACACGAATGTCGGTGAACACAAATGTCGGTTGCTAATAATACCCCCCACCGAATAAATTACTAACTTATCTGACGATCGTCAGATAAGTTAGTTTTGTGGAAGCTTACCGCGCCCCATTCGCAGAGATAGGGGGTAACGGATGGAAGATTTGTGCACCCCCCTGCCCGCTGAACCCGTCGTGATGAAGCGAGTGAGGCAAAGCATTATCCTTTCTTCTCGCGCCTTCTCCCGTGGAAAGTTTTATGCACCTCGCGGAGCTCTTTGTTCGTGAGGTGGGTGTAGATCTGCGTCGTCGCGATGTTCGCGTGCCCCAAGAGCGCCTGCACCGAACGGATATCCGCGCCATTTATAAGGAGATCCGTCGCGAACATATGACGGAGCTGATGGGGATGCACCTTCTTTGGAATCCCCGCCGCGCGCGCATAGTGCGATACGAGCCGTTCGACGGAGCGGGGAGTGATGCGCCCCAAGGCGGTTCCTTTTTTGCTCACACTCACGAAGAGCGCCTCGTCCGTATCAATGCGCTTCGCGAGATAGCTCTTGATCGCGCGCTTCGCGTCTTCCGAGAGAAACACGATGCGCAGCTTGTCGCCCTTCCCGCGCACGGTAATCTCCCCGCGATCGAGATCGAGGTAGCGGGGGAGTGCGCATAATTCGGAAAGCCGGAGCCCTGTCGAGAAGAGCGTCTCGAGGATTGCCTTGTCGCGGAGACCGCGGAACGTATTCGTCTTCGGCGCCGCAACGAGCCGTTCGAGCTCGCCGTACTCAAGGGTTTCGATCTCGCGGCGCGATACCTTTGGAAGCTCGATCCGCTCCGGAGGAAGCGCTCTTATCCCGCGCTTCACAAGGTACTTCAGAAAGTTCCGGATCGCGATTGCATAGTAGCTCTGCGTGATCTTCTTCAGATTCTTGTGCGAGAGGCGCACCCGGAATTCGCGCACCGCATTCTCCGTGAGGTCGGCAAGGTCCTCGAGTTTCATCTCACGAACAAAACGCGAGAGGTACCGTTCATAGTTCTCCCGTGTCTTCCACGATCGGTTCTTTTCGACCTCGAGATAATCCAAATACTCCCGTATATACCTTTCTGTTTCGTGCGGCGCCATCGTCATCTTATTGTACCACCTGTCGCACAAGAAAACCTGCTGAAAAAGCCTTCTTTCTCTTGATTATTTTCTCTACTTCCGCGGCGAGAGAAATCCTTCGGGGAATTTTCTTCTCCGCCTCATGGGCGGATCAGAATGACGACAACAAAAAGAGCTGTCTCTTGGGCGCGGGGGCTACCCCTTACATAATTTAGTAGGTGAGGGGTGGACAAGTAAAAAACTATGTAGTAAAATCAATCCATAATGCTCACGAAAAGACAGAAGCAAAACACCATAAAAGACCACCAGGAACACGCGACGGACACCGGATCGAGTGAGGTGCAGATTGCCCTACTCTCAAAGCGTATCAAATTCCTCGCGGATCATCTGAAGAAGCACCCAAAGGATTTTCATTCGAGGAGAGGACTTCTTATGATGGTTGGGAAACGGCGCCGCTTCCTCCAGTACCTCCGCGATACCAATGAGAAGAAGTACGCGAGAATTTCGAAGAAGCTCGAGCTTGAATAACGGCATGTCGTACTCCTCTCCGAATCAGCGCGTGGGCATCTTCGTGGACGCCCAGAATATTTACCATTCGGCAAAAAATTTGTACCGCGCTCGCGTGAACTTCAAAGAGCTCTTGAGGGTGCTCGTGGGGGAGCGTGAGCTTATACGCGCCTTCGCATACGTCGTGAAGAGCGATCCCGCAACGGGCGAGGATTCATTTTTCGAAGCGTTGAAACAAAGCGGTTTTGATCTTCGCACGAAAGACCTCCAAGTATTCGCGGACGGCTCAAAGAAAGGGGATTGGGACGTCGGCATCGCGGTTGATGCGGTACGTATGGCGCCCTCCCTGGATATCGTGATCTTGGTCACGGGCGACGGCGACTTCGTGCCCCTGATTGACTACTTGAAGTGGGGCATGGGAAAAGAAGTGCACGTCGCCGCGTTCTCGAGAACTGCTTCCGCAAAATTACGGGATGCTGCAGACGCGTTTATTGAAATCGAGAAAACCCCGCGCGCACTCTTGAAGATCAACCCGATGAGAAGCCAGAATACACAATCGCGTACTGCCTCCCGAAACAGTCGACGGCGAGGATAGTTGCTACGCAAAGCAAAGGACGAAACAAAAAATAACATCCCGCGAATTCCAGTTTTTTCATTCAAGTATTCGCATATCGGCATTGTGATCGCCCAGGAGACGGTCACGATGCGAATATACGAGTACGCAAATGATACGGACGGGCGCGCGGGACAACCTACGATGGATCTAGTAAAGAAAACGTATACCACGACCTTAAAGGGCGAGCCGATTACGCTCGAAACCTCGCGGCTCGCGGGAAAAGCGAACGCAGCCGTGATCGGGAAGTACGGCGACACGGTGGTCCTCGCGACCGTCGTGATGTCGAAGGAAAATAAGGGGGTAAACTTTCTCCCGCTTACGGTAGACTACGAAGAGCGCTTCTACGCGGCGGGAAAGATTATCGGCAGCCGGTTCGTACGGCGCGAAGGAAGGCCGTCGGACGAAGCGATGCTCTCCGCGCGCCTCATCGACCGGACCTTGCGCCCGCTCTTTGATCCGCGTCTCCGCAGGGAGGTGCAGGTTGTGATCACGATCCTCGCCTACGATGAGGAACACGATCCGGATGTGATCGCGCTCCTCGCCGCCTCGACTGCGCTCGCGATCTCGGACATCCCGTGGAACGGGCCGGTGGCGGGCATAAAGTTCGTATCACCTAAAACGGAGTCCTCGTTCGGTTACCAGACATTTTTCTCGGGTACAAAGGACTTTGTAAACATGATCGAGTTTGAGGGGAAGGAATTTGCCGAGCGCGACGCCGAACGGATTTTTACCGAGGCGCATGAGGAGATCAAAAAACTCATCGAATTTCAAACGGGCATCATCAAAGAAATCGGGAAATCAAAGGCGGATGTGGCGCTCGCGGAACCGAATCCGAGCCTTCGCCACACGGTTACCGAATTCCTGAAGGACGAAATCGAAACCGCACTCGCTGAAAAGCGGGTTGAGGAACTCCAAGCGAAACTCTTCGAACACCTTAAGGCCCAAGGAGAAGAAGAAGAATCACTCAAGATCGCTGAAGTAGTCTTTGAGGAAGAAGTGGATCGCTTCGTGCACGAGCTCGCCATTAAAAAAGGAAAGCGCGTTGATGGACGGAATTTAAACGAGGTGCGCGATCTCTACGCCGAAACGGGACTCTTCCGCCGCACGCACGGCTCGGCGCTTTTTGTGCGCGGCGAGACGCAGGTCTTGTCGGTCACGACGCTCGGCACGCCTGCCGCGGAACAGCTTGTGGAGACCATGGAGACGACCGGCACGAAACGTTTCATGCTCCACTATAACTTCCCGAGTTTTTCCGTGGGCGAGACGGGGCGATCAAGAGGACCGGGACGCCGGGAGATAGGCCACGGCACTTTGGCATTCAAAGCGATCAATGCCGTCCTCCCGAGTGAGGAGCAATTCCCCTACACGATCCGCATCGTCGCGGAGACGCTTTCCTCGAATGGTTCTTCTTCGATGGCGACGACGTGCGCCTCATCCCTCTCCCTAATGGACGCGGGCGTGCCGATCGAGAAACCGGTCGCGGGCATCGCGATCGGGCTCATGAGCGACGAGAAGGGAAACTATAAAATCCTTACCGATATCCAGGGGCCGGAAGATCATTACGGCGACATGGACTTCAAGGTGGCGGGCACGAAGGACGGCGTGAACGCGATCCAGATGGACGTGAAGATCGGCGGCATTACGCTCCAAATTTTCCGCGAGGCGCTCGCCGCGGCGCGCGAAGCGCGGCTTCATATTCTCGAAACCATGAACGCGATACTCCCCGAGCCGAGAAAAGAACTCTCGCCGTTCGCGCCGATGATCACCACCTTGCACATTCCTCCCGGAAAGATCGGGGAACTTATCGGCCCCGGCGGAAAAACAATCAACGGCATCTTGGCGCAAGCGGGTAATAAAGTGACGATCGATGTCGAACAGGATGGGCGCGTGTTTGTCGCGGGGACCGATGCGGCGCTCGTCGCGAAAGTCGTGGGGCTTATTGAGCAAATTTTCCACGAATACCGTGTGGGAGAAGTTGTCGAGGGGCCCGTGGTGCGCATCTTGGAGTTCGGCGCGATCGTTGACCTCGGGGGCGGGAGAGACGGCATGATCCATGTATCCGAACTTAAAAACGGATTCGTAAAGAAGGTGGAAGATGTGGTGCATGTGGGCGACCGGGTGCGCGCGAAGATCATCCGGGTGGAGGAAGGAAAGATCGGGCTTTCGGTGCGCCAACTCGAGGAGGGAGAAAAGGCAAGGTAGAAGATTTGCGCCTTATATCTCTTCATTTGAGCGCTCCAAGCGCGCCTGCCTGCGCAGGCAGGCTAGCCCAAGCCCCCACATCTATGGCATAGGTGTGGGGGCAAGTCTTACTCTTACTCCGAGAGGTGCAGCAGCTGCTCTTTAAGTCTCGCTCCGCATTTTTTCATTCTCCTTCGCCTGAATACCTCGCCGCGTGCGATGATGATGAGGGGGGTTGGCTTCGGACGAATTCCAATACCGCACCGCGTGCGGTGCGGTATCTTTGTTGGGTGGATTTAAGTGGGTTTTGAACTATCCACACTTTCAGAAAAGTGAAGGTGGTATAATAAAGGTATATGGCAAACGAAACCAATCAGCCCGGCGGGTGGCAGCCGGCAAAGCCTCTCGGGACAGGGGAAAGCGAGTCGCCGATCGTAAACCAGCCACAAGCTCCGCAGGTGGGGATACGCACAATGAACTCCGACAAGTCGTCGATCACTACGGGAGATACCGCCCCGAAAACCTATGCTCCGCAGGCCCCCGCATCGTCTCCTTCGAGGGGGTCATCGCCCGCACCCGCTCCGTCTCCCGTCTCTTCCGCGCCCTCCGCGCCTTCTTTCTCTTCGCAGTCCTTCGAACTTCCCCAGATCGACATGGGAAGCTCTCCCTCGATAACCCCTCCAAAACCGAAGAAGAACAACAAAGGGCTCTTCGTCGCGCTCGTGACGTGTATTGTAATCATAGGCCTTGCGGCGATCGGTTATTTCGTAGTGTATCCCATGCTCGCGGGGTCGGGTTCCGCAACACCTCCTGTCGTTTCGAACATTCCTCCCCAACCATCGAACGCCGCGCCGCAGAATCCGAACCAGCCCGCCGGAGCCGCTACCACCACTCCAACTTCTACGGAGATTGTTCCCACCTCGACCGCAACCACAACTTCTCCCGCGTCTCCGGTACCTGCGACTCACGTTACTCCCTTTAAAACCGCTCTCGATGGATCAATAACGCTCCAGTCGGCAATCACGGGCGCCGGCCTCGGCGCGGTAACGCTCCCTTCTTCTTCAAAAAATCCGGGACTTACCGAGATAACCTACAAGGACGGCACGGGCAATTTCATTTCTTTCTCTGATATTATGCACACGCTCTTCGGCGCCGACTTCGCGTCAGGAGCGCTCTATAACGCATTTGCCGCAACAAGCACTTCCGGATTTATCTACACCGACGCGCAAGGAAACAAGATGCTTGGCATCGTCGCGGTTGCCAACCCCTCAGCATCGCTTGCCGCGATCAAATCTGGGTTCGCACAGGCCTTTGAAGCCAATCAAAATCTCAAGAACATTTTTGCGAATGACCCCGGCGCGCAGAACGCCTGGAAGAGCGGCGAGACAAACGGTATTGCAAACCGCTACATTACGTTCGCAAATCCCGGATTTTCGGTGAACTACGGATGGGTGGGAAGTACCCTTGTGATTAGCTCCTCATACGACGGATTCAAGGCGATCTTGGGGCACCTTCAGTAGGATTCTCCCATGAGGTCCAACCTCCTATGGAGGTTGTTCTCCCATGAGGTCCTATGAGGTCCAACCTCCATAGGAGGTTGGACCTCATAGGTATATTCAGTAGGTTCTCGCTACACGAGGTCCAACCTCCTATGGAGGTTGGACCTCGTTATGGGTTCCGTGTTTTGCGCTCACCCGCGAAGTGTGGTACCCTCTCTATATTCAAAATTATGAAAAAAGAATACAAGGAAATGGAAGAAAAGTTGAGGCGAGAAAAGGCAGAGATTGAGGAAGAACTCGCGAAGCTAAAAACAACGCTTGACTTCGGAGACGAAACCGACCACGAAGAGGAGGAAAGCGACGAATCGGAGGAGATTGGAAATTATCTCGGGATCAAGAAATCGCAGGACGCACGCCTCAATCAGATTAATCACGCGCTCGAAAAGATTGCGGACGGGAGCTACGGCGTCTGCGAGAAGTGTGGGAAATCGATCGAACAAAAAATTCTCGATATCGATCCGGAATCGCTTTTATGCAAGGCCTGTAAGCAGAAGGGGAGGAATTAAACGTGTTGCATTCATGCAGGAGGTTCCGAAACTTCTTTCAGCGGAACTTGACGGCATCACCGCCGAACCTATTGAAGTAGAGGCCGACTTGAACGTCGGTCTTCATGCGTTTAACATCGTGGGCCTCGCCGACAAGGCCTTGAATGAAGCGAAGGAGCGCGTGAACTCCGCGCTCAAGAACTCGGGTATTCGGCCTCCCACAAAAGAAAATCGGCGCATCACGGTGAATCTCGCGCCCGCGGATATCAGGAAGGTGGGGTCGCGATTCGATCTGCCGATCGCGCTCGCCTACCTCATGGCAAGCGAACAGCTTGCTCCTTTTAAGACCAGCGACAAGGTGTTTGTGGGAGAGCTTTCTCTTGACGGAACGCTCCGTCCCGTCACGGGCTGTCTTAATATTGCCCTCATGGCGCGCGACCGCGGGCTCAAGGAGCTTTTCCTTCCGGAAATAAACGCCGAGGAGGCATCGGTTATTAAGGAGGTAACCGTCTTCCCCGTAAGGACGCTTTCCGAACTTATCGGCCACCTCGAGGGTGTGTCTCCCATACCTCCTTATCCGCACGCGCCGCAGGAAGGGACGTATACTCCCTCGCTCGTAACCCTCGGGGAAATCAAGGGGCAGGGCGCGGCAAAGCGCGCGCTCCTTATCGCGGCGGCGGGAGGGCACAACATCCTTTTTTCGGGGCCCCCGGGGACCGGGAAGACCATGCTCGCCCAGGCGCTCGTCTCGATTCTTCCTCCGCCCTCCCTTCAGGAAAAAATAGAAATTACTTCGATCTACAGCGCCGCGGGACTCTTGCGCCGCGATCTTTCTTTCATGCACTTCCGCCCCTTCAGGGCGCCGCACCACAGCGCGTCCTTGATCGCGATCGTGGGAGGCGGCCAAAACCCGAAACCGGGAGAAATAAGTCTCGCGCATCGCGGCGTGCTCTTCCTTGATGAAGCGCCCGAGTTTCACCGCGATGTGCTCGAGGGATTGCGCCAGCCGCTTGAAGGAGGAATGGTCTCGATCGCCCGGGCACGAAAAGCGCTGCTCCTTCCCTCACGTTTCATACTTGCCGCGGCGATGAATCCGTGCCCGTGCGGCTACTTCGGCGACCCAGAGAAAGAATGCACCTGCACCGCCCGCGAGGTGTTCCGCTACAAAAAGCGGCTCTCCGGGCCGCTCTTGGACCGCATCGACATCCAGTTCGAGGTTCCCCGCATCACAATCGAGGTACTTCGCGAGGAGAAAACGGGAGAAGGAGATGGCGGGGCGCGGGAGGCGGTGGCGCGTGCGCGAGCGATACAACGGGAACGGTTTGCGCGGCACGGGATCTCCGTCTACACGAACAGTGAGCTCTCCTCAAAACATATCGACGAGCTTGCCGCGCTCGAACCCGCCGCCGAGTCGTTCTTGAAAGATACACTCGAGCGGGCGTTTGTTTCGACAAGAAGCTATTATCGTATTCTGAAAGTGGCGCAGACCATCGCCGACCTTGCATCAAGCCCCGTGATAAAAAAAGACCACCTCTCGGAGGCGTTTCAATATAGGATAAGAACAAACGAATAATTTCTAGTTTAAAATTCTTAATTTTTAATCAAATTAGAATGAATTAATTTTTAAAATTAAAACATTGTTTACTTAAAAATTGAATAAAAATTTCAAATTAAAAATTTAAAATTGCAGAATTACTTCGTCACCGCAAACGGATTCTTCGCGCCGTACACCTCAAAGTGCAGGTGGCAGCCCGTGGGCCCGTGCGTGTTTCCCGTGTTGCCCATAAGTCCTATTGTTTCTCCCTGCGTCACGTAGTCGCCGGGTTTTACGAGCGCCTTCGCGAGGTGTGCGTATCGCGTCCGGGTGCGGTTCGGATGCTCGACCAGCACGAAGATCCCATACCCGTTGTTCCATCCTCCGGCGCCGCTTCCCAAACTCTCGTCGGAGATAACGAGTCCCTCGGCGGCCGCATTGACCGGCGTGCCGCACTGATTCGCGATATCAATCGCATTATAGTCGTGCAGTTCGCCCCAGTTCCATCCGATCGCGGGAAGGGAAAAGTAATTTTTGAGATCGGGGAGGTTCGCGACGTCCGCCGCCAATCCCTGCCGACGCTCGGAGGGGAGCGACTGTGCGTAAGGAAGGGTGATACTCCCGCTCCCGTTACTCAATGCCGTCTCGTAGTTTGGGTTATATTTCTTAATAAGCTCGCTGTCAATGTGATAGCGGCTCGATATGTCTTGCAGAGTATCACCGCGCCGCACGTGATACACAATTCCCGATACGGGAAGGATGAGGAGTTTCTGCCCCACACTCAACCTTGATCCGACGCCTGGATTTGCCCGAAGTATCGTCTCCTCCGAAACTTGAAAACGGACGGCAATACTCGTAATAGTATCTCCGCGACGCACCTTGTACTCCTTAAGTCCTCCGCCTATCGGTGAGAGGTTGCTTAATGGATTTGAAGACGCCACCACCGCCGTATTGTCCGCGACCAAGACGCCATTCAACGCGGGTTCAGATAACCGAAGCGTCGAGGAGGGGGGTGTTGCTCCCGCAGAGGCCGCAATCGTCTCCGGTTTCTGCACCGGTCCTCCAAATCCCCACAGATCTTCGTTTTGATAGACATCTGCGCGCTTCATGTTCGCCCCGAAGGCCGTCCCGAAGAGCGCGAGGGCGAGTACAAAAAGCACCGACCAGAAGCTGGTCGTTCTTGGAACCCCTCGTTTCCAGAGGGTCTTTAATTGAGACAAGATCGTACTTATGGGTAGAGTATAGCACATCTCCATTCCGGGGCAATGGCACGCATCTCACGGGTACAATCAATGTGGATGTTAAGACGATGAGAGGAGTATGGTAAAAATTTCTAATTTCTAATTGACCTAATGTCTAATGAGACCGTCCCTGCTCCTCTTCCGATTATCTCCTGTGAGGCGGTACAATGAACGTATGCCACGAAAGCTGGGTCAGCATTTTTTGAAGAACAAGGATGCTATCAAAAAAACGGTTGCCGCACTCGATGTGAAGGACGGCGATATTGTTATTGAAGTGGGGCCGGGGCATGGAGAACTCACAGAATATCTCAAAATGCAAAAATCAAAATGTAAAATTATCGCCATCGAAAAAGATGCGCGGCTTGCAAATTTCCTTGAAAAGAAATTTTTGTCATATTCCCATCCCGCCAGCTCTCCTTTTCTCCGTCATCCTGAGTCCTCCTCTTCGGCGGACGAAGGATCTCTCCACGGAGATTCCTCTCCGCCAAAGGCGGATCGGAATGACAGGAAGGGTGGGTGGCGGACTTGGAATAACAACGGGGAAGAGAGTCGGAGGGTTGAGATTATTCACGGCGACATTTTAAAAATCCTTCCCACCATCATTGCCGAAGTAATGAATGAAGAAGATTCCCGTGCGGCGGAAAAAGTGGGTGAAGGACTGCGTCCTTCTTCCGACATCGTTCGGCTGAAATATGAGCATGCTCTTATTTCACTCCTCGCTCGTCGGAATAGGACTTGGGCTAGCGCCCCGGAGCGCACACTTTTTCTGCCGCACGGGAATCTTTCGTACAAACTCATCGGCAACATTCCCTACTACCTCACGGGGTATCTTCTCCGCACAATAAGCGAGCTCCCGATTCTTCCCGAGCGCGCGGTCTTCATGATTCAAAAGGAGGTTGCGGAGCGGATTGTGGCGCTCCCGCCGCGCATGAACCTCCTTGCGGCGAGCGTTCGCTACTGGAGCGATCCCAAAATCATAGCCGCCGTCTCAAAAGACGACTTTTCCCCGCCCCCCAAGGTCGAGTCCGCGGTGATACTCCTCAAAACACTCCCTTCTGCGACAAAAACTCGCACACTCCCGAAAGAAAACTACTACCGCGCCGTGAAATTACTCTTTGCACACCCGAGAAAAACTATCTTGAACAACATTAGGCCTGGTTTTCATCCCTTCCAGAACGATTTTTTGGGCGAACTTGAGCGGGCGGGCATCAATCCGGAGGGAAGGCCCCAGAATCTGAGCGTACATGATATAAAAAAGATAAGCGAAATAGTGTACAATATGAATGAGTAAGTGCGCCTCATGCCGAATGGCGCGGTCGTCAAACAATAATTTTTCAATGAAAGGAACGGGGCCTAAAAAATCCGTGCGGAAGCGAAGAATAATAATATCCACAGTCATCCTTGGATGCGGCGTATTTCTCGCGTTTCTGCTCGTACTGGGCGCTTCCTCAGCGTCGCAAAAGCCGCTCGTTTCGGTGGTGGGGGGAAGCGATCAAAATCTGCAGACCAATAGCGGCGGGGGGTTTTTCAACCTGAACCCGCTCGGCACGACTACCGACGCGGCTTCCGGTAAAAATCTTACTAGTGAATTCGCGCAGAACTATGTAAAAAACGTCTTCACCGTGAACACCCAAAACCCCTCCAACGCCTCGGGAACGCTCCGCTTGCCCGCACCCGGTACCGTAAATAACGCGCTCGCCAAGGTACTCTCAAGCGATCTGGAGTATCCGACCTTTACGGAGAAGGATATTAGGGTGGGGAGCGATAACTCAACCTCAAGTAAGATGCGTTATATGAACGCTATCAGTGCTGTTACGCAAAGAAATTTCGGAACATTCAAAATAGAAACCACCAAAATACTGAGCGATCTTTTTCAAAATAACGATGCGGAGCCGCTCGCGCAATATACAAATATAATCCGTTCGGAAATACGGGACACGCTCGCGCTCGAAGTTCCTCCCCAGTTTGTGCTGTGGCATCTCCAAGATCTGAATCTTTGGCAAAAGAAACTTACCCTTTTCACCGCGGTGCTTAACTTTAATAGCGATCCGCTCAAGGCCGCCGTTGCGGTCCAACAAATCAAGGGGGTGCTCCAAGAAACCGCATCGCTCCAGGATACCATCCAAAAACAATATAAGAACCTCGAATAGCATGTTTTCTCTTGGGAATAGATGTAAAAAAATTCTTGTGGCCGTTCTCGGAATTGCCATAATTTCCGCTTCTTTTCCTGGTGTATTTTTAAGGCGTGCGAGCGCAATCGTCACCCCCCCACTGATCGTATTAGATCCCACGGTTACGGCAACACTCGCGGCAACTCAAGCGGCGAACCTTGCGGCGCTCCATGTCGGATGGCTTGAGGAGGTGCTTTATCACATCCAGAAAGCGTGGGAATTTATCCAGAAATACGTACTTGATGCACTCCTCGCCTCCCTCAAAAAACGCCTTCTTGATGAGATCACAAACGAGACGATACAGTGGATTCAGAACGGGAAGACGCCGGTTTTCACGCAAAATTTCGGCGACGTGTTCCGAACCGCGGCGGATCAGGCGGCGGGGGACGTGCTCCAAAACCTAGGTGAGGGTCAGCTCTGCACGGGACTTCCGCAAAAACTCTACAATCTCCAGCTTACCCAGCCGCAACCCCTCCGGCAAAGCGTGAGTTGTACGCTCTCACAGGTGGTGGGGAACATCGAGGCGTTCAAACAAAACTTTTCACAAGGAGGGTGGGTTGGATACCAGGACCTCTTGATGCCGCAAAACAACCAGTACGGTATTATGATACTTACTCAACAAGCGCTACAGAACGAGTTGAGCCAAAAAACCCAGTCGGCGGTGCTACTCCAGCAAGTGAATCAGGGGTTTAACATCAAACAATGCACCACATGGAGATTGTATGAAAAAGCGACAAACCAACCGGTGCCGAACTCCGATGAAAACGTTACTGACCAACCTCCGTCTGCCGATCCAGCGCTCGAATACAGGTGTGTCGAGGAAAAAGTGACTACCCCGGGAAGAACCGTTGCGGACAGCGTAAGCAAAGCGCTCGGCTCGAATATTGATTTCATTGTGAATACCAACGACCTCTCGAACGCGCTCGGTATGGTGCTTGATGCGGCGTTCAACAGGCTTATGAAGGCCGGGGTGAGCGGACTTGCAAGCTTCACGCAAAGTTCAGGAAAGGGCATTGATTCGTCAACGCTTGGAAATGCGCTTACCGATTACTCCCAAGGGAGGAATATCACCATCAACACCAACCAATCTTCTCTTTCGGACTCTCTCTCGAAACTTATCGCGCAGGCGTCAAGCACTCTGCGAGACGCATCCGACACGCTTGTATCCGCATCGAGTTCCGCGGCATATCTCTATCAAACCGCGTTCGCGCTCAAGGACTGCCTGGGACCGAATGCGTCCTCAACCGACATTGCATGGGCGACAAGCACGATGGCGCTCGCAAGCTCGACCTACCCCGCGCAGATCACGCAACAACGGGCCGATGTGGCACGTGAGATTCCCCTTGTGCAAAATCTCACTCCCGAATACTCGAATAAGAACGCGATTGACGCCGCGGTTTCCGCCGCAACCAAGCTGAAATCGGACGCCACAACACTCTCAAACGCCATAGAATCTAATGTCGCCGAGGCGCAAAACCGATTAAGCGCTTGTATAAACACCACTCACACCTCACTGTAACCCATGAAGCGGCCTCTGAAAAAAATCCTCATTCCCGCGGCGCTCCTTGCGCTCGTGTTCTTTGTGGTGCCGCATCTCGCGTATGCAATATGGCCGTTTCCTTCGCTGGGGGAGATTGTCTCGGGAGTGTTGCGGTTACTTGCGTATGTTCTAAATTTCATCTTCGGGACTCTCTTTATGCTCGGCGCGATGCTCGCGAAAGCGATACTCGATCTGAACTTCAATATCCTCACCACTCAGAACGGCCTGGTGCAGGTGGGGTGGAAAATCTCGCGCGACCTTGCAAATCTCGGCTTTGTGCTCCTCATTATTTTTATCGCGTTCGGCACCATCCTCCGCATCGAGAGTTACGGGGCGAAGAAGCTCCTTCCAATGCTCATCGGGGCCGCGATCATCGTGAACTTCAGCTTGGCAATCGGCGGCGTATTCATCAACTTCTCGAACGTCCTCTCAAACTCGTTCATTACGAAGATGGGGGATAATTTTACTACGTCCATCGCGGGCGCCTTCGGCGCCCAGCGGCTCCTCTTGCCCCCCGACAATCCGCCGCCGCCCGACCCCGCGGAGCAGGGAGGAGCGCTCGTCGGTTTTTCGAGTGTGGTTTTGATCGGCCTCGCAAACTTGATTTTTATCTCCGTCTTTACGCTTATTGCGGCGCTCGTGATGTTCCTTATCGCCGGCATGCTCCTTATCCGGTACATCGTGCTCTCGTTTCTCCTTATCCTCGCCCCGATCACATGGCTCTTCTGGGCGTTTCCATCCCTGAAGCATCTCTTCTCCAAGTGGTGGAGCTCGTTTATCGAGTGGGTGTTCTTTGCGCCCGCGATGCTCTTCTTTGTCTACATCGCGGTGCTTTCGGCGCAAAATCTAAAGGATGTTATCCAGCCCACTGGCTCCGGGTTTAGCGGTATTTTGAGCACTGTGATGTCAACGGGAATGCAGATGGTGGTCCTCGCAGGAGTTCTTGTGGGCGGCGTGATCGCCGCGCAGAAGATGGGGATCGCGGGGGCGAGCGCGGCGGTAAACGCCGGAAAGAAGGTGGGGAAGAGCACGCAGAAATGGGCGGGGAAACAAGCCGCGAAGGGCGCTTCGTACCCGCTTCGCACCGTAACCGGAAGAAAAACGGCGGAAAAACTTCAAACATTCGGCGCAAAGAGCGGGTTTATTGGAAGAACTCTTTCGGCGCCTCTGCGACAAATTGGTGCCGCGTTAAGTGACGCGCGACTTAAGAGTGAGGACTACACCACGAAGGGGGTAAGAAACACCGTACGCGGCAGGTCTATTGAGGAGAATGCGAGGCGCCTCCCGCACGCTTCATCTGAAGAGAAGAATGAGATATTAAAATTCTTCCGAGATATGATAGCCCACGGCAACACAGCCCAAAAAGAAGCGGCTAATAAAGCGGTTAGAAATGCCCCGGAAAGGGTGCTCGATAAAGAAGCGCGCCTGAAATTTCTCTACGGCGGTGGGGGAGTGGCTGGCACACGTTATGGGATGCCTAAATTGAAAAATGAGGGGAGATTTTTTCCAAGAATTGAGTTTAGAAATACATTCGTAGAAGAAAATATGCCAGAGACAAAAGAGGCGGACAAACTTGAACAAGTAAAACGTCTCCTATTTGAGGAGGGGGGTGGGGCCCCTGCTCCAGGCGGTACCGCACCTACCGGCGGAGGGAGCAACTCTCATTAGTAATCGCTTATTATGCCAAACGAAGAACGTGAAAACTTATACTGGATTCCCATCCTCGACGATTCCGTCTGGGAGCCGCTTCAGAAAAAAAACTATGCCGACGCCGAGCTTGCACTCGGAAGCATACTTGAATCCCTTTCCCCCCACGAATGGAATGTGGTGTTTTGGGCGGCGCTTATAGAAGGGTTCCCGATTGTGCGCGGAGAGCTCACCGAAAAAGAGTGGCGGGAGAACGTGCAGCCGATGCTCGCAAGATTGGTGCTTCAAATCGCCTCCGGAGAAGCTACCGCCAATATATTCAGCGAGCTGGTCTCATATCCCGACACCGCACAAAAATTCGAAACGCTTCTCATTTACACCTCAACAACCGCGGATGTCGAGAGTGAAATAAAAATCAAAAAAATAAATCGTCCGCTCTATACCTTCCTTATTGCAAGTCCTGCTCAAGAACTCTTTTCTCCTTTATCGCCATACCGTATCGCAAGGATTTCTTCGGTGGTGGTGAGCCAGCGCTACACCACAATCCCAGAAAAACTCAAAGATGAACTCTTCTCCTACGCAACCGCCGAAGATATTGCGAGGATCGCGGGGGAACAACATCTTTCTCCTGAAAAGACGAATGTGATCGCGACACTTACCGGAAGGGTGCTCCTTGGATTTCTCCACCTTGAGGATATGAAAAAAGAAATTCAAAAAACACTTGATTTGGATCCGCGGCTTACGGACGCGGTCTATCAGGCGCTCGACAAAAAAATATTTTCTGAATTCAAGGACGAAATCCACGAGGTGTATGATCCCGTAATTATCCAAACAAAACCGTCGGAAACCGGGTCCTCGCCGGAACCCGAAGAAAAAACAATCACCTTCGCGGGACTCGAGAAAGACGCCCTAGGACCGGAAGAAAACGTGCCGGTGCGTATCTCGAGCGCTCCAATAGAAGAAAAGAAGGAAGACAACCCGTTCGTGCTTCAAGAAGAGAAGCCGCTTGAGACGGCGGGGGGCACGATGACGGGGAAAAAGTTTTCATTTTCGCTCGGCGGATTCTTCAAACCAAAGAAGAAGGACGAATCCGTCTCCCGGGAACCCGTAAAGGCAAAGATAGAGCTTTTTGGCGGAGACAAAGACGAGAAAAGAGTAATTCATTATAGTGAGCTCCGCACGCCGCTCGAGGCGAGAGAAGAGGACATCTTCAAGCTAAAAGAAGAACAGCCGATTAGTCCGATAGGACAGATTGGTCCTATCGGTCCAATTGGTCAAATTGGTCCAATTGGTTCTGTTGGTAGTCCTACCAGTCCTATTAGTCCAATTGATTCCAATTCCGCTTCCGCCCCTTCTCCGCTCACGCCTCCATCTACGAAGAAATCCCCCTGGGCGTTCAAGTGGTTCGGCTCCCAGGCGCCCGCCCGCGATGAGCAGAAAGCGGTTCCTGAAAATAAGACCGTGGGTGAAACATCGTTCGAGGAAAAACCGGAAGAGAAAAAAGAAAAAGAACCAGTTAGTCCTATCAGTCAAATTGGTCCAATCAATCCTATAAGTCCAATAGGTTCAATCAGTCCTATCACAGACGAACCCAAGAACCCCACCATTGAGGGGAATATTGTGGACTTACGCACGCTCAAAAAATAATGGAATTCCAAGTACCCCAGTTTATAGAACAGAAGCCGAAAATTGTGGGGCCCCTCACACTCTCGCAATTTTTTTACCTCGCGGGCGCCGCGATTGTGAGCTTCGTCTCCTTCAGGATATTCACTTTTTTCCTGTGGCTTCTCATCACGCTCATCTTCGGCGCCGTAGGCGTTACGCTTGCATTCGTGAAGATAAACGGACAGCCATTCCCGAAACTCATCGGCTCCGCGTTCAATTACTTCTGGGGGCCGCGCGTCTATACCTGGCAGAGAAAAGCGCCCCAAACCACCATCGATCTCCAGAAGATCGAGGAGATTGAGAACCTGCGGGAGCATATGCGCGTACAAGAGCGGCTTAAAAACATGGCGCTCTCCGTGATGACGGGGAAGTTCTTCCTTAAAAAACCGGAAACGGAAGACCAAAACCGGTATGAGACGGTGGTGTATCTTACGGGAGAGCGGAAGCAGGCGAAGAGAGTGGATTACTCATAATGAGAATGGAAAGAACTCGGAACTTTACACGACTAAAAAGTGTGCGCTCCGGGGCAACAAGCCCCAAGTCTTATTCCGACGAGCGGGGAGTGAAATAGGGGCATGCTCACATATTTCAGCCGAACGATGTCGGAAGAAGGACGCAGTCTTTCACCCACTTTTTAGTCGTTAAAGTTCCTCGACGTTATTTTTGAGATTATTCATAATTCGTATAAAATAGAGGTAGAGGTACTACATACATGGCGGAACCGACGCAAGCATCGCAACAATTTGTAAAGATAAAAGAGATTCGAGACGGCATTCTCTATATGAAGGGTGGCGGCCTGAGGCAGGTGCTTATGGTGAGCGGCATCAACTTTGAGCTGAAATCTGAGGGCGAGCAGGCGACGATCTTGGGCACGTTCCAGAAGTTCTTGAACTCGCTCGATTTCGGCGTCCAGTTCTTCATCCATTCGCGGAAGACGAATATTGAAAAATATCTCGCAAACATGGAGGAGTGTAAGAAGGGGGAGACGAATGAGCTTCTGCGCGTTCAGATCGAGGAGTACATCAACTTCATTCGCACGTTCGTCGAGGAGAACGCCATCATCAACAAAAGTTTCTTTATCGTAGTGCCCTACGATCCCGTCTCGCTTACCGCGGGGAAGGGCGGCTTTTTGGACGGGCTGTTCGGCAAGAAATCAAGCATATCGAAAGAACAGCAGAAGCAGGCAACGGACGCGGAGAACGTCGCCCAACTCAAGGAGCGCGCGACCCAGGTCATCGAGGGGCTCGCGGTTATGGATCTCCGCACGGTGCCTTTGGAGGACGAGGATCTCGTCGAGTTGTTCTACAACCTCTACAACCCGAAGCTTGTCGATAAAAAAGGAGTTACCGCATGAAAATAAATATTCCCAAAGCATACAAACCCGGAAGCGAAGACCTCCCGAACATCATCGCGCCCGCGGGGCTCGAAGTGAACGCGAACTACCTGAAGCTCGGCGATTATTACGCGAAGACCTTTTTCGTATTCACGTATCCGCGTTATCTTTCCGCGGGGTGGTTCTCGGATATTATCAACTTACCCGCCATGATGGATATCTCGATTGTGATGTACCCGATGGATACCGCGCTCGCGCTCCGAAATCTCCGGAAGAAGGTGGCACAGATCGAGGCGGAGATCGGCGAGAAACAAGAGAAGGGGCTCGTGCGCGACCCCATGCTCGAGACCGCCTATGAGGATGTGGAAACGCTCCGCGATGCGCTCCAGCAGGCGCGTGAGCGTCTCTTCGAGGTAGGGGCGTATATCACGATCTATGCCGCAACCCTGAACGACCTCTCAGACCTCGAAAATAAGATTACGAACGCCTTGGAGAGCAAGCTGGTATACATAAAACCCTCACTCTTTCGGCAAAGCGAGGGGTTGAACTCCGTTTTCCCGATTGCCTCGGATGAGCTTGCGGTCCGCACGCCCTTGAATACCGGCCCCGCCTCATCACTCTTCCCTTTTATCTCGCCCGACCTCACCTCCGAGAAAGGCATTCTCTATGGGGTGAATATGCACAATAACAGCTTGATTATCTTCGACCGTTACTCGCTCGAAAACGCGAATATGACGATTTTTGCGAAGTCGGGTTCCGGGAAATCATACGCGGCAAAGCTCCAGATCCTCCGCTCGATGATGCTTGGCACGAACGTGATTGTGATTGACCCCGAGAACGAGTACGAGAACCTCGCAAATGCGATCGGCGGGAGTTACTTCAAAATTTCGCTTACTTCGCCGAGCCACATCAACCCGTTCGATATTCCGATTATTCCCGAGGGAGACGAGCCGGCGGATGTATTTAAGTCGCACGTCCTCAATCTCACGGGGCTCATAAAACTCATGCTCGGCGAGATTACTCCGGAAGAGGAATCGCTCCTTGACCGGGCAATCACCGAGACCTACGCCTCGCGCGATATCAACGCGGAGAACTTCGGCACCATGAAGGAGTTCAACCCGCCGCTCCTCGAGGACTTCCAGACGATTCTTATGAACACCGAAGGGGGGCGCGGGATCGGCCAGCGTCTTGATAAGTTCACCCACGGATCGTATTCCGGCTTCACAAACGCCCCGACGAATGTTGATATCAAGAACCGCCTCATCGTTTTCTCGATCCGCGACCTTGAGGAAGAGCTTCGCCCGATCGCGATGTATATCATTCTGAATTTTGTGTGGAACATCATCCGCTCGGAACTGCGGCAACGAATGCTTGTGATCGATGAGGCGTGGCTTATGATGAAACATAAGGACAGTGCCTCGTTCCTCTTCGGCCTCGTGAAGCGCGCGCGGAAATATTATCTCGGCGTCGTCACGATCACGCAGGATGTGGACGACTTCCTGAAATCGGAGTATGGGAAGCCGATTATTACAAACTCCTCCCTCCAGTTGCTTCTGAAACAATCGCCAAGCTCGATTGATATTCTTACCAAAGCGTTCAGCCTCACGGAGGGTGAAGCGGCGTTTCTCTTGCAGGCGGGGATAGGAGAAGGACTCTTCTTCGCGGGGCTGAAGCATGTTGCAATCAAGATCATTCCTTCGTACACGGAAGATCAGATTATTACCACAAACCCAGAACAAATCATGGAGATTAAGGGGCTCCAGCGATAAACTATGGCGGAACTCTCAAGGGCCGCCTCGGGGGCGGCATCAAAAACAAAAGGAAGCACGGGAAAGAGCGCCCCTGCACGTTCCGACGAGCCCATATCCGAAGTTACAAACAAGTTCGAGCTCTCCGAGATCGTGGTGGGAACAATCTACACTTTTACAACCGACGGTCTCTGCGCACTGCTTGATATCTTCACATTAGAATCATTTGCGGTAGCGAGTTGGGTGATACGAAACGGCGTCGCGGGCACCATCTGGATGTGGTTTTACGCGAAAAAAGATCCTCATGTAAAAAAAGCAGGACGACTCATTTTCAAAGGATTTGCGAACGCCACGCCGCTCTTTATTAACACGATTATGTTTCTCATTGAGGTATATATTCACAACCACCCCGAGAAGTTCGCGGCACTCGAGAAGGTCGCGGGAGCTACGGGCGGTAAGGCATAAGGTATAATATAAGAAAATGGATTTTAGAAAATCAATCGGACTTATTGGATTAATGGGACTTATTGGTCTTATTGGCGTGTCTCACTCTTTTGCGCAAACCGCGCCTTCCGCCGCATCAAACGTCCAAGTTGTCATCACCTGGCAGGCGAATAATTACTTTCCGGCGGGATTCGAGGGAAAGTCGCTTCCCGCGCCTTATGCGCAGGTGGTCGCCTCCGTCGAACTTCTCGAAGACAATAAACTTGCCGATCTTTCTCAAGCCACAGTGAACTGGTTTGTGGACGACAAGTTCCAAAAATCGGGGGTGGGACTTAAAACATTTTCCTTCTATACCCAGCAGGAGGATTCCGGCTACGTGTCCGTGCGCGCGGTAATTGAGCTCCAGGGCGGGGGGGGCGCACGCGGCTCGCTTCAGATTCCCATAGTGGCGCCTACTTTGGTACTCTCCTACGCCGCTCCTTCAAACTCCGTAGCCGCAAACTCAAGCGTAACGCTCGCCGCAATCCCGTTCTCTTTTAACGTCTCATCCCCAAGCGATCTCACGTTCTTCTGGACCATCAATGGGGCTCAATCGAATGTTTCAGGAAACACCGTGAAGCTCCAACTCGGCGCCCCGACGCCCCTTGACCGGCTGCTCCAGATTTCGGTGAGCGCGCAGAATAACAAGAACCCGCTCGAGATCGGAAAAACAGCCGCAGCATTTCCCATACAATAACAGAACATTAAAGAAAGATGTTATGTTAAAAACAAAACTGAAAAATCTCACGCTAATCGTTTTCGTGTTCCTCGCGTTTTTTGCGGTTACCGCGATCAATACCGCCTACGCACAAAAGACCTTAAACCCGCCGCAACCGATCGTGAATGTGAATTTTCCGTGCCCGAGCCCCGGTTGCCAACCAATAACTTCCGACACCCAAGTTACCACCTATATTCAAACTTTCTACCAGTTCAGTTTATGGATCGGTGGCGCTTTGGCGCTTGGGATGATCGTCGCGGGAGGTATCGTGCGGATCCTATCCGCGGGAAGCCCTGACAAGATTCGCGAGGCGAACGATATGATCACCTCGGCGATCTTCGGTCTCCTCCTCCTTTTCGGCGCCTATCTTGTCCTCAACACTATAAATCCCCAGCTCACACTCTTGAAACTCCCTGCCGCGGGAGAAGCATCAACCGAAAAAGCGCAACTCACGGAAAAACTCTCCGACACAAACTGCGTCGCGCCGGGCGTCGAGGACTTCGCAAACATCCCTGTGTGGAACGGGGTAAAACAAATAAGCGTGTTGCATTGCATTTACAGGCAAGAAGTTGGACACAATCCAGTTTCTAATGGTTTTGGGTTTGTGGCCGGCGATTACTATGCCGAAGATTTTGCGATTCCGAATGGTTCAATGGTGTGGAAATATCCGTATTTTACTGGAACGAGCCCCACCGCTACCGCGAAGTGTTTGGTGTACGCCTACAAGGAACCGGGGGTTGGCAAAACGGTGCAGATGACTCCGCTCAATTCGAGTTTGAAGTTATGCACTCCGCTATATCAGAATTTGGGGGGGCCTGTATGTAAGGAGTGGCAGTTCTCCGCGAGAGAATCAAAAACAAAGGATTTCAAAAACCCCGATCAGTTTGTTACCCGCACCTTCACCGATAAGACATTTCAAAGGGATCCTTTGAGTCCTCCAACCGTTCCTTCTTTCGCAAGGGACTACTGGGGAGATAATCCTATTTATTACTGCATAAACCCGGATGGGAGTGAAAATAAGAACACCTACTGCGCAAACGAAAACGCCGCTCCTTTCTGGACGTGCACGGTAGCGGAAAATCCGCCGTCAATACAGAACAAGGATACACCCATAGTGAGTCCGTGCGCCGACTGCGAAGACCTCCCCCCCAACTTTTCTGTGAACGGCAATCCGTGCGACAAGACGATTGATAACACCACCCTTAACTCCCACAAAGGGTACTGCAGACTTAATAAAAAGTTTACAGCCGATCTCGATAAATTCAATAAGCTGATGCAAGCGGCAAAAAACTCTTCTGGGGGAACGGGAATTTCCTGGCAAATCACCGAGGCGTGGCCGAATACGGTGTATCACTCGTCCCCCTGCCACTACGACGGGCAGTGCGCCGACATCGCGCTCACCGGAAACGTAACGTGTGCGGACGTACAGAAAACAATGGATATTTTGAAATCGAGTGCGGGGGGCGGATTTTTTAGATCCCTCAACGAGTACGCTCGGCCGCCGCTTGTGTGTAATGCAGAGGGAAACTATAAAACCACCACAGGCAACAACATCCATGTGGAGTGGTGAGAACACCAATGAAACTCGACTATAAAAAAATAATTATCACGCTGGTGCTCGTCGCGGTCTTCGGGCTCGTCGTGTACTTTGTTTGGCAGGGGATTGCGGGCCCCGCTTCGCCGGGGGTCCCCGCGGTTTCTTCTTCAACTCCTTCCGCGCCAAACCTTCCCGGAGGATCGCTTCCTGCCTCGTCGACTTCTTCTCCCCAAACCTTGGGAGGCGGCACCATCACGTTCGGCACAAGCTCGCCCGCGATTATAAGGGTTTCCAATAATCCCGCTGAAGCATACTGGATCGACGGACAAACGCAAGGAATTTTTTATCTTAACCAAGACGGCCAGGTGTTTCTTGTAAATAAAAACAAGGATGGAAAGGACACCCAGATTACCCAGCAAAAAATGGGCGCCTTGAATACGATAGCAATCGGCCCCGGCTCACAGCGCGTACTCGCTTCCTTTGGGGATCCGCGCGCGCCGCAGTGGGGCGTGTTCGATGATGTGGATCAGGTCTGGCGCCCGCTCCCCTCGACGGTCTTAAGCGCTGCATGGGGAGGGGATAACAACACCTTCTATGGCGTCGTGCAGAACGGTTCCGTGCCCGCGCTCGCCTCAATTGACATGAGCCGCGGGAACGCCGTTACCAAGATCCTTATTAAAGATTTCCGGTTCCAGGATGTGCAACTCTCTTTTTTGCCCCCCTCAACACTTTTGCTCACCGAACGAGCGTCCGCACACTATCCCTCGCGGGTGTGGAAAATAGACACTGCAAGTTTGGCGGTGCATCTTCTTATGGGCGGGCAAAATGGTCTGGTGCTTACGCTAAG
Organism: bacterium; assembly: GCA_021815205.1. Lineage (GTDB taxonomy): Bacteria > Patescibacteriota > Minisyncoccia > UBA6257 > GWB1-50-10 > JAKAHD01. The sequence continues at coordinate 40,917 of JAKAHD010000004.1, forward strand.
CGACGATAAGCGAATTATGTTTTCCTTTATAGGAAATGCATTCCAAATTCTTGACCCCTACACCTTAAGTTCTGTGGCGCCCGTGCCGTTCCTCACGCTTCCCCCCAAATGTACCTTTTCTGGCGTGATTGCGTACTGCTTCGTGCCGGATTCACAGAATTTTAAGAACGCAACACTCCCCGATGATTATCTCACCTTAAAACTATTTACCTCGGACACACTCTATGAGGTAAACGCCGCGAATGGGGGAATGGCTTTTTCAAATATTCCTAAGTTGCTTAATAATGGCGTGTTTGATGCGATAAATCCAATATTCAGCAATGGATTCCTCTACTTCAGAAACCGTCTCGATAATTATGTGTATGCCTTGAACCTTACCTCGGATCAGTTTTCGCAAAACGGACAGCGTGTGGGGGACTAGGGTTTTTGCCCTGCGCCGCTATTTTCTCATTCGGGCGCTCCGGGGCGCTAGCCCAAGTCTTACCCTCACTCGAAAAAGCGGTGCAGGGCCTTGTAGTGGGGAATGCGACGCGAGGATGATTAAATGTTGATGTGTTTAATAATGATGTGGCGGTCCTTGCCTTCACCGTCGCTTTCCGTCTTAAGATCGGGGTTGGTTGCTATTTCCACATGCACCAAACGGCGTTCGTAGGCATTCATTGGGGGAAGCGCCACATCCGTTTTTGTGAGAATCGCCTTCTTCGCGCCCGCCTTTGCGAGCTCAATAATCAGTCGTTCACGTTCTCTGCGATAATAATTTACGTCCACCACAAACGAGGGGAGGTTCTCTCTGCGAAGCATGAGGTTTATGAGGTGCTCGAACGCGGGGAGTGCGGTAGGGAGTTGGGAGCGAAAGAGCTCGTCGTCCACCACCACAAGCACCTTCCGGTGCTCCTCGTCAACCGAGACCTGATGCTCTGGAAATCCCATAAGCTCCAGAAGTTTTTGTATGTGTGCGGTTATGTTCATGTGGACTGTTCTGCGATGGCTATCTTCTTATTGATATATATCTGTTGTACCAGAGAAAAGACGTTTGACACAAGCCAGTAGAGCCCAAGTGCCGCCGGAAGGTTGCCGAGAATAAGGAGGGTGAGAAGGGGTCCTATATACATCATAATCTTCTGCATGGACGCGGTCGGGTCTTTGTGCTCGCCGCGGGCGGATGGCTCACTCTTTTTCGCAAACATCATTTTACTTTGGAAAAACTGGAGCATCGCGGCAAGCAGTACCAACACGAAGTTTTTGTCGGCAAGATCAATAAACCCAAGAAACCCCCGAGTCGCGAACTCCGTTCCCGATATTCCCGTAGTAAAGATTTGAAAGAGCGCGATAAAGATCGGGATTTGGATAAGAAGAAGCAAAAAACCGGAGAAGGGGTTTACGCGGTGTTCTTGATACAGCGCCATCAACTCCTTCGCCTGACGCTCTTTATTGTCTTTGTGCTCGGTTTGAATCCTTTTTACGTGCGGCTGGAGGCGCTGCATTATCGTCTGATCTTTTGCGCTCTTATGGAAGAGAGGAAGGAGGATGAGCCGCACCGCTATAGTGAGTTCAATAATCGCGATGCCAAGGTCGCCGAAAGAAACGTACTGATAGAAAAAAATCAAAACCGAGAAGATCGGCGTGTAGAGATAAGTATGAAAGAGTGTGCTCATTTTTTATGAGGGTGATCCATTGCGGCGCCAAGCTCGCGCTGTAATTCCTGGAATGTGATTGCGTCGATCCCTTTTCGCGCGATCACCACACAGTCGTGCGAGGCGCCCACAAGAAGCGGTACCACAATAGCGCGAATTCTTCTTTTAATCAAGTTTCTCCTCACTGCCTTTTTCACGACCGTTTTTGGAATCACACACACCACCCTCCGGGAGGAGGGTGTGTGAGGAATTAACTTGAGGGTGAGATGCGGCACGCTATACGGTGAGTCTTTTGCGTTTCTTCGCTCTCCTTCGCCTTAACACATTCCTCCCTTGCGGCGAGCGCGACCGTTTTAAAAACCCATGTGTTCGCCTTCTCTTTTTTTTCTTCGGTTGATATGTTTGGCTCATATAACAATACTACCACGCCTTCTTTGTTATGTAAATTTGCTAAGTGTTGTGCCGCACAACGACTTAAAAGCGGTTTATTGAAATCAACTAGAAATTTATGGAAATGAGGTTGTTTTCGTGATCAATTTCCGCTTCGTTACAACTAATTACTAAATTACAACTCGCGTACAACTCGCGGGTGTCGTCCCATCAAAACACTTATACACAGGTAATACACAGTGGGGGTATAAAACCCCCCTTCATCCCACTTGCATTCCGTGAAAAAGTTTCTATCCTTAAGGGAAAGCTATCACTATGGAGAACAATGAGCTTTGGGAAAACGTCTTGGGAGACATAGAGCTTCAAATCTCCAGGCCAAATTTTTTGACGTGGCTGAAGCATAGCAAACTCTTGGATAAAAATGAGCGGGAAGGGATCGTGATGGTGGGACTTCCGAATAATTTCGCGAAAGAGTGGGTAAAGAGCCGGTATCATAAGCTTATCCTTGGGTCGTTGCGAAACATCGATGGCTCAATAAAAAACGTTGATTACACGGTGGTGAATCAAAACCCATTGCGGCCACCCCACACCGCGGCAAAGAATGCGCAAGAGGAGGCGTCGTTTTTGGAATCGCAATCACCACTTCTCGAACCGGAAGTGAATCCTAAAACCAACCTGAACCCAAGATACACCTTCGATTCGTTCGTGGTTGGCTCCTCGAATGAGATTGCGCACGCCGCGGCGGAGGCGGTGGCGAAGGATATTGGAAAAAAGTACAACCCCCTCTTCGTGTATGGGGGTGTGGGGCTTGGAAAAACACACCTTATTCAGGCGGTGGGGAATAGGGTCGCCGCACGACACAAACATGCGGTAAACGTGCTTTACGCCTCCTCCGAAAAATTCATTAATGATGTGGTGTGGGCGGTACGGAATAGGCGGATGGAAGACGTGAAGAAAAAATATCGCGACATTGATGTGTTGATTGTAGACGACATCCAGTTTATAGGAGGAAAGACGGCAACCGAACAGGAGTTTTTTTATACCTTCAACACGCTTTATGAACACAATAAGCAAATAATCATTTCTTCTGATAGGCCGCCAAACTCCATTCCGACACTTGAGGAGCGTCTGCGATCGCGTTTTGAGGGGGGGATGATTGTGGATGTGGGGTACCCCGATTATGAAACGCGTCTTGCTATTTTGAAAACCAAGGCGCGTGAGCGGGGTTTTTTCATAGACGACAAGGTGCTCGAAGAGGTTGCCGCAAGGGTTCAAAAAAACATACGCGAACTTGAGGGGGTTTTAAATAAGGTGGTGTTTTATGAGCAGTGTAAAAATGAGAAGATAGACGAAAAAAAGCTCAACGAGATAATAAGTGAAGCGGTGCAAGTAACTCCAAAAAACATTACCGCGAATGATGTAGTGAGAGCGGTGGCGGATTTTTTTGAGGTTGCTCCAAACGACATAACAAACCGCAGTAGGAAACAGGAGGTGGTGCAACCCCGCCAGATCGCGATGTATCTTCTTCGGGATATGTTAAAACTTTCCTATCCGCATATCGGCGACCGCCTTGGAAAAAGGGACCATACCACCGCGATACACGCGTGTGAAAAAATCACAAAGGAATGCAGCCGTGATCCGGGATTAAACCAAAAAATACTGCTTATAAAAGAACGTTTGTATAAGATGTGAATAGCGGGGTTGGTTCTTGTGGATGAAATACGCTCAAGGAAAAAACTGTCCACATATCATAGAAAATTCCATAACGTTTTCCACAAATTATCCGAGGGTTTATATTTAAAATAAGCAAGAGCACAAAACAAGAAAATAAAGCGCGCCGTATTTTTGCACACCCGCTACTACCACTACTATGAAATTAATATTACTAAAAACTAACTTAGTAGACGCGTTAGGATCTGTGGAGCGTGCGGTAAACGAGAGTTCGAGTCTTCCAATTCTTAAACACGCGCTTGTGAAAACGGTTGGGGGGAAGATTCTTCTTGTGGGAACAAACCTCGAGCTCGCGATCGAGTACTCACTCCCCGGAAAAGTGATTGAAGGAGGCGAGATCGCGGTTCCTTTCTCGCTTTTTAACTCCCTTATTAAGAATCTTATGGCGGAGCGGGTCGCGATTGAGGAAAAAGACCGAAAAATAACCATCACCACCGATAATTACGAGGCGGTACTTCAAGGGCAAGACGCCGCGGAGTTTCCTATAATTCCATCTATTCAGAAACAAACACCACCTCTCTTGTTTCCTACGGAGCTCTTTCGCGGCGCCCTTCAAAATGTAATTGTCGCCGCCCAGTACTCCGATATACGCCCAGAGATAAGCGGAGTGTATTTTAAGTGCTCCGGTCGGATGATTACACTTGCCGCAACGGATGGGTTTCGCCTTGCTGAAGAAAAAATAAATCTCCCCCCCACCGCCTCTTCTCAAGACACCGCCGCGATTATTCCTCTTAAAACCGCCTCTGAAGCCCTGAAAATGTTTAAGGGATCAGAGGAGATAACCGTGTGCATCGAGCCGAACCAAATTCTTCTCTCTTCCCCAAACGAGAAAATAATCTCGCGCCTTATTGACGGATCATTTCCTGAGTATCATGCAGTAATTCCCCACCACCCCCCGCACGAAGTCACGGTTAATCGCGCGGAGTTTATAAACGCCGTTCGTCTTGCGAGCCCCTTTTCCGGAAGAGCGAACGATGTTATTGTGCGTCTCGGGGAAAATAAAAAAGTACTCGAGGTGTATTCGGTTGATAGCGCGCTGGGAGAGAGTTTATACAAGATCCCCGTGAAGGGCAAGGGAGAGCGTTTCTCAATCATCTTTAATTGGAAATATCTTCTTGATGGACTCAAGGTGTTCTCGGGAAATGAGGTGACGCTTGGGGTTACCTCATCCGACCGGGCGGTGCTCCTCCAGAACCCGAAAGAGCCAAACCTTTTATATGTGGTAATGCCTATTAAGGGGTAAAATTCAAAGTTCTAAAATATAAGAGCATCCTCTCTATTCTATTTATGGTACACAATAATTTGCGCGGAGGCCTGCTCGCCGCGCGTGGTTACCGCGCGCACCTCGATTGTGTTTTGGGGATTGAGATTATTCGGGAGGATGGATGTGACGTGATACGACGCTTGGTTTATAGTATCGAAGATTTTAAGCGGGATGCCGTTTATATATATTCCAACGCTTTTAATAACATCTTTTGATGTAATATCAGCTTGAAGATGTTCTCCTGGGGCGACAAACGATCCGTTCTCGGGTGAGATATTTTGAATACTCACACCGCCTCCAAAATTCTGCGAGGACGCCCCAAAAGGAACCGACTGATTAAATAATCCGAAGTTTTGAATATGTTGGCTTGCCCACATAACAACCCCCGTCTCCCAATTTAGGAATTGCGGGTCGTCGGAGGGGTTTTGCGGCACGGGCCCCAAAGGATTGTTCTTATCGACGTAATAAAGAATCGAGTGGACCTGCGGGAACGTCTGGCCGCCGATATTTATTTTGGTAATGTACTGCCCATCAAGCATCGGTTTTTGGGATATAGGAAGCGGTTCCGGCCTCGCAAATACTTCTTCGGGATAGTTTGGCAACACCCTATTTAAGAAATCGCTCCATATAGGGACGGCGGCCAAGATACTCGATCCGTGTTTTTGGAGTGGTGCGTTGTTGTTGTTTCCCGCCCAAACACCCACCACAAGAGATGGCGTGTATCCCATTGCCCACGCGTCTCGGTAATCGTTTGTTGTGCCCGTTTTCAACGCTACATCGCGTCCAGGAAACACCGTGAGCGGAAGACTCGCTTGCATGAGCGGCGCGCGCAGGTTTTGATCAGAAAGAATTTGATTAATAACTCTCGGATACTCTTGGTCCACAACCCGCGTCGAGTGGTCACGATACTCCTCAAGCACATTGCCGTTTGCATCGCGAACCTCAAGCACCATTACTTGGTCGTGGCGCACCCCCTCTTGGGAGAGCGTCGCGTATGCGTTTACAAGATCAATAAGTTTTACCTCGCCCCCTCCCAACACCAACGAAAGGCCGTAGCGAGAGGGGTCGTTGAGGGTGGTAATACCAAATGAACGCACCGTGCGCAGCACATTATTCAAACCATCTAAATAAAGTACCTTTACCGCCGCCACGTTAATGGACTGCGCAAGCGCCTGCGCGAAACTCACGGGTCCCGCGAAGTTCTCAAAATCCTGAGGATGGAAGCAGTCGGGCGAACTCGTGGCATCAAAATTCGGAATAAGCGGACACGTGCTGTTCATTGGCACGAACTCGGTTGGCACATCAAATATCATTGTGCGTGGGGTGTAACCCTTCTCGAACGCGAGCATGTAGGCGAAAGGTTTTAAGGTTGACCCCGGCTGGCGCAGCCCTTGAGTTGCCACATTAAAATTCCCCCCGTCTTTGGTATCAAAATAATCCTTAGATCCCACCATTGCGAGAATCTGACCTGTTTTTGGGTCTTGCGCGACAAGCGCCCCGTTTGTGCCTTTATAAAGTTTGGTGTTTCTTAGGACGCCGTCCGCTACCGCCTGTTCCGCGGCTTGTTGCATGGACCAGTCGAGTGTGGTGATGACTTTAAGGCCCCCGTTTACTACCATATCCTCGCCGTATTTGTTGATAAGATAGTCTTTGACGGCAAGCGAGAAATGCGGCGTCTTAATCGATCCTATGGATGGCGGCGCGAAATGCGGTACATCTTTTTTTGCGGCGGCCGCCTGCGACGTCGTGATGTAGCCCAGCTCCGCCATCCTGTCGAGCACATAATTTCTTCTCGCGAGAAGATCGTCTATGTGCGTTCCCCAAGGAGAATAGTAGCTAGGCGCCCTAATCATTGCCGCAAGTATCGCCGATTCGCTTAAGGTGAGATCTTTCGCGTGCGTGTTAAAATAGGTTTGGCTTGCCGCCTCAACTCCGTACGCGTTTGATCCGTAAGGGATCTGGTTTAAATAAAAACCGAGAATTTGGCTTTTCGTGTATTTTGATTCGAGCTCAATCGCAAGAATAAGCTCTTTTATTTTTCTTGTGATCGTTTTCTCTCCCGAGAGAAATACGTTTCTCGCGAGCTGTTGCGTGATGGTCGACCCCCCTTGGGCGGCATACCCCTTCTGGAGATCGACCCACACCGCCCTCGCGATACCCGTCCAATCGAACGCGGGGCGGGTATAAAAGTTTGAATCTTCAGCGGCAAGCGTCGCTTGTTGTAATGAGTTGGGGATATCAGAGAGGGGAATTATTGTCCTTTTTTCCTCCCCGTGGATTTCATAGAGAAGTACTGTTCCGGTGCGGTCGTAGATTTTTGTGGACTGGCTTATTTGTTTGCTTGAAAATTGGTCGGGTGACGGGAGTTGTTGGATAGTCACCACCACATATAAAACACCAACCACCACCGCGCTTACCGCAACAATACACGTAATAAGAAGCGCGGAGAGAAAAAACCTTTTTCTCCCCCCTCGCTTTGTTGTGCGCGACACAAACACTTCTTTCCGCTTCTTGGTTCCCATATAGTTTATTCCCCTTCGCCCGAACACCTCCGTCGCGTGCGATGCGGTATCTTCATTTTATACCCCCAGAACAAATGTCGCAAAAAACTCCCCGCGACACTTCTGTTGCGGGGAGTAATAAAACAGGTATGAGAAGAAAATCTAAAACTCCTCATCGTCGAACTCGTCTATATCGTCAGTATCATTCAATTCCTCTCCGGATTCTTCCTCGTTGTTCTCATCAAATCCTCCATCAAACTCTTTTTCTTCTTCTGTTCCCGCGTCCTCATCGTCGTCGGAGTAGTTCACTATCACGGAGGGTTGTAATAATTCTGTAGCGAGCATATTCGTAATAGGTAACGACCTTTTATGTTTTCTCGACAAGTATAAGGAAGGATTTTAGAAAGTCAATGCCACAACTATCGTCGAGGCAACGAAGAACCGGCGATCGCAATCGCGAGCGCGTCCGTTTCATCGTCGATGCGTTGCGCGGTGTCGATTTTGAGCGTTAAAGAAACCATTTTCGCAACCGCTTTTTTGTCCGCGTCGCCACTTCCCGTAATCGCGAGTTTTATAGACGGCGGGGAAAGTTCCTCGAAGGGTATTCCGTGGGCGGAAAGCGTTTTTATAATGACCCCGCGTGCTTGCGCAACGCGGATTGCCGTCTTCTTGTTTTTTGTGAAAAAAATCCTCTCAATCACCGCGATGTCGGGTCGCGGCGCGGAACGAAGAATTTGCTCGAGCGATTTCTCAAGCATCAAAAGCTGTGCTCCCTGCGCCCCGGCATGTATAGGAAGAAGCCCGCTTGTGAGGTAGATAAACGTATTTTTCTCCCGCGCGATAAAGCCGTAGCCAACCCGTACGCTCCCCGGGTCTATTCCAAGTACCGTCATAATAAGATGAATTATACACCTCTTTTCAAGGGGATTGTGAAAGTGATCACAGTGCCTCTTCCGGTCTCTGATTCTATCCTTATTGTTCCCCCGAGGCCCTCAATGATGTTTTTCGCGATGTAGACGCCAAGTCCGCTTCCGTTTGGTTCGAGGCGGATCGCCTCCGCGCCGCGGTAAAATTTTTGGGAGAGTTTTTCCATATCCTCCCTCGGAATTCCTATGCCGGTGTCCGAAATACGCACCACCACAAAGCGTTGATCGCCTGAGAGTTCGGTTTTCACTGTAACCGAGCCGTTTCTTGTGTTGTATTTTACCGCGTTGTCGAGAAAATTGTTCACGCTGATCGCGAGGCGTTCCGGATCGGTAATAACGCGATAGTGTTCGTTGGGAGTAAGAAATCTTACAGAGACCCCGTGTTCTTCGGCGTATGGTTTCATGTCCGTGATTACCGACTCGAGGAATTGCGCAACATCAATCTCTTGCGGAGCGGCGCCGAAACGCCCCTCCTCGATCTGCGCCGCGTCAAGAAGATCGTTCACGATAGTAAGAGATCGTTGTACGAGTCCGTGCCCCTCACGAATGCTGGTGCGTAGCACCGCATCTTCCTTTTTTTCTCCAACACTTTTTTCCAAGCTCTCAAATATCCAGTTTAGGGCAGTCATCGGGGTTCGGAGTTGGTGCGCCGCAACCGCGATGAAATCGTTTTTTGATCGCACGATTGCGCGCTCCCGCGTGATATCAGTCACGAGCTTCAAAAACCCAACTACGCGCCCGTCCTGCCCAGTCACTTTGCTCATTACCGTGTGAAGCTCGAGTTTCGGTTCATCAAAGGTAATGTCCACAATTTGCGGCCAGCCATCTCCCGAGAGCGTGTGCATGGAAGGAGCAAGCGAAGGAAAGATGGTTTGAGTCAGCGTCCTCAAGTGCGGGTTCTTAACGAGATCCGGCGTGACATACACGCCGGCGACCTCCTCCGATGATACTCCAAAAATCGCCTCCGCCGCGCGATTAATGCTCATAATCCTGAAATTGACGTCGTAGACGATGACACCGTCGCGCATCACGTCCACAACTGCCTCAAGCTCGGTATTTTTTATCTCATGCTCAAACCTTGATCTCGCGGTACGCAGGTAGAGGAGTAGAACGAAACAGGCGGCGGTAGAGAGAAGAAGGGCGACGAATAGAATTCCCGCAAGCGGCATAAAAAACAGCGTCGCGAGAAACGCGACCGCACAAGAAATACCCGCCCCGGATAAGAGTACGGCGTCGCGAGTCCCAAGATAGGTGCGCACCTCTTTAATAAAAAGAAAGAGCGAGTTTTGTGTTTTGTTCATACCGCGTGAAGCGAGCCCCAATTCTTTCCCACTTTCCCCTCAACTTCGAGAGGAACGTCCAAGGAAATCACATGCTCCATAATGTCGTGGAGCGGTCCGACCACTTGTGTTAGGATATCATCGCGGATTTCAAAGAGCAATTCATCATGGATTGTAAGAATCGGCCGCGCACGGGCTCCGAGCCAACCCCCGGTGCGGAGGAAATCGTAGGTGCGGCGCATTGCCATTTTCAATATGTCCGCTTCGAGGCTCTGAATGGGCATGTTCATTGCCGCGCGCTCCACCTCAGCGAACGCATACGGACTTTTCTTTTCTGAGGAAGAAAACCACCGTTTTCTTCCATGTATGTTTTCCGCGTATCCCTTCCGCTTCGCGTCGGCCTTTGCGCGTTCTTGCCATGATTTTATTTTTGGAAATCCCTCGAAATATTTTTTAATAAAATTTGAGGCCTCTTCCACCCCGATGCCGCTTGTTTTTGCGAACGCCCGCATACCCATGCCGTACACCATGCCGAAGTTTAAGGTCTTCCCGATGCGTCGGAGTTCCGGCGTTACGGCGGATTCCGGAATACCGAGGACGCGCGAGGCAGTGAGGGTGTGAATGTCTTCGTGGCGCTCGAATGCCCGAAGGAGATTTTCGTCTTTCGTGATGTGAGCAAGAAGCCGAAGTTCGAGTTGAGAGTAATCCAAGGAGTAGAAGCTCCATCCGGTTTCCGCGACGAACGCGCGCCGGAGCGCCCCAGACCACCTCGACTCCCGGGGGATGTTTTGAAGATTCGGTTTCTCGGATGAGATTCTTCCCGTCGAGGTTCCGGTTTGTACGAAGGTGGTGTGAAGCTTTCCGTCGGCTTCACGGAGGCTGAGGAGCGGTTCAAGGTAGGTGGATTTGATCTTGAACGTTTCGCGGTAGGCAAGAATAAGCCCCACGATCGGATGCGCGTCGCGGAGCGAGGTAAGCACCTCTTCGGATGTTGCGAAGTGTCCTGTGCGCGTTTTCTTTGCCTTGGCGTTTTGTATACCGAGTTTTTTAAAGAGCACCTCGCCAATCTGCTGAGGTGAGTTGAGATTAAAGACGACGCCAGATTCCTTATAGATTTTCTTTGCGATCCCCTCGAGTTCTTTCGTGGCGTCGCGGAGCAGTAAGGAGAGTTGCGGCTCGTCCAGTCCTATGCCCCACAGCTCCATTGCGGCGAGCACTTCCACAAGCGGCATCTCAATCTCGTAGAATACATAGGTTAGTTTCTCCTCCGCAAGTTTCGACTTGAGCGTGGTGAATATCTCTTCGAGCGCGTCGCGGCCCGCGTTTCCATGCCCCGCGAAACGGTGTAGAAGCGCCTCGGGAGAAAAATTATTCTGGTCGGGATTGAGAAGCCAGCCCGCGATGGCGCAGTCGAACGGCTTTTTGGGAAGCGGCTTCTGTGCGCGGAGCAGGTCTTTAAAACGCGATTTCCATTCCCATGCCACCTCGAACTGCCCAATGGTTCGCGGTGCGTTATCCCCGGAGCTTACCTCTTGCCTGGTGAGCGGCGCCGTTTTTTGTACGCCTTTGATGCGGGCGATAAGACTTTGAAATCCCTTGTCTCTAAGATAGGTTATACAGTCGTTTTGAAATGCATGCGGCCACGCGAGTGCGGCAAGCGAGGGGGCGACGGGCGCATCGGTGCGTATAGTGCCGAGTTGCCTAGAGAAGAACGCTTCCTTTTCGAAGGGGAGGATTTTCGGGGCGCGCACGTCCCCCCTTTTAAGTTCTTTAAAAAGCGTTTCAAGCGTGCCGAATTCCTGAAGAAGCGCACTCGCGGTTTTTGGCCCGATGCCGCGCACCCCGGGAATATTATCCGAGGCATCCCCCACAAGTCCTTTGTAATCGGGGATCTGTAAAGGTGTGACGCCGTAGCGGCGCTTCACCGCAGCTTCGTCGTATTCCATGGTCTCCCCCACGCCTTTTTTGGGGGTGATGACGGTGATTGTGTTGTCCTTCACAAGTTGGAGGGTGTCGAGATCTCCCGTAAGAATGAAGATCCGCACGCCTTTCTCGCGCGAGAAGCGCGCCGCAAGCGTGCCGATAACGTCGTCCGCTTCAAAACCTCTCGCTTCAAACGTCGCAATGCCGAATTTTTTGAAAAGTTCATGCGCTTCAATGAGCTGGTGCACGAGTTCGTCCGGCGCCTTGGGCCGATGCGCTTTATACCCCTCGAACATCTCCTTTCGGAACGTGGGTTCGGGGCGGTCGAACGCGGCCGCGATGTAGTCGGGGTTTTGTTCTTTGATGAGTTTGAGTAGCGCGCCCGCAAGGCCGTACAAGGCGCCTGTCGGTTCGCCCAGGGGAGAGGTAAGCGGCGGAAGCGCGTGGAATGCGCGATGGATCAGCGAGTTCGCGTCGATTAAGAGAAGCTTTTTCATAAATAGTCTGCCCGTATGGTAATTATCCGCTTTTTCGGGCTTGCGTGCGAGAAGGCGATTTCGATCGATGGAGGAAGCAGGCGTTTCGGAACGTGTTCGGCCCACTCGATCGCGACGATGTGCGCGGGAGCGTGGAGCATCGCGTTCCATCCGATATCTCTGAATTCTTTTGCGCGCGCGAGGCGATACGCGTCGACGTGATAGAAATACCGCAACGATTTTCTCCCGGGGATTTTATACCTGCGCACAATAAGAAAGGTAGGGCTTATTACAAGAGCATTGATCCGGAACCCTCGTGCAAGCCCCTTCAAGAACGTAGTTTTTCCACTCCCCAAATCTCCTCTAAGGGCAAGCACTATCGGTCCCTTTTCTTTTCGCAGTTCCTGCGCAAGAAGCGCCCCCAAGGCGCGCGTGGCGCGGGGCGAGCCGCTCTCGTAAGTAAGCGCGCGAGGAGCTCTAGAGGAGTTTTTTCTCCCGCTCGATTCCGAGGTGTTCATACGCAAGAGGAGTTGCAACGCGCCCCGAAGGGGTGCGGTGCAGGAGACCAAGTTTCATAAGGAAGGGCTCGTAGACCCCCTCAATAGTTTCCATTTCTTCGTTCAGGGACGCGGCGAGTGTTTTGAGACCCACCGGCCCCCCATTGAATTTTGTAATAATAATCTCAAGAAGCTGCCGGTCCGCATCCTCCAACCCCAAAGAATCAATCTCAAGCATCGCGAGCGTTTTTTCAACCGCTTGCTTGTCAATGTGTTTCTTTTTGTATACCTGCACATAATCCCGCGCGCGCTTTAGGAGGCGGTTCGCGACGCGCGGCGTAAAGCGGGAGGCGAGCGCAAGTTCATGAATACCCTCGGGGGTAATCGGAGCTCCAAGAATCCTCGCCGAGCGTTCGATGATCTTCTCAATATCCCCCATTCCGTAATAATCAAGCCGGAACGTCGCGCCGAACCGCGAGCGCAAGGGCGAGGAGAGCAAATTCACACGCGTTGTCGCGCCGATTACCGTGAAGGGCGGCAGATCGAGTGTGAAGGTCCGCGCAGTCGGCCCCTTTCCTATAATAAGATGCAGGGTGCGCGACTCAAGTGCTGGGTAGAGAATCTCCTCGACGAGCTTATTGATGCGATGAATCTCATCAATAAAAAGGATCTCGTGCGGCTCGAGGTTACTTAAGAGCGCCGCAATGTCCCCAGCCTTCTCGAGTGCAGGGCCGGAGGTCGAGCGCACATTCACCCCCAACTCTTTTCCTATAATGTAGGCAAGCGTGGTTTTTCCAAGACCCGCCTGGCCATAGAAGAGGAGATGATCCGAGCTCTCGCCGCGCCCCTTCGCGGCATCAATAATAAGCCGGAGATTTGTCTTGATCTTTTCCTGCCCCACGTAGTCCTCGAAGCTTCCGGGGCGCAAGAGCGTCTCGAGGTTCTGCTCTTCTTTGGATTTTTTAGCGGTTTTTTGATCCATGTGTAATTACCCTTAATCTTCTTCGTTGTACTTCATGGAAATGGAGGGGGGACCTGTCCCTCACATAACCATCAGTTTTACTGTATATCTCTTGTGTTTGGGTTGGCTGTCTTACCTAAGAATACCCTGTTTTATGGGCTTATGTGAGGGATTGACAATAATACTCTTTTATGCTAGCATACCCCTCGTATCGTATCTTGATCGGAGACCTGTGGACAAGGAGAATTTTCCCAGATTTGGGCTGTGTGGCTCCGGCTGGGCAGTTCCTCGGAAAAATCTCACATACGCCTCTCTCACTTTGGCACTGATGTCCACAGATCTCCGGTTGGGATATTCAGGCGAACTCTTATGAGTTCGCTTTTATTTTTTAAACACTCCAAGTAATAAGCCCCGTTAAACGTTCCACCTCGTCGAATGTCGTGATTCCTTGAAGCGTCTTCAAGACGCCGTCTTCTTGCATCGTAACCATTCCCGTTTGTTTTGCCAAGCGCGTGAGCTCAATCTCGGTGGGGTTCTTATAGATTGCCTCCTCAATCTCATTCGTGATAGGGAAGAGTTCGAAGATGGAAGTTCTGCCTCGGTAACCGAGGTTGCCGCACTCGGCGCAACCCCTCGCCTCGAAAAGTGTTGGAGCGGCGTACGCGGCCTTTTCAACGCGCGCGGGGAGCGCCGCGATGAAGGCGTCTATCTTTTTCTTCAATGTTTCATCTATTTCTCTTTTTACTTTGCAGTGCGCGCACAGGGTGCGCACAAGACGCTGGGCGATCACGAGAGAGAGCGAGGGGCCCACGATATTGCCCTTAATATCAAGATCCAAGAGGCGGGGAATCGCGCCTACCGCGTCGTTCGTGTGGAGTGTTGAGAAAACAAGGTGGCCTGTGAGCGACGCGTTTAAAGCGATCTCCGCGGTCTCCTTGTCTCTAATCTCGCCGATCAAGATAATGTTCGGGTCCTGCCGCAGGATCGAGCGGAGCCCCGAGGCGAAGGTGTAGCCCGCATCAGGATCGACTTGGGTTTGCGAGATGCCGGGGAGATGATACTCGATCGGGTCCTCGACGGTGATGATTTTAATCTCCGGTTTCTGCACGTAACGGAGGAAGGCGTAGAGTGTCGTCGTCTTCCCCGATCCTGTGGGGCCGGTGTTTAAAATAAGTCCGTTGGGTTTTTGAATCGCTTGTTGCGCGATAAGAAGATCGTCCGTGCGCCACCCAAGCTCTTCAAGATTTACCTTAAGGGATTGGGGATCGAGGAGTCGAAGCACGCCCGTCTCGCCGTATTCCGAGGGAATGATCGAGGTTCTGATCTCGATTGCACGATCCTTAAGCTCAATTGTGAAGCGGCCATCCTGCGGTTTATCCCTGATGTTGAGTTTTAGGTTCGAGAGCAGTTTAACTCTTGTTACGAGAAGCTCGTAGGCGTGCGGCGTGAAGCCGTTATAGACGGAGTGGAGCAAGCCGTCGATCCTAAGGCGCAAGGTGCCCGCGTGCTCGACCGGCTCGAAGTGAATATCCGAGGCGTGAAGGGCCATCGCGCCGCTCAAGATAATCTCCAAAATCTCCGTGGTGTAGGGGCTCTTGAAGTCGCGGATGTTTTTCTCAAGATCCTCGAGACTATGGATCGTCGCCTCGAAGTTTTTTAACCGTTCTTCATTAATCTCAATACGGCCGCTAATTTCCCTTTCCTTCACGATGTACTGGTAGTACGACCAGACGTGCGTGATACTCGTCATGGAGCTCACGACGACCTTTACCTCAAACTTTTTCTTGAGTTCCTCGAGTATTGCTTTCGTTTCCGGTTTTTCGGAATCGAAGACTGCAACAATCAAGGTTTTCTTCACGAGTTGGAGCGGCGCGATGAGCGCCTTTTTTGCGTCGGCTTCAGGTACCAAGGCGAGCGCCTTGATCTCCGTGGGGACCGTCGCCGAGATGAGATTCATGTAGGGGAGCCCGAGTTTCTGCGCGCGCCGCTTCGCGTCGTTTTCTTCCGCCTCGCGGCGCTGGCGCTGCACCTGTTCCTTCAGTGAATTTGCGTTCAACGTCATATATATAAGTGTAGAGGGTTTTTGAGGCGCTCACAAGAAAGATGGCGGGGGGTGGCTTTATTTTTAGAAAGGAAAGGTTGGACGTAAAAGCTGATCACGCTACGAGTACGCGGGTACACCCCTTACATGAATACTTATATAAGGGGCACGCGCAGAATACGCCGCCGGAGTTATTCCGAGCCGCCGAAAGCGAACCATATTCCACCATCTGGGAGGGAGAAGAAAGGTGCTATGACATGTCATAGCACCCTTTGGTAGACCCCCTCACCAGAAAGCCGCGGGTATAACCCCGTGGTCTGGGGGCGTGAAGCGGTGTGATATTCGTTGCGCAAACGCTGACCACTTCTTCTTAGGCACTATGCTGGCACTATGCTGCGGCATAGTACTATGAGCGGGGATTTCAAACCCGCGCTTCAAGGTTGCATTCGTTTTTACGTTTGCGCATATTATGGAGGAGTGTTAAAGTGTATTCAAGTAATTTTCAATACACAATTTAAGAGGATACTCCATGAAAAAGAGCACTTATCTTCTGCAAGGCGTATTTTTCTTTGAAGATATCGGTTTCTGTATTGGTCATGATCCAGAAATAGGGGAGCGCGTCGTGATAGGAAAGTGCCAGGCATACGCTTTGTTCAACGCCGTGATAAGCTCGTTCGCAGATGGTCGTCCGGGGCTTGGCGGCGTGATGATGGATAGATTTGGCACATCGAGATTGAGGAATATCATACTTTCAAAAGTGAAAATCTCTTTTACAAAACAGTATGAGAACCGCCCGCCGATTTTCTACAACTTCGAGAGCAAAGACGCAAAAGGGGGTTGGTGGAAAGGAACATACCAAGGAAAAGACTGCGGAGAAGGATTAGCGCACTGTTTCATAAAAATAGTGGACAGCGCATTCTTTCTCGCAAAGAACATCAAGTGTTCTTAGTGCGAGAGGAACATTATGTTAAAAGAAGGCGCGTTTAAATGCGCCAACCGCGGGACAGTTTAGAATACCCAATAGAGATTTGGAAAAGCCTCGGAATGAAAATCCCGGGGTTTATTATTTTCTGACGGTGATAATACCTCCGCGAGTGGATTTGACACAATCATATTTTAGTAGTATAATGTAGGCAGTTAAGAATTGAAGTTAATCATCTATTTAAAACTTAAAATCAGCTGAGATTCAGTTGAGGGAGTATAAGAAATTGAAAAAGTTTTTTGCTATTTTTGTTTTGCTTTTTGTGTCGGTATTTTTCACTGCATGCGGGCACAGTTTCTATCTCGGGATGATGATAAATACCCCGAAGATAGGGTTGCTTGGGTTGGGAACCATGACGACGGTGTCGGTATTCAACCCAACGCCGTATACTGCCGAGCTTTATGGCGCATACGGCAAATACGTGGGCACCATTCCTCCGAACGGATCCGCCGTTGGTGAGGTAAACGTGAAATTCGATGGAGAACAGTATCCGTTGCTTGCGTGGATGCTGCGGAACGGCGAGCGAGTCGGTGTCGCGTTTGTGAGTCCCTCACTCCAACCCAATCAACCGTATGACTGGGTGATACAGGAAGTGAGGTACCCCGACGGGAGATACAGTTATTACAATTACAACCAAATCTCCCCATACCCACCCTCGCCCACGCAGGGTGTGGTGAAAGTAGACTTTCCGACGATCGTGCTCATGTCTACTACGCAGGTGCAGTTTATCAACTGCACCTATTACACAATGCAGGGAGGGTTGATTGGCGGACAACAAATGTCGAATGTTCCACCGATGAGTTCGGTAACACTTCCGTACGAAAACATAAACAGAATTTATGGGAGCGTGCCGGTGGATCTGCAGTTTAATAGTTACGGATTAACTTTCGGGTGGGCGCATAGGGATTTTTCGATTTCTACCGACATTCCGAGGGTTGTACAGTTTATTTTTCAGCCGTCAGACATCCAGACGGCACGGCAATAGATTTTAACGAGCCCGTAATCAGTCATATGATTACGGGCTCTTATATTTTTGAGACACCGTTTATCTGCCACCCTTGACCGTTTGCCGCCAATTTCTCGTCGCTTTCATTGAACCCGCTCCACTCATTAAATCACTAAGCTATGTGACGATCGTCACATAGGTTAGTAAATATGAAAGTGAGCCGGAGTGTATCGAGACGCATTCACTTCTTGGGTGCTATGCTATAGCATAGCACCCATAATAAGGCATGCAACAGAGGCGTTGGGAATTATTGTTTCGCTGTTTGGCTGAGTTATCACCGCATCGCCGTCTTTTTTCCAATCGCATCTAAACTTTTTATTCTCCTTCGCCCGAATACCTCCGTCGCGTGCGATGAGGATGAATCCCGTTAGAAGCTCACACGGGGTATTAAACCCCGCGTTCGCCACGGGACGAGGCATTCATCCCCGTGGCAAGCCACGGGGTTTCCTGCTTCTCACGGGATGAAGGGCGAAGGGGAACCTTTCCGTAGTCCGCTCGAGGCGGACGAAGGAGGGTTGGCTTCGGATGAATTCCGATACCGCGTATTACCACGCAACGCTAATTGTAGTACTATAGGTAAAATATGGTGATTTATCTCTACGGTCCCGATTCCTACAGGAGAAAGATGAAACTTGATTCGCTCCTTTCTGAGTATAAGAAGAAATATCCGAGTATGGATATTTTCTCTGCCGACTTTGAGGAAAATCCGGAAGATTGGGAAAAGGTAAGGGATTTCTTGAACCAGCCATCGATATTTGTGGATTCGAAGATTGCAGTCGTGAGATATCCGCAGGAGGTGAAAGAAAAAGCGTGGCGCGAGATCCTAAAGAAATTTTTGAAGGACGAGAAAACCTTCATGCTGCTCTCGGACGAGAAGAAGCCCTTGAAGGATTTTCAGTTCTTGCTCAATGCGCCATCCAAGGCGCAGGAGTTCAAGGTGCTCGAAGGAAAAATGCTTGAGCTCTTTGTGCGCGAAGAAGCGAGGGCGCGCGGCCTCGTGTTTGCCCCGGATGCGCTCGCGCTCTTCGCGCGGTATCTTGAGTTAGGTGAGGAGCGGAGCTGGAACGCGGTCGCGGAGCTCGACAAACTCGCGCTTGTCGCGGGCAACGAGCCGATTTCAAAAGAAATGATCGCGGCGTATTTCAATCAATTGACGAAGTACCAGGTATTCCAAGTAACGGCGCGAATGCTCTCGTCGCATGATTGGAAAGAGCGTCTTTCGCTTTTGGAGCGGCTCTTCCTCCAGCATGAGGCGAGCGCATATATTTTTAACTCTCTGGGGTATGCAGCCCGCGGCAGGAACGTGGTAGCGCTCGCCGATTATGATATTTCGATAAAGTCCGGAAAACTCGAGTACGAGGAGGCGCTTCTCAAGTTCGCGCTCGGCGCGCGACGAACAGGAGTGATTTGATTCATAAGATCCTTTGAACGGATAGGTTTCACAAAAAAATAGGAATCCTAGATTCCTATTGTTTTTTTGCTTGAAGTTTTTTGGTGAGCCGCGATTTCATGCGGTTCGCTTTATTTTTCTTAATAAATCTCACCTTACTCATTTTATCAATCGTCTTGTAGAGCGAGGGGAGTTTTGCGTTCGCGGCTTCCATATTTCCCGCCATGACAAGTCTTCTATATTCCTTCACCGCGGCGCCGAGCACGTTCTTTCGCGCGAGGTTTCGGGTGCGGCGGCGTATGGTTTGTCGGTTAGCTTTCTTGGCTGATTTTATGATTGGCATAGCATCACAATAATATGCACCCTTGGATACATTGTCAATGTTTTCCGAATCCGGTCGTTGCCGCTGTGGTTGTGGCTCATAAAATCCTAAATTCTAATTTCTCTCCCCGCTGGAGATGTCTGTCCCTACGGGACATCTCCCGCAGGGATGACCGAAGGGATATAAATCCTAAACAATAACCAAAACGCAAAATCATAATGACCGAAACACATGTTTTGGATTTTCGATTAGGATTTTGTAGCGGTGTGGGCTTATAATAGGTATATATGATCTATTCCCTGAAAGGCATTTTAATTAACAAGGGCGACCACTTCCTTGTGGTGGAGACGGGAGGCATCGGGTTTAAGGTGTTTTCAAACGAAGGAACACTCACGGCGGCACCCGAGGAGGGAAACGAGGTGCGGCTCTATTGCCATCTCCATGTGCGCGAGGACATACTCGATCTCTACGGGTTTTTTGACGAGGGCGCGTTGAAACTCTTCGAACTTTTAATCTCGGTCTCGGGCGTCGGGCCCCGCACCGCGCTTGCGATCCTTGATCTCGACACCGCGCCGAATATCATGGTCGCGATTATCGAGAAACGCGCGGATCTCCTCTCGCGCGCATCAGGCATCGGGCAGAAAACCGCGGGGCGGGTAGTCCTGGAGCTTCAGAACAAGATTATGATGCCGAAGGGCGCGGAGCGCGCGAAGGCGATCGGCGTGAACATGGAGGTCGAGGAGGCGCTCGTGGGCTTGGGTTACAACCGCCCTGAAGTGCGAAATATTATAAAAGAAATCCCGAATGAGAAGGAGGGTTTGGAAGAGAAATTACGGGAGGCGCTGAAGATGTTAGGGAAACAGAATTCGAATTTCTAAATCCGAAATCCTAAATCCTAAACAATGACCAAAATGAAGGATATCCGACCGCAGGGTAAGCCCCGCACAATGGAGCACTTTGCGCACTTCCTCACTGCAATCCGCCAGCTGGCGGAGCGGATATTAAACCCCTTCTTGGCTTGCGTGCTCGGAAACGCAAAAGTTTCACTTTTGCATTTCACTCGCTACGTTGCGCCAATTCAAAATCCGAATAACCAAAACGCTTGTTTTGGATCTCGTCCATTTAGTCATTTGGATTTGTTTAGAGTTTAGAAATTAGGATTTAGGATTTATTTTCGAATATGGTAAGAAATGTTCAGTATAATCTCATAGAGAAGATCAAAAGAGTCCCCATCTTCAAATTTCTATGCCGCATACCCTGGCTCTTGGACGCTTATCATTATCTCCTCGCGTTTCTGGGGGCGGTATGGTACGGCTTTCCAAGCAGGGAACTTTTCGTGGTCGGCGTTACGGGCACGAAGGGTAAGTCGAGCACGGTCGAGATTTTGAACGCGACACTCGAAGCGGCCGGAAAGAAAACGGCGCTTTTGGGCTCCGTGCGGAAGAAGATTCTTAATGCAACCGCAAAAGAGAAACCGGGAAATACGATGCCGGGGAGGTTCGCAATCCAGCGGTTTCTCCACGAAGCCGTACGTGCGGGCGCGGAGTACGCGATTATGGAAGTGACCTCGGAGGGGATTATGCAGCACCGCCACCGCTTCATTGATTGGGACGCGGCATTTTTCTTAAATCTCGCGCCCGAGCACATCGAGCGGCACGGCTCATTCGAAAAGTATCGAGCGGCAAAGGTCTCATTCTTCTCTTCCCTCGCGCACTCCCGAAAAAAACAAAAATACTTCTTTGTGAACGAGGACGATCATAATGTGAGCTTTTTTTCCGACGCGGCGCACGCAGTGCGCGGAAACGCGCTTGTGCCGTTTTCCCACGCGATATTTTTGGAGCGCGCCGCGGCGCACGGTATGAATTTCAAGGATCCCGCAGTGCGGCGCTCGATAAACGAGTGGCTCATACCAGATTTCAACTTTATGAACGCCGCCGCCGCCGAGGCGTTTGCGGAGACCCGGCAGATTCCGTGGGAGGTGTTTCTTCGCGCGCTTCGCGCCTTCAAGGGCGTGCCGGGGCGGTGTGAGTTCGTGCAAAAAACACCTTTCGCGGTCGTCGTGGACTATGCGCACACGCCGGATTCCTTGAAGGCGATTTACGAGGCGGTACGCCCCGAACGACTTACGGGAAGGCGGGGATCCTTGATCTGCGTCTTGGGGTCCGCGGGAGGGGGAAGAGACAAATGGAAGCGGCCGGAGATGGGGAAGATCGCCGCGGAGTATTGTGATGCGATTGTTTTAACAAACGAAGATCCCTTTAACGAAAACCCCGACACAATTCTCGATGAGATCGAGAAAGGGGCGCGGGAGACCAAAGATGCCCGTTTAAATCAGAAGAATATTTTCAAGATCCTTGACCGCAGGGAAGCGATTAAAAAAGCGCTCTCGCTCGCGAAGGAAGGGGACACGATAGTGATGACTGGGAAAGGGAGTGAGTCCACGATCCGCATGGAACACGGGAGAACAATCCCATGGAACGAGCGGCAGGTGGCGGAAGAGTTATTGAAGGAGAAAGCGGAAGAATAGCAATTGAGTACGAAATTTCCCATGGAATTTAATTCAAATATTGGTAACCCGAACGACCCGCCATTTGAATTCTCCGAAAATGGGGTCCCGCTGGTTGCGAACACTGAGGGCAAGAAGATCGAAAGCGGACAGTTCAAAGAACTATTGCGTCACATGCAACAGGAAGACGCCCTAAAAATTTACAAATCAATTAAGAGACTTGAGGAGGGTGAGTTTAAAAACAGCCAGCTTCAGGATGAGAATGGTGAGCTTCGTATTATGTGGCATGGAAGTCCCCGAAAATTCGAAGAATTCAGATCTGACGCGAAGGGAGAATATAGATGGAGGAACGAGGGAATACATTTCTCCAGCTCGGAAGAAGTAGTGGAGCAATACGCGGACAAGGCGTACTCCGCATTGCGGACCGCATTGTATGCCATCGCATCGCAATCGTTTCAACTTGAGGAGGGGAAGCCCCTCACCAACGAGCAAGTTCAAAAGGCGAAGGAGATTTATAACGGAATTATGGAGAACGTGCGAGAGAAGAAGGAACAAAGCCCATTCTATCGGAAGGAATATGTATGGAAGAGTGGTGTAAAAACGGAAGAGCGGGATCCCGCTGCTGAGAGTATAGAATATGGAAAAATAAGACTTGGTATTGAGTGGATATCCGAAATATTCGGCGGTGAGTTGCCAACAAAAGAAAATAGTATTTTTGACCAAAGAGAGGGCGTGTATGTCGGGAGAAATATTGGGAAATATTTCTACGCCGCGGTTTTAGATATCGAAAAGCCGTTCCGTGCAGAGACAAAAGACATTGATCATGGTTTTTCGATGGGGGAAGAATCAAAAGAAAAAGAAGACACCGATGGTACCATCCTATTACATCCCGAGGGAATTGTGGGAATGGGAGGATTGCTGATCTCCGGTACGGAGGGCACGATTTCCGCCGCTATTTTTGATGAGAAGAAAATAAAGATTTTGGGGTGTAAGAGCGGAGGAAAATTTGAAGTGAGTAAGGAGTTTATTTAATTTTTCTGCTAATATTGAAGTTCTTAAAACCGTAAAAATAATCGAGCGGGTACCAAACGGTATCCGCTCGAATTTTTTATTAACGATAACTCCAATTTATACTCCTTGCTCCAACCACGGAGCAATAATATGTAGCCGCATCCTATCCTGCGGCAATTTTGTTGGTTTAATTACCTGCGAGATAGGTCACTGGTTTTGATTACTCATTCAAATCCCGAGATAACCCTCAGAACCTGGATGAGTAATCAAACCAAAGGAAAAAAGAGGGATCAGACATCTTGAACCCACCTCGCCTGCGGAAGAATCTTGCGGTATCAGCATGCATCAGCGCCATCGGCATCAATCGGTGTCTAAAAATTCTTCACCCTCGACGTAGCTTGGGATTAAATGACACCCGCTTCTCGGATAGGATGTTATACTAAAAGGCATGAAATTAACTTTCTGCGGAGGCGCCGGAGTAGTGACCGGTGCGAACTATCTTTTGGAGGTCGGCGACAAGAAATTTTTGATTGACTGCGGGCTCGAGCAAGGAGAGACATTTTCGTCCGACAGGAACTTCAAGGAGTTTCCATACGATCCCGCATCAATTGATGCGCTTTTCGTGACGCATGCGCACATCGATCATGTGGGACGGATTCCCCAGCTTGTGAAGGCGGGATTCAAGGGCGCGATCTATTCGACGCCGCCCACCAAAGATTTCGCGCGGCTCCTCTTGCTTGATTCGGAGCATCTCTTGGGCGAGGAGGCGGAGCAGCGGCATGTGCCGCCGCTCTACGGAGACGAGGACGTCGCGCATGCGATGAGCGTGTGGCGCACGGTGCGGTATCACGGGCCATTTTCCGCGGGGCCGCTCACGGTGGAATTTTATGACGCGGGACATATTTTGGGTTCAAGCTCGATTTGTGTTACCGCGGAAGGGAAAAAGATTGTTTTTTCGGGCGATCTTGGAAACACGCCCGCGCCGTTCATTCATCCAATCGAATATATTCCGAGCGCCGACTACGCGCTTATCGAGTCCGCCTACGGCAACCGCATGCACGAGCGGGCAGAGGAGCGACAGGAGATGGTCCGCGAGGCGGTCGAGGAAACGGTCCGCGACGGGGGCGCGCTCGTTATTCCCGCCTTCGCGATGGAGCGGACGCAGGAGATGATCTTCGAGCTGAACGAGCTCGCCGAAAGCGGCAAGATCCCGAAGGTGCCGGTCTTTATCGATAGCCCGCTCGCGATCAAACTTACCGAGGTGTATAAGAAGTACGCGGGCGACAAAGATTATTTTAACGACGAAGCAAGAGCGCTTCTTGCAAAAGGCGACTCGATCTTCGATTTTCCGGGTCTCACACAGACCCCCACCAAGGAAGAATCGAAGCGCATCAACGAGGTGCCACCGCCGAAGATCGTGATTGCGGGCGCGGGAATGTCGAACGGAGGAAGAATTTTACACCACGAGATCCGTTGCCTGCCCGACCCCAAGAGCACGCTTCTTATTGTGGGGTACCAGGCGCGCGGATCGATGGGCCGCGTGATCCAGGAGGGCGCGAAATCGGTCGAGATTTTCGGGGAACAAGTGCCCGTGCGATGTCGGGTGCGCGTCGTGAGCGGCTACTCGGCACACGCCGACCAGCCGCAGCTTATGGAATGGGTGTCTTCGATGCGCGGGAGCGTCAAAAAGATATTCGTCGTGCAAGGAGACCCAGACGAATCCATGGCGCTTGCGGAAAAAATAAAAAGCGATCTACGACTCGAAGCGGAGGTCCCTACTCTTGGTGAGTCGGCGGTGTTATAATCTTCTTATGCAAAAGAAAAAAACAGAGGGACGCAAAATCGTGAAAACGCCGAAGATCCTGAAATTGCCCGCGGTGTCGCGCGGGGCGCATCAGGTTCATGGTTACCATTTGAAGTATAAGATCTGCGTTTCAGGAGCTGCGGAGACGGGGCACTGCGCGAAGGACGCGATCGAGAAAGCGGAGCAGATCGGGCGAGAAGTCGCGCGGCGCGGGCTTATTCTCGTGACGGGCGCGACGATCGGGATGCCCTACTGGGCCGCGAAGGGGGCGAAAGAAGAAGGGGGGTTCGTGATCGGGCTTTCGCCGGCGGCCTCGAAGGTCGCGCACGTGAAGACCTACCACCTCCCGCTCGATTATCACGATGTGATTGTCTATACCGGATTCGATTATGCGGGGAGGAATCTGCTTCTCACGCGTTCGGCGGACGCCATCGTTACGCTCTGCGGGAGGACGGGAACCTTAAACGAGTTCACAATCGGGTTTGAAGATCATAAGCCCCAGGGGGTGCTCGAAGGCACGGGCGGCACGGCGGATATGATCCGCGGCATCTTGGAGAGCGCGCATCGCGGACTCGGAAAGGTGGTCTTCTCGAGAGACCCTTCTGATCTCATTGATAAGGTAGTGCGCCTCATTCACGAAGAGGAGGTGAAGAATGGAGTAAATGGGAAGATATTGTAATACTTCCTCACCATACGTCCCGCCGGCTCGGGCGCTCCAAGGGCGCCTGCCCGCGCAGGCAGGCTAGCCCAGTCTTACCCTCGTGGCGGGACGTATGACTCGGAATATAACTTGAAAGGGGTGTTATAGAGTTGAATAAAACCTCACTGCTATGAGAAAAAAACTCGGAGCGTGGTGCCTCTATCTTATTGTATTTTCAATTCCCATCGGAACGAAGAAATATCTTTCTTCATTCGTGCCGTTCGTGAGCGACTACAACTCGGTCTTCTTGTTCGGCCTCGACGTACTTATCCTGCTCTTTCTCGTGTTTTGGGGATTCAAAGCGATCAGGCGGGATCGCTTCGCAAAATTCTTCGCGGCATTCTCCGCCGCAGGGCTCCTCCCAATTCTCTGGTCGCCCGACAAGGGGCTCGTGCTTTATGCGTGGGCGCATCTTACACTCTTCATCTGCTTCGCGCTCGCGGTCGCGGGCTTCTTTCGCGAGAAAAAAGCCGCGCTCAAGGGAACGCTCTGGGCGCTCGGAAGCTCCGCGGTGCTTCAGTCGTTCATCTCCTTCGCACAGTTTCGGAGCCAGACGAGCGTCGGCCTTCGCCTCCTCGGCGAATCGGTGATTGATGCGGCGACGAAGGGTGTCGCGAGAATCAACGTTGACGGCCTCTCGTTCCTCCGCGCCTACGGTACGATGCCGCACGCGAACATTCTTGCCGCATTCTTGGTAATGGGACTCGCGGCATTCATCGGCCTCTTTCTCGTTTCGCATGAAAAGAAGGTGTTGCACGCCACCTCGCTTATCGGCGTGTTCGTGACTATCGGCGGACTTCTTTTTACCTTCTCCCGTTCCGGATGGATTGTCGCCGCGATAAGCGTCGTCGCGCTCCTTATCTATGCATTTTTCAAACAACCGCTTCGCCGCCGCGCGTTCGCGCTCCTTGTCACGTGCGTACTCGCCCTCACGCTTCTCTTTGTGCAGTTCGGGTGGCTTGCATTCCCTCGCGCGCACTTCACCGCCGAGGAGGACTCGGTAACGCATCGCGTGGGGTATGACATGATCGGTCTCAACTTGTTTCTCAAAAATCCCTTGGGCGTCGGGTGGGGCGATCAGGTTCTCGCGGCGGAACGCGAGGGGCTCTATGCGCGAGAAGGGCTTGGTCTCCCGTGGCAGGAACAGCCGATCCATAATATCTACCTGCTCATCGCGACGGAGGCGGGGATACAGGGCGTTGCGGCGCTCCTTGTCGCGCTTTTCTTCGGACTCAAGCTTGTATTCTCGCGGTTCAGGAGAATGGATGCGGAAGCGCGCGATGAATTTTGGATCGCGCTTGTCCTACTTTTGGGGTCGCTCCTCTTCGGGCTTGTGGATCACTTCCCGTGGGACCTCGAGGCGGGCCAGGCAATGCTCTGGCTCTCCTTGGGAATCGTGATGGGCCTCGCGGAACGCGCATCCGTTTCTTCAGCCCGATAAAAATAGTGAAGGCCGGTTGATTGCTCAACGCGGCCTTTGTTCTAACTAGCCGAATTCTTCCTCACGTTTTTGCATCGCGCCCCGCCTGTTGTAGTGGCAGTATTTCGTGATCGCATCAAAAATTGGCAACCTGCGCTGGTTTGTGGTAGGTTTTGAAGAGGAAAGTCCTTGTAGCTCAACTGGATAGAGCGCTTCCCTCCGAAGGAAGAGGTTAGAGGTTCAAATCCTCCCAAGGACACCACATAAAAAGAATCAACACCCAAATCGACCAAGAGATGGTATTCGGGCGAGTCGTTTTTCTGAAGATATCCCTGATGTAGGGGATAACGGCGAGCATAGCGATCACGCCGCCGGATTCATAATACTGATTATACACTTTACTTTTCTCTCCAATTGTATATCATATGTGATATATGGCAAAATCGCATAAAACGACCCAGCAGAAAATAGGGTATTTCATCAAAAATCTCCGCGAAGAGCGGGGAATGACGCAAGCGGAGTTTGCGAAGGCCTTAGGCACCTCTCAGTCCGCGGTCGCGCGGATGGAGGCGGGGAGACAGAACTTCAGCACGAATGAGCTTCAGAAGATCAGTAGAATCCTCGAACGGAGCATCGTCTCCTTGTCGGAGTCGCTCGATTTTGAGGTGCGGGGCGGGCGGAAACTCTCGGGAACGATCGCGACGAACTTCTCGAAGAATGGCTCGGTGGCACTTCTCTGCGCCGCGCTTTTAAATAAGAACAAAACAACGCTTCACGGCATTTCCCGCATCGAGGAGGTGTACCGTCTCATCGAAATTATGGAGAGCATCGGCGTTTCCGTGAGGTGGATCATGAAGAACACGGTGGAAGTTACGCCGCCCGCGAAGTTCTCGCTCCAAGCGCTCGACAAAGATGCCGCCTCGCGCATCCGCTCGAGTTTGATGCTTATCGGGCCCCTTACACATTGCGAGTCCGAGTTCAGTCTGCCGCACGCAGGCGGATGTAAGATGGGAAACCGCACGATTGCGGCGCACCGCTATGGGCTCGAAAATCTTGGCGTTTCGATCGTGACAAAAAGCGACTATTACAAGATTGCGGCAAAGGAGATGCACCCTTCGGAGGTTATAATGTACGAGGCGAGCGACACCGCGACGAACAACGTCCTCATGGCGGCGGCATTGATCCCCGGCGCGACGACGATCCGTTTCGCGCCGCCGAACTACCAGGTACAGGAGCTCTGCTTCTTCCTCGAAACGATGGGCGTGAAGATCGATGGTGTAGGCACGACAACGCTCACGGTACACGGCATCGAAGAGTTCAATGCGCCCCTTGAGTACTCGAACAGCGAAGACCCGATCGAATCCATGATGTTTATCTCCGCGGCGGTCACGACCGGTTCGAAACTCCATATCACACGCTGCCCAATCGATTTCCTCTCACTCGAACTCCTGAAGCTCGAGAAGATGGGCTTGAAGCTTACGTGTTCCAAAAAGTACAAGTCCTATAACGGCCGCACGGATCTTGTGGATATCACCGTCTTCCCGTCGCGCCTCAAGGCGCCCGCCGACAAGCTCCACCCCTTGCCGTACCCGGGCATCAACTCCGACAATCTTCCGTTTTTCGTGCCGATCGCGACGCAGGCCGAGGGCGCAACCCTGATTCATGACTGGATGTGGGAAAACCGCGCGGTGTACTTCACAGAGCTCAATCGCCTCGGTGCGCAGGTCACGCTCGCCGATCCGCACCGCGTGTTTGTCACAGGGAAGACGCCCTTGAAGGGCGCGCAAGTTGTGTGTCCGCCCGCCTTGCGCCCCGCGATGATCATCTTGATCGCTATGCTTGCCGCCGAAGGCACCTCAATTCTCCGGAACGTCTACTCGATCAACCGTGGGTACGAGGAGATCGCCGCGCGCCTCAACTCAATCGGAGCAGATATCAAGGTGATGGAAGGGGTGTAGTAGAAATTTCTAATTTCTAATTGACCTAATGTCTGGTTATTAGTGAAAGAGGCGTGTGTTTAGAAATTAGGAATTAGAGATTACTTTTTATGAATATAAAAAGAAATGTGTCCTTATCTCCTCTCTCAACCTTCAAGATCGGGGGAAGAGCGGAGATGTTTTGTCTGGTGCGGACTCCCGAAAATCTCATTCGCGCCGCAGAGTGGGCGAAGGCGAACAAGATCCCGTATCGCGTTTTCGCGGGCGGGAGCAACACGGTGTTTCCCGACGGAACACTTAACGGTCTTCTCATAAGAATCCGCGGGGGGAAAATAAGCGTCTCGAGAAACACTATATGCGCCGACGCGGGTGTGCTCTTGAAGGACGCAGTTCGTATTTCACTCGCGCACGGGCTTCAGGGGCTTGAAACGCTCTCGGGCATTCCGGGAACGATCGGGGGTGCCGCCTACGGAAATGCGGGCGCCTACGGCCACTCGATCTCGGAGGTTATCCGACGTGTCGAAGTATGGGACGGGAGAACGCGGCGATGGATCTCACGCAAAGAGTGCGCGTTTGGTTACCGCGAGAGCATTTTGAAGCATACGCCGTGGCTCGCGCTCCGCGTGGAGCTCGGTCTGAAAAAGGGCGACAGGAAAGAGCTTTTCGCGGTCTCGCGGAAGACGATCCGCGTACGGAACAAGAAGTACAAGCCCGGCATCAAGTGTCCCGGAAGTTTTTTCAAGAACGTGCTCGTTGCCGACACTCCGAAGGCGGCGCTCAAAAAGATAGACCCAAGAAAAATTATTGCGGGCAAGATTCCGACGGGCTACCTCCTCGAGGAGGTAGGGGCGAAAGGGATGCGCTCGGGCGGCATCGCGATCCCCGCGTTCCACGGGAATCTTTTCGAGAACACGGGGGGCGCGACCGCGCGCGACGTGAAACAACTTGCCGCAACCCTCAAGAAACGGGTTTATAAGAAGTTCGGGATCACCATCGAGGAAGAGGTGAGATACTTCTAGTACAAAATCCTAAGCACCAAATCCTAAATCCTAAATAAATTCTGTCCCTTCGGTCATCCCTACGGGAGATGTCCCGGAGGGACAGACATCTCCCGCAGGGAGAGATATTAGGATTTAGGGTTTTTGCGTTTCGCGCTATAATACTTGTAATGTCTTTTCTGTATTTGGGGGAGCGTTTCGTCTACCGTATCATTGAATTTGTGCGTCACTGGTACGTAAAGAGCGGGAAGTTGTACTCCAATTTCGTACTCGATAAGCTCTCGAAGATCGATGAAGCGCTCGCGTGGAAGATAACCCTGCGGCATCTCTTCGAGCCGCTTTATAAGGATTATTCCCTTATCGGCTACTTCTTCGGGTTTCTCTTCCGTTCCATCCGTCTCCTCGTTGCGAGCGCGATCTATCTCGTAATCTTCGCGATCGCGATCACCGCCTATGTGGTGTGGCTTCTCATTCCTCCATTTGTTCTATGGAACGCCCTCTTTGTGCACGGAGGGTTTCTGCGTTAACGAATGCGTATGGCGAAATTGTATTTTAAGGAAAAAAGACTGTTTTTGAACGCCGCCGACGAGTTTGTCGTGAGACTCTTTACCTCCTCATGGTATGTGGTGCTCGGGGCCGTTACGTTCTTCTTTCTCTTCTCCGGCGTCCCCACGCTCTCGTGGTATTCGGTGTTGCTCCTTTTTTTCCTTATCGACAGGATAATTCATTTCGGAGAAGGGGAACGGAACCTCGGAGAGTTCACCGCGCAATCGAACAATATCGCCCGGGCACTCACCCCGGCGAGCATCCGTATCTTAAGCCACGCATTCCGCAGAACGAAGATAACCCACCAGAGTTTTTATCTCTCGCTCCTTGAGGCGCTTGCCGAGAGGAAGGATATCCAGGAGACCCTTGCGCGGCTCGATATTGACCCCGATGCGTTTTTAAAGAGAACACAGGAAGTCCTTCACGCCTCCGCGACGGAGGAAAAAGAAACTCAACTCATCGTGCTTGCGAGGATAGAAAAACTCGCATTCGCGGCATATGCGAACGCAGTCGAGGGCAAGGAACGCTTCATTGATACGCGGAATCTCTTTGTAGCGCTCGTTGCCGCTTCGGAGCTTCCGCGCGAGGCGCAGGCGCTTCTCGAATCGTTCGGTGTCGTTCCCAAGGATGTGCAAGCCGCCGTGATCTTCGGGCGGTGGCGTCGCCGCCTCGGAAGGGTGCGTTTTCTTCCGGCGTCAATCGGCGGATTCGCGAATAGACCGAAGTTCCTGCGGCACAGGGTGATGAACAGGGCGTGGACGGCGCGGCCCACACCGACTCTCGACGAGTACACGACCGACCTTACCGATCTCGCGCGCGCGGAACGGGCAGGACTTCTTGTGGGGCACACGCAGGAAGTCGAGATGTTGCTTCATGTACTTTCGCGCGACGGGAAGCCGAACGCCTTGCTTGTCGGGGAAGCGGGCTCCGGGAAGGAGACGATCATATCCCACCTCGCGTTCAGAATGATCAAAGACGAGGTTCCCCCAGTTCTTTTCGACAAACGGCTCGTCGCACTCGAGCTCAACGCGCTTGTCGCCGATGCGCCGGCCGAGGTCTTGAGTGGTCGCCTAAAGACAATCACTGAAGAGATTATACGCGCCGGAAATATCGTACTCTACCTTCCCGACATACACCGGCTTTTCAAAACGGATGGCAAGGCGCTGAATGTGATGGAGCTCCTCTTCCCGATTGTGAGGACGGCGGAGATTCCCGTCGTAGGCGACACCTACCCCAGGGAGTTTAAAGAGTTCATCGCGCCGCACTCCGATTTTCTGGAGCAGTTCGAGGTGGTGCGAGTCGAGGAGATCTCCGAGGATGACGCGATCAAGGTTCTGATCTACGCGAGTCTCCTTCTTGAGCGGCAGTACGGAATTTTTATATCGTTTCTTGCAATCCGTGAGGCCGTGATGCTTGCACACCGCTACTTCCATAGGAAGCTCTTGCCGGGGAGCGCGCTCGATCTTTTGAAACAAGCGCTCGCAGAGGCGAAAGAGGGGAAAGAAAAAATTTTGAAGGCGAACGGCGTGACCCTAATCGCGGAGCGGATGACAAGAATCCCCATCCAACAGGCGGGAGAAGAAGAATCGGAGAAGTTGCTTTCGCTCGAGGCGACGATTCATGAACGGCTTGTGGGGCAGGACGAAGCCGTGCGGGAAGTCGCGCGCGCGATCCGCGAATACCGGAGCGGACTCGCGAGGAAGGGCGGCCCTATCGCCTCGTTCCTTTTTGTGGGGCCCACAGGCGTTGGGAAAACCCAACTTGCGAAACTCCTTGCGAAGATCCAGTTCGGCTCCGAGGAGGCGATGAAGCGCTTTGATATGTCCGAATATCAAGAGAAGGCGAGTATCGAGCGGTTGATCGGGAGCCCCAACGGGGAGCATTCCGGCACGCTTACCGATGCCGTGTTGCAGGATCCTTACTCACTCGTGCTCCTCGACGAGTTCGAGAAGGCGAACCCCGACATTCTGAATTTATTCCTTCAGGTCTTAGACGACGGGCGGCTCACCGACAGTTTGGGGAGAACGGTGAGTTTCACAAACACGATTATTATCGCAACCTCGAATGCGCATTCCGAGTTCATCAAGACGGAGATTGAGCATGGGAAGCAGGCGCAGGTTATTGAGGAAACGCTCAAGAAAAAACTCACAGACTTCTTCAAACCGGAGCTTCTGAACCGCTTCTCGGACGTCATCATGTTCCGGAATCTGACGGAGGAGGAGACCTACCAGATTGCAAAACTTCTCGTGAAAGAGCTTGCGGATTCTCTGAAGGAAGGGAACGGATTTTCGCTCGAATGCGACGATGCGGCGCTTCGGGAGCTTGCGCGCTTGGGCTACGACCCCGTTTTCGGCGCCCGTCCCTTGCGGCAGGTTATTTCCGACACGATAAAGAGCGTGCTCGCTGAGAAGATCCTGAAACGCGAAGTGCGGCGCGGCGATACCGTACGCGTCCATTTTTTTGAGGGAGTATTCGCTTTTTCAGTTGAGAAGGTATAATGAAGAACATCTTCATCGTGGGGTATTCCGGAAGGCGTGGCAACAAGAGACCTGTATGAGATTTAAAGTTGATATTCATTTCAACGTGAAGGATTTGAAAGTGAACCGCGTGGTGCGGTCGTTTGTAATCTCCGATCTCCTCTTCTGGGGCGGTTGGGGGATTGTAAACCCCATCTTCGCCATTTTTGTCGTGAATAAAGTTCCCGGCGCGACGATTGCGACCGTCGGTGCCGTGATCGCGATGTACTGGATCGTGAAAGCGATTATCCAGATTCCCGTCGCGATTTTTCTCGATCGGAAGGGCGGCGACAGGGCGGATTTCCACGCGTTGATCCTCGGACTCATGCTCGCGGGATTCGCCGCAATCGCGTTTCTCGCGGTGCGTGATATCGCAGGACTCTTTGCGGTTGTTTTTGTGCAGGCCTTGGCTTATGGTCTCTATACACCCTCCTGGTCCGCAATTTTTTCGCGACACCTTGATAAGGATCATTACGCGTTCGATTGGTCTCTGGACAGTACGACAGTCGGCATCGCCTCGGGTATTGCGGCTGCCTTGGGCGGAGGCATCGCGGCGCTTTGGGGATTCACCGGGGTATTTATTCTCACAAGTATTTTTTCTTTCGCGAGTGTCTTCTTCCTTCTTTCGGTACCGAACCTCGTACTCCCGAGAGCGACCACCCCCGCGCAGGAGGTCGTGACAAAAGCCCCCGGGGCGATGGAAAAGTGAGAACGCTTTGTGCGGTACCAACCCCCCGTTCGTATTTCGCGGCATACCCATTAAGACAGAGGCCTTTCCTCTGTGCTGAGAGGAAGATACGCAGCACACTTTCCTGAACGAGGGCAGGATCGGCGGCCTTGTCTACCTGCGTAGGCAGGCGCCCTTGGAGCGCCCGAGTGAGAGGAGGTATGGTGCTGGTATGGCGCAAGGTGCAAAAGATGAGATACATCGCTGACACCTCAGACGTGTCAGATGAGATGCTCAAAACGATTTTCAAATAGGGGAGGGGCGCGGTATGGTGTGGGTATGCAATACACCCACATCCTGCCAGGCGCCG
>JAKAHD010000005.1 GCA_021815205.1 bacterium
GGCGCCTGGCAGGATGTGGGTGTATTGCATACCCACACCATACCGCGCCCCTCCCCTATTTGAAAATCGTTTTGAGCATCTCATCTGACACGTCTGAGGTGTCAGCGATGTATCTCATCTTTTGCAGTTGCCGGTTACACGCGACTCTCGACCTAAAATCGCACGTTCATTTGTTGCCTTGTTTTTATACCATCCCCGTCCGGCACTTTCAAAAACCTTATCGGGAAATCCTTTGGCGATTGCTTGGCAAAGAATTTCCGGGGCTGGTTTGTCCTTATTCACTTTATATCCCAATCTTTTTACCTGTTCCATAAGTTGCGAATAATTTTGCCGCACCTCGCGCAAGGCCAACCAAGAAACATAATTGTCGCGACACCATTTGGAATCAAAATTTGCTCGTTCGGCCTGCTCATAGACATTCACTAAGTTCAAGAGATCGGAAAGATTGGAAGTTTCAAATTGCTTTCGCGCTGCGTCCGCTTGTTCAACCTCGGCTTGCGGACGATAAAACAGCCGACGACTTATGCGTATAGCCGCGACAATTGCCATTTCTCTACCGCAACCCATTTCGCAACCGCGTAGAAGCATTGTCCCTTCGCGCGGGTCGCACGACAACTCCGCAAGTTTTTGTCCAAACTCCGAAAGCTTTGTTTCCTCTTCTGGATTGAGTGCGCCGAGCAAGCGGAGTTGATTTTTGGCGGTTTTCCAATTTTGCTTTTCCGGTGAGTCAATCAGGCGGATTGGGTCACCTTCGCGCGAATAACCCATTGCCTTAATTTGCAAAACCACTTCCCGCAATGAGGTGCGCATGATTTCCGGCTTGGTTGAAGCAGAGCGGCGATTAAATTCGTCTTGCGTTATCAAAAAGTAGCATTCGCCCGGCTGAGTGCGTCCGGCGCGGCCTTGTCGTTGACGCAAAGAATCTTGCGCCGTGGAAGTTACCACCAATTTTGTTGTATCCGCCACCGGATCATACTCATTCATTCTCACCAAACCGGAATCAATGACATAGCGCACACCGTCAATAGTCAACCCGCGCTCGGCGATGTTGGTGGAAACAATAATTTTTCTGCCAAGTTGTTCCTCAAAAATTCTGTGGCGTTCCTGCGGTGAAAGTTCGCTGTGCAAGGGCAAAATTGTTGCGCCGGTAATTTTCTGTTTCATCATCTCGTCAATAGTCGCGTTGATTTCCTGTTTGCCGGGCATAAAAATCAACACGTCGCCCCCTTGGTGTTCTTGGTGAATTGACACAGCCAGTTCAGCGGCTTTCTCTGGCATTCGTCTTGGGTCAACTCTCTCGCTGGAAAAATGGACCTCAACCGGATACGGCCTGCCCTTGACTTCAACAATCGGCGCGCCGCCAAAGTGATCGGAAAATTTTTGCGCGTTGAGTGTGGCGGACATCAGGCCAAATTTTACTTCGCTTCCTTGATCTTGCGCCTTTTCCACGAGAGCCAAACCAATATCCGAGAGTAAGTACCGCTCGTCAAATTCATCAAAAAGTACAACCGAAGCCTGCTCCATTTTTGGATCGTCGCGAATAATGTTTTTGAAAACACCGCTGGTCATAAAGACAATCCGGGAATCCCTATCCGATTTCTTTTCCGGGCCAGTGAGATATCCAACTTCTTGACCAACCCTAACTTTCATTTCTTCTGCCACGCGTTTGGCAATTTCCACGGCCACGGCCACGCGGTTTTCCACCACAAAAATTTTCCCTCGTTCGGCGAAACCCTCGGCCCATAATGCCTGCGGCACTTGGGTTGTTTTACCGCTCCCAGTTTCGGAAACCAAAATTAAGCGGTTATTATTCCGCAGTGTCTCCACGACTTCCGGCATTTTTTCCCAAATCGGCAGTTCGCGATTGCCAATTTCGCGCTCTACTCTTTGCTCAACTGGTTTTGATTGTTCTTGCGGCGGTAACTCACCGCCCCTTTCTGACATCATAAAGTTAAACTTCCGGTTGGGGCTTGGAAATAACATTTTCCAGATTATCATCCCAAAACATTTTTTTAGCTTCTTCTAAAACTTCCGGTTTTCCGACAATTTTACCTGTTTCGTCCCAATACTGTTGCAAATACAACCACCTCGTCATCGCGTAAAATTGCTCTTTAACTTTTTTGTATTGCTTTTTATCCTCTTTGGTTTGGTCTTTGAACACCACATATTCATCAAGCAATTCTTGGGGAAAGGTGTTTTGGAACTTCGCAAAGCCAATGTATCCTTCGGCCGGCCTGACGCTCGTTTCTATCTCTATATCGCCCTCGATTCCTTCTTTTTTAAATTCAAGCTGGTGCATTACCGCAAATTTTTCGTTTCCCGGCGATCCAACAGGTCTCACTTTTTGAAAAGGTATAATGGAATTTATGGCGTGAGAAATTTCTCTGATTTTTTCTTCTGTTACAAATTCTTCCGGCAACAAAATTCGTAAATCAATGTCGTTGTGTCCGCGTAAAGCAGTGTTGGAATTTAAAGAACCGCCCAAATCAACAATACTGCCCTCTGGCAGCAATTCTCTTAATTTCTCGGAGTATTCATCAGCCAATTCACGCAATTCTGCTTGATACGGATTCCTCGCTCTTTCAGCAAGAGTATGCAAATCCGGCTTTTGCTCAATTGGTGGTGTAATTTTTTCTTGGTCGCTCATGTTAAAAATTATCCATTATATTACCCAAATCATGCACAGCAATTTTCTCCTTGATTTCATCTGGTAGTTTCTCAATAATTTTTGTAGCGTTTGAGGACATTACATCCATTCTTATCTTATCAAATCCACGCTCAATACATCTTTCTATTGCTCGTCTCAGAATCTGTCCGCCATATCCTTGCCCTCGATGTTCTGGTACCACATACAAGTCAACGATAGTTGGTTGACCAGAATGTTGTTCTCCTTCTGGGGCGATCGTTGCTACACCAACAAGTTTTGCTTCCTTTTCCATTATCACTCCTTCATCACAACAAGAAATTCTGTCACCGGACAGCAAAATCCCCACAGCAATGTTTGGTTTTTTATGCAACCGACCAATTTTCTCAATCAAAATACTACGCGGGACCACTTTGTTGGTTTCTCTATTTCACTCATATTATTTTTTTCTTGTTTCCACCGCTTCGCTCACAAACATCGCGGTGGTAAAAATCGCCGGATTGTATTTTTTCTCGGCTTTGCTCCGGTCAAGATTGGTAATAATCCCAGTTTTCTCGCCGGTTGCCGTTTCCTGCACATTGCCCTCTAAAATACTCTGATACATCCCAATGATTTGAATTGGCTTATTTCGTTGAATCCGCACGCCGGTTTCAGTGTCAATGCCAGTTTCTATCAATCTTTTCCATTCTGCCGCGCCCTGCGGATTATTAGAAACGATGACCACAGCGTCCGTTCCTTCCAAAATCCTCGCGTTCTCAGCAGTGAGGCGGGTGATTTTAACGATTTTACCCCGCTCGTCTTTTTTGATTTTACCGCCGCCGATGTCGCCAATAATAAAGTCAGTTTTTTCATCTTGGGCGGCAGCCATCAGTTCCTGTTTTGCTTCTTCAGCAAGGTCAAGCGACCATGACCGCTTCATTGAACGTCTTTTTTCTGCCGCTTCTTCAAGCTTCTTTTTTGCCTCATCTAATTTTTCTTGGGATAGTTTTCCTTGCGAGAAAAGCAATTCAGCTTCTTTGGCGGTGATCTCTGCATCCAAGTACCACTGGGGCGTTGGCGCGGCCTTGTCCAAATCAAGATGAGCCACCCGAACGCCAAGATTTTTTAACGCTTCCCGAAAAATCGTGGAATAAACCGACTTGCCGGAATTGGGATCGCCGCATATTACCACTGACCGCACCTTTGAAAAATCCGGCATTTCTTTTCCCGCAAATACTTCCACCAGCTCTGCGGCGATCTTTGCGGTTTCTCTATCATTAACCGGTAATCTGATTGTCTTAGCGTTCTTTGCCCCATACATTCTGTATTGCTCAACAAATTCTGCTCCGAAATGATGAGTGATCATTTCTTCAACCGACGACAAATCTTCTCGCGTCCAGTGTCTGATTACCGTTACCACATCAGCCGGTTCGCGACCCATTTTAATGTCGCCGAGTTCCCGCAACACGCCGATAGCATAAGGCGTTTTTTCGACGCCCGCATTTTCTATCGCCATTTCCATTAACTTCAACACGCCGAGTTTACTCGTTAAATCTTGGGTATCAACAATGGCAATTTGACCAAAACCGCCGGCAGTTGGGATTTCTACCCTACTCATTCGTTCGGCCTCTTGTTTGAAATAATCCCAATCCTCGGCTTTTAGTCGTCTAACCGTTTCCTCAAGCCGCGCCTGTGTTCTCTCTTCCCACGCGCGGAGTTTTTCCTGATAGTCCAACTTTTCTTCATCAGTTGGATTTTTGGAGAGTTTTGGCCGTTCATCATCTGGATCGGGGCGCACAGCCGCGTCAAGCCCCCTTGCCAAAAACATTTCTTCGTCTGTCACCGGCAAGACCGCAGAATCGCGATCGCAAATCGCTCCAATGCGAGCGATTTTCGTTTTTTCGTTACCGAGCTTGCACGCTTCAGCAATCGAAACTTTCTTAATTAAAACAGAATCGCGAGACGTGCTGAACTGGGTTGTGCTGTGATGGTCGAGGTAAAAAGTCGAGTGTTCTACTTCTGGTAATCCTCTTTTCTGGCGGCTTTCTCTTATTCTCTCATCAAGTTGTGCGATTGCTTTTTCGGAGTTTGGCAAATCCCTAAAATCAAGCGGAATGTCTGATATCACTACCCGATCATATCCCTCGACATCTAATTCAGGTATTGTTTTTGCATAAAATGCGCCGGGGTGTGTCGCGCCTTTGCCTTCGCGAATGACGGGCGAGCCGACATAGATAACCGCTTCCGCACCCCTTTTTTCGAGATATTGAGCCGAGGAGACCGCCATACTGACTCCATGAGCATCAGGCCCGCCAATCACCAAAACTTTTTGCCCCTCGAAATTTTCCTTGTCTTCAGGGCACTCTATATCTTCCCATCTCTCAACCTCCTTCGCTGGCGGTGTAAATGGTTCAGGGTGTTTTTCGCTCATATTTTTACTCCTTGATATTCCTGTTTTTCCCCTCAATCTTTTCCCCGTTTAAGAAGTACTCCCGCATATCTTAAGATTGTAGAATAGTTTTTGATAAATAAAAACTCTTGTTTTTACCTAAGAATAATGAAGCGGCAACCTCATGATGAAGCGCCGCTCATAATCTAGATCATTTCAACAACTCCTAGTCGCATTTAAATTTTTTGCGATCCATGAAAAACCCATAAAAAATGAAGATACCCAGAATGAATGAGGCACACAAGAACCTCACACCAGCGACAGCAAAAGAAGAACTAAGCAATCAGCTCTTCTTTCTTTTCAGTCGTGGTGATCGCGGGACACATACAGGGAATCATTGCGCGTTATTGTTCGGAGTTATCTCGAAGAAAGTTCCAGCAAAACTCTTCTTTATCTTATCGCGGAAAACAGGGTCCTCCATTTTTTGGATATCTTCCGGTCCGAGTTCCGGACGCAACGAGTTTGCGATCCATTCATCATAAGAATCGACAATCAGTTTTTTCCCCGGAAGTAAGACTTCATTGATATCACGGATGTTATTGATGCGCGCGAGGTGGCGGGCCTTTTCGAATGTCCATTTATCACCAAAGAAACTTGGTTTTGCTTCAGCGGGGGCACCCGTTTCTTCGCGGAGTATCCCAGTTGCTAATTCCTTGAGTGAAGAGTTTTCCGAGAGAGTAAGCTCTCTCGATCCTTCTTGCGGTTTGTCGATTTCGACGCCAAGGCGGTGTAGTTCGTCGGTAAGATCCTCGGCGGCCTCTATAGAGGGATTCAAATAGAATTCGGAAAGAAATTCAACGGTATCCTTTGGATGATAAGAAAGTTCAGTGGTTACCCCCTTCTCGACATAAAGACCCATAAGCGCCGCCAGTGCATAGGTGCGCATTTTTTTGAGCTGCGGGAGAATTCGTTCTTTGAGATATTCTCCCAGTGTTTCATCCCTCTTCTCCCGCTCCGCGGAGGCATTTTTTTCAAATATTTCCATAAAGTGCAATATTCACGAAATGAGCGACCTTTTCTATTCTTTATTATAATAAAAGGCCGCATCTAGAAGCTAGATGCAGAAAGATTTACTCATGGAAAACTTTTTTACTTCATCTTTGAATGAAGTAAAATTTTTTTCCGAAGAAGATACTATAATGAGGTATCTTCGTTCCCAAGTGCTTATCGCTTCTTGGGAGAATAAAGAGTCCCCCTTTTGAATTTCCCCGACCATTATTGGTCGGGCCAATATTCCTCTACCAACATTTTCATCAAATGCTGGCAGTAGAAAATTATCCACGTACCCCTACTCCCAAAAACCGCATGAATACTGTATAGTTGAGATGCTGATTCATACAGATATGACCAATCCATGCTAAAAGTTAGGGGGAAGAAAGTGCTCATTATGGGGCTTGGGACCTTGGGGGGAGGGATCGCGAGCGCGAAGTGGTTTCTCTCGCACGGCGCGAAGGTGACGGTAACGGATCTCCGCACGGAGAGGGAGCTTAAAAGTTCAATAGGAGAATTTCATCTCTCAAAAAAGAAGGTTGTTGGAAAGGGTGTTATGACGCGTCATAACACCCGCGGGAAGACGGTGCGTTTTGTGCTGGGGCGGCACAGGGCGGAGGATTTTAAGGAGAACGATATTATTGTCGTGAATCCCGCGGTGCCGCGGGAGAGCCCGTATCTTGCAATCGCAAAAAAAGCAGGAAAGACGATCGTGAATGACGCAAAGATATTTTTCGACGCGGTACCCAACCCGATCATTGCGGTTACGGGCACCCGCGGGAAGACGACCACCACGAACTGGATCGCGCATTTTCTGAAATCAAGACACAAAAACTCAATCGCGGGAGGAAATTCTTCACGTGTCGCGCTTCTCTCGGTTATCGGAAAATTATCCTCCGGAGGAGGATCCGCCTTTGACGGAAAAGACAAAAAAACGCCCGTAGTTCTGGAACTTTCTTCCTGGCAGCTTGAGCTTCTCGATGAGGCGCGCAGGGGCCCGGACGTCGCGGTGATCACCAACATCTTCCCCGATCACCTGAATCGTTATACGAACGTGCGGGATTATGCTTCCGCGAAGGCGAATATTTTTTCGAGACAGACGCCATCGCAAAAACTTATTTTGAACCTTGATAATCCGTGGACGAAGTTCTTTCTCTCCAAGAGACCGAAATCGGAAAAATATTTCATTTCGTTTAAGAAACTTCCTACGGGCCGTAACGGCCTCTGCGTTCTTCCCGCCATTCCAAGCCGCCATGAGGCGATAAAGAATATGGGGATCGGCGCATCAAAAGGCGGGACGGAGAAGGTGCTATGCTATAGCATAGCACCTCAGGAAGAGATCGCGTTCGTGTATCGCGGGAAAACACGGCAAGTGTTTTCTTCAAAAATGGTGCGAAAAATAAAGACGCTGGGGGAGCATAATATGTACAACTTCCTCGCCGCCGCACTTGCCGCGCATCTTATGGGAATCTCGTGGGGAGCGATCGAGAAACGTGTGGAAACATTGCCGCAGATTCCCTTGCGGCAGGAAGTCATTCTCCGCGGAAAGAATCTCCTTGTGGTGAACGATTCGGCGGGCACGTCTCCCGACGCGACGATCGCGGCAATCCGCCGTTTCAAGAATCAAGGGAACATAATTCTCATCACAGGCGGGACGGACAAGAATCTCGAATTTAAAGGCCTCGCGCGAGAGATACAAGAGAGCATCGCGCCGGAACACCTCTTCCTTCTGGATGGGTCGGCGACAAAGAAATTAATCTCGGAATTAAAGAGAGTTAGGTATTTCAAAAATACAAAACCCCGCCTTTTTGAGTCGTTGCAGGAAATAATGCAATCGCTACGAAATATGAATTTAGTACGAATATACGAAAACGCCGTCGTGCTGTTCTCTCCGGGGGCGGCGAGCTTCGAAAAATTCAAAAACGAATTCGATCGCGGGGAACAGTTTAATACGCTCATCAAAAGATACGGGAGTGAACTCGCAGGAGGGCTGACTTTCTTACGCTTATCGGGGTCGAAAGAGCACTGGCGGTGAACATAGAACTCATCTCAAAACTCCCAAAGCGTCATTCTGATCCCGAATCGCACCAAAGGAGAAGCACCTTAATGACGGCATACGCTAAGAAACGGGAGATCCTTCTCTCCCTACGGGAGATCAGAATGGCAAAATGTTTTTCAGATAGGTTCTAGTCCGCCGCTTTTACCTTCAGTTTCTTCATCTTGTGCCGGTTCATGCGCGGCATGCGTACGGTAAGAATGCCGTTCTTCAGGGTCGCCACGGACTCTTCGGGATCTACTTCGTGCGGAAGGATAATGGAGCGGGAAAAGGTGCCCCAAAAAAGTTCCTGGTAGAAGTAATCTTTTTCCTGAATCTGCTTCTTCCGTTCGCGCGTGCCGCGAATCGTCACGGATTCGGTTGTGATGTTCACCTCGAGATCGTTGTCATCGACGCCCGCGACGGTCGATTCTACAACAAGATAGTCCCCGTCCTCATACACATCGACCGTGAGCGTGCCTTCGCCCTCTTCCGGATTTGTTTCCGTAAGGTCCTTGTCGGTCACCTTAAGCGGTGTTGGTTCGCTCTTCACTTTTGCGAGCTCGACGAAGATATCTTTTCTTTCTTCGTGTTCCATATGTTTCAATTGTAGCACATTCCCGCGTCTCTCTCTATGTCTGCGAGAACGGCGGTGAATTTGAGGCCTCTGCCCTTTTCAATTTCTCGAAGTCGGTGAGAATGATTGCCGCCGCGACGACGAGGAAAAGCGTGGGGTAGAGAATCTGGGTATCTTGAAATTGGTACATAAGGAGGTTGAAAACCGCGTGAATCGTTGTCGCAAAGAGAACTCCGAATCCCTCGCGGTGCCGCATATGCTCAAAGTGAGTCAATGCCCAGTAGTATCCCAGGGCGCCCGAAGCGAGCGCGTGCAGGAGCGTCGCGCCCACAAAGCGGAGCCCCAAAGTACTCAAGGTTGTAAGGATTCCCGAGTAGCTTGCAAGCGGAAGATTGCTCCACGTGATGAAGAAGTTTTCGACGGTTGCAAACCCCAAGGCCGCAACGATCATGTAAATCATCGCATCAATCGGTTCCTCAAATGCTCTGTCATGCCCTATCGCGAGATATGCCGCCGCAAACTTGAACGTTTCTTCGATAAGCGCGAGGCCTATAACAATAAAGATAATGTTATTGAAGGATTCGGGGAGCGCTTTCTGGAATACTACTTGGAGCGCCAAGACCGGCACGCTGATCAGGGCGCCGAAGAAAAACGTTTTTATGATTTCTCCTCTCGGCTCGGGATGGGTGTCTTCCCGAAGAAAAAAAATGAGCCAAATAATCGCGGGAATCGCCGCAAGTCCGAGCACTACGAGGAAATGGATGAAAGAAGGCACCTTCTTATTTTACCCCCTTAGAAATGAAATTTCTAACGGGGCAATCTCCTACCACTCTTCGATAAGAAGGAGAGAGTTTGGTCCCTTGTGGAACTCCTGATAGATCGTTTCGGTGATAAAGGGGAGGAACGGGTGAAGCATTTTAAGGGACTCGCGGAGCGCGTACACAAGCACCTGCTGCGTTGCCTGCTTTAATTTTTCGTCCGCGAGCTGTTGCTTCGACGCTTCGAGATATGCATCGCAGAAATCGTGCCAGAAAAAGTCGTAAAGTCCGCGGAGCGCTTTTGCGAACTGGAATGTTTCAATGTATTCTTCCGTCTGTTTTTTTGTTTTTTGCAGGGACGTCAATATTTTTTTGTCGGCCTGCGTTTTTGGCGTTAATTTGAAATTTGAAATTTGAAATTTAGAATTCTCGGTTTGTGCAAGCACAAAACGAGCCGCATTCCAAATCTTATTGGTAAACTTCCGTCCTGCGACAACCGCCGCCTCATCCCATTTGATGTCCTGCCCGATCGCCTGCCACACAATGCCGAACCGCATGGCGTCCGCGCCGTATTGCTCGACGTAGCGTAAGGGATCAACGCCGGTCCCAAGCGATTTCGACATGCGCCGCCCGTCTTTTGCGAGTACGGTTCCGTGGATCAGGACATCCTCGAAGGGCACCTTCCCCTTGAATTCGAGCCCCGAGAAGATCATGCGCGCGACCCAGAGATTTAGAATATCCCGCGCCGTGATAAGGGTATTCCCGGGATAATATTTTTTGACATCCGGTGCGGAAAGCCCCGCAAAGGGCCACAGGGCGGATGAAAACCATGTATCCAAGACGTCAGCCGACTGTTCCATTTCACAATTTTTACAAAAGGGGCATATCTTCGGCTTCTCGACCGCCACCACGAATTTTGAGTCTTGAGAGCTGTTTGAAAATTGAGAATTGGAAATTGAAAATTCTTCCTGTTTGGTTTTACAGAACCAAACAGGAAGCCGGTGTCCCCACCAAATCTGCCGCGAGATCGCCCAGTCGCGAATATTTCCGAGCCAGTTGAAATAGAGCTTCTCGAAGTTTTTGGGCGTGATGCTCACCTTTTTCGTCTTGACCGCGGCAATCGCTTTCTTTGCGAGCCCGGGCATCTTCAAGAACCACTGCATCGAAGGGAGCGGTTCGATCACGTGCCCGCAACGGTAGCATTTCGAAACTCTATGGAGGTAAAACTCTTCCTTCACGAGAAGCCCGAGCGTTTTCAAATCTTCCACCACCTTTTTTCTTGCGTC
The DNA here is from genome assembly GCA_021815205.1 of bacterium. Lineage (GTDB taxonomy): Bacteria > Patescibacteriota > Minisyncoccia > UBA6257 > GWB1-50-10 > JAKAHD01. The sequence goes on from JAKAHD010000005.1 coordinate 10,719, forward strand.
TTCCGTTTTCATGCCGGCGTATTTACCGGCATTTGCGTTCATCTTTCCCCGTTCGTCGATTACCTGCACCATAGAAAGTTTATGCCGCACCCCGATCTCATAGTCGGTCATATCGTGTGCGGGGGTGACCTTAATGACGCCGGTTCCGAATTTCGGGTCGACCGCTTCGTCGCCTACCACACGCACTTTCGTTTTCCGCAGCGCGGGATGCTCCAAATCGCCTTCGGTCGAGAGCGTCTCGAATTCAAGTTCTTTCCCAATGAATTTTTTGTAGCGTCTATCGCGCGGATTTACCGCGAGCGCCGTGTCGCCGAATTTTGTTTCGGGTCGCACCGTTGCGAGGATGAAGGGACCGTACGTTATATAGTACAAAGCCCCATTCTCATCCTCGTATTCGAGTTCAAGCTCCGAGAGGCTCGTGCCGCATCGGGGACACCAGTTCACGACCCGCTCGCCGCGGTAGATAAGCTTCTTATGATAGTAATGAACGAACGCATCCCGAACATCTTTCGCATACGCGGGATCCATTGTGAAACGCGTTCGCGACCAGTCGGCGGAGACGCCAATTTTGCGGAGCTGATCCAAGATTTTCCCTCCATATTCCTTCTTCCATTCCCAGACGCGCTCGATAAACTTCTCGCGCCCCAAGTCGAAGCGGGAAGTTCCTTCTTTGCGGAGCTGTTTTTCGACGACGTACTGCGTCGCGATGCCCGCATGATCCGTGCCGGGAAGCCACAGCGTTCGGAATCCGCGCATACGATGATAGCGCACCGCGATATCCTGGAACGTGTTATCCAATGCGTGCCCCATGTGCAACGTCCCCGTCACATTCGGGAGCGGCATATATACTATATAATTTTTAATTTTTAATTTTAAATTTTTATTGACGGGTAGACCCACCCGCCGATGAGGCAGGTTATCCGGATTGAAAAAACCGGACTCTTCCCAGAGTTCGTAGGTCTTCAACTCGTGCTCTTTCGGATCGTACGGTTTCGAAAAGTCGGCGTGGGGCATATGAGCTGATTATCCTCTAAAAATGATGATTTTTGAATATTGACTTTTCATGAATTGTGTGCTAAAATCGATACCAGAACATTAAGGGAGTTTGATTGTTTCCTCGAGGCGCGGAATGTATGTCGGCGGTTCGAGGAAATAATGAAATTTATAAACAAATATAAGGAAGCAAAATGAAAACGAAAGTGTTCTTTATGGGATTATTGTTCATGTCCACAGTAGCAGGTCTTTTTCTGGGATCTGCGTTCATGGACACCCCGTCCACGTTTAATCTCGTGAGCGGGGGGATAGGGGTGCTGTCATTCATTTCTTTCTTCTTTCTTCTCTCGTGGCATCCCGAGAGAAAAAGGTAATTTTTGCTCGGACTTCACATTTGAGGCCCGAGCAGTATTTTTATCCCGTGAGAAGCAGAAAACCCCGTGGCTTGCCACGGAGATGAACCCCCACACTAATTTAGTGTGGGGGTGAATGCCTCGTCCCGTGGCGAACGCGGGGTTTACTACCCCGTGTGAGCTTCTCACGGGATTTATCTCCGCCTCCGTCATTCTGATCTGCCGAAGGCAGAGAAGAATCTAACTCGTAACTAGAGATCCTTCTCCGCCAAAGGCGGATCAGGATGACGGAATGGAACGTTATATCCCCATGTTTCCCTGCGCGGTGATGCGCCGGTTCTTTTTGCGGAGGATGCTTATATATCCGGCGACGGCGATCATCACGGCGTTATCGGTATTGAAATCCATCGGTGGCGCGAAGAACTGCGCGCCCAGCTCATGACTTACCACCGACAGCTTATGACGAAGCTCCTTGTTTGCGGCGACGCCGCCCGAGAGGAGGATGGATCTCGCTTTGTATTCTTTCGCGGCGCGCACAGTTTTTTTCACTAAAACATCCAATGCCGCCTCCTGGAAGCTTGCTGCCACGTTAGCAGCAAGCACTGATTTTCGCTGATCCTTAGCTGATTGCCGCTGATAATTTTTGTCGCGGAGGTAGTACAGCACTGACGTTTTAAGGCCGGAGTAGCTGAAGTCGTAGTTTTTATCGTGGAGCATAGGACGGGGAAACTCGATTGCGTGCGGATTGCCTTTCGCGCCGAGCTTTTGGATCTCGGGTCCGCCGGGATAGGGGAGGCCGAGCATTTTTGCAACCTTATCGAATGCCTCCCCGACCGCATCGTCCCGCGTCTCGCCGAGTTTCTTCCATTTTGTGAGCGAATCAACTTTAAGGAGAATGGTGTGCCCGCCCGACACGATAAGGGCGATAGCGGGGAAAAGAGTTTTTAGTGTATAGTTTTTAGTTGTTAGTTTTTTGGAAAGGAGAAAACTGTATAAATGACCCCCTAAGTGATTTGTCCCTATGAGTTTGAGTTTTTTGTTCTGAGTTTTTAATTGTTGGTAAAGCTCTTTTGCAAATTCGATACCCGTCCAGAGTGCGGGTTCGAGGCCGGGGCCCACGGTGACGCATACTGCGTCCAATTTTAAATTTTTGATTTTTAATTTTAAATCAATGTCTGAATTCTTCAATTTTAAATTACTAAAAACTTTTTCTAGGACAACCGGAAGATTCTTCAGGTGCTCGCGCTTTGCGAGGTTCGGTACGACTCCTCCGAAAGGACGGTGTATCGGAATCTGCGAAGCGATCACACTCTTCAGGATATTGAATTGAGGTGCGCGAAGGCCACCCGACGCCTCGAGCAACGCTAATGCTGTCTCATCACAGCTCGTTTCTATAGCTAGAATTTTCATATTTCTATTGCGGTTCTTGCCCCACACTAAACCGAAAGTTTTAGTGTGGGGTCATCACAACTTGTTTCAATGGCAAGAATACGCATGATGGAAGTGTAAAGTTTAAAAATCAAAATGTAAAACAGTTAAAAATGAAAAAATTTTCATTTTGCATTGCAATTTTGCACTTTAATTTTTGCACTTTGAATTAATAAAGAATAATCATGGTTGCTGGATATTGAGTATCATATACTATATACTAGATACTAATTCCATGATCCAGCTATTCTACGTGTTCAGTGATTGGGGAATTCTCGCCCTCCGTCTCGCCCTCGGCGCGATCTTCATTGCGCACGGGTGGCCGAAGGTGAAGGACTTAAGGGGCACCGCCGAAAAGTTCGCCTCGATGGGGTTTAAGCCCGCGAAATTCTGGGCGACGCTCGTGGCATTCCTCGAGTTTGTGGGCGGCATTGCGCTCCTCTTCGGGTTCCTCACGCAGATCCTCGCGGCGCTTTTCGCGGCGCAGTTTATTGTGATTATCCTCAAATTGAAACGGAAGAAGGGGCTCGTGGACGGCTATGAATTTGACCTTTTGATTCTCGCGGCGCTCCTTGCGCTTCTCGCGCTCGGCGGCGGGTCCGCGAGCGCCGACTCGTTCTTCAGACTCCTCCTTTACTAGAAATAATTTTCAAATGTCGTAATGCGTCATTCTGATCCTGCCTGCGCAGACAGGCGGAGCGGAGAATCTACGGTGTGAGTTTAGTTTAGAAATTCTTCTCCGCCTCATCGGCGGGTCAGAATGACAAGACAGATACATGACTCGTTTCTGGGAAATAGTGCCGGGGGCTTCCGCGTGGCTTGTACTCATCCTTCTTCTCGTGCTCTCATCGCAGGCGCCTGTCGTGGTCGTGATTTTTATCCTGCTCTATGACCTCTACTGGCTCCTAAAGCTCGTGTACCTCTTCTTCCATCTCCGGTATTCCTTCGCGAAGATGCGGGCGAATATGAAGGTGAATTGGCTGAAGAAGCTCTCTCTAGAATACGAAGGGAAGTGGGAACGGATACACCATCTCGTCGTCTTCCCGATGTACCACGAACCGCACGCGCTCGTGCGGGAAAGTTTTTTGAGTCTCGCGCAATCAAATTATCCGAAGGATAAGTTCTTTGTAGTGCTCGCAACGGAGGCGCGGGGCGGCGAAGAAGACGCAGAAATTGCGCGGAAGATTCAAGAAGAATTCGGATCGCAGTTCAAGTCATTTTCGGTTGCCGTGCATCCGGACGGCATTCCCGGGGAGCTCAAAGGGAAGAGCGCGAACGTCACGTGGGCGGTGCGTGAAGCGGTGCGGAATGTCGTTGATCCGTCAAGGATCCCTTACGAAGATGTCATTACCTCGGTATTCGACATCGATACGAGAACCGAGAAGGATTACTTCGGCATCTTAACCCACACTTTCCTCTCCTCGGTGCATCCGCTCCGCGCGAGTTATCAGCCGGTACCGCTCTTCATTAATAACGTGCACGAGGCGCCGTTCTTCGCCCGGCTCGTTGGATTTTCCTCGACCTTCTGGCAACTTATGCAGGAGGCGCGCCCGGAGCAGCTCGTTACTTTCTCCTCGCACAGCATGCCGCTCCGCGCTGTGATTGATATCGGCTACTGGGATACCGGCATCGTCTCCGAGGACTCGAGAATTTTTTTCCAGTGTCTCGTACACTATAACGGCGACTGGCGCACCGAGCCGCTCATCTACCCGATTTATATGGATGCAATCGAGGGGAAGACCTTTGGAGAAGCGACGAAGAGCCTGTATAAACAGCAGCGACGATGGGCGTGGGGTACGGAGAACTTCGCGTACCTCATGCGCGATTTTCGGGCCAACAAAAACATTCCGTTCAAGACAAAACTCTTCTGGTCATGGACGCTCTTCGATGGGTTCTTCTCATGGGCGACGAGCTCCTTTATTATCTTTCTTTTCGGCTGGCTTCCGAATCTTATCGGGGGAAGGGAGTTCACGACTTCGGTGCTTTCGTATAATCTTCCGCGTCTCACGGGGTGGATGCTGAATATCGGCTCGATCGGCATCATCGTGTCCGCATTCTTCTCGCTCATTCTTCTCGCGCCCAAAATGAAGGGACTCGCGAAACGGCACTACGCGCTCTATCTCCTTCAGTGGATCTTCACGCCGCTCATTTTTGTAATCTTCAGTTCGATTCCCGCGCTCGACGCGCAGACGCGCCTCATGCTCGGCGGCAAGTTCCGTCTCGGGTACTGGAAGACGCCAAAACTCGGAAAACAAGAAGGATAATTGCGGTATACTAAGAAGCCATGCAGGAATACGTAACCGACGCGATCGTGCTCGCAACCTTCCCGCGGGGCGAGGCGGACCGCGTTGCGGATCTCTACACCAAAGATCTTGGAAGGATCGAGGCGCGAATGATCGGCGGAAGGAAACCGCTTTCGAAACTCGCGCCGCATCTTGATGTACTCGGGTTTGCGACCGTGCGGCTCGTTGAGAAGAACCAATTCACGCTTGTTGACGCAATGAGCGCCCCGCTCACGCCGAAATCGCGCGCGCCCGAACGTTTCGAAAAAATGCTCGAGATCGCATCACTTGTGCGGGCGCTTGCCCCCAAGGGCATTCGGGACGAACGTCTCTGGGAGACGCTGCGGCGCGCGCAGACGGAAGGCGAACTTCGCGCCCTATCCGAGATTTTGGAGATTTTGGGATATAATGCAAGGCACGCATCGTGCGAAACCTGCGGTGAAACGCCGGTTGGATATTTTTTTCTCCCAACGCACGAATTTTTTTGCGCACGCTGCGGTTCAAAACTCCCCGAGAGTGAGGTAGTATTATTGGAAGAGGTACAATAGGTATGACGCTTGAAGATATCGAAAAAAGAATAGCGGCGTTCAAGAAAGAGCGGTCGCCGAGAAGATCGAGAAAGAGAAGAGAGCACAATGAAACATTCCCGGTATTCCGCGGAAGGGAAGCGGCGCCGGAGGCGGACTATACTCCCATTATGCCGAGACGCGAGAAAAAGAATAATGACGATTCGCCCCGGTGGCTCCGGCGAACGCTCCTTATCGGCACAAGCATCGGGCTTATCGTGATCGCATTGGGTGCGCTCTTTATCTTTACATACCTGAGCGAACCGCGCGGCGTGAGCGTTGACATCTACGCACCGAAGGATGTAACACGCGGCACGCCGTTCGAGGTTTCAGTGAACGTGACGAATAATGCCAATATGCCCCTCCAGAACGGGAGTATCACACTGAACCTTCCGGACGGGCTTGTTGCGTTGCATGCCTCCGATCCGAGTATCGTAAGCGAGAAGCTCGGCGGCGTGAAAAATGGGAGTCTTACGAAACGGACCTATACGCTTGTGCCGGTGGGGTCCGTGGGAGCGAGCAAGAGAATCACCGTCGTCTTCGCCTATGAAGTGGGCGCTGGATCGCGATTTGAGACCGACGCGAACCAAGATGTGACGGTGCATGATGCAGCAATCCGGATTACGGCGAAAACGCCGAACCAAGTTCTCGCCGGATCGACATTTTCCTTCAACCTCTCGTATGCGAACGTCTCCGATTCCGATATTCAAAACGCATCACTCGAAGTCGACTACCCGAACGGCTTCAAGTTCGACTCCGCGTCGGTTGAGCCGTCCTCGTTCACGAATTACTGGAGCTTGGGAACGCTTGCCGCGCACTCGACGAGCACGATCACGATCACAGGGCGTTTCAGCGGCGCCTCACAATCGGGAATTTCGATTCCGGTCAAGGTTTCGACGACTATCGATGGGAAGGGCTACACAATTGCGGACGACACCGTGCAGATCACGCCTTCACCCTCACCCTTAGGACTCACAATCTTAATCAATGGACAGGAAGGGTATGTGGCGCGTATCGGCGACACGCTTCAGTACGCAGTGCGTTACCAAAATCTCAGCGGCATTGCGCTCTCGGATCTCACAATTCGTGTCATGCTTACGGGTGAGCTTCTCAACTTCTCGTCGCTCCATACGAACGGCGTGTACTCACCTTCGTCGCAGACGATCACATGGTCTTCGGCGAACATGCCCGCGCTCGCGCTTGTCGGACCCGGGGGATCGGGCGAGGTTACTATTACCATCGGCCTAAAGAACCAGTTCAATCTTCAGCGGTTGAACGACAAGAACTACTACGTGCGCTCGAACGTGCAGGCGAGTTCGCCTTCGGTGCCGTACTACCTCTCTTCGTCAAAGACGTCCGCGGAGGTGATCACCGACACGAAGGTCTCGGGCGCGATCTCGGTCGCGGCGCGCGCGTATTATCGCGACGCCTTGAGCCAGATCGCGAATGCGGGAAATCTTCCTCCCAAAGTGGGCCAGCCGACGCAGTTTACGATACACTGGCTCCTCTCGGATTATGCAAACGATACGAATACTATCAAAGTGAGCGCTCCACTCCCCGCAGGCGTGAGGTGGACGGGCGTCGTGAAATCGAACGGTGACACAAGCCCGCAGTACGACGCATCCTCAAACTCGGTCGTGTGGAGCATCTCGAAGATGACGGCGAATCGCGGCGTGTTGACCGGCCCACTTGAGGCGGTCTTCCAGATTGAGGCGATGCCCGACGCGAGCGAAGCCGGCTCGTACGAGACGATTCTCGAAAAAACCCAAGTAACCGCGACTGACAGTTTTACGGGAGCAACGCTCACCAGTTCGGCGGATCCCCTCACAACCGCCCTGCCCTTGGACGACACGGTAAGTCCGGCACAGGGAATAGTAGTTCAGTAGAAGCAGACCACGCCACAAGAAACGCAGAAGAACGCAGAAACGCGGTCTGCGTATACCCCTCACATAAGTATTTATACCATGAGAAGCTCACATGGGGGTAGGAAACCCCGCGTTCGCCACGGGATGAGGCATTCACCCCCCACGAAATGAGTGTGGGGGTTCATCCCCGTGGCACGCCACGAGGTTTCCTGCTTCTCACGGGATTTATGTGAGGGGTATATCTGCGTGCATTTCAGCGCCCGCCCGACCGAATGACGGTCATTCGGGCAGGTTATCTGCTTCTATTTCTATAAAAAATACGCTATTCTAAATCTCATGGATTCATTCGAAAAAATCGCGAGCTTGGCGAAGAGAAGGGGCTTTGTGTACCCTGGCTCCGAGATTTACGGCGGGCTTGCGGGTACGTGGGATTACGGTCCATTAGGCGTTGAACTGAAGAGAAATCTCAAGAACGAATTTTGGCGCTCGATGGTGCAGCTCCATGAGAATATCGTGGGGCTCGATGCCGCGATCGTTATGCACCCGAAGGTGTGGGAAGCGTCGGGGCATCTGGAATCCTTCTCCGACCCGCTCGTCGAGTGCAAGAAGTGCCACAGCCGATTTCGTACGGACGAAATCGGAATTTCCAATTTCCAATTTCCAATTTCCAAAGAGATAAAATGCGCGAAATGCGGGGCAAGCGACTGGACGGAGCCGAAGCGGTTCAACCTGATGGTCGAGACCTATCTCGGCGTAGTTGAAGGGGAAAAGACAAAGACGTATCTCCGCGGCGAGATCACGCAGGGTGTGCACGTGAATTTCAAAAATGTGATGGATTCAACGCGGGTGAAGCTGCCGTTCGGTGTGGCACAGATCGGGAAAGCATTTCGGAATGAAATTACACCCGGAGGATTTACATTTCGTTCCCGCGAATTCGAACAAATGGAGCTTCAGTACTACGTCCGCCCCGACCTCAAGCAATCGATGGAAACGTTCGAATACTGGAAGAAAGAGCGGATGGACTGGTATGTTTCGCTCGGCATGAAAAAGGAAAATTTGCGGTTCAAAGAACACGCAAAAGACGAGCTCGCCCATTATGCGTTGGCCGCGTTCGACATCGAATATAGCACGGAGGGCGAGTGGAAAGAAATGGAAGGCGTCCATCATCGCGGCGACTGGGATCTGAAGCGACATCAGGAATTCTCGAAAGAAGACATGACCTACTTCGACGAGGAAACGAAGGAACGGTATCTTCCTTATATTATTGAAACATCCGGAGGGGTGGACAGAGCCGCACTTTTTTTCTTAATTGATGCATACACCGAGGAAAAAATTCCAAATTCCAAATTCCAAATTCCAAATAATTCCGAAATACAAAATTCAAATAACGAAAACGGAACTCCGGATGCGAGGATCGTATTGAAACTCCATCCGCGCCTTGCGCCATACAAGGTTGCCGTTTTTCCACTTTTAGCTAACAAACCGGAGCTCGTCAAGGTAGCTAAAAAAATCAACGACGATTTGAAAAAAGATTTTATGGTCGCGTGGGACGATCGCGGCAATATCGGCAAACGCTACCGCGCGCAGGACGAAGCGGGTACGCCCTTCTGCATCACGGTTGATTTCGACAGCTTGGAGAATAACGATGTTACTATCCGCAACCGCGACACGATGCAACAAGAGCGCGTGAAAATTGCGGACCTTAAAGCGTATCTCGCGGAAAAGCTCGAATAACCCCCTTCTATCGAAGTTCAACTTCACTATTTCGAAATAGCGAGGTTGAACTTCGATAGAGCCCCTTAGAATACCAGTAAAATAAGGGGCTTTGAACCCTCGCATGCGAAGGTATGCGGGGATATTGACTTTTTGTTAGCACCTGTGGTATAATAGAGCCAGTAAATTACCAACCAGGTACTGGACAGTTCTTCTTCTTAATCTGGTTACTCGCCGAGATTGGTACCGTAGGTGCTTATTTCAGCGAGTAACCGGATACGTATGGTTACTCGAAATTGAATGAGGTCGGGAGAGCATTAGAATGGCGCCTGACCGATTGAAAAAAGTCATCGAGCTCCACCAAGAGCTCGACTCAATGATCTTCAGCCCATAAATAACTGAAACGGCTGGAGAGGAGATTTTAGTAATCATATTGTCCGCTTCCACGGACGCAAAACATATGGGAAGGAGAATTAAAATGAAAGTTGTAGAAAATTCGATCGGAACGCGTCGTGCGTTCACGATCACCGTCGGGACCCAAGAAGGGTACGGCGACTCCGCAAAAAAACACACGCTTGCGGAGGTCGTTGGTGCGGCAAAAAGCTGGATGATGCAGAAAGCCGCATCCGGCAAGTCGTTTGTCACCGGTTTTTTCACCTCTGGCGAAGTTGTCTACGCCTGGCCGGAGGGAGAGGGAAAGGCAGGCGGCGGCAGTGAGCCGAACGCTACTTTCCAAGGAGAGGTTACGCCTCTCTACGGTGCTCACCTCACCGATGAAGAGGTGAAGGTTTTGTTAAATGATCTCGCATCTCACCTCGGTGAGAAGCTGGGTCAAACTCGCGTGTACGTAAGGTACCGCGAGGAGGTCTGGATTCTCCAGGCGGAGGATCAGACCACGCCAACAGGAAATTAATAAAAACGAGGTGTGATTTTATATCACACCTCAAAATTTAAGGAGGTGTCGAAATGAAAGTTTTAGTATTTGATCCTTTTGTTTCCGTTCGGGAAACAGGAGGGTGTACGTTCGAGCCGGATATGGGCTGGTGGACGCAAATAAACGATCCAACCCAAGAAAAGCTTGGACGTGCATTAGTTGATTCTCGGGACGCCCTCTACATCCCGACGCTTCAAAAGACGGGTGAGCCGGTTGATGTGGCAATTGTTGAGTTCTTTAAGCAGCAAGCCGCTCAAATTGGGTTATCTGATCTGGTGTGTGCAAGCGGAATGTGGGTGCTTTCGACGACAGGGGATGTTCAAACCGAAACTATCTGGATCGCGCGCGGAAAGTGCAGTGATCTGGGTAGGATGAGGAAAGTTGCTCATAATATAAAAAATTTCGCGAATCAGGACTGTGTCGCCTGGGAAGAAAAAGGCGAGATGCAGTTTACCGGTTCGGAAAAGGAGGAAAAAATGGAAAGAATTTGGATTGTGCCGCGGAATGATCTTGAAGCGGTTGAAATAATAAATTTGCTTCATGATGCCGGCGAGATGGTTATTGTTTCATCTCAACCGTGGGGAGCAAGTTGGGAAAAGCTTGAGGACTCCGTTGCCCAGGAAGTTGAAAAACTTTTAGCGCAACATCCCCAAGCCAAGGTAATCGGGGTTGAATTTGCCGGCACGGCTCGTTGGAACGGGAGAACGATCGATCATCATTTTTACAGTGATGCTGATCGTTCGAGCGAGAAGTCCTCGATTGAACAAATTGCAGAGGAACTTGGTGTTCCGCTCAACAGGTATCAACAACTTGTCGCGATAAATGACAAGTGGTGGATACCGGGGCTTCAAAAAGCGGGCGCAACAAAAGGAGAAGTTGAAACCATAAGAATCTCCGATCGTTGCGCGCAAGGGATTACCCCGGACGAAGAAGCGCAGGCAGTCCGGGATATTCAAGCGGCCGAATGGCACGGGAGAAAGTGTGTTGTAATATGCAGAAAACACACCTCGTGTTACACCGACCGTCTGTTCGGTACCTACGACGAGCTGATCGTCGCCGCACCCGATAAGTGGATTTACTTCGGTTCACGGCACCATGAAGTTAACAAGCTGATTCATGATGCGAACCTTGGAAATCCGCGCGATTGGGTAGGCGGCAGCAAAGAGTCCGGATTTGCTGGATTTATATCTCCCAGTCCGGATGCCCAGAAAAAGATTTCGGATTTTTTCTGGAAAAGTTAATAATTATTTCGAGTTAGGGAGGACTCATTTATAAAAACCTCCCTCTGTTTTCGCCAAAGGCGAACTGATGAGTTTTCCGATCTGATATATCGGCAAAACGAAACAGATAACAATTACATTCCGCTATATGCGGACCGGTCCAGCGGAACTGGAAACATTTAAAGAAAGGAGTGTCTATGTGGGCACCGTTAGCAAGGTTCTTTAAGAATTTATTTTCCCCAAAAACCCCTCCCCCTCTCAAAAAAGAAAAAAGTGAGGGTGAGAAGAAAGTTCATTTTCTTTTGCCGGAGACGGCTGAGGAATATGAAAATTTCGTTCAGCAAGAGCGAGAAAAAATTTTTGCTCAGCAGAATAAAGGGAAAGAAATGGCTCGCCAGTTCTTAGAAGAGTCAAAGAAGGAGTTCGAAAGCAACTCCAGAAAAGAGGAAAGCCTTAAAGACAGGATTAAAGAAGAAAAAGATCCTGCCGAAAAAGAGATTTTAGAAAGATGGCTCGCAAGAGTTATTTCCGCTAATGTCTCGGCAAGTTCCTATATAAAGGAACTTGAAGAGGAGATAAAAAATCAACCCGCAGTTGAGGTTGATGAAAAGAAATTGGGAGAAAAAGAGAAGTCTCTTCGGAGACAAGAGCTCCAAAAGATAGTTTCGAATGGAGCTGTAGCAGGGAGGTCATATTCATTTCCTGTAGTTCAAGAAGAAAGGCTTCTCGTCCTATATCGTGAAAAATTCTTTTTGGTTGTAGTAGAATATCAACCAATTAAAGAAAGCAAGGTTGATATTTGTACAAAGTGTGGCTCGGAAAAACTTTTGAGCCATCAGTATGGGATGGGAGGAGCGTGTTATTCTGACTTTTGTCCAAAATGCAGTCCACAAACCATGGTGGATAAAAGTTGGAACAGAACAATATGTGGGAAAGCAACCTATTCGGTCACTGTCGGATATGAAAAAACCGGGTATGTTGTTTGGGGAACCGATTCTCTGAAACAATTCAGAGACGACGAACTTCGTGTCGTTTCTGAATACAATAAAACGGGGAAGATTGAAGAGGGGAAAATATTTTCCTCCGGCCACCATGATAAGCCGTGGTAAGCCAGTTTAGTAAAAATTATTTTTATACCCGGGAACGAGTAACATCGTTTCCCGGGTCAATTTTTTATAGGTTCTGTTTTACTTCCGCGAGGTATTCTGGGAATCGAGAATCAATGTCTTCAAACGACTCGCCGCAATATTGTTTCATCAACGTCTTTTCTTCGTTGCGGCGATTCTCTATTTCGGAGATAATCTGTTTGAATTCAGCATCAACCTCTCCATTTTCCCGCATCTTTTGAATATTTTTTTGGATGACTTCCTTTTTCTTTAGAAATTGTTCCGCCGCATTCCTATCAAACGCAAAGCGTTCTTGTTCAACTTTTTCGTCCGCTATGACATATTCCACCGTGTCCCACGACCCTTGCCGCTCTCCGCTTACCTGGGCGCCTCGTCTCCATCCGTCGCCTCCGAGTGTGCTACTGTAGCGTATCATGCCATAGTGAGTGGTTTTATTCTCTTTGTAGAGAATGGATCCGGTTTTAAGGTCGAGGATAGTTGTAACATCCGATTCGAATCCGGAGGTATAACCCCGATTTGCCGTTCCTACATCTCTTCTCTTGTTTTGATATATAACATACCGATCGGCAATAATTTCAGACGGTTTTTCTTTTGCATACTCCTCTCTGTCAGTTTTTTGATTTTGAGCAACCCATTTTATATATTGTTCGTTATTCTTCTCGGCTTTTTCCGCGGCGCGACCCCGCATTTCCTTATCCACTTCATTCCATAGGATTTCAGCCCGATCTTTTTCTACCAAATTAATTACGGAATCCTTTTGTATTTGAATAATAGGCGCCTTCTCGGGGACCGAAACGGTTTCGATCGGAATATGATATCCTCCAGTGAACAGCCTTTGTGTGGCGGTGGTGACGAGAGAAACATACTTCTTGTCCATGAATTCTTTGATACGCCCCTCGAGTTTTTGCTGGAAGTCGGGTGTCATTACTTTTTGCATCAATGCTTCCACGATTTCCCGGTTCTTGCCGCCCCGAAGTTTATTGGCTGTTTCTACGAATGGCAGAACGATGCCATTCCCGATATCATCCGCATACTGACCCCGTTCCTTTTCATTAAGGATCTCGAGGCCGGTGAAATTTACACGAAATCCAAACACACTTTTAAGCTCCGGGTGCCCCAGTACTATTTGAGAAGCGTCATGATACCAACCGGGTTGATATTCTTCTGAAACGGCATCAAGAAATTTTTCTGCATTGATTGTTACTGAAGGATCTTGTAAAAGGAGCGAATACACATTTACTAAGTGCAGGGGATACCCGGAGTCGTCTCTCCTTGTTATTTCTTTTGAGAATTCTACATTCTTCTTAAGAACAAACGAATCGGAGTTAAGGGGCGTATATTCTCTTTCCAATTCTTTTAGGTCGTCTATAGAATGCAATAGTAATCCATCTTTAGTAACCTTGACTGTATCCGGGAATTTAATAGGCAATTCTTTTTGTACCGCATCCTCAAAGATTACTTCATAGTATGCGTTAAAATTTTCTCCATCCCCCTCTTTTATGACAGGTTTTATAAGAACCGTTTCTTCTGTGTGGTATGGTGTGTTAATGGTAAACGTAAACCTTCCCTCCCCAAAAATCTCGGGACGTGTCTGGGAAACGATTTCTTTTTTGATCATCGCCTCTATTTTTGGAGCGACAAACTCCGCGGATTTTTCGGCAAGAATGCGCTTGGCGTCTTCGGAAAAACACCATTTCTTGCTCGCAAGTCCTTTCTCACCGCGTTTCGTTGAGAGGGACATAACACTCTCATTGTGTTCAATTTTTGTTTCTATTTCGTTCGCCTGGGCTACACGTCTGCGACGATCACTGGCCTCTCTGAGCGCATAATCGGATATGTGGAAGAAAATCCGGTCTTTTGAAGAGGGCTCCTTTAAAAAACCAAACCCTCTTTCTTTGTTAAATCGTTCAATAGTATAAGGTCCAGTGGCATCGGGGTACGCACTTTTGAGATTGATTTCTTTTTCCGCTTCGCTATGAAGCTTGGCGTCTTCTTCTTCGATAAGCGACGTATCAAAACGAACTATTTCATGGACACTCTCGCGAGCATCGTTTTCATTAAAATCCTCCTCTTTATTCTCTTCTGGCATCCCCGTTACGGAATCGAGTTTTCCCATATCCATATTCTAGTTTTTTCAGAATTTCTGCACAAGGAATGAAGTAGTTATATTTGTGGTGAGAAAAAATAGGGGAAACTTTACCGCTTCGGCGGGGTAAGGTATGATTCGCTCATGGAAAAAATAAAACGAGTATTTCGACGTCCGACATCGGAAGATTAGTCAAAAATCCGCATTTCATGTGGGTTTTTAGCAATATATTGACTTTTTGTTAGCACCTGTGGTATAATAGAGCCAGTAAATTACCAACCAGGTACTGGACAGTTCTTCTTCTTAATCTGGTTACTCGCCGAGATTGGTACCGTAGGTGCTTATTTCAGCGAGTAACCGGATACGTATGGTTACTCGAAATTGAATGAGGTCGGGAGAGCATTAGAATGGCGCCTGACCGATTGAAAAAAGTCATCGAGTCCGCTGTGGCTCGACTCAATGATCTTCAGCCCATAAATAACTGAAACGGCTGGAGAGGAGATTTTAGTAATCATATTGTCCGCTCCCACGGACGAAAAATATTTGGGAAGGAGAATAAATGAAACTTTGGTCGTTCGAATTTTCACGACGATCGTCTTTACCTCTTGATCTTTTTATCAAGAGAAAAGACGGTAGGGAAGTTCCCATTAGCACAGAAAGGATTATCCTTTCTGTGCAGTGGAAGAGGGGAGAGGAAGAAATCACTCAAATTTTTGTTAATTTGGAGGGAGTTGAGGTTAATTATGATGAGTATCTTGTTGAGAGAAACTCACCTACAGAACACAACCAGCTCCATCCTTGGCATAAGGATAGCGGAGAGAGTATGTGGAATCTCCGCGCCGAAATATTTAATTACTCAACTTCGAGAGAGGAAGTTGAGCATATTCAAGAGAAAGTGATAAAAACCCTTACCCCACCTCTTTATATAGGTGCCGGCGGTGAAAACGGCACGCTCCATATCTTAAGACGGTATGAGGGCATGATATTCCACCACCGGGGTGATATTGTCTCGAAGGAGATTGAGAAACTAGCCCAACAGGCAGTTAAGGCCTTCGCAGATCAATATCACTTTGATATCGCGAAAGCGATATCAAACATTTTCTTTGATGGCCAAGAGGAAGGAACACTTCTGTACATCAAGGAGAAAGAGATCGAGCAAAAATTCCTTTTGCTCGATGTCGAGAACGCTATAAAAAAGGCCATAGACGAGAAAAAGATAGTATGGCCCGATTTTAGCGATTGGGAGGGGGATTCATTTCCTCATATCCACTTTGATGTGGATGTGAAAGGAAAAATTTATCATGGGAAACTTTCCTATGACGATGGATACGTTTCTACCGTCATAGGGAGTGTTCCAAACAACCCCCTCGTTGGATTTCTTTCCGCGGAAGAGGGGGACGAGGCCCAGTTTGAAGGTCCAATTAAAGACTGGACCTACATGCAGGGCCCGTCATTCGAATATAATTTTTAGGTAAAAACCCGGGAACGAGTAACATCGTCTCCCGGGTACATTATTTTATAAACACACAGCACACCAAGACCGCTATGCTATAGCATAGCGGTCTATTTTTATCCGCCTTCGCAGAAGATCATAGGTGTAAACCCGTGAATGAATGCGAGGCGGCAATAGGGATAAATTGCTCCGTTTATCTTCCTTCGGGTTCAGCGGAGAAATTGAGGTAATGTCCTCCTATCGAAGTTCAACTTCACTACCTACCCACATTAAGGGGTTCGCATAAGTCCAAAAATCGTGGTATAATGGGGCAAGATGACAATTCAGGCGTTTATAAAAAAAAGACCGTATCTCGTCTGGCATACGAAAAATTACACCCGTCTTTCCGAAGAGGCCGTCGTGGAAGCGACACTGAACTACGGAGATTTTGACGATGTGAAGCAATTAATTGAAATACTCGGGATCAAGAAAGTGGCTGCGATTTTCAGGCGGCACACAAGCTCCCGGAAGATGAGAACCAATTATCCGCCGAAGCTACAACATTATTTCCACCTTTATTTTCACGCGCATGCATAAGGAAGTTCTTACGCCCGCGCAGATTGCCCTTCTGCCGCTTGTGAAAAAATTCTCCTCCCATTTCGGGCTGGCGGGCGGCACCGCGATTGCATTGCACATCGGGCATCGCGAGTCGGTTGATTTTAATCTCTTTGCGCTCAAGGAGTTCAGGAACTTCGAGGCGAGAAAAAAGATAGTGTCGTTCGGAAAGATCCAGCGCACGGTTACCGACGAGAAAGACCAGTTTACGGTGGTTGTAAGGGGAGTACGCCTCACGTTGCTTCATTATCCTTTTCCCGTGCGTTTCCCGGAACGATTTGAGAGCGTTATCAGGATACCCGATCTTCTAACGCTTGCGGCGATGAAAGCGTACGCGCTGGGACGGCGCGCCAAGTGGAAAGATTATGTTGATCTCTATTATATCGCAACGCGGTACGGCAGTCTTACCCCGATTATAAAAAAGGCGAAAGCGATATTCAAAACCGAATTCAACGAGAAGAATTTCCGCGTGCAGCTCGCATACTTTAAGGATATTGATTACAGCGAGAAGGTTATATATATGAAAGGATTCGCCGTTCCGGATGCCGCAATACGGAAAGAGCTCACTCGCTTGAGCATTGAGTAGCGATGCGATACAAGAAACATCCTTCGCTTTGATGGTCGGTCAGGTGGAGTTTCCATAAGGCGCCGAGGTTCAACCTCGGCATTTTAGAGTTCAAGAAATGCAGGTAAACCCGACGCCATAAGCTTATGTCTGTGGCTTTTTTATTACGAAGAAATACTTTTCCTTTTTATCTACAGTGGATTAGGGTTGAAATGATATTTAGTTTTCTGAGTGAAGTTGAACCTCACTTAGGGGAGTTATTGCACGTAAGATGACAAGAATCCGGGGGTGCGGTATGATGCTCCCTATGGAGAAAGTAACGCGCGTAAAGTTGAAGAACGAGCTTCGGGTGATCCTTGTGCCGCAGGCGGGGAGCTTTGCGACGACCGTGATGGTGATGGTCGAGGCGGGTTCAAAGTACGAGACGCGGGAGAAGAACGGCATCTCGCACTTTTTGGAACACATGTGCTTCAAGGGTACGACAAAGCGCCCGCGCCCGATTGATATCGCCTCCGAGCTCGATGCTTTAGGCGCGCAGTACAACGCCTTCACGGGCCAGGAATTTACCGCGTACTATGCGAAGGTGAAACGCGAGCATTTCGGCGACGCATTGAACGTTGTCTCCGATTTATATTTGAATCCGGTTTTCGACCCCACGGAGATCGAAAAAGAAAAGGGAGTGATTATTGAGGAGCTCAACATGTACGAGGACACGCCGGCGCGGCGCGTAGGGGAGCTCTTTATGGAACTTGTTTACGGCGATCAGCCCGCAGGATGGAATATTGGAGGAAAAAAAGAAGTGATTAAGAAAATTACACGAAACGATTTTTTGGAATACCGCGCGCAACACTATCTCCCGCAAGCGACGATCGTGGTCGTTGCGGGCGGCTTCAATCCGAAAGGCGCCATCCGGGCGATCGAGAGACATTTTTCGGTGCTCCCGAACGGCACGAAGGGCGTGAAGGTGAGGGTGAAAGAATCGCAAAAGAAACCGCAAGAACTCGTGCACTTCAAGGAGTCCGACCAGACGCATCTCGTCTTGGGCTTCAGGGCATGCGATGCGCACGACGAGCGGCGGTTCGCGCTCGAGGTTCTGGCGGAGATCTTGGGCGGCGGGATGAGCTCACGGCTTTTTCAGAGTATTCGCGAAGGGCTCGGCGCCGCGTACTATGTGCGCGCGGACACGGATCTCTACACCGATCACGGACTCTTTATGATGGCGGCGGGCGCAGAGCACTCGAAGCTGGAGCTTGTGATCAAAACCGCGCTCAAAGAATTCTCAAAAATGAAGGAAGAAAAAGTGAGCGCCGCGGATTTGAAGAAAGCGAAGGAACATCTCCTAGGGAATCTTTTCTTATCGCTCGAGACCTCTGACGAACTCGCGAATTATTATGCGCTCGAGGAGGTGATGGGCATGAAGCTCTCGACGCCCGAGGCGCTCGCGCGGAGGATCCAGGCCGTTACGGCGGATGAGGTGCGGCATGCGGCGCGGGCATTCTTCAAGAATGACCGTCTGAACCTCTCAATTATAGGGCCGTTTCGGAAGAAGAGCTTTCTTGATATACTGAGGGTGTAATGGAAAATCCTTCCACGCGACACATTGAAATCAGTTGGCTTACGCTATGGCGCATATTTATCTTCGTCGCGTTGATTGCGCTTCTTTACTTTGCCCGAAACGCGTTCGCGGTGTTTTTTCTTGGCGTCGTGATTTCCCTTGGTATCGAGCCGTTTGTCGCGTTTCTCTCGGCAAAACTGCGCATTAAGCGCCTCGTTGCGGTGCTCGCGGCGCTCCTTCTCGTCGTTGCGGGTATTGGGCTCGCGGCGTACCTTATTATTCCCGTATTGCTTCGGGAAGTGAGCGGTTTCATCGCGCACTTCACTCAGACGATTTCCCTTATTCCAGGGCTCTCGATCCCTTCCTTTAATCTTCAAAACACCCCGTTCAATCTCAATCAGATGTGGAGTGTAATAGGGGCGGGGGGATCACTCTCAAATTTCATAATGAGCTTTTTGGGAGGAATTATCCTCTTCTTCGGGGCGATCGTGATTACGCTCTATCTTTCGATCGAGAGAGAAGGAACCGAAAAAATGTTTCGCATTGCGCTTCCCGCGGCGTACGAACGCCCCGTACTCGCCGTTTTCGAGGGGTTCAAAAAGAAAATGCGCCGATGGCTCGGGACGCAGGTGGTTTTAAGCGCCTTTATTGGCATTGCGGTGGGCTTAGGCATGTGGCTTATCGGCGTCCGCTACCCGCTCGTTTTGGGGGTCTTAGCGGCGCTCTTGGAAGTCGTGCCGATTATTGGTCCGATCGTCACGGGGGCGGTTGCGTTTCTCGTTGCTGCATCCGATTCCTTGATTCTCGCGGTCTATGCCGTCATCTTTTTCTTCGTGCTCCAGCAATTTGAGAATCACGTACTCGTCCCGGTTGTGATGGGAAAGAGCATGCGGGTGCATCCGGTTGTGGTGGTAGTCTCGCTCCTTGCGGGAGGAGAAGTCGCGGGGTTCATTGGTATTATTCTCTCGGTGCCCGTTGCCGTCCTTGTGCAAGAGATATTCGATCATATTGCGGCACGAAAAGGGAGGAGTTCGACGCTTGAGTTATAAGCTTATCTTGGAAGCCAGCATTGTCATCCTGAACGAAGTGAAGGATCTGATCCGTGAAGAGATTCTTCTCTCCCATAGGGAGAGAAGAATGACAATATGCGTTTGTAAATCATGAACAAGAAGAGATTTTACATTACAACAACCTTGCCATACGTGAACGCGGCGCCGCACGTCGGTTTCGCGCTCGAGATCGTGCAGGCGGACGCGATCGCGCGGTATCACAGGGAGCTCCTCGGCGAGGAGGTGTTTTTTAATACAGGCACCGATGAGCATGGGCTCAAGATTTACCAGAAGGCAATCGAGGAAGGAAAAGACCCACAGGCGTACACGGACGAGTATGCGGCGAAATTCGATCATCTGAAGCAAGCGCTGAATCTGAGTTACGACAATTTCATCCGCACCACCGATTCGTACCATGTCGCCGCGGCGCAGGAGTTCTGGAAGCGGTGCGCCGCGCACGGCGACATCGAGAAAAAAATCTATAAGACGAAATACTGCGTAGGATGCGAACTTGAGAAGACCGACTCGGAGCTCGAAGACGGGCGATGTTCCATCCATCCGAACATGGATATCCAGACAGTGGAAGAGGAAAATTATTTTTTCAAGTTTTCGAACTCCCAAAGTGCATTACTCGAATTGTATGCGAGGAACCCCGATTTTGTAATCCCGCCGTCCCGCCTCGGAGAGATACGGAAGTTCATTGAAGGGGGAATCCAGGACTTCAGCGTCTCGCGCTTGAAGCGCAAGATGCCGTGGGGCGTGCCGGTGCCCGGCGATCCGGAGCATGTGATGTATGTATGGTTCGACGCGCTCGTAAATTACGTTTCGGCGCTCGGATGGCCTGAAGACACAAAAAAATTCGAAGCATTCTGGGGAACGAAGGAGCTTCCGAACGCGATTCAAATTGCGGGGAAAGACAACCTGCGCCAGCAGTCCGCTATGTGGCAGGCAATGCTCATTTCGGCGGGCCTTCCGCCGTCAAGACATATTCTTATTCATGGATTTATCATAAGCGGCGGACAGAAGATGTCGAAGAGCTTGGGAAATGTCATCGATCCCTTCGAGATCGTGGAGCGCTATGGGACCGATGCGTTGCGCTACTATCTGCTCCGGGAAGTACCGACATTCGAAGATGGCGACTTCACCATCGAGCGATTTGCCGAGGCCTACCGCGCGAACCTTGTAAACGGGCTCGGGAACTCGGTGAGCAGAATTGTGAAGATGGCGGTCTTAAGCGGCGTAGACACGATGTATGAAGCGGATTTCGCGCACGACCCCGCGTTTGCCGCGTTTAAAGAATATATGGACCGTTTCGAACTCAAGAAGGCGGCGGATGGAATCTGGGAGCGGATAGGGAATCTTGACAAGAAAATCGACGAGACGAAGCCATTTAAATTAGTAAGGGAGAATCCGGGAGCCGCAAAAAAGATTTTACGCGAGCTTATTGAAGAAATATGGAAGATTGATTATATGTTGAAATCCTTTCTGCCCGAAACAAGCAAAAAAATCGAAGCGATTTTGAAACATCCCGAAACAATCGTGCCGCTCTTTCCGAGAATCGATGCATAGGAAAAATGAAAGACGAGAATAGTGTTCCCGTCTTTTAATTTTTGAATGGAGGCGTCATCGATTTTTGATGACGATTTTCTGAATCTCCTGAAATGAGGAGATTTTTTGTTTTCCTCCGTAGTTGGGTTTCGCGGCCGCGATCTGGCGGAAAGAATGGTACCCGCCGCAGATGCCGATCGTTTTCACGCCGGCACGATTTCCCGCGAGGATGTCGTTGGAGGTGTCGGCGACGAATACGGTTTCATCCGGTGATACT
Organism: bacterium; assembly: GCA_021815205.1. Taxonomy (GTDB): domain Bacteria; phylum Patescibacteriota; class Minisyncoccia; order UBA6257; family GWB1-50-10; genus JAKAHD01. The sequence continues at coordinate 32,327 of JAKAHD010000005.1, forward strand.
CCGTATCGGTTCATGAGATCGAGAATGCTCTTTGTTTTATTTTTTGAGCTTACTATTTCATCAACCCGTATTCCTTTGCGCCGCAACATCTTTTCGATTGTGCGGACGTTATTAAAACTCAAGACAACCGTTTTTATATCGAGCGGTCTGCATACCGCGAAGAACATTACTACATCGAACGGAATGAGGAACTCTTTTATATGCTCGCGCACGTATTCTCGCTCCATTTTCCGTATCATTTTTTGGGAGAAAGAGATTTTATATTTTTTATAGAATCTCTCCACCCCGTATCTCGTAATATCATGCATGAATTTGGAAAGTGGCGGAGGTTCTTTGCTGTCTTCGTGAAATATTTTTTGTATGAAACTATGGTAGATTTTCTGGCTGCGAACAATTGTTCCATCATGGTCCGAAATAAAAAGTTTAATACCCATAACAACCCTCTCTTCTTGTCTTATTGATATTGATTTTTAAAATAACGGTTTTATCCCGTGAGAAGCAGAAAACCCCGTGGCGAACGCGGGGTTTACCACCCCGTATGGGCTTCTCACGGGATTTATATTACGGAAATTTCGTGTATACTGCAAGTAATTATGTCCACAGATCTGAAGTTTTTCGACGCGCATACCCATACGAACCTCGCGGCGTTCAGAGATGATTACCGGGAGGCGGTAGGGAGAATGCTCGACGCGGGCGGCGGGCTTATCAATGTCGGAACCCAGAAAGATACATCTCGCCGCGCGGTCGAGATCGCGCATGAATTCTCCTCCGAGGGCGGAGATGCACCGGTTTTCGCGGCCGTCGGTTTGCATCCGATCCACACAAGCGCCTCGTTTCACGACGAAGAAGAGCTTGGCCCCCCCTTCGCTCCTGCGGTCGGAGCTACGGGGGGCAAAGAGCGGCGAAACAGCTTCATGAGTAGAAGCGAAATATTCGACCACGAGTACTACAAAAAACTCGCCCTCGACCCGAAGGTGGTGGGGATTGGAGAATGCGGCCTCGACTACTACCGAATAGAGAATAACGAATTAGGAATTAGGGAAAAACAAATTGCGGCATTTGAGGAACAGATAAAATTGGCGCACGAGGTCCAAAAACCGCTCATGATTCACTGCAGGAAGGCGTTCAACGATCTCATCGATATTATAATTCATAATTCCAAGTTCCTGATTCAAGATAATCCGGGCATCATCCATTTTTTTACCGGTACAAAAGAGGATGCGGCAAAACTGCTGGAACTCGGATTCTCATTCACGTTCGGCGGCGTCGTGACCTTCCCGCCTAGGGCGGGCAAGCGCGAAGGGGATTACGATGAAGTGATAAAATTCTTGCCGCTTGACCGCATCTTGAGTGAGACGGATGCGCCATACGTCGCGCCGGTGCCCTATCGCGGGAAACGCAACGAGCCCATGTATGTACAAGAGGTAGTAAAAAAACTCGCCGAACTGAAAGAGATCTCCGAAGAGGAGATGAGGAGCATCACTGTGAAAAACACGAAGAGAGTCTTCGGGCTTGCGTAAGGTTTACTAACCTACGTGACGATCGTCACGTAGGTTAGTAAAGAGGTCAAATACCAAATTATAACGCCATGGCGTTATAATTTGGTAGAGAATGGCGTTTTGAACGTCGTTCCTTTTTAGGGTACTATAAATCAATACAAAACATGCAGAAGTACAATTTTTCGGCTATAGAAAAGAAATGGCAGAGGATGTGGAAGAAGAAGAAAATCTACGAGCCTGATCTCAAAAAAGCAAAGAAACCGTTCTACAATCTCATGATGTTTCCGTACCCTTCGGCCGAGGGGCTCCATGTGGGGAATATGTACGCCTTCACAGGAAGCGATATCTACGGCCGGTTCAAACGTATGCAGGGGTACGACGTCTTCGAGCCGATTGGTCTCGACGGGTTTGGCATCCATTCTGAGAACTACGCCTTAAAGCTCGGCGCGCACCCATTGGCGCAATCGAAAGTTTCCGAGAAGCGATTCTATAAACAACTTGAGATGGTGGGGAACGGGTTTGCGTGGAATGAGCGGCTTGAGACCTATGATCCCGGATACTACAAATGGACGCAGTGGCTCTTCGTACAAATGTGGAAACACGGGCTCGCCTACCGCAAAAAGCAGGCGGTGAACTGGTGCCCGAGTTGCAAAACCGTGCTTGCGGACGAGCAGGTCATCACAAAATCAAAAATCAAAAATCAAAGTTCAAAATTACAAAACGGAACACGCGAAGAGATGATAAGCGTCTGCGAACGGTGCGAGACGACGGTTATAAAAAAAGAGCTCGAGCAGTGGTTTTTCAGGATCACGAAGTATGCGGAGCGGCTGCTTGAGAATCTGGAGAAAATCGACTGGTCCGAGAAGGTGAAAATTGCGCAAAGGAACTGGATCGGTCGGAGTATCGGAGCGGAAATCGAGTTTCCGCTCCGATACTCCGCGCAGAATGACGCGGAATTGACGCGGAAGAACGCGGAAATCAATCGGTTGGTGGGTCAGCGTAATTCAGCGTCCAGTCAGCGAGATTCCGCGACTTTGACATCAGTCAAAGTATTCACCACAAGGCCCGACACCCTGTTCGGGGCGACATATCTTGTGCTCGCGCCGGAACATGCCGCAATTTCAAATTTCAAATTTCAAATTTCAAATTACGACGAAGTTGAGAAATATATCGCGACCGCGAAGAAGAAATCGGACGAAGAGCGAATAGAGAACAAAGAAAAGACCGGCGTTGAACTCAAGGGAGTGAAAGCGGTAAACCCCGCGAATAAGGAGGAGCTCCCGATCTTCGTCGCGGACTATGTGCTCTCGGGATACGGCACGGGCGCGATTATGGCGGTACCCAGCCATGATTCAAGAGATTTTGATTTTGCCAGGAAATTCAAATTACCCATACGTGAGGTGGTGATTCCGGATGCGTCAAATTCCAAATTCCAAATTCCAAATGTCCAAATAAATCCCAATAACCAAAATTCAAAAACAGCAGAGTTCTACGAGGGTGATGGAGTTTTAATAAACTCCGGAAAGTTTGACGGAATGGATTCGGAGAAGGCGAAGTGGGAGATCACGAAATTCGTGGGGGGAAAGCGCACGACACAATTTCGCCTCCGCGACTGGCTCATTTCCCGCCAGCGCTATTGGGGTCCGCCGATACCCATCATATACTGCCGTACATGCTGGGAATTATCAATTTCCAATTTCCAATTTCCAAATAATTCCGACCAATCAAACGAACGAGAAAGAAAACTTGAATACGGGGTGCACTACACGGTACTTGATGGGAAGGAATACATGATCCACCCTGTTCCTGAAGAGGACTTGCCAGTCATACTTCCAATGGTTGATGATTTTCGCCCGCAAGGGAAGGGCGAATCGCCGCTTGCGTCGGTCAGGGAATTCTATGAAACAAAGTGCCCTGTGTGCGGCGGCGCGGCACGCCGCGAAACCGATGTTTCCGACACCTTCCTCGACTCCGCATGGTACTATATCGGTTTTCTCGCGAAAACCTCCAATTTTAAATTTGAAATTTTAAATTTGAAATTCAGGGACATCGCAGAGCGATGGCTCCCTGTTAGCATGTACATCGGCGGCGCCGAGCACTCGGTGCTCCATCTCCTCTATGTCCGCTTTATTGCACTCGCGCTCCGTGATATGCAGCTCCTCGATTTCCCCTCCGCAACCGGTGAGCCCTTTCCGAAGTTCCGCGCGCACGGACTCCTGATCAAGGATGGCATGAAGATGTCGAAATCGAAGGGGAATGTGGTGAACCCCGACGAATACATCAAGAAGTTCGGTGCGGACGCCTTCCGTATGTACCTCATGTTCCTCGCGCCTTTCGAACAAGGCGGCGATTTCCGCGAGCAGGGAATCTTAGGCATCGAACGGTTCCTCACGCGTGTGCGGAAACTCGTCGAGGCGTCGCTCGACAAGAAAAAGCCGATGCGTCCCGAATCGAAATCAGCCGCACCGCATAAGACACCCGACAACTTCAAAAGCGCCATTCACCGGACCATAAAGAAGGTGACGGAGGATATTGAAACCCTTCATTACAACACGGCGGTGAGCGCGCTTATGATTCTTTTGAATGAAGCGGAAGCGCAGGCAGAGACGATTCATCTGCCGCGGTACTTCTATGAGGTCTTCTTGAAACTCCTCGCGCCCTTCGCGCCATACCTCGCGGAGGAGCTTTGGAGTAGAATGGGAGAGAAGAGATCGATTCATCGCGCGGCGTGGCCGACCTATAACCCGAAGATGCTCGTTGCAGAAACCTTCCCGCTTGTGGTGCAGGTAAGCGGCAAGTACAAGGCGACCGTGGATGCTCCCCGCGATATCGGTGAAGCAGAGGCCCGCGCGCTTGCGCTTCGAAATCCCGCAGTGGCAAAAGCGATCGGCGAGACGAAGCCAAAAAGGATTATTTTTGTGAAGAACCGCATTATTAACTTCGCGCTCTAGAAAAGTATGAAAAACGTTCTTGTAATTATTGTCCTCATCATTGTTGTGATCGCAATCTATAACGTGTTCATGTACATGAAGCAGGGCGTGAGTTTTGGCGGCGGGGGAGTAAGTTCGCTTTTCAAATTGCCATACAATATTCCGAAAGGATATCAGGGATCAATCTCGTCTTCGCCCGCAACTGCGGGGATTACTTCCACGCCTCCGCCATCGGTGAGAAATAATTCGGGGAACGGAAGTGCGCAGAACAATACTCCCACCCCCGATCAGCCGAAGATTACGCCGCCTACCGGATTCACAATAGATCAAATTTCCCCGTATTACGAGCAGGTAAGCATAAATGGTGTGTCGCCCGCATGGTCCTGGACCGCGGTCGGCCAGTTCTCGCTCCGGGTAGATAGCTCGCTTAAGAAGGGAGTTGATATCACGGGGTGGCGCGTGAGATCGAACAGGGGAGAGGTCCTTGTGCCGCAGGCGGTGCAGAACTACGATCCGTCGGGACTCTCACTTTCCGGTGATGTCGTGCTCGCGCCCGGAGCGTATGCGGTGTTCTATAGTTCCGCGAGTCCTCTTGGATTGAACCTCCGTATGAACAAGTGCATCGGATACCTCAATACCACCTACCAGTTCAATCCTTCACTCCCCTCGTATTGTCCGAACGCATACGATCGGTCGGAGATTGCGACGTTTTCGGGGCAGTGCCAAAATCTTATCTTCTCGCTCGGCGGGTGCAGTGTACCAAGCGCGGCGCAACTGAACAGCGTATCACGCGAGGCGGCGTGTATGGACTACTTGAACCGCTTCAACTACACGGGATGCTATCGAAAACACCTGAACGACGCGGATTTTTTCTCGAATGAGTGGAGAATATGGATTGGAAGCCCCCTCCCGCTTGATGCGAGCCACGACCGATTGCTTCTTTTTGATAAGAATGGATTACTGGTTGATCAGTATATCTACTAACGCACGAATGCGACACGAATTCCCAGGAATTTCACGAATACGCGAGCAATACGCTATCCGTTCGGCGTATTTATGATATTGGTGAGCTATTCGTGCCGCATCGGCGCGTTACTTCCTCTCCGCAAGCACCGCTTTCGTCTCGAATATCTTCTTATTTCTCATCACGGAGAGCGTTACCGTATCTCCTACTTCGCAGTCCTCAAGAAGATCCTGGAGCGTCATCGAAGTCGTGATTCTTTTCCCGTTCCATGTGAGGATTATATCGTGCTCCTTAATGCCCGCGTGATCGGCGGGGCTTTGAGGAATCACCGCCGTATCGAACGAGTGCTCTTTCGTTACGAACGCCCCATACTCGGAGGGGATTTTCATTTTTTCCGCGATGTCGCGATTCAAGGTGAGATAACGGACACCGAAGAGAGGTCGGAGAATCTTTCCATGTTCCACAAGATCCCTAATATCATGCTCTGCCGCCTTGATGGGAATCGCGAAGCTGATATTCTGCGCGCCGACCACAACCGCGGCATTAATACCCACCGCTCTTCCGAAAATATCAACGAGCGGGCCTCCCGAGTTCCCGGGATTGATCGCCGCATCCGTTTGAATAAGTCCGCGCAACTCCTGGGAAGCGGAACCTTCTCCCGTTTTTGCTTGCACCGCGCGCGAGAGGCCGGAGACGATGCCGACCGAGACGGTATTTTTGAAAAGGCCGAGGGCGTTCCCGAATGCGAGCACGGTCTGCCCGAGTTCCAGCGCATCCGAATCGCCCAAGGAAAGCGAAGGAAGCGATGTGTTTGCTTTGATCTTCAGGATTGCGACATCGTTCAAGGGATCGCGCGCCACAACCTCCGCGTCGTAGGCGGCGTCATCGCTTGTCACCACGGAGTAGGAAACACCCGGTTCGTTCACTACGTGTTTGTTAGTGAGAATAATTCCTTTAGGATTCACAATGAACCCGGACCCGCCGCCCACCTGCACCATGCCGTGCGCATTAATCTTTTCGGGAGGGATCGCGAGCTCCACTTTCTTGCCCTTTTGACGCTCGAGTTTCGGGATCTCCTTCTTCAGGTCTTCCACATTCTTGAGGAGCACGATCGAAACGACGGTCGGCATAACCTTGCGTATGGTAGTGATGGTTTTCGAACGTTCTTTTTGCAGATGCATGTATATGCATATTGTAGCAGAGAAACGAAAACGCCGCCCTGTGTGCGAGGCGCGGCGCCATCATCAATGAAAATCCGCCCCTCAAGCGAGGGACGGATCAGAGAAGACTATTTCTTCTTTTTTTTCTTGCCACCCTTTTTCTTCGGGGCCGCCTTCCTTTTCTTTGCCATTTTTTTGAGCGCGCTACGCTTTATTTTTAGGAAGAGACGTTGGGTCGTCGACCATCGATCTCGTCAATTCCCCCTACACTCTTATTATAGAGAAAAAATTTTTTGAAATCTGTGGATAACTTAATAAGAAACTTCGCAGCGCATAATTCGCCCGAAAAGTTTCTACAAACTAAGATTCGCCGAAGAGATGGTAGTGGTGTACAAGCGCGAGATAGATCCCTGCAAGCGCGAAAAATCCGAACATACCCGCCGCGATGGCGTATCTCGATCCAATCCTCGGGGCAAGATAGGCGACGAGTGCCATATAGGGAACCCACGAGACGATCGTGCCGATTAAAACGAACCATGCGTGCTGGCCCACGGCGGCGCCCCCGCGGGTCTCTCCAATGAAGAAGTAAGCAACGAGCGTGAAAACCGGCATAAGTGTTGCAAACCCAGAAAGGAGCCGGGAGCCGTTCTCCTCAAGCGCGACAATAAGCACCGTAAAGATGCCGCCCGTGAGGAAATAGACGAGATAACTTTTGATATGGATCCACATACATTCATTATAGAAAATTCAGGGGGAAGTGCTATGATAAAAGAATTATGGATGCCGTTGCCATCGTGATCGCAAAATACTTTTACCTCGTCGTACTCGCCTTGGCCGCGGTTTACTTTTTCCTCCAGCCGGGGAGGATAAAGAAAGCGATGGTGATCTGCGGGGTGATTATTGCGCCGCTTGCATATCTCATTGCAAAGAGTGCGGGGCACTTCTATGATAATGCCCGTCCGTTCGTTGTGGGTCACTTCACGCCGCTCATCGCGCACGCGGCTGACAACGGCTTTCCGTCGGATCACGTGCTCCTTACGGCCGCCGTCGCGATGATCGTCTTCTTCTTCAATAAGAAATGGAGCGCCGTACTCTTCGTGCTCGCGGCACTGATCGGCTGGGCAAGAGTCTATAGCGGCATCCATCATGTGACGGATGTTGTGGGAAGTATTGCAATCGCGCTTCTTGCGGGAGGCGTGTACCGTCTCCTCGCCAAAAAATTCGGCTGGGAGGTGAAGGGATAGGAATCTTTCCTTCGCGAGCGCAAAATAGAATTAAATTTTTGCGGAGGGTACAGGATTTGAACCTGTGAGGGGATTGCTCCCCAAGTGCATTTCGAGTGCACCGCACTAGACCACTATGCGAACCCTCCAGAAACTGACGATGTATAACCTATCAATTTTCTCTCAAAACATCAACCAGTGCCCTCGCGAGGAATCGAACCTCGATCAGCTCATTAGGAGAGAGCGATTCTATCCGTTGAACTACGAGGGCGAGGCTATTTAGTTATAAATGAAAACCGCTTGTCTCGCAACGCACCTCCTGATATATTAGGATACGCGGGCGCCCTTAGCTCAGTGGTAGAGCGCGTCGTTGACATCGACGAGGCCGGAAGTCCGATCCTTCCAGGGCGCACTAGAAATCTTGAAAATGCCTGGGCCTATAGTATAGCGGTAGAACGCCTCCATGGCATGGAGGAGGTCGGGGTTCGACTCCCCGTAGGTCCACCAACAGGAATTTTGCAAATTTTTTGAGCCAGACGGAAGGATTGCCTCGCGGCTTCGCCGCTCGGCAGGGGCGCGTCCCGCAAGGCGGGACGCGGCAAAATCCCACGGCTCGCCAAACAAAACGGAAACGGATTTGTCCAAAAGTAAGGGGTTCGTTCCAATCTTTTGGACAAATGCCTTGATTTCAGGAAAACTGTCGCTCGCCGACAGTTTTTCGGCTTTATTCGCGTCTAAAATCCACGCCCGCAAGGGTTGGAGCCAATTCTTTCCCGTTCGTCCAAAATCCTCTAAATCGTTCGCAAGAGAAACTTTTTGCTTCAACAATTCCTCTTTTTTCAGCAGATAGTTTTCTTTGGGAATATCGCCGTCAATGTAGGCGGAAACAAGCTTGTCCAGTTTCTCTTGTGTCTCCGCTAATTTTGATTTTAGATTTTGGACGAACGATTGTGATGAGTGGACATTTTCTCTTTGCCATTCATCTACTTGCTTCAACATTTTTTCTGTCCACTCATCGCAAAGAGCAACGCTTTGGAGCCGTGCCTTCAGTTGCGCGGCAAGGTCTTTTTCTTGGAGATATTTTTGCGAGCAAACACCTTTCTTTTTGGTGCAACGATAATAGCGATATATCCCGCCGCATTTGCCGCGCGAAAATTGCGCCGTGATCGCCGAGCCGCACTCGCCACAGTTCAAAAGTCCGGTAAATGGAAAATCATGGCGTTGTTTGCTCTTGCGGGGTTTGGCACGGCGCAATAAGACATTCTGCACGGCTTCAAAAAGCGTTGCGGAAAGAATTGGCTCAAAGCGTCCTTCGTGATATTCACCCTTATGCTTCACCAAACCTAAATATGCTTGATTAGTAAGCATTCGTGATATGGACGCTTTGGCAAGTGGCGTTCGGTGTCGTGTTTCCAAACCAAGTTCAGCCAAAAACTCCGCCATAGTTTCCAGTGTATGCGTCCCTTTGGCGTATTCCTCAAACGCGCGAACGATGACTTTTGAAAGTGTTGGGTGCGGTTCAATCGTGCGCGTTTTCGGATTGTTGACATAGCCAAAGGGCGCTTTGGTCAGCCATTCGCCACGGCGGAGTTTTTGGCGGATACCGCGATTGATATTTTCAACGAGGTTATCCGAGTAATATTTGGATTGACCGAACGCCACTTGCAACATAAACAACCCTTGCGGCGTGGGCTCAAACCAAAATGTCGGAAAGCGCAAAGAAACAATCTTTTGAGTATCCACGAGATAAATGACTTTGCCGCCGTCCACCGAATTACGCGCCAACCTGTCGGGGTGCCACGCAAGTATACCTACACCGTCCATTTTCTCAATCTCGGAAATCATGGCGGCAAACATTTCTCGTCCGGGTTTCTTTGCGCTTTTCGCCTCGGTAAATTCTGCAAGAATTTCAAGATTTTCTCTGCGCGCGTATTCTCGCAATTCAAAAAGCTGTGCCTCGATGGACATTATTTGGTGGTCGTCATCTTCCGTTGATTTGCGAGCGTAGAGAAAATATTTTGGTTTGAGCATATTCATATTGTTTTAGACGCGAATAAATGTTTCCGTTTCGTTTGGCGAGCCGTGGGATTTTGTCGCGTCCCGCCTTGCGGGACGCGCCCCTGCCGAGCGGCGAAGCCGCGAGGCAATCCTTCCGTCTGGCTCAAAAAATTTGCAAAATTCCTGTTGGTGGGATATTCTGAATGTAGCGCGAACCCATTTTGAACGAAATTGCTGACGCAATTTCGCCAAGTCCCAGAAACCCGCTCGGGCGTGGCGGAAGGAGGGGGTTGGGGGGAGGAATTCCGCCGCGCCCTCGCTTTCGGAAATTTCAAAACGGCGCCGAATCAATTTTATGGAACTCTCTGCTTTATTTTTTATTTTATACATAGCGATTGTGGTAGTTATCGGTATCGTTTCCTCTAGAAAAGAAACCGAGGACGATTTCATGATTGCCGAACGAAAGGTTCAGGGCGTTCAGGTGGCGGCCACCATGAGCGCCGGTTTTTTTGATGGTGCAACTTTGTCAATTTATCTTGCATATATTTATCTCTATGGTTTTTCGGCAATCTGGCTTTTTGTTGGTATTGCACTCGGATTTTTGCTGGTAAGGAAATATGCTCATAAAATCAAACAGAAAGCCGACGAACTGAAAGTGTATTCCATGCCGGAATACTTTTTCAGAATTTTGGGAAAGAAAAATGGCCTCATGTTTTCTTTCTTTTTGGTGCTCCAATTTTTTCTTTTGCTCATCGTCAATTTGATAATTAGCGGCAAAGTTTTGGCGGCCATTTTTCCTGTCCCATATTTTCTAGCGGTCATAATTGGCGGAGTAATCGTTTTGACATACTTGTTGCTTGCTGGATTCAAAGCAGTAGTGCGAACAGATTTTTTCCAAATGATCATCATGTTCATCATGACTTTTTCAGTCGCAATATTTCTTTTTGGCAAGACCAACATCCCCGTTTCAGAATTTAATCTTGGTACTTTGGGAATTGGCAATATCATCGGCTTTCTCATTCTCGCGGGCTTTGGAATTATGGTTGCGCCAGATTTGTGGCAGAGAATTTTTGCAACAAAAGACGAGCAGAATTTGAAGCGCGGACTTACATATTCAGCTTTGATATTGCCAATTCTTGGAATAGTCATTAGCGTTGTTGGTCTTGCCACAAAAACAGCATTTCCAAATATTGTGCCGGAAGACGCTTTGGTAACTGGCTTCTCACATCTGCTTCCTTTCGGACTAAAAGAGTTTGGCATGGTTTTACTGTATGCGGTTGCGCTTTCGTCTTCCGACACGGTTACTTTCGTTGTTTCATCCATTTTTACCCGCGACCTCAAAAACTATTCTCAAAGGTATAGCGAGGAATCAATGAAAAAACTTACTCGTTTTTTCATGATTGTTTTTATCGCACTTGCTTCGCTCATCGCCATTTTTTACCAAAACATTTTGGCACTTGGTTTTTCGCTCGCAAGTTTGAACCTCGCTCTATTCCCAATAGTTTTTGGGTCGCTCTATTGGAAGCTGAAACAACGAGCAGTTTTTTGGAGTTTGGTTTTTGGATTTGTGAGCATTCTCGTTTTGTTTGTCACTAACCAACTCAATCCTCAAAACGCGGTTGTCTCACTTCCGGTCGTCTTGTTCTCGTTGCTCATATTCCAAAAACTATTTAGAATGGAGCCTGCGGCTACTGCTTGATTTTCAAGGAACTGCGCCGTTTTGAAATTTCCGAAAGCGAGGGCGCGGCGGAATTCCTCCCCCCAACCCCCTCCTTCCGCCACGCCCGAGCGGGTTTCTGGGACTTGGCGAAATTGCGTCAGCAATTTCGTTCAAAATGGGTTCGCGCTACATTCAGAATATCCCACAGGGGAAGGATGGCGGAGAGGTCTAACGCACCTTTTTAATATAGAGCGGTGGGGTGGCCGAGTGGTTTAAGGCGGTAGTCTTGAAAACTGCTGTGCCCGAAAGGGCACCGTGAGTTCGAATCTCACCCCCACCGCCAAAATTGAAAATCGGAATTGGAAGCCGAGATGGGGTCGCGCCGCAGGCGCGACACAAACGCATTCCCGCCAAAAATTCCCGAATCCAAAAGGTTTTTCCACGCTCCGCGTGGCTCAAAAAGTACGGTTCGATCCTTAATTTGAAAGTTCGAACCGACTTTTTTGAACAAATGAAGTTTTTCTTCATTTGTTCCCTCGTTTGCCAATTCCATATTGTATTTCAAAAACTTTTCGGTAAGTTCGAACCGATTATTCGCTTTTTGCTCAAAAGCCGATAATTTCTCTTTGAGAAGCTGTTTTGAGGCAACCAGCGCACTCTTGGCGTCACGATATTCTTCTAGCGAAAGTGCGCTCTCCAAATACGCATTCATCAGCTTCTCAATTTTGGAATCTAAAAGAGAAATTTCGGCTTTCGTAGAGTCTGCAAAAAGCGTAGAGGATTGGGCTTCACTCAATATATCTTTTCTATTTTCCGCTAACATCCAAGAAGCCCAATCGTCTGGCAAAGAAACTTTTTTGATTTCCTTTTGTATTTCGGAAGTGATGATTTCTTCGCGAGTATATTTTTGAGTACAAGGATTTTTCCGTTTGGTACATCGCAAATAGTTATGACCTTTTTGCGTTTCGGTGGTGATAAAGCAACCGCACTCGCCACAACGGAAAAATCCGCGATACAAAAATGGTTTCAAACCTCGCGACTTCGGCTTAGATTTTCTCATCATCACTTCCTGAACGGAATCAAAAAGTTTCTTTGAAATAATCGGTTCGTGCTTGCCCTCAAAAATCTCTCCGTTATACCGCATTAGACCCGTGTAAATAGGATTTTTGAGAAGTTTTTGATAATTCGACACCGCAAGTTCCTTTCCGCTTTTTCGCTTCAATCCAAGCGCGTTAAATTTGTCGCGGAGTTCTCGCAAAGTGAAGTTTCCAGTGGAATATGCCTCAAATGTCTTTTTGATAAGAGGCGCGATATTCTCATCAGGCACGATTTGTTTGTTTTTGTTCACATAGCCAAGGGGCGACATTTGAGGCCATATTCCGTCCTTCACTTTGTTTCTATGTCCGCGCTTGATATTTTCACTTAGGTTGTCCACATAATACTTGGATTGCGAAAAAGCGATTGAAAGCATGAACTTGCCTTGCGGTGTCGGATCAAACCAAAAAGTTGGGAATTTCATTTCTGAAATTACGCCAGTATCAACGAGGTAGATGATTTTTCCGCCATCTACCGAGTTGCGAGCAAGTCTATCGGGATGCCACGCCAAAATACCAGTGGCTTCGCCTTTTTCCATTCTTTCCAACATCTCACCAAACACGGGGCGACCTGGTATTTTGGCGGTCTGCTTCTCGACAAAGACATCTATCACTTCCAGTTGTTCTTTCAACGCGAGTTCCTTTAACTCCGAAAGTTGGTCAGAAATACTGCGGACTTGCCGGTCTTTGTCGTCCGTAGATTTGCGAGTATAGATGAAAAACTTTTTGGTTTGATTATTCATAATTGTATTGGCAAACGAGGAGCCACGCGGAGCGTGGAAAAACCTTTTGGATGCGGGAATTTTTGGCGGGAATGCGTTTGTGTCGCGCCTGCGGCGCGACCCCATCTCGGCTTCCAATTCCGATTTTCAATTTTGGCGGTGTGTATTGGACGAAGTTCGAATGTATTTCGGACAAAATCCGCAGGATTTTGACGAATGACACTTGCGCCTCGGCCGCGCTCGACAAGCTCGCGCGGGGCAAAACCCAAAAATTTCCTATCATTTTTATTAGCGGCTCCCCCCACACCCCCCGCCGCAAAGCGGAACATTTGAAAGGAAGGAAATTTTTGGGTTTGCCGCCGCCACTTCAATTTCAACATACTTGTAATATATCACATTATTGTTATACAACACAATAATTTGCTACAATACATCTGTGAATATGAAAACCCCAACATCAAGACTTGGCAAAAACATCAAACGCATACGCGAGCAAAAGGAAATGAGCCAAGGCGACATTTGCCGCGCGGTCGGGCTTGATCGTGCCCAAATGAGCAATATTGAAGCGGGCAAAGGCAATCCCACGCTTGCCACGATCGAAAAAATCGCTCAAGCGTTGGGAGTAACAAGCGACGAGCTTTTGAAATAGTTATGGCAAAACAACAAACAAACAATCAATTTAGAAAAATCAGAGTTTATATCCGTTTTTTCGGATTGCCATTACTGCTTGTGATAGTGGCAATTGTTGGTTGGTTTTTTACACCAAATGACCTTAGTAATTTCAAAAGCACATTGGTTGGTACTCTGCTCAGTATCGGAATAACACTTGCCGCCGCCGAGGGTTTCAGAAAACTGGCTGAATACAAACGAGTAAAGAAAACTTTTGGTTTGTTAAAGCTGGTTACCATTCCCTATCTTAAGAATCAGTCGGAGAATCTTGAAGCTACAATGAAACAATACAACGACATCTGTTCTATTGAGCAGTCGGTCCTGTTTTTCGCGCAGTGCTCCCAGTTAGACAAAATTGCGACAAACTTTGATAAAAGCTGGCTACAACTTATGTATTCGCAAGATTTCCTAGACGCAGTGAATAGCGATGACCATTTTAACAAAATAGCGAATGCTATTTTCGAAGTTTTGCTTTTTATCAAACAGCTATCTTCACAATCAGCAAATGCTCAAATCAACCTCCATAATGATTTTTCAAAACTAACGAAGGAGCAACAAGAGGAATTTATCAATCGTGCCAAACAAATGCGGGACGGATTGAAAGAAAATATTGAGAAGTTGTCAAAATACACGGGAAAATTGGACGAGGAGATATTAAAGTCTCTGAATGCGACAGGGACAAATTATTCGGAGTTTGATAGATAATTCTATGACCGAAAAAGATTTACAAAAGAAAGTAGTGGAGCTGGAAGCTCAAATCAGGAAACTCAAGAAAAGCAATCTCGGGCTGGTTTTTGAGGACAAAACGGAAGACGTTGTTGAGCAATCAAAAGTCAAAGTTCCTGTTTTGAAAGAAGTCGTCAAAAACCGCCTTGATTTGAGCGAGGAGTATCCGAATAACTTGATGATAGAGGGAGACAATTACCTTGCACTTTCGGTTCTTAACTATACACACAAAAAGAGCATTGACCTCATCTACATTGATCCGCCGTACAACACTGGCGCAAAAAATTGGAAGTACAACAATGACTATGTAGATAAGGACGATGAATACCGACACAGCAAGTGGCTTTCGTTTATGCGTCATCGCCTTAATCTTGCGAAAAACTTGTTGAGAGATGATGGTGTGTTAATTTGCGCGATTGACGACAATGAACAGGCACACTTGGGCGTTCTTTTTGAACAAATGTTTCCCGCGTATGATCAATATCCGATTGTAATAATTCACAATCCAGGTGGTACACAGGGAAATAACTTTCACTTTACACACGAATACGCAATATTTTTGGTACCAAAGAATAAGACACTGATTGGTCTGCAAGATAGAACTGATAACCCGGATGTGAGACCGTTGCGCGATGTTTCAACAGGAAATCACTTGCGGGAAGATGCAAAAAACTGTTTTTATCCAATTTTTGTTAAAAACGGAAAGATAATTGGTTTCGGTGATGTAAGTCCAGACTCTTTCCATCCGAAATCAGCAAATGTGGTACGCAGAGATGGAGTGACTGAGATTTATCCGATAGACCCAAGTGGTAATGAAAGAAAGTGGGTGTTTGCTCGACAGACGGTGGAGAGTATAAAAGACGAATTGGCGGTGATAGAAAACAGAAGTAGAAAGATCATTGACATTGTTAGAACAAAAACAATGTTTAACTATAAGACTGTTTGGACAGACGGCAAGTATAACGCCAATATTTTTGGAACAAAACTTTTGCGCGAGATTTTGCCAAATTGCGATTTTGATTTTCCAAAGTCACTTTATACAGTTTATGACTGCCTCTTTGCGGTTGTCGGTCAGCGTCCACACGCAAATGTTTTGGACTTTTTCGCTGGGTCTGGCACAACCGGACACGCCGTTTTGGAAATGAACAAAATTGACGGCGGCACTCGCAAGTTTATTCTTTGCACAAACAACGAAAACAACAATGGCGGAAACGGCGGGATTGCCGAATCGGTTTGCTATCCGCGAATAAAGGCAGTCATTAACGGATACAAGAACAAAAAGAGCAAAAAAGTCGCTGGTATTCCGAGCAATCTTTTTTACTACCAAACGGATCTCGTGGACATTGAGCAAATCCACAAGGTACCGGACGAGGCGAAAATACGCATTACTTACCAAGCGGGAGAAATGATCGCCGTCCGAGAGGACGCACTCAACGAAGTTGAAAAAAATGACTGGTGGCAGATTTTTGAGGGGAAGGACAAACTCGTGGCGATTTACTTCAAGGAAGACAAAGCAAAACTAGCGGAGCTCATTGCCAAATTGGAAAAGAAAAATCTGCCGACGGCTTTGTATATTTTCAGTTGGGGCAAGAACGAATACAAAGGCGAATATTCCAGTGTGAATATCAGAGTCGAGGATATTCCGGAGCCGATTATCGAAGTTTATAAAGAACTCAACCGAGTATAAAACTATGTTTGCGCTAAAACCATTTCAAGAAACAGTAATATCACAGCTCAAAGATCAGTTTTTGAGTTTGTGGAAATTGCCAAATCAAAATATCCCGCTCGTTTTCAAATCACCCACCGGAAGCGGTAAGACAATAATGTTGGCGCAATTTTTGCGCGACATCGTGAGCGACCCGCGTTTTGCGGGCAATGATGTGGCATTTGTATGGTTCTCATTCAGTGAGGATTCCTACGAACAGAGCAAGAAAAAACTTTTTGACTACTACGGCGGAGCAAGCGAGCTTGATTTGATTGACCTCAATGATCTGTCGCGCGAGAAGCTACGCCAAAACGATGTCTTTTTCATAAACTGGCAGAAAATCAAAGGCAAAAGTAAAGACAGCCGAAAATTGCGTCGCGAAAATGAGCAGGGTTTGACTTTTGATAATTTCATCAACGAAACGCACGAAGCGGGACGCAAAATTGTCGTAATTATTGACGAGGAACATATCGGAAGCGACACCGACCTTGCGCTGGAAGTGGTGGAAGGGCTTATCAAGCCGAAAATCACGCTCCGCGTGTCGGCAACGCCGAAATACATCCCTACCCGCGCCGATACCGCCGGATATGTTGAGGTCAAGCGAAATGAAGTTGTTGAGGCGGGGTTGATCAAAGAGAAAATCGTTTTCCAAACAGAGGAAGATTTAGAGCAGAAAGCCGTCAAGAAACTTGACCAAGACGAAATGCTTTTGGAGCTTGCCTATAATAAACGGCTAGAGTTGATTGAGCTGTACAAAAAGCTCGGCGTTGAAGTCAATCCGCTTGTTTTGATTCAACTCCCGAACGACGATCAAGCGACAAAGGAAACTGGTGATACGAACAAGCAAACGATTGTGCTTGAGTACCTAAAACGCAAAGGTGTGAAAAGCGACGAGATCGCCGTTTGGCTCTCCAAAGAAAAGGAAAATCTTGAGGACTTGGAAAAGAGCAACTCGCCGGTTTCATTCCTCTTGTTCAAGCAAGCCGCTGCAACCGGCTGGGATTGTCCGCGCGCGGGTGTTTTGGTAATGTTCCGCGAAATTAAGAATCCAACTTTTGCGATACAAACAGTCGGGCGCATTTTGCGTATGCCGTTCGGATCGCATTTTGCTCATCCAGAACTTAATCTTGGCTATCTTTACACCAACTACAAACGCAACGAGGTTTTGGCGGAGTACGCCAAGTCCAAAACCGAAAATCGTCCCGCAATCAATGGCAGTTATCGCAAAAAGAATGTTGAGCCACTAAAGCTGGAATCCGTCTTTATGATGCGCGCGGACTATAACGACTTGGGCGATTCTTTCCAAATGACATTCAAGCAAGTAGCGGACAAAAAACTGGACACCAAGAAACTCAATCTAAAACCGAAAGTGACAAACGGCTTGATTGTCGGCGTGGAAATTGACGACTACGACAATTTCACCAAAGAGCTGTTTGAGGAGGGTGGAAGTTATGACGAAGAAATGTCCCGCCACGACCTTGAGCGGCTGTATAACTTACTGTGCTTTAAAATTGTCGCCAAGCAAACCGACGAAAACCGCAAATTCGCGCCGGAGCGTTCTTGGGGCAAACTCAAGACCGCGCTGAACATTTATCTTATGGAGAAACTCAAGATTTCCCGCGCTGACGCTTACAAAATTATTGTGAATGATTTGGTAAGCGAGGCAGGCGCGCTTGCGCCAGTTATTGGCGATGCGCTTTTGGCTTATCGTCCACTCCGCGAGCAGGAAGTAAATAAGAAAGCGGCACGCGCAAAGCGCGTAGAGCATATTGAAATACCACGCGAGGCGTTATTTTTCACCGACCAATATGAGGAGCTGAATGTTAAGAAGGCCGCAATGGAGCCGTTTTGGTTTGAAAAAATCCCTGCTGGATTGTTTGGAGGTACGAACAATGAAAGAAAATTTATTGACTTCCTCGAATCTCCAAAAAATAAAAGTATCATTTGGTGGCATAAAAACGGCGACACCGGAAGCGAACATTTTTCAATTTCCTTTTACAATCCCGACGAGAACAAGGAAAAACTTTTTTATCCCGACTGGATCGTAAAGACGAAAAACGGTGTTTTGATTGTTGATACAAAAGCCGGAATTACTGCCGAAAGCAACGACACGAAATACAAAGCGGAAGCTCTGCAGGCATGGCTCAAAGGCAGGAAAGGTTTTGACGGCGGCATTGCCGTTCAAGACGGACCAAACGGCTGGAAAATAAATCGCAATGCCAAATACTCGCACGATTCATCGCTCAAAGGCTGGGATGTCCTTGATTTGAAATAGTTATGAATATTTCTTGGATAAAAAATTTGATAGAGAAAATAAATATTTCATTTTCTTCAAAGAAGATAAATTCTCCTTCAGTCAAGATAAAAAATGAGACCGAAAACAGGATTGATAAAGCAATTATTTATCAAGGATTATCATATTCTGATGCTAAAGATTTAGTTGAATCAGTAATTGACCAGAAGTTAATGGTTTTTAAAAATGAGGCGAAACTTGAATATGAAAATCGAGCCAATGAGTTTGGTAGCCTTTTAAAAGAAAAGCTATCAGGCCTCCCCGAAGAAGAAATTGCAAAACTAAAAGACCCCGATACTCAACTTGCTTTATTAGAAGCTGCGACAATAAGTGGTAGAAAGCAAAATAAGGATTTGCGAGGAGTTTTGGCCGATTTAGTAATTCACAGAATTAAAAATGACCAGACAGGAAAAGAGGAATTGAAAAATATAGTTTACAACGAGGCCATATCAACAATAGGGAAAATAACATCTGATCAGCTGAAAATTATTACCCTATGTTATCTGTTGAGATATGTTTCTTTTTTAAACATAAATTCTTGGGAGGCGTTTCAGGACTATTTTTCGAAAAACATTTCACCATTTATTGATTTCAATAATTCTGATTCACAATTTCAACATATTGAATACGCTGGGTGTGGAAGTATAGGTATAGGTTCATGGAGTTTAGATAAAATCTATCAACTCGAATATGCTTTTTTGTTTCAAAATGACATAACAGAGCAGGAAATCACAGAATTAGGGATTGATGATGAGTTAAAAAACAAGTTTATTGGAAAAAAAGAGAGTGGCGGTTTCATAATTCGATTGAGAAACAAACAAGCTCTTGAAAAGTATCTTGACGATCAAAATACGGAAACAGAAACAAAAAAGAAAATAGTAGATTTATATGAGCGTAAAATAAAATCTACTGGCGATGTAAGAAAGGAGGTTGAAGAAAAAATTGATATCGGAAAGAAAGTTTTTGAGGTATGGGAAAAGAATTTGAAGCACTTAAATTTGACTTCTGTGGGGATCGCTATCGGAGCTACATATTTTGAGCAGATAACTGGAGAAAAGATTGATATAAATATCTGGATAAATTAAGGGAGCTGCCCGCGTCAGCGGGTGGGCTTGTGCGCGCACTGGGCGGGTGGGGCAAGCACAAGAGCTACCACGAACACCGCCGAAGCTACGGAGCGAACACGAAGCAAGCACCGAGCAGGCATCGCGAGCGAAGCGAGCGGCCAGTGCGAGGTGCTTGCGAAGTATGAGCGGACTACCGAACTACCACCAAACGCGGGGATGGGAGCGCCTCGGGCCGACGCAAACGACGGAGAAAAGGCGGGCGTAAAACTGGCAAAAATGCTAAACTATACCTATAAGCCTTTTTGGAGGAGTGAAGTGGCGGCGGCAAACCCAAAAATTTCCTTCCTTTCAAATGTTCCGCTTTGCGGCGGGGGGTGTGGGGGGAGCCGCTAATAAAAATGATAGGAAATTTTTGGGTTTTGCCCCGCGCGAGCTTGTCGAGCGCGGCCGAGGCGCAAGTGTCATTCGTCAAAATCCTGCGGATTTTGTCCGAAATACATTCGAACTTCGTCCAATACACACCGCTCTATATTAAAACTTGTCATGCCGAAGGCATCTTCCCTTCCGTAAAATAAAATCTATGGACACAAAAGGGCTCTATCGCGCACAAGGACGGAAGGAGCACACGGAGCACATCGTGTACGCGGCGCTCGCGCGGAAAGAAAAGAAGCCGGAGAACAAGGCGTCGCTCGAGAAGCTCTCGGCGCAGGAAAAGTCCCACTACGAATTTTGGAAGTCGCTTGTGGGGGAGGAGTTGCCGCCGCACCGCTTCGCCGTGTTTTGGATACCGCTCCTCCGGAGCGTCTTGGGCGTCACGTTCGTGACAAAACTCCTCGAGTCGCACGAAAAGAATTCAATCGCGACATATGAACGTATCCTGCCTATGATGCCCGACTCGCAGAGAGAGCGGTTGAAGGAAATCATAGAAGATGAGCGGTCGCATGAACGTGCGCTTCTCGGGGAACTCAAAGAGAAGCGGATCTCGTATATTGGTTTCATTGCGCTCGGACTTGCGGACGCGATCGTGGAGATCACGGGCGTGCACGCGGGATTCCTCGGGGTTACGGGCTCGACCTTGATCGCCGGTATCTCGGGGATTATCGTGGGATTCTCCGCCGCGATCTCGATGGGTTCCGCGGCGTATATCCAAGCAAAACAGGATCCAGAAAAATCGGTAATCGTTTCCGCGCTTACAACCGGGTTTTCCTACTTCTTCTCCGTCGTACTGCTCGCGCTTCCTTATTTTTTAATACGAAGCATGATGACCGCGTTTGTACTCTCGGTCGTAGTCGGGATCGCGCTCCTTGCAGCATTCACCTTTTACGGCGCGGTGGTTTTCGAGAAGAAGTTCCTCCGCGACTTCGGAGAGTCGGCGGGGCTCATGCTCTTCACAGCTGTCGCGACCTACATTCTCGGTATCGTGGTGGGGGACACCTTCCATCTTGGCGCTTCGAACTTCTAATTTGAGAAACTTTTTAAGGTAAGTATCGTTATCACTTATAAGAATATGCGACACAAGAAACGAACAACTGTTCGGAGAATTATTGCGCTTCTCAAGGACCGCAAAAAGACGGTCGTTTTCTTATGCACGCTTGTGGTTATTGCTCAGGGCGCGAATATCGCGGTTCCCTTCATCTCGAGGATTTTAATCGATGCGCTTATGAACTTCCTTAAGGCCGGGGGGCCGCTCCCGTGGAACGTGCTTATGTATTCCGCGCTCGGCATTCTCATCGCAACATTTGTCTCAAGCGGGTTGCAGTCGAGTTACAATTACCATCTCTTCAAGTTCGTCACGAAGACGGAAGACGAAATGCGGAACGCGGCATTTGAAAAGTACCTGCAGCTCCACGCACTCTTCCATCATGGCGCCTCGAGCGGCCAGATCATCGGCCGCATCGAACGCGGCGGTACGGCAATCTACGCGATCCTGAACGATATCGCGGGGCAGAACCTTCTGCCGCCGCTCGTGATATTCGTGGGCACCTTCGCGGCACTGCTCTCTGTGAACGTTTGGATCGCGATCGCGGTCGTGGTGCCGTTTCCCATTTACTTTCTTCTTACGAGAAAACTTGCAAATCGGATTTACGAGATCGAACAGCGCGCGAACGATGCGTTCGAAGATGTGTCGAGAGAACTCTATGACGTCGCGGGAAACGTGCTCACGGTGAAAAAGTTCTCGCAGGAGGATATCGAAACGAAGCACGAGAAGCGCCTCATGGATAAGGCGCGAGATATCCAGTACAGCGCCGAACGGCTGTGGGCCTTGATCGAAAACGTGCAGACAGCGGTTGCAACATTCGGCCGCGTAGGGGTTTTGATCTTAAGTGCGTGGTTTGTTTTGAATGGGACGGCGACGATCGGCGAGTTCGTGCTCTTCATTACCCTGCAGAACATGGCATATCAGCCGCTCTCCCAGCTCTCCATTATTTTCCCGCGGTATCGAAGAAACGCGACGCGCGTGGAGCGGCTCTTCGCGATCTTGGATGAGCCGATTGCGGTGAAAGATAAGCCAGGGGCGCATGCGCTTCCGCCTCTCGAGCAGCGGATCGAATTCAAGGATGTATGGTTTGGGTACCGGAAGGATGGGCAGTGGGCATTAAAAAACGTAAATCTCGTAATTCCCGCGAAGAAAACAGTCGCGCTGGTGGGGCGGTCAGGAAGCGGCAAGACAACGTTTATTAATATGCTTCTCCGTTCGTTTGATCCCCAGAAGGGAAGTATCCTGATTGACGGAATCGACATTCGCGAAGTAACACAGGAAAGTCTGCGCCGGCAAATCGCCGTAGTACCGCAGGAAGTTGATCTCTTCTCGCGGACGATCGCGGAGAATATCTCCTACGGGCGCCCGAACGTGACGAGAGAGCAGATTGAGAACGCGGCGAAGACGGCGCTCGCGCACGACTTCATCCTGAATCTCGAGAAAGGATATGACACGATCGTGGGGGAGCGCGGAATCAAGCTCTCGGGCGGAGAACGCCAGAGAATTGGCATCGCGAGAGCGGTGCTCCGCGATCCGAGGATTTTGATTTTGGACGAGGCGACAAGCCACCTCGATACTGAAAGCGAGCGGCTCATCTCGAAAGCGACGGACGCGCTCGTGAAAGACCGCACCTCGATTATTATCGCGCACCGCTTGTCCACGATCCTCCATGCGGATACAATTGTGGTCTTTACAAACAACGAGATCGAAGCAACGGGGACGCACAAGGAACTCCTCGAGAAAAGCCCGACCTATGAGCGGCTCTATCATCTGCAGTTTGAGGATAGTGTATAGCGTGGTATCCTGAATGTATGGACGAGGAACGATTTCGAGATCTCGAAAGAGAAGTCGGCGATCAAAGAACGGAACACTCGCGTCGAGGCCGACAAGGTCTGGGAGACGAATCTTCTCAGAATTCTTTTAGTGACGATTATTACGTATATCATAGTCGCCCTCGTATTCTTTATTATTGGTGTGTCGAATTTCCTTTTGAGCGCGCTTATCCCGACCGTGGGGTATTTTCTCTCTACGCGGTCCCTGCGGGTGGTAAAGAAGTGGTGGATAAAAAATGTTTGGAAAGAAAATAAATGACTTCCTCCCGAAAAGTAAAACCGTTTCGTATCACGCAATTCGGGAATCAGATTCTGCGAAAAAAACAGAAAAGGATTTCTGATGCTACGTTGCGTGCGAAACCCTTCCGTGAACTCGTAAAAAAGATGTTCTCTACCCTGCACCATGCGCAGGGCGTGGGGCTCGCGGCGCCGCAGATAGGGAAGGATATGGCGCTTGCCGTGATCGAGATTAAAAAAACGAAGTTGCGGCCAAATGCGGCGCCGCTCACAAAAACCGTGATCGTGAACCCGAAGATCATTTCATACTCCCGCGTGGCGGAGTACGACTGGGAAGGATGCTTGAGTCTCAAAAACGTGCGCGGGCTCGTGCCGCGGGCGAAAGAGATCACGGTGGAATACAAGGATTGTTCGGGAAAGAAGACCGTAAAAAAACTCAAGGGATTTCAGGCGCGTGTGTTCCAGCACGAGATTGATCACCTGAACGGCGTGCTCTTCGTGGACCGTATGGACGACATGCGCACCTTGATTACAAAAGAAGAACTCAAGAAACGATAGATAAAAAACCCGACTCAAATCGAGATGTTTGGTTCTGTACTCGCTCGCTTCCACTTGTAAAAAATCTGGTGCCTGGGGTGGGAATCGAACCCACACGAGGAAACTCCTCACGACATTTTAAGTGTCGGCTGTCTACCAGTTTCAGCACCCAGGCGTTGTTTCTGTTTTTGAGGCCGTGGCGGGAATCTCATACCTATGGTAGATCTCCCGAAGGGAGAGAACCCACGTATAAGGGTTTTGTCTCTCTTCGGGGGATCTCCCGAAGGGAGACAGACCTCCGCCCCTGAGGCCTAGACCGGAGTTGAACCGGTGAATAGTGGTTTTGTCATGCCTACGGTAGATCCCCCGTAGGGGGACAGACCACTTGAGGCCGTGGCGGGAATCGAACCCACGTATAAGGGTTTTGCAGACCCTTGCCTTACCACTTGGCTACACGGCCTTATATTTCTCTTTTAACATCTCCTTCTGTTGTCCAGTTTTGTAAAATAACTCAGCTCTTACCGCCTCTCGCCTTGTCTGATATTCGATCGAATCGAGTAATTTCCATGGGCGATATCCTTTCGTCGATTTTACCTTTCCGGAGTTATGTTTTGCAACCCGCACCTTAACATTCTCTGTGCTCCCTACGTAGATATCTCCATTTTTTAAGCTCTTCAGAAAGTATACAAAGTACGTCATGGTGGTTTTGTCATGCCTGCGGCAGATCCCCCGTAGGGGGACAGACCCCTCCCTTAACCACTTGGGTATGGCGCCATTACGCTCCTCCCTTGGAAACTATTTCAAACTTGAGGCGGGGCATCGGTTTTACGTTCAGCTTCTTCAAGAGCTCATGCTCAAGCTCCCGCTTCCGTACTTCCACTATTGTATATGCTTCGAGTTCTTTTTCAAATGGGATGATGCCGAGCTTCACGCGTGCCTCCTCGAACTTCTCGTCCACGGCAACATCGAGAATGGTGACGAGCGCGCCGTTGAAATTGAATTCACGCACAAAAAGCCTGCTCAGTTCCTCCTGAATCACACTTGCCATTTTGAGATTTCGGAACGGACGCATGTAAGATTGTCTCGAAATTAATAGAGCGGAACCAGCGCATTGAAAAAGTGGGTAGGACTTACCCCCACACCTACCCTGTAGGCGTGGGGGCTTGGCCTAGCGGCCCGGAGCGCACCCAAAAGTGTGCGCTGGTTCCGCTTCGGCATTTTCAAAGAAACTTTAGTCATCATCAGAAAATAAAAGGAAGTTCCCCGGCTTGATCGGATCGTTTGTTTGCACAAGGAGCCCCACCTCCGTATCGGTGTCCGCGGATTGGATATCTTTCCTTTGAGATTGGAGGTTCACAATCTTTCCCTCGCCGATCTGTTTCTCATCCTGCCAGATTTCGAACGGTTCCTGATTCTTTATCGGCCCCAAGACCACGCGCCCTCCCACGACGCGTTCTTTTCCCTTCGCTTCGCCGAAGACCGCGAGGATCTCGATGCGGCGGATTTCTTTCGGGATAAGCTTTTTCGCGTAATCCTGAATTTTTTTCCCGAGTTCGTAAATGATGGGGGAGTCGATCACAAGCGTATGCTGCGATTTCGCGATATTTTCGGCGGCTTTGTCGACCTTCGTTTTGAAGCCGACGATGAGAGCGCGGGTGCTGCCCGCGAGTTTTACGTCGCGCTCCGTGATGTTCCCGACGCTTACGTCGATGAAGCGGGGCGCGGCGGGGAGCTTCAGGTGTTCGATCGTCGTTTTCAGGGCTTCGAGGGATGCCATCTCGTCCGCTTTCAGGATGAGCCGGATCGCATTCTCGGCGGGAGCTTCTTCGCTCGATCCATTCTCTTTTTTCGATTCGTGTTTTGAATTCCTCAAAAACGCTTCGATGTCCGCCTCGGTTCCGGCACAGAATTCTTCCCCGACTTGGGGGAGCGCTTCGAAACCGATAATCAAGGCCGGCGCGCTCGGCACGAGTGAATTTACGGTTGTGCCGGAATGATCTTCGAGGAACTTTATCTTCCCTTTCGCGCTCCGTGTTGCGATAAGCGCGCCACGCGCAAGCGTTCCGTTCTTCAAGATAGCGCCCGCGGTGATGCCCCGCCGCGGATCGAGGCGGCTCGTAAGAATTACGCCCGCCGCGGGCGCCTGCGGGTCGTAGGTAAGTTCTTCAACTTCCGCCACGAGCAGAACGAGATCCATAAGATCGTCTACGCCCTCGCCGGTCTTCGCGGAAATCTGCTGCCATGAAATGTTGCCGCCTTCGCCTTCAAGGGCAACGCCTGCCGCCTTAAGATCGCGCTTCGCCCGCTCGATATCGGCGTTGTTTTTATCAATCTTATTGATCGCAACAACGAAAGGTGTCTTGGAATCGAGGATTGCCTGGAGCGCTTCCTTCGTCTGCGGCTTCACGCCGTCGTCCGCCGCAACAACGAGGATGGCGATATCCGCGACCTGCGCGCCGTAGGCGCGCATATTCGAGAACGCCTCGTGTCCGGGCGTATCAATGAAAGTAATTTTTCTGCCGTTTGCAGAAGAATTATTTTCCGCGGAAGACCGCTGGCTGGACGCGGAATCTCGCTGAATTTTTTCCGCGTTTTCCCGCGTAACGTCCGCCTCATTCCGCGGCGGCCACACGATTTCGTACGCGCCGATCGCCTGCGTGATGCCGCCCGCCTCGCGGGAGGCAACCGCCGTCTTCTGGATATAATCAAGAAGCGTGGTCTTTCCGTGGTCCACGTGTCCCATAACAACAATGATAGGAGGACGTTTCTGCATAACACCTGTAAAAATACCAGATAAGGACTATAAAAACAAGCTTTTGTAAAGTTTTTACAAACCCTGCAAAAGATGAGATACATCGCTGACACCTCAGACGTGTCAGATGAGATGCTCAAAACGATTTTCAAATAGGGGAGGGGCGCGGTATGGTGTGGGTATGCAATACACCC
Organism: bacterium; assembly: GCA_021815205.1. GTDB lineage: Bacteria > Patescibacteriota > Minisyncoccia > UBA6257 > GWB1-50-10 > JAKAHD01. Next base: position 59,069 of record JAKAHD010000005.1, read on the forward strand.
ACATCCTGCCAGGCGCC
>JAKAHD010000001.1 GCA_021815205.1 bacterium
ATAACAGGCTGGTGGAGTCCGAGCGTTCCTAGCGACGACTCCGCTCGGCACCTCGATGTCGGCTCACCACATCCCGGGGCTGGAGAAGGTCCCAAGGGTTTGGCTGTTCGCCAATTAAAGTGGTACGTGAGCTGGGTTCAAACCGTCGACAAAGAACCCTAAGCCGATCTGAAATGATCGGTCGGGCAACCCGAAAGGGTTTAGCCCTTAACGATAATCGAACACGGCGGCATAAGGAAGTAATTTCTTATGAAAAATCGACTCATATCGGTGAAGTCCTAGTAGACATTAACCTGTCGTATGCTAGGATAATACCGAGGGAAGTCTCGTTGTTTGCTAGAATTTCTAATTTTTAATTTGAAATTTTTAGTCAATATTAAAAGTTGTAATTTGAAATTTTTAAATTATAACATTGTGATTTGATTGAAAATTGAAAATTGCGAATTGAAAATTTTACGTGGCGACGATGACCCCTTAGAGACTTCATTTCTTAGGAATGAGAGTCCGATCTTGTATCGGGCTAAGACGTCGATCTCCTTCTTCGCTCAGATGAGCTTCGAAGGATGATGGTATAGTCCAACCATTGAGTAATCAGTGAACTATTGCGTGAGACAGGTTAGTCTCTATCTACTGTCAGCGTTGACGCTTGAGGGAAGTCGTCCCTAGTAAACGACATTGCTACTTCAGGGAGTAATCCCTGATGACAACGCGGCTAATAACGGTGAAATCTCATATAGAATTGGTCTGTTGATAGCCATAATTACAATTCGGTCCCGTATATTATGGTATAATTACTTGAGGACCAGGTTTTATATCGAGACAATACCGTGGGAAGTCGATCCAAAATTGATCATGCGTACATTGCCGGATTTTTAGACGGCGATGGAAGCCTGATGTTGCAGTTAAAAAGACGAAAAGATGGAACAACGAAGTTTCGGTTTATGTGTACGATCTGTTTTTATCAAGACAGCCGTCACGAACAACCGTTGCGTTTCATTCGTGATGTTTTAGGAATCGGATATTTTTCGAGGAGGAATGACGGTATGAGTGAACTTCGTATCAACGGATTCGCTCAAACCAAAAAAATTCTTGGAGAGTTGATTCCCTTCATTCGTTTCAAGGAATTGCAGGCAAAAGCTCTTTATGATGCCGCTGAACTGCTTTCAAAGAAAAAAGTTCAGGAGCTATCAAAGAAAGATCGTTCGAAATTGGTCGGATACATCTCGGTTATTCAATCGGAGAATTATTCGACGAAACACAAACGATCAAAAGACGAATTAAAGAGGATTTTGGATTTGACCCCGTAACGACTTGTTCTCGTGCAATTGAAAGATCGCGCGAGACTTATGGAGGTAGTTTTCGCTTCCATAACACGCCGCCCCCTACTTCAAAAAGTGGAATAGGGTGAAGATATAGTCTGCACACATAGTGATATGTGAATATGTGACGAGAGGACCGGGATGAACGAACCTCTGGTGTACCGGCTTTGCCACCAGGTGAAGTGCCGGGTAGCTATGTTCGGACGGGATAAGCGCTGAAAGCATCTAAGCGCGAAGCCTCTCCCAAGATTAGGCGTCATGAACTCGTCGAAGACTACGACGTTGATAGGCTCTAGGTGTAAGATCCGTAAGGATTTCAGCCGAGGAGTACTAATAAGTTCAATTACTTCATTTTAGTTTTACGTCGAAGCATTATTCTATTTCTATCTCAAAAAGCTGACTTGAAAAGGAGGCTTTTGTCTGCCGGTGTTTTACCGAAGTGTGTCCCACCTCTTCCCATTCCGAACAGAGAAGTGAAAGCGCTTCGGCCCGATGATACTCGCCCTTGTGGTTGGGAAAGTAGGGTACGCCGGCATACAAGAGCCTCTTTTTATTCACCGCCAGAAAGTTGACAGTTCTATATTTATATTGTACTATGTGAACGGTAAAATTGAATTCTGATTAAGTAAGGAATTTCAACAAATTAAAAATTTAATCAAGGAGGTTAGGTAATGGGTACAATCACAGCTATTATTACTATGATGGTCGCAGATAATACGGAGTTTACCCTTGTAATAGGACCATTTCATGATGATTCCGAGGAAGATATGAGAAGAAAGCATTATATCACTCATAATCTTCCAAGATGGGCAGAAGAAAAGAATGGAGAATTAAAGTCCCCAAAAGATTCCATTCTCTTAGATAATCCTATTTGTAATCTCACATTGAAAAATGCTTGGCTATTCGAAGAGGAAATGAAAAAAGTGTTGGGAGACAAATGAGCTACTGAGTTAATAACCGTTTCGATTTTTCGATTCGGTTATTTTTATTCCAGTCGATCGTTTTTTGCTATAATCTTCCTATATGAATGTCAGATGTCTCTCGAAGGTGAGTCAGAAGGAAATCCGCGGGAGGGTGTTTCTCGTGCGCGTTGACCTTAATATTGAGGCGGGCGAGGAGAAAAACGCCTATCGCATTAAGGCAACCCTTCCGACGCTCAGGTATCTCTTGGAGCACCACGCGAAGATTGTGCTTATGAGCCACCGAAACCGCCCGCACTTTAGTGCGGCGGAAATTCGAAATCCGAATCTCGAAATTCGAAAAAAAATGCGCGCCTTTTCGCTGCGGCCATTTGCGGGAATTCTTTCGAAAAAGCTCGGGACAGGGGTGAAGTTCGTGCCGCACTTCGATTTTGAAAAAATTGAAATACAGATCAAGGAGGCAAAACCGAAAAGCATTTTTCTCCTTGAAAATCTGCGCTTTATTGCCGGTGAAGAAAAAAACGATTCGAAGCTTGCCGCGCAGCTCGCTTCGCTTGGGGATGTATTCGTAAACGATGCGTTCGCGGTTTCGCATCGCGCAGATGCGTCAATTGCCGCGATCACGAAGTGTATCCCTTCGTATGCGGGGCTGCTTCTCGAAGAAGAAATAATAAATCTCGACCGCGCAATGAAAGAGTATGGGCATCCGCTCACGATTATTCTGGGGGGTGCGAAGATATCAGACAAAGTCGGCGTGATGAAGTATTTTTGGAATAAAGCTGATCATTTCCTCGTGGGCGGCGGTCCCGCGAACACGTTCTTTGCCGTGCAAGGCATTCCGATGGGAAAATCGCTTGTTGATACGAATGCGATGCCGTTGATTAGAAAGTACGTCGGAAAGAAAAAGGTTGTTCTTCCCTGCGATGTGGAAAGCGACAAGGGGATAATTCTCGATATTGGACCTGAAACGGTAAAATATTTTTCAGAAATCATCACAAACTCAAACACAATTATTTGGAACGGCCCCCCGGGTTTTTTCGAAAAGAAAGGATTCGAAAGCGGAACAAAAGAGATATGGAAAGCGATATTCAAGAATAAGAGAGCACATATTGTAGTGGGCGGCGGCGAGACCGTCACATCCGGGAAATTAATTTCAAATTTCAAATTTCAAATTTCAAATTCGCGGAACGTGTTCCTTTCAACGGGAGGCGGCGCGATGCTTGATTATCTTTCTGGAAAAAAATTGCCGGGAATCGAAGCGTTGAGACGCTGAGATAACCCCCTCTTGCAGTATTCCTCATCGCTTGCCGTGTGGTAGTTTATGTTATCAACAAGATGCGCATCTCCCTGCGTCCGGTCGCATTTCGTATTACTAAGTACATAAAACCTCAGCCGGCCGAGATGTCCGTTGGGTTCTTATCTCTTCTGTTTTGTTCTCTCGTTACTTTAATAAGCTATAGCTTATTAAATAATTAAGATAAGTTGTAATGTTTTTTGAGCTGATTTTCTTTGGGGATCTGGCGGGTCGTAAAGTACAGAATGTGCTTATTGATATTAATGTCGAAAACTCCGCAGAGAAATTCTATTTCTCCGATGAAGTCATATGGCGAAACCCACACGCTTTTCTGGAGCTGGTATGCATCAAGTTGCTTCAATTTCTCGCGGAACGCATCCGCCGCTTGCTTAGAAGAAGTGGGGATGTCGTAGAGGAGTATATGCCATTGCTTGTCCCACGTTTTCGTTTTCCTTATTTGCATAGTCTCAAGATTGTATCGCCTCACCACAAGTGCTCCTCGATGGGTGAGTTTAATGGTCACTGACCCATCCTTATTTTCATCGAATGATACGTACTCTCTTTTCTCGAGATCGCGAAGGACTTTTCTCCGTGCCTGCACCTGCTCTTCAGAGAGATTTCTAAAATATGCTTTTATAAGCGATGACAAAAAGAAAGGTGAGGTAGCTGCCACCGTGATGAGCCCAACCCTTGCCAGCGTGAGAAGAATCTCCTTCGCATGTATATTGTCTTTCCGAATACTCCTTGCCATCCCAGGTAAGTATATCACATTACTCCGTTTAATAAGCCATGGCGTGTTAAACGATATGTGCTAGAATGAGAGAGAATAAGGTAAAAAGCGAGTAAGACAGGAAAAGGAATAGGACAAAAATATGAAATCAATCATTATTTTTTATCACAAGAATTGTCCCGACGGGTTCGGAGCGGCGTTTGCGGCATGGAAGAAATTTGGAAATAAGGCGGAATACGTCGCGGTGAAAGCGAGTCAAGAGAATGATCAGCTTCATGGTGTGAAACTTATAGGGAAGGAAGTTTATTTTCTCGATGTATGCGCCTCAGCCGAGGCATTAAAAGGGCTTGTTGCAACAAACAAATCGGTGATCGTGATTGATCACCATGAGACGAATCGGGGGAGAGGAAACATGGCAACCCGTTTTGTGTTCGATATCCGCCATTCGGGATCCATGCTGGCATGGAATTATTTCCATGCAAATAAGAAAACACCGTGGCTTCTCCGTTATGTAGAGGATGGTGATCTCTGGAAATTCAAATTGCCGCACTCGAGGGAAATCTCGACGCGATACGGCTTATTCCCTTTTACATTCAAAGCATGGGATACGCTTATGAAGGCGATGGAGAGATCTTCCCTGCGCGCGCAGTACGCGAAAGAGGGCGCGTTCCTTCTTGAGTTCGAGGACGCGATAATCCGGGGGATTCTCGAAAATGCGTATGAGGTGAACTTTTTGGGGTACAGGGCAAAAGTGGCAAACACTTCGGTTGCGCATTCACAGGTAGGAAATCTCCTAATTGATAAAAAACATCCGATCGGGATTACGTGGTACGAGATCGGGAAGACGAGAAAATATTCGCTTCGCTCCAAGGGATCAACGGATGTGTCGAAGCTTGCGAAACAATTTCCCGGAGGCGGAGGGCATACGCATGCGGCGGGGTTTATGCTTCCCGCAAACCAAAGGTTCCCGTGGAATGTGCTATAATATTCGCATGAATAAAGGATTTTCTTCTCTCACCGTCATTCTCCTCGCGCTCGGGATCGTCGTTGTGGGAAGTGCGGTGTGGTATTTCGGGCCGCGTACTGTGTCGCAACAGGCGGAACAACCCCTGATCGCCGGAGGGGACAAGGATGCCCACGGTTGCATCGGTTCCGCGGGATACCAATGGTGCGAGGTGAAGCAGAAATGCCTCCGGACCTGGGAAGAATACTGCGGCTCAAGCGATCTCGACCCTGCGTTCAATGTTTTGACCGCAATCAGAAATAACGATACGGGGGTGTTCGGATATACAACCTCGTCCGCCTTCGAATGGCGCCTTGAGGGGAATACGATGACAACTATCCAGGGACTTGCGATTACCGCAACCGGCGCGCACGGGAACGACTACAAGCTCGCGGAGAGCTATTTCAAAGACAATGGATTTGCCGCGAGCCTCCCGAATGAGGCGGGCGGACCGACCGGCGGGTTACAGGGATACCAAAAAGGTAATGTAGTATGTGTGCTTGGGTTCGCGTATACCGATCTCGCAAGAGTTCCCAATGCGCCGATTCAGGTAAACTCTGATATGCAGAACATCACCGTATCGTGCGGTAATCTCCCAACACAGAGTTCCTCTACTTCAGGAATCGGTATCTCAGACTGGAAAACATATACGAGTACGCAATTTGGGTTTTCTCTTCGATATCCCCCGACGTTTACTCACGTAGGTGAAAGTGTGTCAAATGAATTCGGAGAGGGCATACGGATTGGTCCCGCTGTTTTTGTCATTGTTACCGATGCGGCAAAACGAGTGCAGGCAAAACAGGAGTTTGATCAGTCCTATAATCTCATAAAGAATCCTCCAGCTCCGAGTAGTGAGGAAGCGTCTCTTATATATTCCGAGATCCCAGTAAATAATCCGAGCGTTTCAATCCACGATGTGAAATTCAAAGGCGGTTTTTATGCATTTATTGAGGGGAATTCCTATGATATTTTTGTCGATGGCGATTCTTACACATTCGATTCCAAAGCAAACAATTATTTTAATACCCGTCCGTTAGGAAACGATGAGATTACCCTTCTTTCCACCTTCAGATTTTCTTCTTCAGCCCAATAAATGCGTCAATCGCAGCTATTAGGAAACAAATCCGATATTGTGTATGGATTCTCGTCCGTTGAGGACGGGAACATGTCTTTTCTGTGGGGCGAGGAAAAAGAAGTTCTAAAGAACCGGGAGGACTTTTTACAGAAACTCGGTGTTGATCCGAAACGGTGCGTGGTAATGAGCGTGTGGGATGAAAGTGTGATTGAAGAAATAACACACGACACACCGATGGGAATAGGAAGGGATGAAAGCACAAAGGCGGACGCGCTTATCACACGGGAAAAGGGAATAGCACTTTTTCTTCTCACGGCGGATTGCCTGCCGATCGTGCTGTATGATCCGATCGTGAAGGCCGTCGCACTCATCCATGCGGGATGGAAGAGCGCCGATGCACGGCTCGCGGTCAGGGTAGTCGAATCCTTGAAGCGCGACTACGGAAGCGATCCGAGAAACATTCTCGCCGCACTCGGGCCGGGGATTCATAAGGAATCGTATATATTTGAGAAGCTGGAGCGGCCGCATGCGGACGGATGGAGGTCGTTTTGGGCGACCTCGCCGGACGGAACAACATCAATCGATATTGTGGGATATAATACGGCGCAACTTCTTGAGGCGGAAATTGCGGAGAACAATATCGAGGCGAGTAGTATTGACACCGCGAAGGATTCGCTTGTCTATTCGCACTTCCGCGCGAAGAAGACAGGAGAAAAGGAGGGGGAGGTTTGCTACAATAGTTATGATTAAATGATTTTTAATTTGAAATTTAAAATTTTCAATCAAATCCAAATGTAATAATGTTTTAATTTTTAAAATTAATGATATTGAGAATTGATTAAAAATTAAAAATTCTGAATTAAAAATTCTGTATATGTCCAAACTCATCATTTATACGGACGGCGGATCTCGGGGAAATCCGGGGGATGCGGCGATCGGAGTTGTAATAGAAATGGAAAACCCTAAATCGCCTCACGGCGATCGGGTAAAAGAATACGGGGAGCGGATAGGAAAAGCGACGAATAATATCGCGGAGTATTCCGCGCTCATCTTCGCCCTGAAGAAAGCGAAACAGCTTATCGGGAAAGAGAAGGCGGAGAAGACGGATATTGAGGTTCGCTCCGACAGCGAACTTATGGTGAGCCAATTGAATGGAAAATTTAAGCTCAAGGAAGAAGGGCTCAAGAATCCATTTATTGAGGTATGGAATCTGAAGCAGGATTTCAAATCGGTGCGTTTCCGCCACATTCCGAGGGAGGAAAATAAAAAAGCGGATGCGCTCGTGAATAGAGCGCTGGATACGCTCCTTTAAGAAAATCCCAAATCCTAATTTCTAAATCCTAAACAATAATCAAAATACCAAATCACAATAACCAAAATACGTGTTTTGAATTTCAAATTTCTGTCATTGGAATTTATTTAGGATTTAGGGTTTTGAATTTAGGATTTTAGTTTATTTATAAGTGCTTTTCTCGCTCCCTCGGGATCCGCTTTTCCGTTGGTTTTCGCCATCATTTGCCCCACAAGGAACTGAAGCGCTTGTTCCTTGCCGTTTTTGTAATCCGCAACGGATTTCTCGTTCGCGGCGATCACCTCATCCGCAACGGTGCCTAAAGCGCCCTGGTCGGAGATGAGTTCCATGCCGTCTGTCTTCATGAGGTTCTCCGGATCTTCTCCGCTCTCGATCATTCTTACAAGTAAATCCTTCGCGATGCGGCTCGATATTTTTCCGCCTTGGATAATCCCGATGAGGTGCGCGAGGTGCTCTGGGGAGATTTTGACGGATTCGAAATGGATTCCCTGCGTACTCATCTGGCCCTTGAGGTCGCTCAAGAGATAATTCGCAAGAAGCTGATAGTCGGGTTTCTTCGTTTTTTCCGCGAGTTCCGATGCCGCCGCTTCGAAATAATTTGCAAGTGGAGGTTCATAGATCATCACCTCGATCTGATCTTTTGCGATGCCGAACTCCTGTACGAACCGGCGCCGTTTCGCCTCGGGAAGTTCTGGGGTTTCTGCTTTCAAGGCGTCGAGATCGAAGAGTTCCTGCAGGTTCAGGGGCGGGAGGTCTGGCTCCGGGAAGTAGCGGTAATCGTTCGCTCCTTCTTTCGTGCGCTGACTCTCGGTAACGCCTTCCGCGTCGTTCCATCCTCGCGTTTCCTGTACAACCTTCTTCCCCTCGCTCAATACTTTTTCCTGCCGCTTGATCTCGAATGCGATCGCATCATGCACCGCTTTGAATGAGTTGATATTTTTTACCTCCACTTTGTTTCCCAACTCGCGAACATGCACGAATTGCCCGCCAATATCACGAATATACTCACGCTCTTTCCCCGCCGGTATTTGTGAAATTCGTGGAACATTCGCGGGCATGAGTGATATGTTAGCTTCAATCCGCATCTGCCCATTTTCCATATTTGCATCCGACGCACCAAGGTATTTCAAAATGAGTTGCAGTTCGCGTGCGAATGCCACCGCTTCGTCCGCATTTTTTATATCCGGCTCCGTGACGAGCTCCATAAGCGGTACTCCTGCGCGGTTGAAATCTACTAACGAGGCTGATTTATGCTGATTGTGAGCTGATTTATACGGATCTGCGTGCACGAGTTTTCCTGCGTCTTCCTCGAGATGCACTCTCGTGATGCGTACTCCGTTCAGTATACCTCCTTTTACGATGGGGAATTCGTATTGCGAAATTTGGTACCCCTTCGGAAGATCGGGATAAAAGTAGCTCTTTCGATCGAACTGGGAGTGCGTTGCGATCGTACCCCGGAGCGCGAACCCGACCCGGATCACTTTTTTGACCGCCTCCTTATTGATTGTGGGAAGCGTGCCGGGATGCCCGAGACATATGGGGCAGGTGTTCTTGTTCGGCACCCGTTCGGTGCCGTCGTTCGGGCACCCGCAGAACATCTTGGTCTGTGTTTTTAACTCCGCATGAATCTCTAAACCTATTGTGGGTAGATACATGTTTTTGGCTCGTCATTCTGAGTCCGCCGAATCGCGGACGAAGAATCTTATCGTACGGTAGGATATAGATCCTTCGCTCCGCTCAGGATGACAGGGTGTTACTTGAGTATTTGCGTCTTTTCTTATAGAATGAATGTGATGTCAAGCTGATTTTATCAGACTTTTTCAGAAATAGAAAGCTAAAATAACGGCTGCCAAGTACGAAAGAATACGAGTGCACGAAATGCTCAATTTCGTATATTCGTATAAAATTCTTATTTCGTAGCGCCACTATCGTGCCACCTCTCGAAAGTTTGGAAAAGATACTCGGAATCGAGTTCAAGAACAAGGCGCTCCTCAAGGAAGCGCTGACTCATCGTTCGTATCTCAATGAATATCCTTCGTGGTCTGTACCGCACAATGAACGCCTTGAATATTTGGGAGATGCCGTTTTGGAGCTTGCGGTCACGGAATTTCTCTTCGAGACCTACCCCGACTTCCAGGAGGGGAGAATGACGAGTTTGCGCGCCGCGCTCGTGAACCGCCAGATGCTTTCGAAGATCGCACAAGGGCTTTCATTGGGCAAGTTTATCTACCTCTCGAAAGGGGAGGCGAAAGATACGGGCAAAGCGCGCGAGATTATCCTTTCGAACGCGATGGAGGCGCTCTTGGGTGCCGTGTATCTTGATCAAGGCTACGGGGTTATCAAGGACCTCGTGCGGCGCGTGGTGCTGAATCGCCTCGAGGAGGTGATTGCCTTCGGGCTCGAGCGCGATCCAAAGAGTGTGTTGCAAGAGAAGGCGCAGGAGAAGCTAAGAGTAACGCCGACGTACCGCGTGCTCGAGGAGAATGGTCCCGATCATCAGAAGATGTTTACGGTGGGCGTATTCTTCGGCGAGAAGATGATTGCGACCGGTACCGGCTCCTCGAAGCAAGAGGCGGAACATGACGCGGCGCAGAACGCGCTTATTGAAACCGTGCACAAAGATAAGTGGGAATAACGGCATGCGCAATTTTTTAAACCGGCTCGAACTCCAGGGTTTCAAGTCGTTCGCGGGAAAGACAATACTCGAGTTCCCCTCGCGCGTGACCGCGGTTGTGGGACCGAACGGTTCGGGAAAATCGAATATCATCGATGCGTTCCGCTGGGTGCTTGGGGAGCGCGAAGCAAAACAACTCCGCGGCGAAACGCTTGAAAACCTCATCTTTGCTGGAACACCGAAGCGGGCGGCGGTCTCGGTCGCGCGCGTGGGCTTATATTTCGACAACCACGAAACCATTCTCCCCGCAGACGGAGAGGAGGCGGTACTCTCGCGCCGCATTGATCGCTCCGGCACCTCCGAATTTTCTTTGAATGAGAGTGAGATAAAGCTCCGCGATCTTCTGCCGATGCTCGCAAAGGCGCGGCTCGGAACGCGCGGACTTATGATTGTGGGACAGGGGCAGAGCGATCTTTTTGTGCAGAGCTCGCCCGAAGAGCGCCGTCTTATGATCGAGGAGATTCTGGGGCTCCGCGAATTCAGACTTAAAAAGAATCAAGCGGAGCGTCGGCTCGAAACGAGCGAGACGAACATGGAGAAGGTGAAAGCGATGCTCGAAGAACTCGCGCCGCACGTCCGCATTCTTCGCAGACAGCGCGCGCGATTTTTGAAGCGCGCCGAGGTGGAGCAGGAACTCAAGGCGCTCGAACACGCGTACTTTTATGAGCGGTTCAGCGGACTCGAAACGCGGGCGCATCGCGATGCGACTCCGCTCGCCCATCTCAAGGAACGTATTCATGAGTACGACGAGAAGATCAAGAAAAAAGAGCGGGAACTCAAGGGAATGCATGAAAATCACGACGGATACGAAAAGATCAAAGCGATCCGCCAGTCGATCAATTCGCTCGTTGCCGAAACATCTTCGCTTGAGCGCGATTTGGCGCGCGTTGAGGCGAAGATAGAATATGAGGCGAAGATTCAAGAGAAGCCGCATGAAGCGAGCGAACTCCAGTCGCTCTTGAAGGAGCTTGCGCACGATGTGGAATATCTCATCTCACTTTCCGACCTCCAGGCGATTAAGCAATCTCTCGAACGATGGAAAACGCGTTTGCGCGGATTTTTCGGCGAGTCGAAGGTTACGGCGCCGAAGACGTTCGAGGAGGAGCGCGCACATTTGAAGCACGAAATCGAAGAGACGCAAAAGAAAATTCGCGCAAAACAATCCGAAGAGGAAAAGCTCGCACGGGAGGGGGAGGAGAATAATCGTCTCTTCCGCGAACGCGTTGAGGAGGTGAATAAGGAAAAGAACGAGCTGCATGCCCTGGAGCAGGAGCTTCAGCGGGTGCTCCTTGAGGAGGAGAAGATACAGCTTCAGAGAGAAGAGTTGGAGCGCGAGTGGACGTCTCTGGGGTATCCGCGCGAAGCCCTTCATCGGCTTGCGCCGCCTACGGAACGGATCGGCGAGGGCGAGGGGCTTTCGGGCGCCGAGCGAAAAATGGTGCGGCTCCGCGGAGAACTCGCGGCGATCGGCGAGATCGACGAAGGCCTCATGAAAGAGGCCGAGGAGAGTGAGACGAGATTCTCGTTTCTCACGACACAGCTTGAAGACCTGGAAAAAGCATCAAAGGATTTGAGAGCGTTGATCGCTCACCTCGATACGCGCATCCACGAGGATTTCAAAAAAGCATTCCATCTTATTAGCAGCGAATTCAATAATTATTTCCGCCTTATGTTTGCGGGAGGAAAAGCGCATCTTGCGCTTGTCGAGAAGCAACAGCCTGTTGTTGCGGAAGCGGCCGAAAACGGCGGAGAAGGCGCAGAGGTCCCTGCCGCACAGGAAGAGAAAAAGGCGAATGATCTTGAGGCGGGTGTCGACATCAACGTAACGCTTCCCCGGAAGAGAATCACGAACCTCGAGATGCTCTCGGGAGGGGAGAAGACGCTCGTGTCCCTTGCCGCGCTCTTCGCGATGATCGCGGTCTCGCCGCCGCCCTTTCTTGTTTTGGATGAGATTGATGCGGCATTGGACGAAGAGAACGCGCGCCGGTTTGCGGAGCTCATCAAGAACTTCTCCGAGAAGACGCAATTCGTTATCGTCACGCACAACCGCGCCACGATGGAGGCGGCGGATGTGCTTTATGGGATCACGATGGGAGAAGACGGTGTCTCAAAGGTGCTTTCGATGAAACTCGAGTAGTTTCAGGATCGGATCCGGCACACCGAAAAAAGTATGCGCTCCGGGGCGACAAGTCCCAGGTCTTACCCACTTTTTTCAGTTCGCCGGATCCTCAGCGTTTTTCGGTGTTTTATTCTCCTTCGCCCGAATACCTCCGTCGCGTGCGATGAGGATGAAGGGCGAAGGAGAACCCTTCCGTAGTCCTCCGGCAATGTGCACTCGAGAAATAATCTCTATCTTGCGTTGGTTATTGCTTCTCTCCGCTATGCTCATTCAAGAGAAAAGGAATCTTCTATTTCTCTTGACGTTCACTCAAGCAAGCGCCTTCCTCGAATGAGTTTGGGAATCATTAGGAAGGGTACTATGAGGCCTCATAGTACCCTTGGCCGGCGAGATGAAAGAAAAACAGGAACTCGCCCGGTTGAAAGAAAAGTATGAATAAATCTCAAAAGGCCCCGGAGAACTCAATTTCTTCAGGGCCTTATTATTTCTATATCCCGTATCTGCGGCAATCAGCTTCACCCCGTTAGAAGTTGCGCAGAAATAATGATGCGTCTTCTTCTATGATGCGATTATCATAAATCCCGTGAGAAGCTCACATGGGGTATTAAACCCCGCGTTCGCCACGGGGTTTTCTGCTTCTCACGGGATAAAGAACTGGGAGTGATCCCAATGTGAGGCTTCTAACGCGGTAAAATCAGCGGAAATCCGCAACGCCTTGCATTTTTCCTCATAATTCCTTATTCTTGTTTTGTATATAAAAGAACCATGTTGGCAATCAAGCTCAAAAGAACGGGGAAAAAGCACCAGGCATCCTTCAGGGTGATCGTGGCGGAGAAACGTTCGAAGCTCGCGGGCCGCTCGACTGAAGATCTGGGATGGCTTGATCCGAAGAGCAAGAAGAATGACCTTAAAAAGGATCGCATTTTGTATTGGATCAAGGTGGGCGCGAAGCCGACGCCGACTGTCCACAATCTTCTTGTAAAAGAGGGGATCGTGAAGGCGGCGAAGATCCCGGTGCATAAGAAACCGAAGAAGGCGGCAGAGGCGCCAGCTCCGCAAGTCGCCGCTTCATAGCGATGCGAATATACGAGTGTACGAAACCAGAACGCTTGACTTTTTTATATATTTTTGATACTATGTAAACCATAGAGTCCCGAATGGGAGTAACGAAGGAAAGGTCGGTGTCGTATTAATTCAGACATTCCATATGCAAGCGAATTCTGATAAGGATTTTCTCGAGTTCTTGGTCAAGTCGATCGTGGATCATCCCGATGATGTCGTGATTGATCGCCGCGTCGACGAGATGGGAGTGCTCTTGTCCTTGAAAGTCAACGCGCAGGATATGGGACAGATCGTCGGTCGCCAAGGTTCAACGGCGAAAGCGATCCGTTCCTTGCTCCGCATCGTGGGCATCAAGAACAACGCGCGCGTGAACTTGAAGATTGAGGAGCCGGAAGGTTCGACACACCGCCCGGAAAGAGATTCTCAATAAGTTTCTCGCAATAAAAAAGAAAACCCGACCAAGGTCGGGTTTTCTTCGTGTAATGATATAATCAAACATAATGACCTTCCATTTCATTACTTTGTTTCCGGAAGCGGTCGAGCCGTATCTCCACGCGTCGATCTTGGGACGGGCGGAAAAAAAGAAACTTCTGAAGTTCAAGCTCGTGCATTTGAGGAAGTTCGGAAAGGGGAGGCATCGGCAGGTGGACGATCGCGCATATGGCGGGGGGCCCGGCATGGTGCTCCAAGTCGAGCCGATTGCGAGGGCAGTCAGGAATATAGAAGCAGGAATAAGGAATAAGGAATTAAGAAGAAAGACGCGGGGAAGAACAAGAATAATTCTCTTTTCAACAAGAGGAAAATTGTTCAGTGAGAAAGAAGCGAAACGGCTCAGCAAATATGACCACCTCGTGTTTATCTGCGGGCGGTACGAAGGCGTTGATGAACGTGTGGCGAAACACATCGCCGATGAAGAGATATCGATCGGAGATTTCATCCTTTCGGGAGGTGAGCTCCCCGCGCTCATCGTGACCGACGCGGTGAGCCGCCTCATTCCCGGCGTACTCGGGAAGACCGAGTCGCTCGAGGATATCAAAGGATCATATCCGGTATACTCGAAGCCCGAAGCATTCGAGAGGCATAACGTACCGAAGATACTTCTCTCCGGTAATCATAAGGACATTCAAGAATGGAGGAAAGGATACGGAAACCCAAAACCCAGATGACCAATGTCAAATCAACCCGCTTGCGGCAGACGGATGACCTAATGTCAAAACCTTTTTTCATTTAGACCTTTGTTATTGATTTGGCGTTTGGATTTTGACATTTAATACGTTTCTGTCTATTATAGGAACGTTCTAAAACTATGGCTACGGAAACAGAAAATAAGGAGATGGCACTCGCGATGGCGAAAGCGGGGGTGCTCTATGGCCACAAAAAGACCAAGACGCATCCGCGCATGAAGCCGTATATCGGCGGAAGAAGAAACGAGATCGAGCTTCTTGATCCCGAGACGTCTCTTGTAAGCATCGAGAAGGCGGCGGAATTTTTGAAACAAAAGATGAAAGAAGGGGGGCTTGTTCTCTTTGTGGGAACCCGTCCCGCGGCGAAGGATGCGATTCTCGCTCTTGCGAACAGCTTCAACGCGCCCTATGTAACCTTCCGATGGCTTGGCGGCATTCTTACAAACTTCAAGGTATTGCGCCAGCGCTCCTCGTATTATCAAGATCTGAAGGCGAGACAGGAAAAGGGAGAGCTTTCGAAATACACCAAGAAGGAGCAGCTTGATTTTGCGAAAGAGATCGGCAAGATGTCGCGAATGTTCGACGGACTCGAGTTGCTGACCCGCCTTCCCGATGCGCTTTTTGTGGTGGATATCGAGGAGCACGAGACGGCGGTGCGCGAAGCGAGACGGCTCCATATTCCCATTGTTGCAATCCTCGACACGAATGACGATCCGCGGCAGGTGGAGTATCCGATCCTCGCGAATGATCACGCGAAATCGAGCGTGGAGTGGGTGATAGAAGCTCTTAAGAAGGGCATCTCGGAAGGAGTATAGGGAAGGATTTATCCCGTTAGAAGTCGCGATCGCGGCTTAAGGATGGGATAATGAGGAGAATATTGAGGGTGAGTCGTAATAACTGAGATTATAGAATAAGATCAAACGATCGCGATCTACTTCTAACGGGATGAAGAACGATATCGTACAACTAAGGGAAGAGACCGGTGCGGGGGTCATGGAGTGCAAGCGTGCGCTCGAGGAGGCGAAGGGTGATCTCGAAAAAGCGAAAGCCATCATCTATGAACGGGGGCTTGTGCGGGCCGAAAGCAAGCAATCGCGCGCGACGGGTGCGGGTTTTTTGTATGCGTATATTCACAATAACCGCGTGGGCGTTTTGCTCGAGGTGCACGCCGAGACGGATTTTGTGGTCCGTTCCGATCCGTTCAAGGCGCTTGCGCACGAACTCGCGATGCAGATCGCCGCGATGAGTCCAGAAGACACCGCTTCGCTCCTCGAGCAGGAGTATATCAAGGACCCCTCGATGAAGGTAAGAGACGTTATAAAAAGCGTGACCGCGAAAGTGGGAGAGCACATCACCGTGGAACGATTCGCGAGATACGAGATTTAAATTTTTAATTTAAAATTTGAAATTTTTAGTGAATTTTAAATTGATTTAAAATTAAGAATTTCAAATTAAAAATTAGTGTATGATCCGATTCATTATTCAAACTCTCATCATGCTCTCCTTGGGAGCGATGCTCTACCTTATGGCGAAAGCGTTGCCGAGGATCGAGGACGAGAACGAAGATGCGATGCATATGCATCACAGCCGTGTTATGGCGTATGTGGAGAAACTCGATGAACTTTTCAAGGTTTCTCTCGAAAAAGCTCTCCGGCGGCTTCGGGTGTGGCTCCTGCGGCTTGACAACTTTATCAGCAAGAAACTCAATCGTTTCAAAAAAAATACCACGAAGGACGTGAAACCCTCGCTTACCGGCGAAGAGGACAAGGAGGATCGCGAAGAATAAGGACTTTAAAAGTTTCCGCGTTTGCATTACAATCTCCGAAGAGTACGCGCAGGTGGCAGAGCGGTCAATTGCATTAGACTGTAAATCTAACGCCCATGTGGCTACGGGGGTTCGAATCCCTCCCTGCGCACCACGTAGGAAATTGCAGCTCCGCTTTTGGGGGAAGAAAATTTTTTAATCATAAGGTTTATGAAAAAATTATTTGCTTTCATAAAAGCTAAGGGTAAGTCCAAAGGGGTGATAGTTGAAAAAGTAAAGAATGCTTTGAAAAATAAGATGAACCAGCCAACCTTCTTATTTAATTTTTAGTTGTCGCCAAAGAAAAATTTGTCGTGCCTACGGCAGATCCGCCTCCGGAGGAAAATTGTCACTCGCCCCGACAATACGTTGGGGCGAAATGCGCCGTGCCCTGTAGTAAGCTTTGCTTTACTACTGGGGTTTGAACTAATTCAAGAGTACTGAACAAAACGAAAACCCCAAGATCTCATCTCGAGATTTTTAGTTTTTTCGGGCAGGACTCGAACCCGTGCAGAAGATGAGATACATCCCTGACACTTCGGAAGTGTCAGGGATGTATCTCATCCAGTACAACAACATCAAACACTAGGTGCTATGCTATAGCATAGCACCTGTTGTTTGATACCCCCTTTCGAACGAAAGTTGAGTATGCCCGGAATTTCGAGGGAAAATCGCGGCAATGTTCTATAATAAAGAAGAATCTTTATGAGGTATTTTTTTGAGAACTTCCTCAAGAACGAATCCGGCCAGAGTTTGGTCGAGATTATGATCGGGCTCGCGATCGGCGCGATCCTTATCGGGAGCGCGACCTTCGGCGTGACCTTCATTCTGCGTTCTTCGACGACCAACCAGAATCTTACCGCCGCATCCAGCCTTACGGAAGGGCTTCTCGAGAAGGTGCGTTCGTTCGGCAACGCGAGCTGGCAGAACATCTATAATCTTCAAAAAGGATCGAGTAATAAATACTTCCTCGCCGCTTCCGGCACGAGTTTGTTTGCGATACAAGGGAAGGAAGGAATAATTGATAATGATGTCACTCGTGGGCTCGTGGGCGAGTGGGAGTTTGATGAAGACGCGAGCGCGACGAGTACGACAACGTACGACACATCGGGAAATGGAAACAACGGCACGCTCTACGGCAGTCCCGCGAGGGCGAGCTCGACGTGCAAGATCGCGAACTGCATCACCTTCGGCGGAAGTAGTTACGCGCAGGTAAGCGATCCGAGCGGTGCGTTCGACTTGAACGCATACACGTGGACGGCGTGGGCGAAGCCGACATGGGCGTCGGGGACACCCGCATACAATCCGGCGGTGATGGCGCTCCGGAATACGCTCACTACCCGCATGAGCATGCATATTCGGAGCGATTATTCAGATCTCGATCTATGGAACGGCACGTCCGTACAGCCCTTCCCGTATACGTTCCAGCAGAATACGTGGTATCACATCGTGCTCACCTATGCGTCCGGCGTCGCGTCGGTGTATGTAAACGGCGCGCGTGTCAATGGAGTGTCGTACGCCCAAGGAGGGGCTGCCAATCTCCCTTTGAATATCGGGAGCTCGAACGGCACGACAGAATATTTCACGGGCACGATTGACGATGTGCGCATCTATAACCGTGCGCTTTCGGCGGATGAAATCTCTCAACTCTACAAAGCCGGCATCTACGATCGTTATTTTTACGCCGAGAACGTCTGCCGTACGAACGACGCATCAAGTTCGATTAGCGGAATATCGCCCTGTGCGACTGGATACGAGGATCCATTGACTCAGAAGATAACCGCGGTTGCGGAATGGCAGGCAAACGCGACGACGACCCAGTTCACACTCTCAAGTTATCTCACGCGATGGAAGAACTTTTCTCTGGAACAGACTGACTGGTCGGGAGGGTCGGGACAGACGGGGGTGTTTCCGGTGCCGGACAATACCTATGCGTCGGGGACGAACATCACCGCGACGCCTCCGGGATCATTTCAAATACAGAATCTTACCCAACAATAGGTAAAACGCTGATTGATGCGGATACTGCTGATAGGTACCGATCGGTTTTATCCCGTGAGGAGCAGAAAACTCTGTGGCTTGCCGCGGGGATGAACCCTCACACTAAATCTAGTGTGAGGATGAATGTCTCGTCCCGTGGCGAACGCGGGCGGGATTTATCAGTATGAATCAGCCCACATCAGCATTGATCAGCGCCCCCGTAAGATGCATGAGTCTTTTATTTGTTCTATAATTAGATTGTCGTATGGTACAAATTCAGAATTTCAGTGAGAATCTCGAAAAGAGTTTCGCGCGCCTTGGGAACGAGATCCGGAAGAATGCCGAGACGCCGGCGTTTAAGAGCGCTCCGGAGCGGGAAGTGGTAAAGCAGACCATCAAATCGTTCGCGGAACAGGTCTCGCAGACTCAACGGGCTCCGGCTTCTGCTCCTGTGCCGGCCGCACCGCACGCGAATCAGGATAAGTTTCTTCCCTCCTATTTTGACGAAGGAGACGAATCTCCCGAGGTGAAGCGTACCGTAGAGGGGCTGATTCAGATGGTGTTTGACGAAGACATCGAGAAGGCGGTTACGGAAGCGAAGCGCTACCCCGCGTTCATCGAAGACGCGTTCCATGATGCGCTCGTAGATAAGCTCATGCCGGAACTGAAGAAGAGAGGAGTGGTAAAATAATTTTTAATTCACAATTTTAAATTTTTATTTAATTTCTAATGATTCAATTTCTAATTTTTTAAGCCCGCGCGACATTAAAAATTAAAAATTTCAAATTAAAAATTCGCTTCCCATGTCTCCTCTCGCCAGCATCTTCATTTTCGCCCTGATCCTTGCCCTGGGTGTGTGGGGCTATTTTTTGTTTCGCGCGCGGCAGAGGAAGAAACTTCTGGAAGGGCTCGAGCAGAAACTTTTCCTGATCCGGATTCCGCAAGAGAGCCAAGAGGGAAAAGATTTAAAAAAAGAAATCAGTGTCTCCGAACAGCTTTTCAATGCACTCGCGTCGTTCGGCGAGCCGTTTGTCTTCGAGATTGCGGTGCCGCACCTGGGGCGCGAAATCCATTTCTATGGCGCGGTGCACGGAAAGTTTGCCGATGCGTTCGTGCGACAGGTTCACTCGCTGTGGCCCTCGGCGACCGTTGAGGCGACTGATGACTTCAATGTGTTCAATTATACGGGGACTGCCCTCGGAGGGTTCGTGATGCAAAAAGAGCGTTTCGTACTGCCGCTTCGTACGTATGAGGAGATCGCCGCAGATACATTTCTTCCTCTTCTTGGAGGTCTCTCGAAGATCGAGGAGATAGGAGAAGGAGGTGCGATCCAGTTCGTGGTGAAGCCCGCGAAGCGCCGTCTTAAAAAAGAGGCGCAATCCGTCGTGAAGGTGTTAAAGCAGGGATGGAAACTGAAGGATGTGATGGAAAACCGCTCGGTATCACTCTCGGAGTTCGGCGGTGCGATTACAGGAAAAGCGGCAAAGGAAACAAAGAGCGACGCGCCGAAACAGATCGACGATGATGCCCTAAAGACGATACACAGCAAGCTTATGAAGCCGTTTTTCGAGGTAAACGTACGGGTGGTCGTCTCGGCGCCGAGCGAGATCCAAGCGCAATCCATCTTTCAGGGGATCACGGCGGGGTTTTCGCAGTTTGCTGTGCCCTCGAGGAACGAACTCAAAGTGGTTCAGCCGAAGAACCAGAAGAAATTTTTCTATCAGTACTCCTTTAGGGAATTCGACGAGAATGCCGCGATGATCTTGAACAGTGAGGAGCTCGCAAGTATCTTTCATCTTCCTACGGCGTTCACCGTCGTGCCGCACATCAAGTATCTGAAGTCCCGCGAGGCGCCGCCGCCCGTGAATCTTCCGAAGGAAGGCGTGAAGATCGGCGAGAGCGTGTTTCGCGGGGAAACGCAGGACGTGCGTATCGCGGACGACGACCGCCGTCGCCATTTGTATATCATAGGACAAACTGGAACCGGAAAATCCAACTTGGAGACGAATATGATTGTCGAGGATATTCGAAATGGAAAAGGAGTTGCCGTGATCGATCCGCACGGAGATCTCGTACAGGACGTATTGGGACTTGTTCCGAAGGAACGGTTTAAGGACGTGATTCTTTTTGAGCCCGGCGATCTTTCCCGGCCGGTGGGCCTTAACATGCTCGAGTATGATTTCTCGCGCCCTGAAGAAAAAACCTCGATCGTGAACGAGATGCTTTCGATTTTCGACAAACTCTACGATATGAAAACGACGGGAGGGCCGATGTTTGAGCAGTACATGAGGAACGCACTCCTGCTTCTTATGGAAGATGCGAAACACGAACCGGCGACTTTGATGCAGGTGCCGCGACTCTTTAGCGATCTCGAATTCCGCCAAAGGAAACTCGCGCGGGCGACGAATCCTGTAGTCGTCGATTTTTGGACAAAAGAAGCGGCAAAGGTGACAGGGGAGGCATCCTTGGCAAACATGACGACCTATATCGGATCGAAGTTCAATAACTTCACGACGAACGACTATATGCGCCCGATTATCGGGCAAGCGAAATCGGCGTTCAATTTCAGAGACGTGATGAACGAGGGGAAGATCCTGCTTGTCAACCTCGCGAAAGGGAGGCTCGGCGATCTGAACGCGAATCTTCTCGGTATGATCGTTGTGGGAAGAATCCTTATGGCTGCCTTGGGACGCGTCGATATACCGCAGGAAAAGCGCAGGGATTTCTATCTCTATATCGACGAGTTCCAGAACTTCACAACCGATTCGATCGCGATCATCCTTTCCGAGGCGAGAAAGTACAAGTTAAATCTTATTATCGCGCACCAGTTCATTATGCAGCTTACCGATACGATCCGGAACGCGGTATTCGGAAACGTTGGTTCTATGATATCATTCCGCGTCGGGGCGCAGGACGCGGAGACGCTCGTAAAGCATTTCGCGCCGGTCTTTACCGAGCAGGACCTCGTGAATATCGACAACTTCCACGCATATGTGAAACTCTTAATAGGCGGAGAAACATCGCGCCCCTTCAACGTGCGGATTCCGAGAGCCGAGGTCGGTGATCACGCTGTTGCCGATGACTTAAGAAGGTTCTCCCGTACCGCGTATGGACGCGATCGCGAAGAAGTCGAGCGCGAGATATACTCGTATTTAAGAAGCTAACTCGCATGAAACGAAAGGATTTTTATCTCGTTGCGCTTATAGGATTTTTGGTCGGATGGCTTGTCGCGCTTCCCGCCGCGAATATCGGAGTTGCCATCACGCCGAAGTTCTTCTTCGTGAGTGTGTTGGGATTTACGCTCTTTGCGCCGTTCGCGCTCTGGATTTTGCACCTCCTTTCGAAACGATGGGACGTATTCGAACAATTCGGGAAGTTCGCCGCAGTAGGTACGCTGAACACACTTCTCGATCTCGGCGTCTTGAATCTTCTTATGCTCCTTACGAACCTTGCGTCGGGCTACCCTTTTATGGGGTTCAAGGCAATTTCATTCCTTGCCGCGACCACCAACAGTTATTTCTGGA
This sequence comes from bacterium, assembly GCA_021815205.1. Lineage (GTDB taxonomy): Bacteria > Patescibacteriota > Minisyncoccia > UBA6257 > GWB1-50-10 > JAKAHD01. The sequence goes on from JAKAHD010000001.1 coordinate 22,001, forward strand.
ATAAGTTCTGGACGTTCGGTAACCAGATACCGGTTACGGCGAAGGAATATCTCCGCTTCGCATTCTTCACGCTTGGAGGGGTCGTCATCAACGTTACGGTCGCCTCGATCGTCGTGAACGTGATCGGAGCGCCGCACTCAATAAGTCTGAAACTGTGGGCGAATATCGGCGCCTTGTGCGGCGTCTTCGCCGGATTCTTGTGGAACTTCCTGAGCTACAAGCTTGTCGTATTTAAGAAATATGACAAGCCAATTTTAAATTAGGAATTTTAAATTTTAATTCAATTTCTCAATTTTAAAGTTGAACCAATTAAAATTCATTTAAAATTTAGAACTCAAAATTTAGAATTATTCCAATGAAACCTTTCCTTTCCGTCATCATTCCCACGAAAGACGAAGCGAAGCGGCTACCGCTTACACTCATTGACGCGGATCGCCATTTGAAGCGGGCAGAATATTCTTCCGAAGTTATCGTGGTAAGCGACGGATCAACCGACAGAACGGTGGAGATCGTGACACGCATGAGCGGTCTTATTCAGAATTTGAAGCTTATCGCGAACGAGGCGAATCGCGGCAAGGGATTCGTCGTGCGCCAGGCGATGCTTGAGGCGAAGGGGAATTACCGGCTCTTTATGGATGCGGACAATTCGACGTCAGTGGACCAATTCGAGAAGATGCTCCCGTATTTCAAGGAAGGGTACGACGTGGTGATTGGATCCCGTGCCGTGAAGGGAGCGAAGCTTGATCCGCCCCAACCGTGGTATCGGCAGATTTTGGGGAAAGCAAGCAATCTCTTGATCCAGCTCCTCGTCGCACCCGGCATTCACGACACACAATGCGGGTTCAAGTGTTTCTCAGAAGAGGCCGCGGAGAGAATTTTTTTGCACATGACGATCGACCGATGGGGGTTCGATATCGAGGCGATCGCGCTCGCGAAACTCTACGGCTATAAGATAAAAGAAATGCCCGTGCGGTGGGTGAATGATACCCGTTCGACGCTCGGGGCGAACGCCTATCTCCTCACGCTTCGTGATCTCGTGAATATCAAGTGGAATCTTATGAGGAACGTATATGACCAATAGCACAGATCTCAAAAGGAAGTATTTTCATCCTGAACGAAGTGAAAGATCTCCTGCTGTGGTGAGGTTCCTCTCCGCCGAAGGCGGATTGGCATGACAATATAATTATGATCTATCCTGAATTTCGCCATGATCTCATTTCCGGTAGCTGGGTCTTAATCGCTCCAAAGCGCGCGTTGCGTCCTCACGAACTTAAGGTTCAAAAGCGTCAGGAGAGAAGGAAAGAGACCTGTCCCTTTGAAAGTCCGTACGAAGAGAACATACTCATTTCCCAGTACGGAGAGGGGGATGCGTGGCGAGTAGCAGCCATCGAGAATAAGTACCCCGCAGTGGTGCATGAATGGAGAGCTATGAAGAATCGGAAAAGCCCGCTCTACGAGTGCGTGGCAGGTGCCGGGCATCACGAAATTGTGATTACAAGAAGTCACACCATGAACTTCTCCGCACTTGCGCCGCGTGCGGCAGAAGAGGTGTTCTTGATGTTCCAAGATCGATATCGTGCGCTCATGAAGGAAAAGGAGATTGCATACATCTCCATATTTCAGAACTGGGGCGCGAGCGCAGGCGCCTCGATCGCGCACCCGCATTTTCAGATCCTTGCGGTGCCGATCATTCCTTCCGTGGTGGCGCATGCTCTTTCCTCCGCAACCTCATATTTCAAAACACATCGTCGGTGCGTGCACGAAGCGGTGCTTGCACATGAACTCAAGGAGAAAAGACGGATCGTATTCAGAGATCGCGAGGCGGTCTCATTCGCTCCCTACGTATCTCTGAAACCCTACGAGCTTCATGTATACCCCGTACTACACAATGCGTATTTTGAGGAAGCAAAGCCGAAGGAGCTTCGCGGGATGGTGGGGGCGCTTCAGGAATCATTGCGCCGCATGAAGCGCAGCTTGAAGGATCCCGATTATAATTTTTTCATTCATACCGCACCTGTGAGAGATAAAAGACGGCACTCCCACTATCACTGGCATATCGAGATCGCGCCGAAGATGAAAATCGATGCGGGGTTCGAGCTTGGGACGGGGATCGAAATAAACAGCGTGGATCCGGACGAGGCCGCGAGATTACTCTCCCGCGCCACGCCCCCTCACTCAGGCACTCCGGGGCGCTAGCCGAAGTTTTACCTTCATTCGGAGGTACGCGGTGCGGGAGAGTCGAGAGGAGAGCGTCTTATTCCCAATCTTTTGAAAGCAGGATACTATTATTGATATGGATAAGTTAATCATCGCACACTGTCCGCCTCCGCGAAAGCTTCGGCGGATTGCGGTTTGTAGGCAAGATTCTTCTCCGCAAGCGGATTGAATTTTGCATAGTTCGGGAAGAAAATGAATCCCATGAGCAAACTCATTATTGCGAATTGGAAGATGAACCCAAAAACGGCGAGGGAGGCGGTGCGGCTTGCAAAGGTGGAAGATAAGACAGGCGTGGTAATCGCGCCGCCACTTGCGTTCATTGATGTAATAAGAAAGACGGTGCGGCACGCGAAGATTGCGGCGCAGAATGCGGCGGGGGAAGAAAAAGGTCCCTGGACCGGAGAGGTATCGCCCGCGATGCTTGCATCGCTCGGGGTACGGTATGTGATCCTCGGACATTCGGAGCGGAGAATGAAATTGCACGAGACCGACGCGGATATCGCGAAAAAGATCGTCGCGGCTTTGGATGTCGGCCTCAAGGTGATATTGTGCGTCGGCGAACCGCTCTCGGTGAGAAAGAAAGGAACTATCGCGGCGAAGCGTTTTGTAAAAGATCAACTCTCCGTCGATCTAAAGGGCATTAAAAATTTCAAATTTCAAATTTCAAATTTAGTTATTGCCTACGAGCCGGTGTGGGCGATCAGTACTTCGGGCGGCGGCAAAGAAACTCCCGAAGATGCGGCGGCTATGGCGAAAAACATACGTGAGTTCGTGCATTTTAAATTAAGAATTTCGCATTTCAAATTGTTATATGGCGGCTCCGTGAGCGGCATGAATGCCCGCGGATTTCTCGCGCGGAAAGAGTTTGACGGCGTGCTTGTGGGAAGCGCAAGTTTGAAACCAAAGGAGTTTAGGAAGATACTGCGGGCAGGCAACAGGTGATGAATAACAAGAATACACCTCAGGTATCAGGAGGCCGACTTCCTAATTAGGAAGTCGGACTTCCTTATGGCGCTGGTAGTTTTTTCTTTAACGTTGGTTACCAAGGGAGTATGTGATATCACCCGGGGTGTTATGACGCGTCATAACACCCCGGGTAGGCAGCAATTTCCAGAATGAAAAGTGAAGATGGAGTATAATTATAAGAAATTATAAGAAAGGAGCACTATAAGCGCGGAAGAAATCGTAAGTGAACGCTACAAAATGAAGAAGGATATCAGAAAGAAAAAGTTGCGTATACCCGCAATTTCCCATTATTCATCCCGCAAGGAATGGGAGCGGGCCGTATGGAAAATGATTGTAAGGTCTCCCGAAGCACTTGATGCGTTTACCGCTCCCTATGAGCGTCATTCCCTTGTGATGCGCGCCGCGGTAGTAGATAGGATTCATTCTGGAAGAAGTTATCGCGAGATCAGCAGAGAATTGTGGAGTTCGCTCCAAACAATCGGCAGTATCAAGAGGGCGCTCGATGGGAAAAATTATCGAAGCTATCGGGAGCGGGGGAAGACGGAGCGGAAGAAAAGAGTATATTCCCAATCCTCCCATAGTACATCACGGCACGAACCGCAAAGGAGGACTACGCGAGTTACCGGTACCGTATCGCTGGGCGGTATCACAAGAACCCGCTATCCCGATAGACTGAAGTGAACACTACAGGTGTTATGACGCGTCATAACACCCCACCATACGCATGAAAGAGGAAAAGAAAGTTTGCCGGAACTGTCTGCCTGCGGCGGATAGCCACCTCTTCGAGGCATTTCCCTTAGGGATGGCAAAAGGAGATACGTATGTATGAATGTATGAATCAGAAACAAAGAACATATCAGAACTGTCTGCCTGCGGCGGATCTCTTTCCCTGCGGGATATCTCCCGTAGGGATGACCGAGGGAGACAAACATCTATGAGTCAAGAGAGACGTATATGTCAAAATTGCAAATCCGAGTTCACAATTGAGCCCGACGATTTTGCGTTCTACGAGAAGATAAAGGTGCCGCCGCCCACGTGGTGTCCGGAGTGCAGGTTTAAACGGAGGGCAAGCACGATGAATGTCTATTCGCTGTATAAAAGAATGTGTGATGGATGTGGGAAGAAAGTTGTTTCCATTTATCACGAAGATCTGCCGTTTAAAATCTATTGTTCTTCCTGTTGGTGGGGAGATTCGTGGGACGGTACAGAGTATGGCCAAGAGTATGATCCGAACAAGTCTTTTTTTGAACAAGTTCTCGAGTTAAGGAATAGAACGCCGTTCATGGCTCTTGAAACACAGGCGACTACCCATGTCAATACAGAATATACTAATTACTCCAGTAATAATAAGGATTCCTATCTTACGTACTTTGCGGATTATTTAGATAATTGCATATATGTCTCTTTCGCGAAGAACGTGAAAGATTCCGCTGATTGTTTACGAATAAGCGACTCCGAAGAATGTTATGGATCAGTGGGCGTCCTTAAATGTTATCGTACGTATTTTTCGGAAGAGTGTGATAATTGCGTTAACGTTTATTTTTCGAAAAACTGCTCAGGTTGTTCTGATTGTTTCGGATGCGTTAATCTCCGAAAGAAATCAAATTGCATATTCAACAAACACTACACAAAGGAAGAATATCAAAAGCGTTTGGCGGAGCTGCGCATCGGATCTTTCAGAGCAATGGAGAAATATCAGAAAGAAATTCCTTCATTTTGGAGAAAATACCCAAGCAAATTTTATCACGGAAACGCCTTGAATATGAATGTGTCCGGAGATTACATCTCTCAGTCGAAAAATACCAGAAATGCATATCTTGTGACTCATGTAGAGGATTCGCGCTTTGTTCAGATGCTTTCGGTGCCAAAGACAAGGGACTCCTACGATTATACGGGATGGGGCGCGAACAGCGAACTTCTTTACGAGTGTCAGAGTGTCGGAGAAAATGCTTCGAGGGTCAAGTTTTCACTCCATTGTTATCCAAACGTTACAGATTGCGAATATTCATATTATGCAGTAAGCTCGAAAAACGTTTTTGGGTGTGTCAACTTGAAGAAGAAGGAGTATTGCATATTAAACAAACAATACACGAAAGAGGAATTCGATGAACTTAAAGCGAGAATTATAGAGGATATGAATAAAAGACCTTTCATCGATTCCCTTGGAAGGATTTGGAGCTATGGAGAATTCTTTCCGCCTATATTATCCCCCTTCGGCTATAACGAGACTTTAGCAATGGATTATTTTCCTATGGCAGAAGATAGGGTAGTGGATGAGGGATTTGCGTGGAAAGAGAAGGAGAGTCAATATACCGCGACCATAAACGGATCTGTCTTCCCGATGACGTACAGGCGTCAAGGGTGGATGTCGTAGATGAGATTATTGAATGTGTGAAATGCGGGAAATCATTTCGGATTGTAAAATCGGAATGGGAACTTTTAAAAAAATTGAATCTCCCCTTGCCTCGCACATGTCCGGAATGTCGGAGGATGGACCGCTGTATTCGAATCAATCCTCCGAAGATCTATCACCGCGCCTGCCAGTGCATGGGAGAAGAGTCACTCGATGGCGTTTATATGAACACAGGAGAACATCATCACGGAAAAGGGAGGTGCCCGAACGAATTTGAGACCTCCTACGCCCCCGACCGTCCCGAGATTGTGTACTGCGAATCCTGCTACCAATCGGAGGTCGTATAACAGGTGCTATGCTATAGCATAGCGGCCAAAAAAAGAAACAACCTCAAAGGTCTTCACCGTGTCATTCTGATCCACTCCGCTAGCTGGAGGACGACAGAGAAGAATCTAAAAGCACCCAGCTCATCATTCATAAGTAGAGAGATCCTTCTCCTCCTGCGGCGGATCAGGATGACGAAATTGGTGTTTTGAGATGGGTTCTAAAAAAGATATTCATTCAATCACCGCTATGCCCTCTCTGTGATCCGTGAGAATCCGTGTTCTTATCTGTGATATCTATGTGATGGTATAATACCTCCAATGACCAGGGGCGCGAAAAAATTCGTATATGGACTTCTTTATCTTTGTCTCTTTGCGCTTCTTGGATACTGGATATTCGGAGGATTGTTCAGGAGCGTCCCCGCCAATCCCTCGACATGTACGGATTGCCCGCCTCAAAATCAGATCGCGCCCATTTCGCTCGTGGGAGCCGTGCGATTTTGGAAGAGCGGCGACATGGCGCATGTGACGCTCTTGGGGCAGATAAAAAACCCGAATGCCGATTACGGCGTTTCAAAACTGCCGTATACGTTCACGTTGTACGACAAGAACGGTGCTGTCGTAGGAACGGTGCAGGGTGCGGAGTCGGTATTTCCGGGAACAACGAAGTATGTGTTCGGGATATATGACGGAAGCGCCTACGATGTGGGAAGAACCGCGCGCGCGGACCTCGCGTTTTCGAATCCTCAATGGGTTGCCGCCGGGCAGTTTATCGCTCCGAATATCGCGGTAACCGCCGGTCCCGCGACCACCGTTTCGCAACACGGGATCGAGGTGACGGGCTCCGTGCGGAATACGAGTCCGCTCACCTCGGGAACCATCAAAGTGATCGCATTGCTCGGAAATAAGTACGGAGACCCGATCGCGGCGGGGCAGACCCTTCTCGGCGGACTTCGGAGCCTCGACCGCGCATCCTTCTCGATATTTTTCCCCGCCGATGCCTCACTCACCGCGAACGCCAACCCCTCGTTTACGAGGGTGTTTGTGAGCGTGGAGGAATAATTTACTGCAAAAAAGACGATGAAAACATACTATAACGTGCGGATCGGCGCATCAAAAAAAGTCGGTAAGACTTGGGCTAGCGCCCCGGAGTGCACACTTTTTTTGGTGTGACGAGTCGCACGATGCCCGCATGATTTTCGATCGTCTCAAAAAACTCGATTGGGTGCTCGTGGGAGCGCTCATTTTCCTTTCTATTGTAAGTCTCGTCACGCTTGCAAGCTACGATATGTCTTACTTTTGGAGGCAGCTCACATGGTATGTGGCGGCGTTTGCACTTATTGTATTCGGGAGCCGGCTCAACTGGTCGTGGCTTATCAGATGGCCTGTGTTTCGCTACGGAATCTACTGGATTGCAGTCGCGTTTCTCGTGATCTCGAACCTGCAGTCGCACCTCGTGCGCGGCACAAAGAGCTGGCTCATGTTCGCCGGGTTTCAGTTCGAGCCCGCCGAACTCGCGAAGCTCGGGCTTATTCTAGTACTCGCTGGTTTTTTCACGAGGCGCCATGTTGCGATGTGGCAGACCAAAAATCTTTTCGTCTCGCTTTGTTATGCGCTTATTCCGGCCGGACTTATCGCGATTCATCCCGATTTCGGTTCCACGATTGTCGTCATGAGCGTATGGCTCGGGTTCGTGCTTATGGGCGGCGTACACAAGAAAAGATTCCTGGTAGGGCTTGGGCTTGCCGTGGGATGCGGCATACTTCTCTGGACATCATTTCTAAAGCCGTATCAGAAGGATCGCTTGACTGCATTTCTCTTTCCGGAGCGTGATCCCCTCGGCATCAACTACAACGTCATCCAGTCGAAGATCGCGATCGGTTCTGCGGGATTTTTCGGAAAGGGGTTCGGAGAGGGGACGCAGATGCAGTTTCGTTTTCTCCCCGAGGCGCAGACCGACTTCATCTTCGCGGCGTTCACCGAGGAGTGGGGAGTCGTCGCTGACCTCCTCTTACTCTTGACTTTTCTCGTTATTCTCTTTAGATTAGTACACATAGGGTTGCGAGCGGAGCGCAATGAGGCGAAGTTCGTGGTACTGGGAGGAGCGCTTATCTTTTTTACCCAGTTTCTTATTAACGTCGGTTCCAACCTGGGAATCGTTCCCGTGACCGGCATTACCCTTCCCTTCGTGAGTTACGGGGGGTCAAGCCTCTTGACGGTTGCCACGCTCATAAGTATAATCCAACATATAAAAATTGAATCCTCAGGATAAACAACGAGGGCTGCTCCGTCTGCGTTTTCTTATCGTGCTGGGACTCTTGCTTGCCGTCATACTCCTTATCGCCTATTTCGTATACGGTCTTGAGCCAAGCTATAAGAAGGAGACGCCCGTATCATTTGAAGTGATGAGAGGAGAGAGCTTCCGCTCGATCGGCGCTCGTTTGTCTCAAGAAGCATTAATTCGTTCCATCACCGTGTTCAAAATCTATTCTTTTCTTACAGGGAGCGCATCGAAGTTTCAACCGGGGGTGTATTCGCTTGCGAGTACCATGAGCGTGCCGGAGATTGTGAACGCCCTCAAGGAAGGGGGGGTGACGCAAGCCACCGTCCGGATCATCGAAGGCACGACGCTCCGGGATATTGATGCCGCGCTCGCCGAGGCGGGAGTGACTCGGGCGGGAGCGATCGTGAACTTCCCCATTGCGACGGTCCGCGATCACTATCCGTTTCTCGCACACGCAACCTCGCTCGAGGGATTTCTCTTTCCCGATACCTACCACTTCTCGCGTGATGCCGCTCCCGAGACGGTGGTTAAAAAATTCCTCGACACCTTTGAGGTGAAGGCGTGGCCCCTCCTTTCGGAAAAAGCTGATTGGTACCGCTCGCTCATACTCGCCTCGTATCTTGAGAAAGAAGTAGTGACGATGCGCGATCGCCGTCTTGTCGCCGGAATCCTTTTGAAGCGCATCTCGATCGCCATGCCCCTTCAGGTGGATGCAACGATCGTGTACGCGAAGTGCGGCGGCGCGTTGAAGGCGTGCTCCGGCGCCGCACTCACCGCGCAGGATCTGAAGATCAACTCTCCCTACAACACCTATCTGCATCGGGGATGGACGCCTACGCCGATAGGAAATCCGGGGAAAGACGCGATACAGGCCGCCGTAACGCCCCTAGTAAGCGCATACCTGTATTATCTTTCCACCCCCGATCAACAAACCATTTTTTCTCGGACGCTTCAGGAGCACAATACCAGTTCGGCACGCTATCTTTAGATAATCCCCGCGCGTTATTGTGAGAGGTCGATCGTCTCATGGAATTGCACTCCGCACACGATACATCGAGAGAGCGTTATGCAAAAAACAAAAGTCTTTTCTTCATATAAAGGTCCCGTGTATGTCGCGGATAATCCCGTCGCGATTCAGACGGATTCCTACGCATGGTTTTTGAAACGGGGGCTCCGAGAACTCTTCGACGAGATCTCTCCGATCCAGGATCACACGGGAAAGGAACTTGAGCTCCATTTTCTTGACTACAAGTTCGACGAGCCGAAATACACGGAGGTAAAGGCGCTTGAAAAAGACCAGACCTTCGAGGCGCCCCTTCGGGTACATGTGAAGCTTGTGAACAGAGAGACAAAAGATGAGCGGATTCAGGAGGTGTATCTCGGCGATTTCCCCATCATGACCGATCGGGGCACCTTTATTATAAACGGCGTGGAGCGCGTGGTGATTTCCCAACTCATCCGTTCGCCCGGCGTGTATTTTTCGGCGGCAATGTTTCGGGGCAAGAAACTCTTCAGCGCGAAGGTGATTCCAAATCGCGGCGCGTGGCTCGAGTTTGAAACGGAATCCGACGGCTTTATCGGCGTGAAGATCGACCGGCGCCGCAAGGCTCCGGTGACCCAGCTCTTAAGGATCTTCGGCGTGGCGACCGATGAGGAGATCACAAAACGCTTCGCCGCCGTCGATACGGGAACCATACGTTATATTTCAGCAACCTTGAAGAAAGATGAGGCGAAGACGACCGACGACGCGTACATCGAGATCTATCGGCGCCTTCGTCCCGGTGATCTCGCGACCGTTGAGAACGCAAAGCTTCTCATCGAACCGATGTTTTCCCGCTTCGACCGCTACGACTTGAGCGCCGTGGGACGCTACAAGTGCAACGAACGGCTCGGATTCGAAAAGAAAGAGAGTCCGCTCCTTGACAAAGATGACCTCGTTGCGATCGTTCGCGAGATTATTCGTTTAAATAATGATCAGAACGCAGAGCCGGATGATATTGACCATCTCGGAAATCGGAGAATCCGCTCCGTGGGAGAACTTATGCAATCGAGGCTCCGGATCGGGTTTGCCCGCTTGAAGCGCGGTATCCAGGACAGGATGTCCACCTTGGAGCGCACGGGGCTCCAGCCCGCACAACTCATCAATTACAAGCTTTTAACCTCGGTGATCCGTGATCTCTTCGCGGCGTCGCCGCTCTCGCAGTTTATGGACCAGGTAAATCCTCTTGCGGAACTCGAACACAAGCGCCGTCTTTCGGCGATGGGTCCGGGAGGGCTAACCCGCGAACGTGCCGGATTCGAGGTGCGCGACGTGCACCCCTCCTACTATGGAAGAATCTGTCCGATTCAGACCCCCGAGGGTGCGAACATCGGTCTCGTGAACTACCTTGCGAACTATGCGAGGATTAATGCCTTCGGATTTCTGGAGACGCCGTACTTCAAGGTGAAGAACGGTATCGTCACCAAAGAAGTAGTGTGGCTCTCCGCGATCGCGGAGCAGAAGTACAACATTACGCAGGCGGACCTTCCCGTGGACGAGCAAGGAAGATTCAATGATGCAATAGTTTCCGCGCGACTTAAAGGGGTTCCCGGGACTTGCGCCCGCGAGGAGGTTGATTTTGTGGATGTTTCGACGGATCAGGTAATCAGCATCTCGACCTCGCTTATTCCCTTTATCGAACACAGCGACGCGAATCGCGTACTTATGGGATCGAATATGCAGCGCCAGGCGGTCCCGACGCTCATGCCCGAGGCGCCGCTCGTCGGTACCGGCGAGGAGGAGCGCGCCGCGCACTATTCCGGCCAGGTGGTTGTTTCCGATGTGCACGGGACGGTTCAGGAAGTTGATGCGCGCGGCGTTGTTCTCAAGACCGAGCACGGCACGAAAACCTATCCTTTGTATAAATTCAAGCGCTCGAATCAATCAACCTGTATGTCGCAACGCCCGATCGTACACGTGGGCGACAAGGTGAAGCCGGGAACGGTCTTGGCGGATGGCCCCGCAACCGAAGAAGGCGTACTTGCTTTAGGAAAAAATCTTTTAGTCGCCTTTCTTCCGTGGCGGGGCGCAAACTTCGAGGATGCCATTATTCTTTCGGAGCGCGTCGCGCGCGATGACCTCTTCACCTCGATTTACATTGAAACCTTCACCTGTCTTGTCCGTGACACGAAGCTTGGGGCCGAGATCACAACGCCGGACATTCCGAACGTCGCGGAGGACAAGCTCCGCAATCTCGACGCCGAGGGTATCGTACGTATCGGCGCCGAAGTGCGGGCGAACGATATTCTGGTCGGGAAGATTTCCCCGAAGGGTGAGTCGGAGCTTACCTCCGAAGAGCGTTTGCTCCGCGCAATTTTCGGCGAGAAGGCGCGCGACGTCAAAGATTCTTCGCTTACGATGCCGCATGGAAAACAAGGAAGGGTCATCGGCATCAAGATCTTCTCCCGTGATAAGGGGGATAAGCTCGAGCCGGGCATTATTAAGAAAATCCAGGTCGAGGTCGCACAATTAAGGAAAGTCAGTGCGGGTGACAAGCTCGCGGGGCGGTACGGCAACAAAGGAGTGATTTCACAAATAAGGAAGATGGAGGATATGCCGTATCTTGCGGACGGGAGGCCCGTTGATATCGTCTTGAATCCTCTGGGCGTTGCCTCCCGCATGAATCTGGGCCAGATATTGGAAACGCACCTCGGCCTTGCCGCGAAACACCTTGGTTACCGCGCGATCGTACCGAGTTTTGTGGGAGCGGGCGAGGAGGAGATCAAGAAGGAGCTTCTTAAGGCGGGCTTTTCGGAAACCGGAAAAACCACCGTGTACAACGGTCTCACGGGGGAGGCGTTTACCGATCCCGTAACGATCGGCTACATGTATATTATGAAGTTAAGCCATCTCGTCGAGGACAAGATGCATGTGCGTTCGACGGGACCCTACTCTCTTATTACGCAGCAACCCCTGGGAGGAAAGGCCCAACTCGGAGGACAGCGCTTTGGAGAGATGGAGGTCTGGGCGCTCGAAGGGTACGGTGCGGCGCACACGCTTCAGGAGATGCTTACCATAAAGTCCGACGACGTTATGGGAAGATCTGCCGCCTTCGAATCGATCATACGCGGACAGGAGATCAAGAAGCCGAATATTCCCGCATCGTTCAACGTGCTCGTCTCGGAGCTCAAATCCCTGGGACTCAGTGTCCATTACGAGTACGAGAAAGGACGCGACGACGGATTCAGCGAAGTATCCGAAACGGAAACCCAATAACCCGCCACCCATGAACATGGAATTAAAATCAATCGCGATACAACTTGCCTCTCCCGACGAGGTGCTCTCTTGGTCCAAGGGGGAGGTCACGAAGCCCGAGACGCTGAACTACCGCACCCAACGTCCCGAAAAGGACGGACTCTTCTCGGAGAGGATCTTCGGTCCCACGAAGGATTATGAATGTTACTGCGGCAAGTATAAAAAAATTCGCTATAAGGGCGTGACGTGCGAAAAGTGCGGCGTCGAGGTGACGCGCGCCGCGGTGCGCAGAGAGCGGATGGGCCACATTACGCTTGCGACTCCCGTCGTGCACGTGTGGTTCTTGAAGACCGTGCCGTCGCGCTTGAGTCTGCTTTTGAATATCTCGGTGCCGAAACTCGAGAAGGTGATTTACTATGCCGCCTACATCGTGACGGGCGTGAACGAGGAGAGTAAGAAACGCGCACTTCAAGATCTTGATCAGGAGTACAAGGCATTGAAATCCGAGCGCCAGATGGATGAGAAGGAGCTGAAGGAACGTGAGAAGGAGATGAAAGAAATTATCGCGCTCCTCAAGCCGGGTCTCATTCTTACGCAGGACGAGTACTATCGTCTCGCAGAGCGGTTCGGTGACGTGTTCGAGGCCTCCCAAGGCGCGGGTGCGCTCCGGAAGATTTTAGAAGCGATTGATCTTAAAGCAACCGCGAAAGAGCTCGAGAAGGATCTCACGAAGGTACAGGACGCGAACCGTGAGAAGCGGCTTCTCTTGCGTCTTCGGCTCATAAGATCCATGATCCGCGCGCATGTGCGTCCCGAATGGATGATTATGACCGTGCTCCCCGTGCTGCCGCCGGACTTGCGGCCGATGGTCGCATTAGACGGCGGGCACTATGCGACCGCCGACCTGAATGATCTTTATGGAAGAGTTATCAACAGGAACAACCGTCTGAAAAAGCTTATGGAGCTCAAGTCTCCTGAGGTTATTATCGTGAACGAGAAACGCATGCTCCAGGAGGCGGTGGATGCCCTCATTGATAATACCGCGCGGCTTGGCAGCCAGCTCTTGTCCTCAAAACGCAGACCGCTCCGGTCTCTTGCCGACATGCTCAAAGGAAAACAGGGCCGGTTCCGTCAGAACCTGCTTGGAAAGCGCGTTGATTATTCCGGCCGTTCGGTGATCGTCGTGGGCCCTGAATTGAAGCTCAACGAATGCGGCCTTCCGAAACACATGGCGCTCGAACTCTTCCGGCCGTTCGTTATTAATCGCCTGATCGAGATGAATTTCGCCTTCAATATCAAGCAGGCGAACCGCCTTATCGAACAGGGGCCGCCCGAAGTTTGGGCGATCTTGGAAGAGGTGATCCGTAACCGGCGCGTGCTTTTGAACCGCGCACCGACCCTGCACCGGCTCGGCATCCAGGCCTTCAAACCCGTCTTAATCGAAGACCTTGCGATACGAATCCCTCCGCTTGTCTGTGCGGCGTTCAATGCCGACTTCGACGGCGATCAGATGGCGGTGCATCTTCCGCTTACGACCGAAGCGCAGTTTGAGGCCGAGACGCTCATGGACGCGGGGAAGAATCTTTTGAAGCCCGCAAACGGCGATCCGATCGTGTCGCCGACGCAAGACATGATCTTGGGCGTCTACTTCCTCACGCATATCGTGCCCGGCGCGAAAGGGGAAGGGAGGACATTCTCGGGACCCGAGGAGGCGATGTTCGCGTACGAATCGGGCGTGATCGCCTTGAATGCCGCGATTAAGGTAAAGATGGAGGAGGGGATTATAGAAACGTCCTATGGGCGGATCATCTTTAGTAGTACGCTTCCCCCCGGAACCGCATTCGTGAATACCACGCTTGATAAACAGGGACTTTCAAAGCTCATCACCTCAATGATTGAAACGCACGAGATCGAGGAGAGCCGCGAGTACCTTGATAAGGTCAAGGATCTCGGCTTCTTGTACGCCACCGTTTCTTCGACGACGTGGGGCATGATGGATGCGATCGTGCCGAAGGAGAAGCACGAGATGCTCGCTCGCGCCCGCGAACGTGCCGCGATGGTTGACGCACAGTATGAAGAGGGACTCTTGACCGATGAGGAACGGAAGAGCAAGGTTATCGGAATCTGGATGAAAGCGCGCGAAGATATCGCGGCGCTCATCCCAAAGGTGGTCACCGAAGGAAATCCGATCTATTCCATTATAAGTTCCAAAGCCCGCGGCAGCTGGGCGCAGATGATTCAGATGATGGGTATGAAAGGTTTGGTGCAGGATACGAGAGGCGAGACGATGGAACTTCCCGCAACCTCCTCGTATAAAGAAGGGTTGGGGGTGCTTGAATACTTCATTACGACGCACGGCGCGCGCAAGGGTTCAACCGATACGGCATTGAAAACCGCATCGGCCGGGTACCTTACTCGTCGTCTCGTGGATGTAGCGCAGGACGTATGCATCAATGAAACCAACTGTCGTGCCGTGAAGGGAATCACCATTCTCAAGAAGGAGGGAGATGCGTTCGGGTACCAGTTCGCGGAGCGTCTATACTCAAGAACCTCACTTTATGATATCCGCGTTGACCGGAAGATACTCGTACGCGCGGGAGAGATTATAAGCCGGGAAGCCGCAAAGAAAATTCAGGAAGCCGGCATCGAATCCGTCGAGGTGCGTTCCCCAATCGCCTGCAAGGCGGTCTACGGCATCTGCGCCGCGTGTTACGGGCTTGATCTCGGAAGAAACAAACCGGTGGAGCTCGGCGAAGCCGTTGGTATTGTCGCCGCGCAGTCGATCGGAGAACCGGGCACGCAACTTACGCTCCGCACCTTCCACATCGGAGGCGTTGCGGGCGTCGATATCACGCATGGACTTCCCCGCGTTGAAGAGATATTCGAGGCGCGTCCCCCGAAAGGAAAATCGACCCTGAACAAGGTGGATGGCGTGGTATATGACATAGAAGATCGCGGGCTCTCGACGCTTATCAAGGTCAAGGAAACCGGCGCGAAGAAGCCATCGAAGAAACGCCGTAAGACGGGATCGGAGGAAGGGAATATAATCGAATATCTTGTGCCCCACGGCGCGAGCATCTACGTAAAGATCGGAGCTACAGTAACCCGCGGTGAGCAGTTGTACGAGGGTCCGCTCGATATCCGCGAAATTCTCGCGTATCGGGGAGTCGATGCCGTCATTCATTATATCGTGAACGAAGTGCAGAAGATTTACATTCCGGAAGGAGCGATCATCAACGACAAGCATATCGAAGTGATCGTGCGACAAATGCTTTCCCGTGTGACCATCAAGGATCCGGGTGATACCGATTTCATGCCGGGAGAAATCATTGAGAAACAGAAATTCATCGCCGTGAACCGCGCGGCAAAGCGCGAAAAGAGGCAGGCGTCCCGGGCGGTGCAAAAGATATTTGGGATCACGCGCGTGGCGCTTACCACCGAAAGTTTTCTCTCCGCGGCTTCGTTTCAGGAAACCGCGCGCGTCTTGGTTGACGCATCCATCCAGGGGAAGACGGACGTGCTCTACGGCCTCAAAGAAAACGTCATCATCGGGAAACTTATCCCCGTAGGCACGGGCTGGAGGGGATTTCCCGAGGAAGCGCTCGCCGAGTTCAGGGAAAAATTGACAGGGCCGAAAAAGGCCGATACTATGGAGGGCGAGGCGGAAGAACACGAGCCGGCATAACCCATGGAACAGCATATCGAATCAAACAACGAGAAGATATATGAGATCACCGCGCTTCTTCGGGATGAGGATTTTTCTCCGGTGAGACAGCTTCTTGAAACATATGCCGCCCGTATCATGGAAGAGCGTCCGCTTGAGAAAACACACTTGAGTTACCCGATTCTTAAGGAACGTTTCGTCTTTCAGGGAGTGTGTTATTTCACCATGCCTGAAGCGTCGGTTGCGAGACTCCAGAATGATCTGCGTTTTGCAAGCGGTGTGTTGCGCTCCATGGTGCGCAGCGTGAAACGCGTGGGAGCAAAGAGCGGAGCGAATAGGGGTTTGGGGTTACACCGCGAAGCGGGGAGATTAAGTGGGTCCCGCGAAGGGAGAAGATCGGAGGGTCAGGTGCTCACCAACGAGGCGCTTGAGAAAAAGATAGAGGAGATTTTGCAGTAAATAAGGTATACTTATTGTAGGGCTACGAGATGCCAATTATATGCTACGAAATACGAATTGTGTACGAATATACGAACACATGAGATCCTTCATCCGCCTGCGGCGCCTGCTCGCCGAATCCGCCACAGTGGAGCAGGCGGAGATCCATGATGACGGTACGATTCGTATATTCGTAGTCAATTCGTAATTCGTAGAGAGAACGTAATCTATAGAGCATCACATGAATCTCAACAAGGTCTTCATTCTTGGCAATCTTACCCGCGATCCCGAACTGCGGCAGACATCCGGAGGACAGTCGGTATCCACCTTCGGGGTGGCGACGAACAGTTTTTTTCAGGATAAGTCCGGGCAACGCCAGCAGAAGGTTGAATTTCATAACATAGTCGTGTGGGGAAGGCAGGCGGAGGTCGCGAGCCAGTTCTTGAAGAAGGGCGGGCTTGTACTCGTCGAGGGAAGGCTTCAGACCCGAACGTGGCAGGACAAGCAGGGAATGAACCACAAGACGACGGAGATCGTCTCCGAACGGATCCAGTTCGGTCCGCGAATGGGAGGCGGAGATGCGGCCCGGAGTTCCTTTGGGGTCGGGAAAGCGACGGAGGACTCTGAAGCGCCGAAAGAAGAACTTCCCGATGTCCATATTGACGAAGAAGACATCAAGCCGGAAGATATTCCGTTTTAGCTACGAAATACGAATTGTGTACGAATATACGAACACATGAGATCCTTCATCCGCCTGCGGCGCCTGCTCGCCGAATCCGCCACAGTGGAGCAGGCGGAGATCCATGATGACGGTACGATTCGTATATTCGTAGTCAATTCGTAATTCGTAGAGAGAACGTAATCTATAGAGCATCACATGAAGACGAAAAAACAGTGCTTTTTTTGCTCGCAGAACGCGAAGGAGATTGATTTCCACGATGTGGAGATGCTCTCGCGTTTTATCTCAAGCCAGGGAAAGATCATCGACCCGCGCCATACGGGTGTGTGCGCCACGCATCAGCGTAATCTCGCCCGCGCCATCAAGCAGGCGAGAGTGATGGGGCTCGTTCCTTTCGTGACCCGATAACGGTGTAGTTTCTTTTCTATGGGGATTGATGTTCTTGCCTTCCAGTTTGTCCACGGTCTTACGGGGTGGGCGGGTATGCTCGACACTGCCGGCGTTTTTTTTGCGCAGTACCTTCCGTATTTGCTCGGTATTGCGATCATTATTTTTATATTCAAGAGCCGATCGCCCAAGACGCGTTTCAAGACGTTTCTTTTTATTACGCTCACGGCGCTCCTCTCGCGCGGGATACTTACCGAGGCAATAGGATTTTTCTTTCTGCGTCCCAGGCCTTTTGATGCGTTCGGGTTCACGCCGCTTATTTCCGTATCGGGAGCATCGTTCCCCTCGGGTCATGCGGCATTTTTCTTCGCCGTAAGCTTTGCGATATTCGCGATCGACCGCACGTGGGGATGGTGGTTTTTTGTCTTGTCTGTTTTGAACGGCCTCGCAAGAGTTTTCGTGGGTGTGCATTACCCCCTCGATGTCGCGGGCGGGTTCCTTGTTGCGCTCGTATCCTATTTCGTGATTGCGCCGATCTTCAAGACGCCCCACGCGCCGCTACATGAAGCATCACATGAAACACACGCACTTCAGGAAGAAGGCGAGACGATATAAAGGGTACACTGCCGCAGTCCTTGCTGAACTTTGGCGGGGCGGGGTAGGAATTTTTCCAACCGACACGCTGTATGGAATTGTCGCGCCCGCATTTTCAGAAGCCGCAGTGGAACGAATATATCGGTTACGGAAGAGAAGTAAAAAAAAGCCCTCGATCATTCTCATTGCGGCCCCCGAAGACATCGCTCTCTTCGGCATAAAGGCGGGGAGGAAGGAAAGACTCTTTTTGGAAAAAGCGTGGCCCGGAAAGGTGAGCGTAATCCTTTCGTGTCCCGGAAGCGAGTTCTCATACCTTCATCGCGGCGCATACACACTTGCCTTTCGAGTGCCGAAGAATGCCGCACTCCGGAGGTTCCTGAAGTTCTCGGGGCCGCTTATCGCGCCGAGCGCGAACCCCGAAGGGAAACCTCCCGCGCAGACGATCCGCGAGGCGAGGCGCTATTTTGGCGACAGAGTTGATTTTTACATTCATAGAGGAAGATTAGGGGGAAAGCCCTCCCGTCTTGTGGAGCTCAAAAATGGCGAGGTAAAAATATTGAGAAAATAGTATTCAATGTCATTGGGAGCCTGGCCCGCGCAGGCAGACGGAACGAAGCAATCCTCAGAGAAGACAGCACCTGAGATTGCTTCGGACTTGCGTCCTCGCAATGACGTTCTCTTGTGTCCTTTTTTCTTCTGTGCTAGAGTGGAGTAGAGCCACAAGACGGCCGTCGTTTTCTTTTAGGAATCAGTAATTATGGGGCACATCAAGAGTTTTCTTAACGAATCGCGGCAGGAATTGAAGCGGGTTAATTGGCCCAGAAAGGAAGAGACCACGCGTTATACGATCTTTGTGATCGTGCTTTCGGTGGGGCTTGCCGCATTTTTAGGCATCCTTGATTACATGTTTTTGCAGATACTCCAACACGTGATACTCTAGAAAAGAGAGGAACATTATGCTCTTACCTACACAGAAAAAAGAAAAGAACCAGGGGCGTGCATGGTACGCAATCCATACTTACTCCGGGTATGAAGACGCGGTCGCGCGGTATTTGAAGCAACGTATCGAGTCCTTGAGTGTTACCGATAAGATATTCAACGTTATTGTTCCGAAGGAGACAAAAATAAAAATCAAGAATGGAAAACGCCAGAAGACGGAAGAGAAAATTTACCCCGGATACGTACTCGTGGATATGGTGCTCGATAACGACTCATGGTACGTCGTACGCAATACGCCAAGGGTGACGGGATTCGTGGGTGTCGACACCGCGACGCCGACGCCGCTCTCAAAAGAAGAAATTGACGATCTTATGCGGCGTATCGGGGAGGCCGAGCCGAAATTTAAAGTTGACTTCAAGGAGGGGGAAGTGGTAAAAATTACGGACGGTCCCTTCAAGGAGCAGGAAGGCAAAGTGTCCGAGGTTGATGACGAACATGGGAAGATTAAGGTGCTCGTCCCGATATTTGGAAGGGATACGTTAGTCGAGCTGGATTCATTGCAGGTAAAGCGATTATAATAATGCTACGAAATACGAATTGTGTACGAATATACGAATACGACCGTTATTCTGACCTGCCGCAGGCAGAGAAGAATCTATCGGATTAGTATATTCGTACTCAATTCGTAATTCGTAGAGAAATACATGGCGAAACCAATTAAGGCAATGTTAAAACTGCAGATCAAGGCGGGAGAAGCGAATCCCGCGCCGCCGATCGGCCCCGCGTTGGGGCAGCACGGCGTGAATATCCAGCAGTTCTGTCAGCAATTTAATGAAGCAACGAAGGAGATGCGCGGCGACGTGATTCCCGCGGAGATCACCATCTATGAAGACAGGACGTTTGAATTTAAACTCAAGACTCCGCCCGCCTCGGCGCTCATCAAAAAAGCTGCGGGTATAGAAAAAGGAGCCGCGGAGTCCGGAAAGAAGACGGTGGGAAAGATCTCAAGGGCTGATTTGAGAAGTATCGCGGAGAAGAAGATGGTGGACCTGAACGCGACGGACATTGAAGCGGCGGAAAGAATCATTTCCGGCACGGCGAAAAACATGGGTATTGAGATTGAATAGTCTCAATACCCATGTTTTAACCCTTACATCAAGGGCGATAGATTTCTGATTGTATTCGAGAAAACCATCTCGCAGGCCGAGCGGGCATGGTTTCCGCCGAAGGCGGAAGAGCGAGGCCGAGAGTGAGCGCGCATTCCTCGCTGGGGAATGCAATAGCGTGTTTTCGAGAATATAATTCAAGAAATCTTACTCGGCCGCCACCTCTTTCTTTGCTTCTATCTCCCGATACACCGTTCCCAAGACCCCGTTTATGAACTTTGGAGAATTCTGCCCTCCGTAATTTTTTGCGATTTCAATCGCTTCGTTGATGGCTACCTTGGGGGGCACCTCGTTCCTGTCCGCATAGAGGAGTTCCGAGAGGCCGATACGAAGCACGTTCCTGTCGATGATCGCGACCTGTTCCAAGGGCCATTCCGGCGCGACTCTCCTGATGATCGCGTCTATTTCGGGGAGGTGCTCGATAACCCCCTTCGCGATGCGCCACACGAAGTCCGGCTCGTCGATACCGGGCCCGTAATCTTTAGTGTTACGTTCGATGATAGCGGGAAGATCGCTCTCGTGGTGGTAAAAATCCCACTCGTAGAGCGACTGCAACACGATAGTTCTTGCAAGGTGCCGCGTGGCCATGTTCTTAAAATTCTAAATCCTAATTCCTAAATTCTAAACAATGACAAAAATCCAAAATCCTAATGTCCAAAACACGCGTTTTGAAAATTCGTATATTTGGTCATTTGAATTTGTTTAGGATTTAGGATTTGAAACATTAGAATTTCGCGTATATGTGCCGCACTGCGGACATAGGCGATGGGGAAGCGTCGGGCCCTTACAGTTGGGGCAGGGAATCACCCGCACCTTCTTCAACGCCAACTGGGAACGCCGTCTTCCGACCTTCGATTTTGAATGATGTTTGGTAGGTACGCCACCCATGGACTTAATTTGAATCTTATAGTAACGCTTGCACGGATGGAAGTCAAATGAAGCAAATTCCAAATCCTAATTTCCTCCGCCTGAGGCGGATCCTCCTTCGGAGGAAAATCCTAAATAATGGCCAAGATACGAAATTCCAATAACCAAAACGCGTCGTGTTTTCTATCCCGTGAGAAGCAAGAAACCCCGTGGCGTGCCACGGGGATGAACCCCCCACTCATTTCGTGGGGGGGAATGCCTCGTCCCGTGGCGAACGCGGGGTTTCCTGCCCCCATGTGAGCTTCTCACGGGATTTATTTTGAATTTTTGTCATTCGAATTTGTTTAGGATTTAGAGTTTTGAATTTAGGATTTTGTCTTAATAAATTGCTCGACTTTCTGAATCGCCTCGGTA
This sequence comes from bacterium, assembly GCA_021815205.1. Taxonomy (GTDB): domain Bacteria; phylum Patescibacteriota; class Minisyncoccia; order UBA6257; family GWB1-50-10; genus JAKAHD01. The sequence continues at coordinate 43,526 of JAKAHD010000001.1, forward strand.
TTGGTGTTAACCCAAATGATGCGGAAATCCCTTTTGAACCACGTCATCTGCCGCTTGGCGTAGCGGCATATTTCCTTCGCGAGTGTTTCTTCGAACGCTTCCCGTGTGATCTTCCCTTGGAGGAATTGGGCGCCGTACCGGTACTCGAGTCCGAGATCGTCCATACGTTTCCATGAAACACCTTCCTCATGGAGCCGGGTGATCTCCTCGATCATTCCGTGCCGGAGGCGTTTGTGAAGCCGTATCCTGATACGTCGTTCGAGTTCCTGTGGGTCTTTTCTGATTCCGAGGAAGAGTATGTCCGCGTCGAGCGGACAGAGGGAAAGTTCAGGCACTTTCCCGAGCGCCTCGGCGATCTCGAGCGCTCGGATAAGGCGACGCGGATTCTTAGGATCGATCGTCTTGGCTCGCGCAGGATCCTTTTTTTTCAAATACGAGAACAGTTCTTGAGCGGATACCTTCCCGAGTCGTGCGCGCAGCGCCCGATCTGGTCTTACTTCCGGGAAGACGATGCCATCCACCGCGGCGCGGATATAAAGTCCCGTCCCGCCGCACACAACAGGCACCTTATTCTCTTTCCATATGCGCGCGATTTCTTTTCGCGCGAGTTTCTGATAGTGTGCGACGGTAAATATCCTCTTTGGATCCGCGATATCAAGAAGATGGTGCGGTACCCCCTTCATTTCGCGTTTTGTAATTTTCCCCGTGCCGATATTCATGCCCTTGTATACCTGCCTCGAATCGGCGGAGATAATCTCGGCGCCCTCTGCACCGAACCGCTTTTGCGCTCGCGCGGAGTTAAAAAGACGCGCCACCTCGACCGCGAGTTCGGACTTCCCGCTCGCGGTGGGACCCGCGATTATGATGAGTGGGCGTACCGTATCCTTCCTCTCCATAGTGATAGCTATAGTATACGGCGATCTTTCCTCACGCGCATCTCCCGAGAGTGTTATGACGCGTCATAACACCCTCGGGAGACGCCCGACAATGGACAACGGTGGAGATAGAACTTTCATGGAGGAAAGAAAATGAAAAGGAGCTTGGCATAAAAACATGCTAAGCTCTTATATTTTCTATAGCGCCGAGGGTGCTATGCTATAGCATAGCACCCTCAAGACGTCGAGAAATACTTCTTCTCCGGGGGCGGACCGGGATGACGAGAGCGCTTATTTCCGTTCTGTAATCTCTTTTGTAATTTTCTCGATGAATTTCTCAAGCGGAATCGTTTCGGTTTCTTTCACGTGCCGCGTGCGGATAGTCACGGTTTTCGCGGTTTCTTCTTTCTCTCCTACGACGATCGTGTAGGGGATTTTCCGGAGTTCCGTTTCGCGGATCCGTTTTCCGAGCGTTTCGTTCGCACCCCCAAGTTCGGTGCGGATACCGTGTTGCGTAAGCCCCTCATTTACTTTCTCGGCATAGGCACTGAACTTGTCACTCACAGGAAGGATGGTTACTTGCGTCGGTGCGAGCCAGACAGGGAAATCGCCCGCGTAGTGCTCGATCAAGACGGAGAGAAAACGCTCGATGGAGCCCATGATCGCCGCATGGATCATCACGATCCGTTCCGGCTCCCCTTCTTCGTTCGTGCAGGTGAGATCGAAGCGCTCCGGCATGTTCATGTCGAGCTGGATCGTCGCGACCTGCCACTCGCGCCTCAAGGAATCCTTCCCTATAAAATCTATTTTCGGACCGTAAAATGCCGCTTCGCCTTTTGCCTCGGTTGCGGTCGCGTGCCGCTCCTTTACGAGCGCGCGGAGTTCGTTTTCTGCCGCTTTCCAGGTTTTGGGATTTCCAAGATACTTCTCCATATGTTTCGGATCAGAGAGCGATAAACGTACCCCGAGATCGAATCCGAATGCGCCGTAGAATGTTTCGATGATGCGCCATATTTTTGCCATCTCTTCCCTAATTTGGGATTTCCTACAGAAGACGTGAGCATCATCCTGGGTGATGGATCGGACGCGCGAGAGGCCGGCAAGCTCTCCCGATTGTTCATCGCGGTATACTTTTGTGGTATTTGCATAACGCTGAGGAAGTTCGCGGTAGCTCCATGATCGGCGGGCGTAGATCTGCGTGTGATGAGGGCAGTTCATCGGTTTTATCGCAAAAAAATGTCCTTCGCGCGTCCTCACCTTGAAGAGATCATCCTTGAATTTCTCCCAGTGTCCGCTTTTCTCGTACAGTTCTTTTTTAGTGAGGTGCGGTATGTCGACCTGGCTATACCCCGCCGCCCTGCGGAGACCCCACACGTAATCGTCAAGAAGGTTCCGGAGCAGTGTTCCCTTCGGAGTCCATAGGGGGAGCCCCGCCCCCACAAGTTCGGAGAAGGTGAAGAGATCGAGTTCGGGTCCCAATTTTTTATGATCGCGCCGCTTCGCCTCTTCCTGAAACGCGAGATAGTCGTCGAGTTCTTCTTTTGTTTTAAATGCAAGCCCGTAGATGCGCGTGAGCATCGGATTCTTCTCGTCGCCGCGCCAGTAGGCGCCCGCGATATGGGAGAGCTTGAACGCGTCGGGATTGATCTCCGAGGTGTTTCTCACATGCCCTCCCTTGCATAAGTCTACGAATGCCGCTGATTGCCGCTGATTTTTAGCTGATGACCGCTGACCCTCTTTTCCGGTAATGTAGATAGTAAGCGGTTTTTTCTCTTTCTGAAATTCTTTAATGAGATCAAGTTTGAAGGGCTGGTCTCCAAAAAGTTTTTTCGCGGCAAGGGGAGTGATTTTTTTACCTGAAAAGGGGAGCTTTTTGCCAACGAGTCCCCGCATGGTTTTCTCGAACTCCCGCAAGTCCTCGTCCGTGATGGGGCGGGGGAGCTTGAAGTCGTAGTAGAACCCGTGTTCGATTACGGGCCCGATCCCGAGCTTCGCCTTCGGAAATTTCTTCAGTACCGCCGCGGCCAAGAGGTGCGCCAAGGAGTGACGGATGCCGTCCACGGAATCGTGTGTTTTCATTACTATAAATTATGCCTCTAATTCTTGTTTTTTGGAAGTGCGTCAAGGATTTTTTGCGCCGAGGCGGGATCGCGGATCGAGACGTAGTAGTTATAGAGTTTCTGGTATGGGAAAATGAAAGTTGGATCAAGCGCGATCGAGCGTTGCCATTCAGCGATCGCATCCTTCATCTTGCCTTCCGTTTCATATACGTTTCCGAGATCATAATGCGGCACGGCGTTTGCGGGATCGAGCGTGATCGTGCGTTCGTAGGCGTTCTTCGCGTAGGCGAGGTTCCCCGCATCGGCGTAGGCGATGCCGAGATTGTTCCAGATGCGTACGCTTTGCGGCGCGTACCGGAGCGTCTGCGTGTAGAAGGTAATTGGATCGCGCCAGTCCGTGTTTCTTTTTATCGTTTGTATCCCGAAAAAAATGATTCCTGCGCCCCCCACCGAGATGAGTGCATATTGGAGCGTTCGGAGATTTCGTGGAATAAGCGATACGAGCGCCGCGAGGAAGAGGAAGAACCCCACGATCGGTGCGTACATATAATGTTCGTAGATGAGGCCCGCGACGGGAACCGCGATGCCGGAAGCGGGGAAGATCGCGACAAAGAACCACGCGGCGCCGAAGGCAATGCGCTTATCTCTTTTCCAAAAGAGCGCTGAGACGGCGATGAGAAGCGCCGCGATGACGAACCCGAGAATTACCTGCGGATTGAAGAACGCAGTCGCGACAGGAAACGAGAGCGAGCGTTCCATGTGAAGCCCCACGGGAAAGAGCATAAGCCCCGCGTAGACGGGGAGCGTCGAGAGGAAGGTGAAGAATCTCGCCGTGATGTGATCGGTGTAGTAGGTGTGAGTGTTGTAGATGTTGAATGTGTTTTGAAAATCAAGAAGCGTGCCGCGCAGGATAAGAAACCCGATACCGAGAATCGCGAACGGCAAAAGGCGCATCACAATTTCCCGCACGGACTTTTTCCATTTTTCCTTCAATTCAAGCGCATACCAGATATCCACAAGGAGCAGGAATCCGGGGAGTATGATGGAACGTTCCTTCGTCATGAGCGCAAGAGGATACATAAAGAATGCCGCGAGGTACCAGTACGAAGCGGCACCGCTGTCGCTTTTCTTCTGGTGTATCCGGATGTAAAAGAGCATCGCGAGGAGTGTGAAGAAGAACGAAAGCGGATCGCCGCGCCCCGAGACGTATGTGATCGCCTCGGTTTGAAGCGGGGAGACGAGAAAGAAAAGCGCGACCGCGAAAGAGACGAGTTTCTTTTTGAAAAGCGCAAAGAGCACGAAGAAGACGAGGATCGCATTCCCGATATGGAGGAGCGTGTTCGTGAGATGGTACCCGCCGACCCAGTTACCCCAGAGATGCCACTCGATCGAATAGGTGATGAGGAGAACGGGGCGCCAGTAGTTGCTCTCGAGCCCCGAGCCCGCGATCAGGTTTTTCGTGAAGAAGTCGCCGATCGAGAAATTATGGACATAGGCGTTATTCACGATGCCGTCGAAGTCGTCCCAGAACATCTGGTTCCCAAACGAGTTCGCGTAGATCGAAAACCCAATGATAATGAGAGCGAGGACCGCCAACAAGGTCGTGTGACCGAGAATCCATTTCTTCATAGAGATAATGATAACAGATTTAGGAGTCTAGACTTCTGCGCCGCACACCTTGCTGCTCGGGCGCTCCGGGGCGCTAGCCCAAGTCCTACCCTCGCATCAAAGTATGCGGCGCAGGAGTCCATTGGAGGTGATTATTGGCTAAGCTACACGAGACGATCTTTTGGATGATATATACCAGATCGCAATCCTTTCCCAATGTAACCTTATTAGGTAAAAACAACTTTTCCTTTTCGAAGAAGCTTCTTGGAGTGAGGATATAGCTTTATGAGCGACAATGAAGGAACAGGAATTTATCCCGTGAGAAGCAGAAAACCCCGGGCGTGCCACGGGGATGAACCCCACACTCATTTAGTGTGGGGGTGAATGCCTTGTCCCGTGGCGAACGCGGGGTTTACTACTCCGTGTGAGCTTCTCACGGGATTTATCACTGTCCGAATCCCGAAGTCTGCCGTAGGCAGACGGAGGTTGAGTTTGAGAAATTCCATTGTGAATGAGGAGGAGCGAATAAAAAGCTATCCGAGCGGAAAGCTGGCTGATGAGGAAAAGAAAAGTTGTTTTCACAGCGCCTCCACCCCCTCGCAGATATACTTTGTGTCCCCGTTTTTCCACGAGAGGAAGCCGTCCACGATGACCACCCTGTTCTCCTCCCACACTTCCGGTTTCTTCGCGAGGAGCTCCGAAAACACAAGGAGCTCGATTGAATTATTTTCGTGGTCTTCGAGCGTTACGAAGAGCATCGGCTGCCCTTTTTTTGTTACGATCTTCTTCATGACGCTCACGACGCCCGCCATCCGGAACTTCAAAGATTTTTCACCCTGCTTCGGTACGGAGAGCGCGAATGCGATGGTCTTTGCCTTGCCGTTCAGTTTCGGCAGATGCTCGCTCATCGGATGGTCGGTGAGGTAGAGTCCTAAAAGCTCTTTTTCCCACCCAAGCATTGTGGCGGTATCGGTTTTTTCGACGGGACGGAGACGCAACGCCCCGAACGTCGAGACGTTTCCGAAGAGTGAGTTCTGGTTGCTTCCGGAGATTTTTTTTGCGGCCTGGTTGAACTTGATGAGCTCCTCGATGTTTGCAAGAAGCGTGCCGCGTTCTACACCAAACGAATCCAACGCGCCGGCTTTTGCGAGACTTTCCAGGGACTTCTTGTTCATATCCCTGTGATAAAGACGCGAGAGGAAGTTTTGGAGACTGGTATATGCTCCGCCGCGCGCCCGCTCTTCGATAATGGCGTTCACGATGTTCGCGCCGAGATTTTTGATCGCGAGGAGTCCGAACCGTATTCCAGCTTGCCCCGAATCGGATTGAGGGGGTTGCCCCGCGTGCCCGCCGAAGTTTTGCGAATACTGGGAGCGTATCGAAGAGTCTACGGTGAAATCCTGGAAGCTCGAGTTCACGTCCGGAGGCAGTACCTCGATTCGGTGATGCCGCGCCTCGCTCACGAGAAAACTGATACGCTCCACGTCGGTGCCCGAGACGTTCAGGAGACTTGCCATAAACTCGACGGGATAGTGCGCCTTAAGGTACGCCGTCTCGTAGCTTATCATGGCGTAGCACGCGGCATGCGATCGATTGAAGCCGTACCGCGCGAAGGGAGGAAAGAGCTCCCAAATCTTCACGGCGATGCGCTTCTCGATGCCGTTTCTCGTCATGCCCTCGATGAGTTTTTTCTCCTGTTCGTCAAGGAGACTCTTGATTTTCTTTCCGATTGCCTTGCGGAGCGTGTCCGCCTCGGCGAGCGTGAAACCCGCGAGGTCGCGCGCGATGCGCATCATCTGTTCCTGATAGATTCCCACGCCGTAGGTCCCTTCGAGGATGGGCTTGAGTTTCGGATGAATGTAGTTTACGGTTTCTCTTCCGAACTTGCGGTTGATGTACTGCGGAATCAGTTCCATAGGTCCCGGGCGGTACAGCGATACCATTACAATAATGTCCTCAAGGTTGGTCGGCTTCAGCTCTTTCAGATAGCGGCGCATACCCTGCGACTCGAACTGGAAGATGCCGGTCGTGTCGCCTCTCTGGAAGATTTCGAATGTTGCCGCATCGTCAAGGGGAATTGCGTCGATGTCGATCGAGACGCCGTGATATTCCTTCACGAGGCGGAGCGTTTTTTCGATAATGGTGAGGTTCTTGAGTCCCAAGAGGTCCATCTTCAAGAGCCCAATATCCTCGACACTGTGCCCCTCGAACTGCGTGAGGATCGTCTCTTCTCCTTGCGGCGCGTGCTGGAGCGGTATGAAGTTCGTGAGCGGTTCGGGGGAAATCACAACGCCGCATGCGTGCACCGAGGCGTGGCGAGCCGTACCCTCGAGTTTCAGTGCCGCGTCGAGGATCTTCTTCGCGTCCGCGTTATCGGTGTACAGCTTCTTAAGTTCCGGAATTGAGACGATTTCATCCTTCAGAGGAATGTTGAGACCCGTGATGAGCTTCGCGATCTGGTCGCACAAGGCGTAGGGGTAGCTCATCGCGCGTCCCGCGTCGCGAATTGCCGCGCGCGCCATCATCGTCCCGAACGTGATAATCTGCGCGACGTGGTCCGCGCCGTAGCGCTCGCGGACGTAGGCCAAGACCTCGTCGCGGCGCGTGTCCGTGAAGTCCACGTCGATATCGGGCGCCTGGATCCTGTCGGGGTTCAGAAATCGTTCGAAGAGAAGCTCGTACTTCAGGGGGTCGATGTTCGTGATCCCGAGGATATAAGAAACGATGCTTCCCGCCGCGCTCCCGCGGCCGGGCCCCACGACAATGCCGTGATCCCTCGCCCACGTAATGTAGTCCTGCACGATAAGGAAGTAGTCGGCGAAGCCGGTTTTCTTAATCACGCCCATTTCCATCTGAAGGCGTTCCCGTACCTCATCCGTCGTCTTGGGGTATCGCTTACCGATTCGCTCCTCAATGAGATTGCCGAGGTATTCGAATGAATCTTTTCCTTCGGGGAGCGGGAAACGGGGAAGAAACGTCTTTCCGAGTCCGAGCTGCCAGTTGCACTTCTCCGCGATTTTCCATGTGTGCTCGATCGCCTCGGGAATATGCGCGAAATGTTTTTCCATCTGCTCCGGCGATTGAAGTGAGAGGTCGAAGCGTTTCAAACTCAGGCGATCCTCGTCGTCGAGTTTGGTGTTCGTCTGCACCGCGAGAAGTATCTCATGCGCGGTCTTGTCGTCGGGATTCACGTAATGGATATCCTGCGTCGCGACGAGCGGAATACCGAGTTTTTTTCCAAGTGTCATGAGCGGCGCGTGGAGTTCCGGTGCGTGCGGCTGTACTTCGAGATAATAATCTTCGCCGAAGAGGTTTTGATACCATCGCGCGGTTTCCTCCGCTTCCTGCATTTTTTTTGCCGCGACGAGCCGCCCGATTTCCCCGGAGAAACATCCCGAGAGACACACAAGCCCCTCGTGGTGTTTTTTGAGAAGCTCCTTGTCAATGCGCGGCTTGTAGTAGAAGCCGTCGAGGTAAGAGATGGTGACGAGCTTTATGAGATTCTTCCATCCCGTCTCGTTTTTTGCGAGGAGGATTTGATGATAACGCATCTCGTCGATTTTCGGTCGTTTATTGAGATGTCCGTTCGGCGCGATGTACGTCTCGACGCCGATTATGGGTTTGATACCCGCCTTCGCTGCTTTTTTATAGAACTCCACAGCACCATAGAGATTGCCGTGATCGGTCAAGGCAATTGCATCCATGCCGAGTTCTTTCGAGCGGTTCACGAGGCCGTCTATTTTCGCGAGTCCATCAAGCAATGAATAATGACTGTGGGTATGTAAGTGGACAAATTTAGACATAATAATATGTGTGGAGACCTGCCCCGTAGCATTCGAGCGAAGCGAGAGTTGCTATGGAGTGTACGAACTTGGGCATGGCATTTACCCACTCATTGTATTCGGGGAGGAAAGGACGCGCAAACCCTCGAATGCTTTATAATTGAGAATGATGAGATACAAATACACCATCGGCATCGACGAAGTGGGGCGGGGACCCTTGGCAGGACCCGTCACGGTCTGCGCCGCCGCGATCCCCAAGGGCATGAAGCTCGACTCGCTCCCGAACGGGGTGAAGCTCAATGACTCGAAGAAACTTACGGCGAAATCGCGGGAGGCGTGGGCGAAGAAGCTCAAGGAGCGTGGAGTTGTGTTCGCGATCTCGAACGTGACGCCCGGAGTAATCGACAGGATCAACATCTCGAAGGCGGCGAATCGAGCCGCGGAACGTTCCTTAAACCGACTCGCGGAAAAGAAAGGGATCCCGCTTACGCAGTCGCTGATTTTTTTGGACGGGGGGTTGTACGTTGATGGGGGACGTACGGTGATCAAAGCCGATGGACGGATCAATGCCGTGAAGGCGGCATCCATTTTGGCGAAAGTGAGAAGAGACAGGTATATGAAGAAGATTTCGCTGCGCTACCCCTTCTATGGATTCGAGAAGCATGTAGGGTACGGTACGCGGGCGCATATCGCGGCGATTAAGAAGCACGGGCTCTCCCCCGCGCATCGGAAAAGTTTCTGCCGTTCGTTCGTGTAGTCCGTGTCTTCGTGTCTATCCCGTGAGAAGCAAGAAACCCCGTGGCGTGCCACAGAGATGAACCCCCACACTCATTTCGTGTGGGGGGGGTGAATGCCTCGTCCCGCGGCGAACGCGGGGTTTCCTACCCCCATGTGAGCTTCTCACGGGATTTATTTTACATTACTAACTTGTGTGACGATCGTCACATAAGTTAGTAATGTAGTAATAGAGAAAACGAGTATAGGATATAAAATCCCGCCTGTGAAACACAGGCGGGATTGTCGGCACATCGTAAGCGGGATTCTGTTTTGTCCCCCGCATGAATTTATGCGGGGGATGAAGCGATAATTCATCTGGGCCCTCGATTACTCTCGGGCTCAAGCCCTTCGACGCTGCTCGGGGCTATGCGGCACTTTGCCAATGTTACGCATTGGCCGCGGAAATACGCGGACTTCACGCAGAACAACATAGAAAAATTTCCGCGCTCTTCCGCGTCAGTTCGGCGAACTTCCGCGGTCAGTGCGTAACACTGACAACACGACCTTGCACCCTGTAAGGATTTAGCCGTTTCATCTCCGCGTTTCCATCCCTATTGCGGAGCTGGACCAACTAGCTTGGGATTGGGTCCCTCCGGTCCTTTCGGACCGGAGCGTTTCTGCTCGCACCTCTAAGGTTTCCCTCGACGGCTGTTAGCCGCTACATTTTGCCACTGCTCCGCAGTGGCCGCGGACTGCGCTGACTTTACGCTGACTACGCGGAATATTCTGCGTGTGTCCGCGTGCTGTCTGCGACTTTCTGCGGTCATTGCGAAGCAATGACAGGGTGTCCCGACTTTCCTCCCCCCACCACTTTTGATGTCTTACCTGATACTTTTTACAATTCGCTTTCTTAATTCGGAGTATGAATTTTTGAACTGTTTCAATCTTCTTTCTCGGATTATCGCGTCGGATTTATCCCGATAGGCCTCATAGTAGATCAATACAAAAGGCTTTCTTGATTTGATCGATTTATTGGCGCCGCCATTATGCTCTCCTAATCTTCTTTTCAGGTCTTCGGTATACCCGATATACAGGTCTCTGTCTCGTTCACTTTTTAAAACATAGACATAAAACATCAAAAGTGGTGGGGGGCTATCGCTTGATGTACCGCGGTCATTCTAGGTTATTTGAATATTTTGTCAATTGTCGTTACTATGAGGAGCGGATAGAAAAATGCCACCTTAGCTCAGCTGGTAGAGCAATGCTTTCGTAAAGCATGGGTCCCGAGTTCGAGTCTCGGAGGTGGCTCAGAACTTCATATTCGGTAAACCCCAACGTGGCGATCATCTCCGTTCTTGCGGGCGCAGGAGGACTTGTCCTTCGAAGCCTTATTCTTAATCCAAGAAAACTAATATGTTATCGGTAAACCCCAACGTGGCGATCATCTCCGTTCTTGCGGGCGCAGGAGGAGACGATGCGAAGGACTGGGCGAATAGGCTCCTCCGGATGTACTCGCGCTATGCGGATTTGAGGCATTGGAAGCTCCAGGCGGTAAACGATACGACGATAGAGCTTCGGGGCGAAGGGGCCTATGAGTGTTTAAAGGATGAGTCCGGCGTACATCGCCTGGTGCGTATCTCGCCCTTCGACGCGAAGAAGCTGCGGCACACTTCGTTCGCCTTGGTCGAAGTACTCCCCGAATTACCCGCGAATGATGCGGCGCACATCCAGATTCCTGAAAAGGATTTGAAGGTGGAGTTCTCCCGTGCGGGAGGGCCCGGCGGACAGAATGTGAACAAGGTAGAAACCGCGGTGCGGGTGACGCACCTGCCGACGGGGCTCGTGACATCATCGCGCGCCGAGCGGTCGCAGGCCTCGAATCGCGAGAAAGCCCTGAATCTCCTGAAGGCAAAACTCGTGAAGCTCATGGAGGAGAAGCATGAGAAAGAAATCTCGAACCTGCGAACCCGCGTCGCTCCGGAGTGGGGGCATGAGATTCGTTCCTATGTACTCCATCCCTATAAGCAGATAAAGGATCACAGAACGGGACAGAAGATAAGCAGGGTGGAGGAAGTATTAGAAGGAAATCTAGATTTGTTAAATGCCAAATAACAAATTCCAAATCAATGACTAAATCCGAAACACGAAATCCGAGATTCGAAACAATGATCAAAAGCGAGAAAAAACCGAATGCCCCAAACGCGTGTTTCTAATTTCTGAAATTCGTATTTAGGATTTGTTTCGCATTTTGATATTCGGATTTCGAATTTGATTGGACGTTTGACATTTGGATTTTGGCATTCATCCAGTACACTCTGTTGAGTGGGAAAGGTGTTTGTGCTATCCTATAGGAGAAAAGACGATCTCTGCGTCTTTTTGATTGCCATGATCATTTTTCAGAACGTTTCGAAGAACTATAATCACAACTCCGTTGCTTTGGACAAGGTAAGCTTCAAGATCCAGCCGAACGAGTTCGTGACTTTCGTGGGCCGTTCGGGAGCGGGGAAGTCCACCGTGGTAAAATTATTGATAGGAGAAGAGAAGCCCTCGAAGGGACAGATCTTCTTCGGCGCGTATGAGGTGAACAAACTGAAGCCCTCCGAGCTTCCCGAATTCAGGAGGCATATCGGCGTTATTTTCCAGGATTTCAGACTGCTCTCGAAGAAGAATGCATTTGAGAATGTGGCGTTCGCGCTCGAGGTTGAAGGAAGGTTTCAAAAAGAGATCAATGAACTTGTGCCCCAAGTGCTTGATATGGTGGGGCTCAAGGAGAAGATGTTCAACTATCCGACGGAGCTCTCGGGAGGCGAGAAACAGCGGGTCGCGATCGCGCGGGCGATGATCAATCAGCCGGATGTGCTTATTGCCGACGAGCCGACGGGGAATCTCGATCCCTTCAACACATGGGAGGTGATCAAGCTCTTGAAGAAGATCAACGAATTGGGGAGCACGGTGATCCTTGCGACGCACGACAAAGAGATTGTAAACACCCTTGGGGAACGGGTCGTCACGCTTGAGAACGGCCAGGTTGTGAAAGATGAAGCGCATGGAAGATTTCTCATTGATTAATATGCTACGAAATACGAATTGTATACGAATATACGAATACGGACTCATAGCCCATAATTTGCAACGCAATGGGCAATTTCGTATATTCGTAATGAAGATACCGCACCGCACGCGGTGCGGTATCGGAATTCATCCGAAGCCAACCCTCCTTCGTCCGCCTCGAGCGGACTACGGAAGGGTTCTCCTTCGCCCTCCATCCTCATCGCACGCGACGGAGGTATTCGGGCGAAGGAGAATAAATTCGTAATTCGTAGAGAAATTCATGGTGACATTATTTCGAATTCTAAAATACGGATGGCAGAGTTTCTTAAGGAATGGATGGCTTTCTTTCTCGACGATCGGCATCATGATCTTGGCGCTTCTTGTATTTGAGGGGCTCATTCTCTTCAATGTAGTGAGTAAGGGTGCGGTGCAGGCGATCCAGGAGAAGGTTGATATCAGCGTGTACTTCAAGAGTAACGTGCCTGAAGACACGATTCTCAATCTGAAAAAATCTCTCGAAGGATTGGATGAGGTGAAGTACGTCGAGTATATTTCGAAGGATCAGGCGCTCGCGGATTTCAAGGCGCGCCACGCGAACGAAGCTACAATCACCCAGACGCTCGCGGAACTCAACACCAATCCGCTTCTCGCGTCGTTGAACATCAAGGCGAAGGATTTGCATCACTATGATTCCATAGCCCGGTATCTCGAGAAGCCGGATTTCAAGGATATCACCGAGAAGATCACCTACGCGCAGAATCAGGTGGTAATCGATCGTCTTACCTCCCTGATCGACAACTTCCAGCGGGGCGGTTTTGCGCTCACGCTCTTCCTCGCGTTTCTTGCCGTGATGGTGACGTTTAACACGATACGGCTCGCCATCTTTTCGAATCGGGAACAGATCGGCATCATGCGGCTCGTGGGTGCCTCAAACAACTTCATTCGAGGTCCGTATGTAATTGAGGGAATTTTATACGGTATCATCGCGGCGGCGGTGAGTTTTCTCATCTTTATCCCTCTTATTGGGGTCGTTTCCCCAAGCATTGCGAGTTTTGTTCCCGAGGTCGATCTTGCGGGCTATTTTAGCGCGCATTTCATGCTGGTGCTTTTCTACCAGATGCTTTTCGGGGTGGTCTTGGGAATCGTCTCGAGCGTGGTAGCTACCCGCCATTATCTCAACGTATAGGTTTTCCCGCACGCTTCTCTTGGTACTGCCTCGCCTCCCGGATAAGGCGGCTTCGAGGTAACAAGGAGGCCTTGTGGTGCGTATAGGTATGCGAAAATCCCTTACCCCAGAACATTTTAATACGGTTGCCCTCCGTCTCAAGGCGGGCGACAAGACCGCGGGGAAGGAACTTTTTGAGTATTGGAGTCCGTTACTTTTCCGATTCTTTATGCTCAGGATTGCGCATAAGGGAAAGGCGGAAGATCTGGTGCAGGATGTGTTTTTAAAACTTATCTCGCGCATCGACACGTTCGATACGAGTGTGGGAAATTTTACCGCCTGGTTTTGGCAGGTCGCAAAGAATACTCTGAAGGACTATTACCGCGAGAAAAAGGAGGGAACGTTTTCCGATGTGTTCCCCGATGGGATTGATATCGCCGACGATCGTCCTGTGCTCGAGACCTCGCTCCGCGTGCAGGAAGTGCTTCGTGTCCTTTCGCGCTTTTCCGAAGAGGAGCAGGAAACATTCTCATTGCGTTGCGTAAGCGGACTGTCGTATAAAGAGATTGCGGCGATTACCGCAAGATCGGAAGGCGCGTTGAGAGTCGAAGTGCACCGCTTGACGCAAAAACTCAAAAAACTACTTCATGAATAATCGTTTTTCAGCACACCTCAACTATTGGAAGTCGCTTCGCGCATTGCGGCGATTCACGCAGCCGCGCGGCACGTTCCTTTCGGAAGCGAGCGCGGAATTTTTGCGCGCGCTTTCGGAAAGAGGAAACGTTGTTCCGGTCTCCTCTTCGAGAGGAAGGAAAATCGTGTTGCGATACGCGATGCTTGTTATCGTATTCATGCTTATGTTGCACGGAGGCGCGGTGGTACTTGCGGATTCAGAGAACGTCGCGCTCACTCACCCGCTCTACCCCTATAAACGTCTTGGTGAAGATCTCCGGCTTTCGATTGCTCCAGTTGCGAGTCGTGCCGCCTTGCGGAGCAAGTTCGCGGAGCGTCGCCTCGAAGAGATGCAGGAGGCGAAGAAAAAGACAATGAAACGTCAAAAACTTGAAGTGCTGAACAATGATTTTAAGCGCGAGGTGAATGCGGCCTTGGCGAGCGCGGACACCGTGCAGGGCATAAGTACCAGCACCCGTATGTCCCTATGCGGAGCTCTCCAGGGGCTTATTCGTGAGCGCGATGCGCTCATGCACAAGGGACGCATTACGAAATGGAGCGGGTTTGCGTCGCATTGTAAAGAATTTTCGGGCACCGATACGTTTCCGGTGCAAGAGGAGTAGGGGAGTCGGTTCTGTCCTGCCTTCGAAAACACGCGTCAACTCGCCCCAGCCGGCGAGTTGCGCTCGCTCTCGGCCTCGCTCTTCCGCCTTCGGCGGAAACCATGCCCGCTTGGCCTGCGAGACGGTTTTCGAAAGCAGGCAGAACCTTATGAGGGGTGGTGAACGATATGACGCGCGATTATCTTTTTGTGTTGGTTGGACGGTGGAGTATTATAGGAAGATGGAGTTCGGGTTTTGGGGAAAATTGAAGAAGCCGATATTCGCGCTTGCGCCGATGGCGAACGTGACGGATGCCGCATTCAGATATATTATCGCGAAGTACGGGAAGTTCACACGCCCCGACGGAACCGTGGGAGGCGGGCCCGATGTGATGTGGACCGAATTCGTGTCGTGCGACGGGCTCTGTTCCGAGGGAAGGGAAGCGCTACTTCAGGATCTGCGGTTCGACGCATCGGAACGGCCTATCGTTGCTCAATTTTTTGGTGCGGTGCCGGAGCATTTTTACGAGTGCGCGAAGCTTGCCGTGGAACTCGGATTCGACGGCATTGATATTAATATGGGATGCCCCGATAAGAATGTGCTGAAGCAGGGGGCGGGCGCTGCGTGTATCGATGCGCCGGAGCGCGCGAAAGAGATCATACGTGCGACACAAGAAGGTGCGGGAGTACTTCCTGTGTCTGTAAAAACAAGAATAGGGACGAAGCGCAACACGCTTGCCGCGTGGCTGCCGTTGCTTCTCGCGCAGGATCTTGCCGCGATCACGATACATGCGCGGACTGCAAAGGAGCTTTCCCTCGTGCCGGCGCACTGGGAGATTTTTCATGATGCGGTTCGGATACGGAACGAAGTACAGAGCGGAAGCGCGAAAAAGACGTTGCTTTTGGGAAACGGGGATGTGGAAAGTATCGAAGATGCTGCAAAGAAGGCCGAGGAGTACGGATTGGATGGCGTGATGATAGGGAGGGGAATTTTCGGCAATCCTTGGTTTTTTAGAGATGCCGATATGTTTCGTACCGCGGGTTTAGCATACCGAGAAAAGTCTGCGCTCCAGGGCGCCTGCCTGCCCAAGCAGGCTAGCCCAAGCCCCCACACCTATTTCGTAGGTGTGGGGGCAAGTTTTCCCCACTCTTCTCAGCATACTAAGCCCGCTCCCCATAAATTTCGGGAAGAGGAGGGATTGCATAAAGAGAGTGATGGTGTTGGAGCGGATGAAAAGCTCCGGGTGATGGTGGAACACACGTTCCTTTTCGAGGAGATGTTCCGCGGAAAGAAAAGTTTTGATGTGATGAAGAAGCATTACAAGGCGTATGTGAACGGATTTAAAGGGGCAAAAGAGTTGCGCATCAGGTTGATGGATACGAAGAACGCGCAGGAGGTCGCGGACATCGTGGAAAATGTCCACGCATGGCACACTCACCGCTCGGGCGCTCCGGGGCGCTAGCCCAAGTCTTACCCTCGCGGTTGGGTGTGCCATGCAAGATAAGAAATAAATGGTTATTGTCATAGCGGCGTTCTGGGTTCCGCGGTATACTAGAGCGATATGAGGGGTATAAAACGGCGCCTCGCGCTTTACGCGGGAGGCATTATGATTCTCCTTCTTCTAGGAGGATTTTTCTTTCTTACCGTAAAAAACACCCTGGGGCTCGACCGCTCCGACCGGGAGGCGCGCTCCGCCGCCTCCCTCGATATCGGTCCGCAGAAGCCGCTTTTGCATCCTCCGTCCGTCGTCCGCGCGATCTATCTCACGGGCTGGTCCGCGGGGGACGCCGCAAAGATTTCCTATGTACTTCATCTTGCGCGCGAAAACGCCGTCAATGCGGTGGTAATTGATATCAAAGATTATTCCGGGCATGTGTCGTATGACGTGCCCGATCCAGAAGTGGCGCAGTATCACGCCGCCGAAGGGAGAATCCAGAAGATTAACTCGCTCCTCAAGGAGCTCCACGATGCGGGGATCTATGTGATAGGAAGGATTACGGTTTTTCAGGATCCCGTGCTCGCGCACGCGCGCCCCGCTATGGCGGTGCATAATGGCGCAAAAATGACCTCAACTTCCTCCGAAGCATTTGCGTCCACGGCATCCTTATGGCACGACGAAGGAGGACTGAACTGGATGGACCCCGCTTCGCGCGGCGTGTGGAAGTATGTGGCGGCGATCGCGAAGAACGCGGCACAAAGGGGATTCGACGAGGTGAACTTCGATTATGTTCGTTTCCCTTCGGGCGGCAATCTCGACGCGGCACAGTACCCCTCCTGGAACAAGACCACACCGAGAAGCGTTGTAATAGAGGACTTTTTCAAATATCTGCGGGATGCGCTTCCTCATGTGAAAATTTCTGCGGACCTCTTCGGATTCACCACCTTCCGGAAGGACGATCTTGGCATCGGACAGCTCATAGAAGACGCATTTCCATACTTCGATTACATTGCTCCCATGGTATACCCCTCGCACTATAGCGCGGGTTTCCTCGAGTATAAAAAGCCCGCATCATATCCGTATGAAGTGGTCAGCTATTCTTTGAAGGCCGCCGAGGCGCGCCGTGAAACGCTCATGAACGCCACTTCGACGCGCGTATCGGGAGCGCCGATCGCAAAACTGCGGCCATGGCTTCAGGACTTCGAGTTGGGCGGCGTGCCATACGATGCGGCAATGGTCACGCAAGAGATTCAGGCGACGAAAGATTCGCTTTCGAAGGATTATGTCGGTTTCATGATGTGGAGCCCGACGAACGTGTATACCGAAGCGGCGCTCTTGATTAAGTAATTAGATTAGTTTATAGTGTGCGTTGAGATTGAATAATTTTTAACAAATTAATTTAGATGAGGTAAAAGTTGGAGGTAGATTTTTCTGAAATAAAGAAACTTGAAGATAAAATAAAAAAGCTTCAAGACCTGAACGAAATGTGGGGGAGAGTTTTCTCTCTGGCGCTTCATGATATCCGAAGCCCGCTTAATGGCGTGTTAGGATTTTCTGACATGCTTTCGTCGGAATTTGATTCGTTTTCCGATGAAGAAAAAAAGGAATTCTTGTCAAAAATTTCCCTGTCTGCAAAGAGAATAGTCGAGACAATGGATCAATTTACCGATTTAGGAGAACAACTGTCTTTAGGGAGGGCTCTCAAAAAGGAAAAATTGAACCTGAAGGATGCGATTAATAAGGTTGTTGATTCCCTCTCTTTTGAAGCTGAGACGAAAAAGATTTCTCTTTCCGTATCCGTTGATAAGAGGGTCTTTCTCTCCGTGGATAAATTGATGTTCTTCGGTATTATCCGAAACCTTCTCGCGAACGCGATAAAATTCCAAGCGGGCGGGATGGTCAAGATTGCGGTGGAGCAAAGCCACGGATTAATCTACATACACATTATGAATTCCGGCACATTTATCCCGGAAGAAAATATCAAAAGACTTTTCCTTCGTTTTGACGGTAAAAGCACTCCTGATACCGATGGGAAAACAAGTACAGGACTTGGTCTCATGCTGGTGAAGGAGTTTGTGGAGCTCAATGGAGGCGGTATTTCCGTCATGAGCAAGCCTGAGGTAGGCACCACTTTCACCGTCATGTTCCCAGTGCCTTGACGAGACTTTTATTTTACGAGCGCTATCCAGATAATTCCGGATAGCGCTACATTTTTTCGTATCAGCGGCAATCAGCGGTAATCCGTACTACTTCTTTTTCTTTATTTCATTCAGAATCTTTTTCACCTTCTCGAGGCTCGCATCGTCGTAAATCGAAATCGGCGTGGGGGAGAGTTTCAGTTTTTTCAAAGCAGTGATTTTTTTCTTCAGTTCTTTTTCGTCCGCCATGTCGCTTTTTGAAAGAAACACGTATTCCGGTTTTTTGAGGAGTGCCGGGCGGTAGTTCTTGAGCTCGGCGCGGATGGTTGTGTAATCCTCCGCAGGCGTCTCGGATTCCGCAGAGATAAAGTGAAAGAGCACGCGCGTGCGTTCAATGTGCCGTAGAAACTTGATGCCGAGCCCTTTGCCGTGCGAGGCGCCCTCGATGAGTCCGGGGATATCGGCGAGAATAAGCTCGTAGTACGTGCCAAGGTTCGGTTCAAGTGTCGTAAACTGGTAGTTCGCCACCTTTGCCTTCGCGTTCGTAAGTTCGTTCAAGAAACTTGATTTTCCAACATTCGGAAGCCCGACGAATCCCACATCCGCGATCATCTTGAGTTCGAGCCGGAATGTGAAGTGTTCTCCCCGCGTGCCTTCTTGGAACTCCGTGGGGCTCGTGTTTCTGGGGGAGCGAAAATGGAAGTTACCTTTGCCGCCGTGCCCGCCTTTCGCGAGAAGCAGGCGTTCGCCGATGTGCGTGATCTCCGCGTCTGTTTTGTTCGTGAGATTATGGATCACTGTTCCTACCGGAACTTTGAGCACAAGATCTTCGCCGGTCGTGCCGTCGCGGAACTGCGAGCGTCCTTCTCCGCCGTGCTCCGCGCGGAACTCTTTTCTATTGCGGAACTGGTTCAAGGCGCTCAAGTCGGAAATGCCCTCCGCATAGACGTTGCCTCCGTTTCCTCCGTGCGCGCCCGTGGGGCCCTGCGCCCCGAGGTTTTTGTCGAAAGCGACCGCGCCCTTACCCCCGTTTCCCGCATATACTTCTATCGTTACGTCATCGATAAGCATAAAGGTATTGTAGCCGTTTTCCCCGATTTAAGGTACTTTTCCCTTACTCTATAGAGATCGAACTTCGATAGATCTTTTGTCTTTGCGAGGCAATAGCGATCGCCGAAGCAATCTCAATAACCGCAATAACAGGATTCGTTTGCGTTTTTGAGAGAGGGTGATTAAATGAATGGATATGGTTTATCCCGTTGGAAATAAACGTGCAATCGATATTTATGTATACAAAAATTTTTAGGAAGACCCCTTCTCGTCAATCGGGTTCTTTAGTTTATCCCCACACCCTCCAGAATACCTTGCGGCGAAGGTGTGAGGATTTATTTCTAACGGGATGAAAAAGTTTGGTGCGCTCCCGTCGCAGATGCTTCGGGAGATGATGGAGGGAGGATTCATTAAGAACGCGGTTTCTGACGGTGTGAATCCCGGATCGCTTGACCTTGCGCTTTCCGAGGAGGTGTATCGCGTGGAAGGAGTGTTTCTCCCCGAACCCGGCGAAACGGTGCGCGAACTCTTGGGAAAGATCACCCGCACGCCGCACGAGTACGCGAAACCCCTGGAACGCGACGTCACGTATCTCGCGCGGCTTAAGGAGATATTTGCCCTTCCCGCGGAGGTATATGGCTACTGTAATCCGAAGAGCTCGACGGGAAGAAACGATGTGCATGTGCGCGTCCTCACGGACGGCGTCTCGCGCTACGATGTGGTGCCCGCGGGATATCGCGGCGAAGCGTGGCTTGTCATCAATCCAAAATCATTTTCGATTGTGGTCGCACCCGGAGAGCGGCTCGTGCAGGTTCGGCTCTTTAATGGCGATACTCGTTTCAACGAGCTCGAGCTCGAGATGACGATGCAGAAAGAGCCGCTCCTCTTCGATACGCACGGCGTACCCATCGGCTATGACCGGCTGAAGATAAAAGACGGGGATGGCTCGATTATCCTCCGGCTCGATACGGAGATTCATCCCGTGGGATACGCCTGCTTCGGCTCCGACCGCGTGCTTGATTTTTCGAAAAAGGACTTTTATGCGCCGCGGGATTTTTTTAATGAGGTGAAAAAAGAACACGAATATGTCCGTTTGAAAAAAGGAGTATTTTATATTCTTTCCTCGAGAGAGGCGGTAAGAGTTCCGCCATACCTTGCGTGCGAGATGCGCCCCATGGATGAACGGAGCGGTGAATTTAGATCGCATTATGCGGGATTCATCGATCCGGGATGGGGATACGGAAAAGACGGAGAAGGGAAGGGAAGACCGCTCACGCTCGAGGTGCGTCCGTTTGAGGACATCATCGTGCGTCCGCGGCAGGTGATCGCAAAAATCAGATTTGAGCGCATGATGGATGTCCCCGATATGTTGTATGATGCGGCGGGGAAGTCGAATTACGTAGCGCAGTCAAAGGCGAAGCTCTCGAAGCATTTTGTGAGTGAGTGATTGCATAGTATAATGAAAACCTTATGCAAGACACTACGTTTGTTACCCTCGTTTCGTGGGTGATTGCGCATGGGTATGCGTTGTTTTTCATCGCCGCGGTCTTGGAAGGGCCGCTCGTAACCGCCGCCGCGGGAGTTGCCGCCTCGCTTGGCGTATTCAGTTTGCCGATCGTGATTCTCATTTCGATTGCGGGCGACCTGATCGCCGACATCGTGTACTATTCGATAGGATACTGGGGAGGAAGGCCGTTTGTCGCGCGCTACGGGGGCATTTTCAAATTAACTCCGGAACGCATCACAAAATTCGAGTCGCTTATCCATCGGCATCTCGGAAAGACGCTCGTGTTCTTCAAACTTTCCCCCGTCATCCCCGTGCCGGGGATTCTTATGGTGGGAACTTCTCGCGCTCCTCTCAAGCGGTTTATTAAAATTTCTCTCGCAATTACGCTCCCCAAATCGCTTCTCTTCGCGTTTCTCGGTTTCTATTCGGGCAAGGCATACAAATATTTAAGCGGCAGCATTGTGAAGGCGCAGTATGCGGTGTTCATCGTGACGCTTCTCATATTCGCGGTGTATTTCCTGTATAAATGGGTCACCTCGTATCTCGCAAATCAAATCGACGACAAGAACGAAGAAGAAGAAAATATGAACCGATGAAAGTCGCATACTTCATAGGATCGGCAAAGAACGAGGGTGACGGGGTAAACCGTGTACTTGCCCGCCTCATCAAAGAGGGAGAGAAACGGGGCGTGGAGAGCATGATCGTGACGGGGTGGGTCGAGAGTCCGGGAACCACCTATCACGTTCCCATTATTACCATCCCTTCTCTCGTGTTTCCGCTCTACCGCGAGTACCGGTTTCCGCTTCCGTGGATGAAGAATTTTTATCCACATCTCGACGCGTTCAAACCGGATATTATTCATGTGCACAGCCCCGATACGAGCGCGTGGGAAGCGCTCGGCTACGCGCGAAAGCGGGGGATCCCGATCATGGCAACGCATCACACCGATTTCGTGCGGTACCTGAAGTACTACCACCTTTCCGCATTGAAGCTCTTCGTGTGGTTTCTTCTCCGTTCTCTGTATAACAAACTCGATCTCGTCACCGCCACCTCGTCATTCACGGGAGACGATCTTGTGCGGCACGGCGTGCGGAATGTGCGCGTCGTGATGTGGGGCGCGGATCAGGCGCAATTCAACCCTTCCTTCCGCTCCGATGCATGGCGCAGAAAAATACTGAAAGAAGGTGAGAAACACGTCTTGTTTTGCGCCTCACGGCTCACGTGGGAAAAAGATCTCCAGACGCTTGCGGAGACGTACAAGATGCTCCGGGAGAAACGGAGCGATTGCGCGATGGCGATTGCGGGGGATGGCCCCGCGAGAAAGAAACTCGAAGCGATGATGCCCGGCGCCGTGTTTTTGGGAAGGATCGGGGGCAGGGAATTTTCCGAGGCGTATGCCTCGTCCGATGTATTGCTCTTCCCCTCGAGTACCGAGACATTCGGAAACGTAACGATCGAGGCAATGGCGTCGGGGCTCGTGCCGGTCGTCGCAAATGAAGGAGGATCGAAATCGCTCGTCGAGGATGGGGTTACGGGATTTTTGTGCGCGCCGAGAGACCCGAAGAGTTTTTTCGAAAAAACCACGCGACTGCTTGACGATGCGGTATTAAGAAGAAACATGCGGGAAGCGGCGCTCCTTTATGCGAAGGATTTTACATGGGACGCGGTATACGGAAAGATGCGTGCGCTCTACGAGGAACTTATACACACGCATAAAAATAAGGAAGGGTTGTCATTCTGAATTTTTATCAACACAGAAACGAAGAGTGAGAGTATTCCGATAAGAACTGTGCGGGGCAGTTCAGTGGAGTGCAACAAGAAATACAAATCCGCTAGAATAAGAGAATGATCTCTTCATTGCTCACATCCCTCGCTTCCTTTGTGAGCGCGGCGATAAGCACGCTCGGCTATCCCGGTATTGCGGTGCTTATGGCGCTCGAATCCGCCGCGACGCCTCTCCCCTCGGAGCTTATCATGCCGTTCGCCGGCTACCTCGTTTCGACGGGGAGGTTCTCCCTCTTTGGCGTTTCGCTCGCGGGGGCCCTGGGTTCGACATTGGGCTCGATTATTGTGTATATGATCGCGCGCTACGGCGGGCGCCCGCTCGTTGAAAAATATGGCAAGCGCATATTCATTTCTCCTGCGCATCTTGAGGCGGCGGAGATCTTTTTCAAAACACACGGCGTGTCCGCGCTCTTCTTGGGGAGAATAATTCCGGTGGTGCGCACCTATATTTCGATCCCCGCAGGCATCGCGCAAGCCCCCCTCGGGATATTTACGCTTACATGTTTCGTCGGTTCGTTCCTGTGGTCGCTTCTTCTCGCGTGGGTCGGGCAGATCTTCGGGAACGGGTGGCATATCATTACCCCCTACGCGCAGATCATAAACTACTGTATCGGCATCGCGCTCTTCTTTTTAGTGGCGTATTGGTTTTTGAAACGCGTCCTTTCCAGAAGAGATAACAAGAGAGACCGAGAAGACTAAAACGTCTCTCCTACGGGGTGTTATGACGCGTCATAACACCCTCGATCCCATTCGCCTACCCCCATACCAGAGCGTACACTCGTGATGTGGGGGGTTTACTTCGGGAGGCGTTCGGTGGATACTAGAGGAATGTATTTATCGAACGAGCAGAACTTCTCCTCTCGAATACCCACGATCGTAGTCGTGATGGGTGCGACGGGCGATCTGATGACGAAGAAGATTACCCCCGCGCTTTTCGGTCTGTTCCGGAAAGGCGCGCTTCCCGCCATGTTTCGCGTCGTGGGATTCGCGCGCCGCGATCTCACGCACAACGAGTTTCAAGAGCGCGGCAGGGAGATTCTCGAGAACTATTACCCGCGTGAAGCGCATACGAAAGCCGCCCGGGATTTTCTCGGCCGCTATTTCTACGAGCGAGGTATGTTCGAGAGGAAAAAGGACTACGAGCGGCTGAAGCGCGCGCTCGGGAAGATCGACGACGAGTGGGGAATGTGCTCGAATAAGATTTTTTATCTTGCGGTGCCTCCGCGGCGGTATCCCGAGATTGCGAACCATCTCGCGGCAACGGGACTTTCGAAGCCGTGCGGAGGCCCCGACGAGGGGTGGACCCGCGTCATCGTGGAGAAGCCGTTCGGAAGCGATGAAAAAAGCGCAAAGGCGCTGGACGCGCTCCTCGGAAAACTCTTCCGCGAGGAGCAGATCTACCGTATTGATCACTATCTCGCGAAAGAGATGCTCCAAAATATCCTCACGTTCCGCTTCGCAAACAATCTTTTTGAGACGAACTGGGGAGGCAATCTCATTGAGCGCATGCATATAAAACTTCTCGAATCGATCGGCGTGGAGGATCGTGGGGGATTTTACGATGGGGTTGGTGCGCTCCGCGACGTAGGGCAGAACCACCTGCTCCAGATGCTCGCGCTTGTGACGATGGAACGCCCCGAGACATTCTCCGCTTCCGCCATCCGCGCGGCGCGCGCAAGAATTCTCGAGACGCTCGAGATTCCTTCCGCGAAAGACGTGCGCAACAATACATTCCGCGCGCAGTATGAAGGATATCGCGCGATTAAGGGCGTTGCTTCCAATTCGAATACGGAGACCTACTTCAAGGTGCGGGCGCGGCTCCGCGCGCCGCGATGGAGGGGAGTGCCGATCACAATGGAATCGGGAAAACGTATGGGAAAGCCGTTGAAGGAGATCGAGATCGTATTCCGCCATCCCAGCCCATGCCTTTGTCCCGAAGGAGAGACGCATTATGCAAACTCCCTCGTCATACATCTCGAACCAAAAGAAGGAATCACGATCCGTTTTTGGTCCAAGAAGCCGGGACATACCATGGAACTCGAGAGACGGACGTTCGATTTTGCATTCAGAGAGAAGGATGCCCATTCCCAGTACACCGAGGAGTATGAAAAGCTCCTTCTCGATTGCATCGCAGACGACCAGACACTTTTTGTGTCAAGCGAGGAAATCAAGGCGATGTGGAACTTTATTGATCCGATCGTCGCGGGATGGGAGAAAGGTGCGGTGCCGCTTGTGCGCTATGTTCCCGGGAGTGCCGACATCTCGGAGCACGCCGAGGAAGCGATCCGAAGCCGCGAAACGTCCGGAAGGATCACGACGCGAGAGATTGGCGTGGTGGGACTCGGGAAAATGGGATCAGGGATCGCGCTCCAGCTCGTCGAGAAGGGATGGAAGATACACGCATGGAACAGAACCCCCGAGGTTACGCGGCGGCTCGCACGCGAGGGACTTCACGGCGTATATTCGATCAAGGAACTTGTCGCCGCGCTTCCCGCGCCGCGCGTGGTATGGCTCATGGTTCCTTCCTTCGCTAAAGCTGCGAATGGCAAGCCCGAGGAAAAGCCGGTTGATGAGATGCTCTTCGGGAAAGAAGGGCTCGCGCGTTTTTTGAAACAAGGAGACATCGTAGTGGATGGCGGCAATTCCTTTTTTGAGGATTCCGTGCGGCGTGCGGCGCGCCTCAAAAAGCTCGGTATCCGATTCGTGGACGCGGGGGTTTCGGGAGGCCCTTGGGGCGCGCGACACGGCGCGTCCATTATGGTGGGAGGAGAGAAAAAAGATTTTGAGTATCTCAAACCGCTTCTCGAAAACCTTTCGGTGCGGGGTGGGTACGGGTACATGGGAAAATCGGGCGCCGGGCACTTTGTAAAAATGGTGCACAACGGCATCGAATACGGCATGATGCAGTCCTTGGCGGAAGGGTTCTCGGTGATCAAGAAATCGAAGCTCGTTTCTGATCTCCGCGAAGTTGCGCGAGTATACGGAAATGGAAGTGTGATCACCTCGCGGCTCGTGGACTGGCTCCAGGGCGGGCTTGCACAGTACGGAACATCGTTGCGGGGGGTATCCGGCTCCGTGGCGCATACGGGAGAAGGAGAATGGACCGTGAAGACGGCAAAGAAACTCAAGGTGCAAACCCCCGTTATAAAGGACGCATTCGACTTCAGAGTGCGTTCGGCCGCACACCCGAGTTATACGGGTCAGATCCTTTCGATGCTCCGGAATCAGTTCGGCGGCCACTCGCTCATTTCAGAATCAGGAAAGAAGAAGAAAAGGAAACGATCGGGCAATCGCGCCCGCGGAACGCGGCTGTAAAGCATTATTTATCCGCTCTTAATTCATGCGTGCGATTTTCGAACGATATAGATTGTGTGTTCGCGAGAAAGGATTTGGGTTTTCCCTCGCCGTTTCCTTTGCGCTCCTTGTGGTCGGGGTTGTCGTGACGTGGTTTGCGATTGTGTATGCGACCGAGCGCTCCAGTAACTCCGTGAGCGACGTTATTCTAAGCAATATTCCCGTATTCGACGTGGACGGCATCTTTCTCTACGGCCCCGTCATCTACTGGGTTATTATAGGATTATATCTGCTGTCTCATCCCGAGAAGCTTCCCTTTTCCCTAAAGACGATAGGACTTTTCCTTCTTATTCGATCCGCATTTATCAGTATGACGCATATTGGCCCCTTCATTCCGAACTCCACAACGACAGGCGGCATCATAGGCGTCTTTACGACGGGGAATGATCTCTTTTTCTCGAGTCATACGGGATTGCCGTTCCTTATGGGCTTGATGCTTTGGAAGAACGAATATATGAGATATTTCTCGCTTGCGGCGTCGGTCTTTTTCGGCGCGGTCGTCCTTATGGCACACCTCCATTACTCGATCGACGTCTTTGCCGCTTTTTTCATTACTTTCTCGATCTTCTCGATTGCGAAGGTGTTTTTTAAAAGAGATTTCACGAGGTCCAACCTCCGTATGGAGGTTGGACCTCGCAGCGACTAAAAAGAGGCTAGTAGCCCTGGGGGAAGCTGTATGAAGAGGGAATCTGTTTCGGGAGTTCTTCTTTCAAGCCGTATGCGATTACGATCTCCTGATGCGGAGCGAGCACGAGATCGCGCGGGTTCTCGGTGTACGGCGCGCCGTTTACGAACATCGCGAGCGTCGAGCTTGCGGTCGTACAGTAGCCGCCGATACATTGGTTCGTAAGTCGCACCCCCCAGATATCAAAGAACTGCCCCAGTGTAAAATCCTGGACGACGGGCGATTCCACATGGATGATTTGCGCTGTGTCGTGTGTATGGATGGGCGCGATGAATCTCGCCGCGTCGTCAATGCCAATATCCTGTGGTACGGGAACTATTTTCCTGTGAATAAAAATATCGAGATGTTGGTGATTATGGAGCGCGGCACCTTCTTTGGTAAGTGCGGGGAGCCCGATATCCGCGAGCCGCGCCTTGAGCTGTGCCGTCTCGGCTTGCCAGGGCGCCTCTCCGGTTTGTATTCCCGGAAGGTTATTTGGATCGGTGACGGCGGGATGCGGCGCAGCACCTTTCCCGCCGAGCCAGAAGAGTACCGCGAGCACGACC
Organism: bacterium; assembly: GCA_021815205.1. Lineage (GTDB taxonomy): Bacteria > Patescibacteriota > Minisyncoccia > UBA6257 > GWB1-50-10 > JAKAHD01. The sequence continues at coordinate 70,560 of JAKAHD010000001.1, forward strand.
GCAATGCCTCCCGCGAAATAGAGCGATGTATGTTTTTTCATAGCGTTATAATGATGCACGAAGTTCGTGGGGAACGCAAACACAAGAAACCCCGCTTCGAGAAGCGAGGTTTTCTATAACGCGTGCACGATAGATTCCGTGCTGCGAATCAGTATGATTCGCTTATGCGTATAGGTACGCAAGGAGGAGTTATGTATGTTCATGCACAGATCGGAGGCGAACGCAAGAATACTGCATGTGTTGCAATATCGTTTTTGCCCACTCGTATATACATTATCGGCATATATGGGAATTACGGCGATATTTCTAGAAGCAGGCGGCCTTTTAAATGTATGGTTATTTCCTGCTCATAGAGTACGGACACGCGAGCGGCGAAAAGGTGTCATATGTCATGCGGTGTGTGATATGCAGCCCAGCTCGTGGTGCGGCGCGCGATGTTTTTAGGACGGGCTTCGTGAAGCTGCGCCGCAAGCTTTTTTCTTGCGCGTGAGAGCGTGAGCTTCACCGCATTGCCGCTCTTCTGCGTCCTGCTCGCGATTTCTTTAATTGGCAGGCCGTCGCGGTAGCGCAAGAGCACCGCCACCTTCTCGTTCGGCGTGAGTATGCCGATTGCATATACCAATTCTTCGAGTTTCAATTTTCTTTCCATAACGAGGAGCGCCGAGGGAGTGTCAGCTCTTAACTCCTCATTATGCTCCTCGAGTGATACAGTTCTGTGCCGCGTGCGGTAGAAGTTGACGAGAAGGTTGTGTGCGGTTTTCTTGAGGTACGTGAAGCACACCGCTCCGTGTATGCCGAATTTTTTGATCGCACGGAATGTGCGGAAAAACGTTTCCTGAACAAGATCTTCCGCGATGTCTTTCGAACGCCCGACATGGTACCAGAAATATCTAAAGAAGACACCCCCGTACTTTCTATACAGGTTCGCGAAGCGCTCTTCGCGGTCTTCTGGAGCGGATGGTGGTATGGCGTTGCGCTTTTTCTTTGGCATAGGTGCATTATTGGCCTCGCCGCATCGGTATACGGGGATATACGCGGCAGATTCCCCAATCGTTTCCTTCGGGGCGGTGCTCAAAAAGAAGACGGAATAACGCTCTATTTCTTATCCGTACCGAGCGTAGAACCGGCATTCACACGTTACCAATCTTTTCGTAACATCCGGGCGGTCGTTCTCGTATCTACTACTGACAAAAAGGTCGGATGGAAGGAATTATATAAAGAAGCGCAATGATGAACATGAAACGCGTGATTCTGGCAGGAGGAACGGCGGCAATGACGCTTATTCTCGCCTCAACCCTCGTTGCGGGGGCGCAAACTACGACGACAACCCCCACTCCCGCGCCGGCACACCCCGAGCCTATGGTGGTACGCGTGAATGCGGCAGGGCACATTCTGCTCCGCGGCACCATCAGCTCGATCGGAAGCGGCGCCTTGACGGTCAAAAGCTGGGGCGGGGATTGGACAGTGAACGTCCCTTCTTCAGCGGAAGTACTCCCGGGAGGGGATATGTCCAAGTTCAAGCAGGGCGATCTTGTGGGCGTGTTGGGTATTATCTCCCAAAGCGGGAACTGGACGGTTGACGCAAAAGTCGTCCGTGATTGGACGCTCCGCACCGAGGTGAATACCGAGGTGAAGCAGAACCAAAAAGAGACGCGTCAGATGATGCAGCGCGAGCGGCCGAGGGTATACCAGGGAACTGCGAGCGCGGTAACCGGCTCGTCGTTTACGTTGACTTCCGCGAAGGGCACCGCGTACACGGTGAATGTTACTGCAGGAACAAAGTTCTTGAATAAGAAGTGGCTCTCGATTGCGGCGGCCGACATTCAGAACGGGGATACCATTCGTGTGTTCGGGGTGAACGCAAGCGGCACCATCTCGGCGACCGTCGTTCGGGATGTATCACTCCCAAGATAACGGCGTGATCGCGTGAGATTAGTTAACTTTTATGCGCAGCACCCGCTCGATTTGAGCGGGTGCTGCCTTTTTGAGATTCAACCTCGGAAAGATTCTTCGAATATTTACGCCACCTGATTTCTGTGGTATCACCTTACTATGGAAAACCCCGACTTTCTTAAAGCCCGATACGATCTCCACAAAGCTCCCGAAGTAGAAAAGGCCGCCCTGCGCACCGAGCAGGCAACCGGCGAGAAGGTGCCCCAGGACCCTTCCGCCCGCATCGAAAACTACTTGGACCGCCTGGAGCGCCTCGCCATGGATCCCGAGAAAGAACAGGCAAGAAGGATGTTCGGCGACGAATCCCGTCCCCGCGCCCTGGGCCTTCTCCGCGAGATGGTGATGAATAAATATGTCCGCCCCAACAAGGAGAAGATGGCCGAGGGAGCAGCGAGAATGGAAGAGCGGGCCGCAAGAGAATTGGGCATCGAAGCCCATTACGGAGAAGTAGAACTCGAACAAAGAGGCGAGATTGCCGTCGCTGATCTCGAAAAATCTCTGGACAACTGGATCTCGTACCTCTCGGACGCGAACGAGCCCTACCCCGTCTGGTTCCGCTACTATGTTTTCCGCAACGTCTTAGACCTCGGCGATTACGACAAGGACAAAGGCGAGTTCACCAAGCGTTCCCCGGGTTCGACCCGCCTCTTCCCGGATATTGATCGGGGCGCCCTCGCCTATGTGGAGCAGATGATTGAAGCCGCGAAAGATCCGGAAATGCTCGAGCGTCTGCGGAGGGCGCAAGAAGCGACGGGCACGCCCGAAGACCAGCTCCTCACTAAAGAGAAGGCCGCCCAGTTCTCCAAACTTTCTTTCAGCAAACAGTACGTCGAAGGCATTCAGCAAGCGGGTGAGATCACGCCCGAGATGCGGGAAGAGACGCGGGGTGAGTGGGTAAAATATCAAAAAGGAACCGACCCCACCGCCCTCTGGGCCTCCCTCCAGAACAAGGGCGCGGCTTGGTGCACCAAGGGATTTGCAACCGCGGAGACCCAGCTCAAGGGCGGCGACTTCTATGTCTATTATACCCTCGACCGCCAAGGTAAGCCGACTATTCCCCGAATCGCCATCCGGATGCAAGGGGAAAATATCGGCGAGGTGCGAGGCGTCGCCGACAACAATCAGAATCTTGAGGGTAACATGACGACGATCGCCGAAAAGAAGATGGAGGACCTGCCGGGCGCCGAGCAATATCAGAAGAAATCCGCCGACATGAAACTCTTGACCGCGATTGAGAAGAGGACACAGAAAGAAGAACCGCTCACCAAAGATGACCTCATATTTCTCTACGAACTTGAGGCTCCTATCGAGGGCTTCGGCTACCAAAGAGACCCGAGGATCGCGGAGCTTCGCAGAAAGAGGAATCCGGAAGAGGATATGCCGATTGTTTTCGGGTGCGAGAAAAGTCAGATTGCCCGCGATGTATCCGAAATCAATGGGGACACGAAGGCCTATATCGGCCCGCTCGTCCCCGGCATCTTCGATAAATTCCAGGAATACGGCATTGAGTATATGTACACCTCTTTCCCCGAGGGCCGGATCAGAGTCAGGATGGAGACCATGGAAATCGGCGGCAAGAATGTTGAGAAACTCGTCGCCGAGATGAAAAAGCAGAAAATTAACATCAGCGACTACGCGATGGATATGCTGAGGAGCAAGGATTTCATGACGCGGAAGAAAGCGGAGAAAGAAACTCTCGTCCGGATCAAAGTGGGTGATCTCCGTTTACCCAAAGATAAACTTCCCACGACGGGCGAGATATACCGGCGTATCGAAGAACTCGGTCTTGAACTTTGTTCCGCGGAAACCGGCCCCAATTACCGGTTGCGATATCAAAACCAGCCGATGGGAGAATGGCTCAGCATCGGTATGAAACAAATTTCCGGCCGCAACGATCGCCCGGCCGTCTTCGACCTGGGACGGGACAAGCATGGTTTGTGGATGGACTTCGACTGGGCGGATCCGGGCCGCATGTTGAAATCTGACCGCGAGTTCGTATTTTGCCTCCGTCCACGCACCAAAGCGAAGCTTCGTGCCGGGCAAGCAAGTTGAAAAACTCAAAATCTTAGAATCTATACCTTTTGCCTCTTTAACCCGTTGATTTGCAGTTCCGGCTCGCATCTCGGCCGGGTTGCTTTCTATCTCCTTCTTCTGAAACTGCGTTTAGGGTTTTGATGCCGGAAGCGGTTCCTGCGAGGGAGCGAGAAATTCGGAGTACGAATATGAGAGGCGGGCGGAGGCGGCAGCAAGGGGAGTCTTGAAACTTGAAGGGTGGCGCGCATGAGCCGCTCGATATCCCGCACGTCCCTTCTTTGATCCGGCCTCGCGAAAGAAATCGCGTGCCCCGCGCTCCCCGCGCGGCCCGTGCGGCCGATCCGATGAATGTAATCTTCGGGGACGGTAGGAAGGTCGTAATTGATGACGAGCTCGATATTATTGACGTCAATGCCTCTCGCCGCGATGTCCGTTGCGACCACAATCCGATATCTTCCTTTTTTGAAGCCGTCGAGCGCTTCGCGCCGTTGGTTCAGTGAGCGATTCGAGTGAAGCTCGGCGGCGGTATGGCCAAGCGCGCGAAGATGCGCCGCAAGCTTTTTTGCGGCGAATTTGGTTCTTAGGAAGATAAGTACCGAGCCCCGGTATTCTTGCAGTATTTTTTCAAGGAGGCGCACCTTCTCCGGTTGAGGGACAAAAAATAGTTCCTGGGTCACATCTTTTGCCGCCGTCCCCGAACGCGCAATCTCAACGCGCAAAGGGAGCTTCAGATACGCGCGCGCCATGGCGATGATATTTTCCGGCATGGTGGCGGAAAAAAGAAGCGTCTGCCGTTCTTGGGGCAGGAGCGGGAGAATCTTCGCGAGTTGCGGCGCAAAGCCCATGTCGAGCATGCGATCCGCTTCATCAAGCACGGCGATCCTTATCTCTTTCAACGTCAAATTTTTTTGCGCGAGATGATCAATAAGGCGCCCGGGAGTTGCAATCACAACCTGCGGCATCCGAGCGAGCGCCCGTAGTTGCTTTCCCATCGGCTCGCCGCCGATAAGGATCGCCGTTTTTATTCCAAGCGGCGCCCCTATGGTATGGAACGATTCATTTACCTGCTCGGCAAGTTCTCTCGTGGGAAGGAGCACAAGGGCGCGATGCCGCGGATTTTTGAGGAGATGCTGAATAGTGGGAATGCCGAACGCGAATGTCTTGCCGGTGCCGGTTTGGGCGATCCCCATAATATCTTTCCCTTCGATCGCCTGGGGGATCGCTTGTTCCTGAATCGGAGTCGGCGTCACAAGCGCAAGCGCATCAAGGATAGCGAGGATGCTTGGGGCGATGCCAAGGCCGTAAAATGACGGAGGGTTTGGATTCATCCCGTTAGAAGCAGATTGCAACCCGCAAGGTGCTGAATAATTTAAGTTTTAGAAATGATTTTTCCATAGAATGATTTTCGTGGTTAAGCGCGATCGCGGCTTCTAACGGGATTCATTGCAAAAGATGGGGTGTCGAGAACGTTGCTCGTATTGTAGCAAGATAACGCTCTCTGGTCACTCTCATGCTGCGCTGATTCTGGCTGCCGGGCTTGGGCTCGAACCAAGATACTGGGCTTCAAAGGCCCATGTCCTACCATTAGACGACCCGGCAATGGAATGACTATTCCGTTTGCAATATACCGCAACTCACACTTCCTTACAAGAAACGCGATAGTGTATCATTGAATTATGGACCAGAAAGATACCTATTTCGTCGCGGTGAAGATGTTTCTCGAGTACGAAGAGTATATGATGGTGAGGAAGAAACCTGCGAAAGGCGCATCATTGCGAAAGCAACTTCCGTAGCGGATAATATAAATATTCATGCAAGAAGCGCTCGTACAACGTGCCAAGGAGATTATCGAAAAGATAATCTACATCACGATCGCGACCGTAACGCCCGAGGGCACGCCGTGGAACAGCCCCGTCTATTCCGCGTACGACAAGGACACCTACGCCTTCTACTGGGTTTCGTCGCGCGCGGCGCAACACAGCAAGAACATCGAACAAAATCCCGACGTGTTTCTTGTAATATACGATTCGACGGTGCCCGAGGGAACGGGGGAGGGGGTGTATGTTCAAGCGCGCGCCTCCGTGGTTACGGACGTAGAAGAAATGACGAGGGCGGTGTATCTTCTTTACACGAGAAAGAAGAAAAAGTTGAGGGATGTACAGCATTTTCTCAATCTGCGTCCGCGTCGTATCTACAAAGCGGTACCCGAAAAGGTATGGCTCAATAGCAGTGAGAAGGTTGGTGATGAGGATCTCGACACCCGAGTCGAGATACAATTACCATAAGAAGAAAGTCTCAATATGAAACTCAAGATTCTATCGTGGAACGTGTGGGGCGGAAGACGCCTCGATGAAGTAATTGAGTTTTTACGGCATGCGGAGGCGGACGTCATTTTTCTCCAGGAAGTTATCGAGGACGATAGGGAGGGAAATACCGCGCTCACCATCGCTCACGCGTTGGGGTACCAGGGATGCGCGTTCGCGATTGATATGGATATTCCTTCGGCGTACACGGGTCCCCTACGGGCGAAGAATGAAATCATCAAATTCGGCAATGCGATCATCTCAAGCTACGAGATCGTGAAGCGCGGAAGGTACGACCTTTCGCCGGAGCAGTCGCGTACCGTGTCGGGAGCGGAGATTCGGGCGGGGGATACCGTACTGCACGCGTTCAGCGTCCACTTAAAACATCTCCATGTGCGGGGTTCATATCCCGAGATTGAAGCGCGGCAGAAGACGCAGACCGATGCCTTGCGTGCGCTCGCCTCGCGCGAGCGTACGATCGTTGCGGGGGATTTTAATACCGTTCCCGGAACGTATCCGATAGAAAAAATGCGAGAGGCGTTCGAGAACGCCGAAGCGGGCTCCGCCACACCCACATGGGCGGTATATAAGGAAGGGTGCAGATGCGCTCCCTCGAGCGTGCAGTACAAATTTGATTATATCTTCGCGACGAAGGATCTCTCCCCGCGTTCCTTCGAGGTTGCTCAATCGAAGGCATCGGATCATCTCCCGGTATTCTCTTTTATTATCGTGTAAACGGCATGCCCGATTTTTTTATTGGTTCGTTTCTCAAGTGGTTCCCGCGGGTGATCTCCGGGTTAGCGGTGCTCGCAGCAATTTTCGCGTATTTCGGATGTTGCGGCACGCGCGAGGAGAAACGGAGACATCTCTTCCTCGGGTTCTTGATATTCCTTTTCGCCCTCCAAGTTCTAAACGCTGGACTCCTCATGTGGGGTCAGCAGTATGTGTGGTCCAGGGATCCGCTCGCGCGAGCGCTGCTCATTACTCCGCTCCCCAAAAATATTCCTGTCCCGCTTGTTGAGGCGGTCCCCGGCGTGTTCCAGGCTCCCTCGGGGTACTATATATTCTATTCACTTCAGCATTTTTGGTTCCCGCTTCTCTTGAGCGCGCTCCTCGCGTTCCTCTTTTATCTTTTTCTGAAGATGCTTCAAAAGTATAACGGGCGATTTTTCGAGACGGGGGAGACCGAGCTCGGATTCCTGCTTGCGCTTGCGGTCGGCTGGCCGAAGTTCGTTATATTTCTTCCGCTCGCGCTTCTTTTCGTGGTGCTCATCGCGATTTTCCGCGGCATCGTAGCGAAAGAAAAATATACGACACTCGGGGTGCCGCTTCTCTTGGCTGCAGTCGTTGTACTGGCCACGCAGACATTCTTACAGTCATTTCTCACCCCGCTTATTTTTTAGGTATTTTCCTATCGAAGTTCAACTTCACTATTTCTAGTGAAGTTGAACTTCGATAGAGGGGCTCGATCTACCCCGTTCTTCTTACTTTTTTGGAAGAACATTGAGGAGCGCTACCTCGAGCGGAATGATGGGGAACTGGCTGTAGCGCATCTCGCCGTATGCTTCGATTAATGCCTCGAGGAGGTTTATATGCGCGGTAGTGAAGCGTTTTGAGGCCTTTATAATCATCTGAAGATGCTCCTCCATAAGTTCTTCCTTGAACAATGATTCCATCTTTGGGTTCGTGGCGAGGACCGCGACGCGGCGGAGGTATTTGATGACGTCTTTCGTAAACTGCGCGAGATTGAATCCGCCGTTCTCGATCTCCGCAAGCGCGGCGAGCGCCTCGTCGAGCGTGCCTTCGAGGAGAAGTTCCGAGAAGTGTGAGAGCGTATCGAACCCAACTTTCCCTATCATGCGCTCGACCTCTTCGAGTGTGATGTGCGTGTCGCCAAAGAGCACGAGCTGGTCCAAGAGCGATTCCGCGTCGCGGTAGCTCCCTTCAGCCGAGGTCGCGATGAGGTTCAGCGCCTCGTTCGAGATCTTGATGCCTTCCTCTACGGCAATCTTCTTGAGCTTCTTTACGATCTCTTGAAGCGCGGCGCGTTTGAAATAAAACTTCTGGGTGCGCGAACTAATCGTCGGAGGCACCTTTTCGATCTCGGTCGTCGCGAGAATAAGAATCACGTGCGCGGGCGGCTCCTCGAGCGTCTTGAGGAGTGCGTTCCACGCGTCTTTCGTAAGCATGTGCGCTTCGTCGATGATAAACACCTTGTACGGGCTCATACTCGGCGTGACCCGCACACTCTCCTTGAGGTTCCTAATCTCATCAATGCCGCGGTTCGATGCCGCGTCGATCTCGATCACGTCGATTAAGTGTCCCTCGTCGATCGCGCGGCATGTGGCGCAGGTATTACATGGTTCACCTTTTGCCCTAAAGCTCGCATTGCTCGCTCGGGTTTCACAGTTTGCAATCTTCGCGATGAGGCGGGCAGTCGTCGTTTTTCCCGTGCCTCGGGGACCCGCAAAAAGATATGCGTGCGCGAGTTTTTCCTGTTTTGCCGCTTCGTGCAAAACCTTCATTATCTGCTCCTGTCCTAAAAGATCCTCGAAGGTGCTCGGGCGGTATTTTCGGTAGAGTGCAAGATGTGGCATGCGTTTAGTATATCGTATTTAGTATATAGTATATAGGATATCGAAACATGAAAAGGAAGGTGCGTAGTATTGTAATTTCGGCTATTATAATAATTGTAGGGGCTGGCACATACGTCTATCTCGGCACGCATCCGGGCGCACCGAGTAACGCGAATGTTCCCCTCGAACCACAAACCATGGGAAATTTAGACCTCAAAAGTTCAACCTTTAGGGACGGGGATCCGATTCCCGCGAAGTTCACCTGCGACGGGGATAACGTAAACCCGATGCTCGAGATTCGGAACGCGCCGCGCGGCACGAGATCGTTCGCGCTCATTGTGGACGATCCGGATGCCTCGAATGGCGGCGTGTGGGATCACTGGCTCCTTTGGAATATCGACCCCAAGACACAGTACATCATGGAGGACAACATTCCGTTCGGCGCCGTGCAGGGAACGAACAGTTTCGGCAAGGAACGCTACGGCGGCCCGTGCCCGCCGCGCGGCAACGCCCCGCATCGGTATATGTTCAAACTCTATGCGTTGGATACAATGCTCAATCTCGCGCAGGGCGCGACGAAAGCGGAACTTGAAGCCGCAATACGGGGACACGTGCTCGAGCAGACGACGCTCATGGGAAAGTACGGACGGAAGTGATCAATTTTTAATTTGAAATTTAAAATTTTTAATCAAGGTTTTAACACGTCAATTTGAGAATTGTGAAAATTGGTTCATTTAGATTTGATTAAAAATTAAGAATTAAAAATTCTTTCTCATGCCCTGTTCTTTTTCCGAAAAATATCTCTGGACCCTCCACGCCCGCGTGAAGATGAAATATTACGGCGTTGCCGAATCGCGGGTGAAGCGCATCATCCGCTTTCCCGCCCGCTACGAGGAAGGGATCGCGCCGAAGACGGTGGCGGTTATGTGTCCCTACGGGACATCTCCCGCAGGGAGACAACCTTATAGGGGAGAGATCTGGGTTATGTATAAGTTGGTGAAATCCCCTCATTCAAAGCAAAAGAAGATAAAAATAATTACGGTGTGGCGGTATCCGGGGAAAGCGCCGACGAGGGACCCGATTCCGGAGAACGTACTCGAGGAGATTAAGAGGTTCCTTTAATCTCCTCGAGTCATCCTTAATTCTGTCCGTGCAGATAGGCGAAGGATCTCGATTCTCCTCTGCGCCCGCCCGCGCAGGCAAGGTTCAGAATAACAATGAGGTGTGATCAACATGAGTCAGTCGTATCAGCACAGATCAGCGTCCAATGCGCAGAGTGTTACCGCAAAAGTTTTTTGACCGTATAACCGAGGTTGTCGCCGAAGAGCTACTCGGGAAGTATCTCGTGCGGAGGTATAGGGGAAAGGAGATTGCGGGGATGATTACCGAGGTCGAGGTGTATGACGGTTTCAAAGACAAGGGGTCACACGCCTCGCGCGGCATGACGGAGCGGAACAAGGTTATGTTCGGCCCCGCGGGATATTGGTACCCGTACTTCACGTACGGCATGCACTGGCTCGTGAATATTACGACGCGGGAGAAAGGGTATCCGGCAGCTATCTTGATACGTGGTGTCAAAATAGCGGATTCGTGCAGAACAGACACGGAAATACGCGGAAACAACCGGATGCTGATGCGGAATATAGACGGGCCCGCGAGAGTTACAAAATATTTTAAAATTGATGAGCGATTTTACGGGAAGCCCGCCGCGAAGAAAACGGGACTGTGGGTCGAGGATAGGCCTGCCCGCCGTATCCGTCGCGACGGAGAAGGCGGGAGAGTGCGGGGAAAAAAGATGAAAATAAAAAAAAGTGCCCGCATCGGGATTGAGTATGCGGGAGAATATTGGAAAAAACGAAAATGGCGATTTACTTTAGACGCCCATGACCGCTGATTGAAAGCTGATCACCGCTGATATTTAATGAAGAATGAAGGTGCTATGCTATAGCATAGCACCTCGCTGTTAATGCCAGTGTATAGAGGAGAGAAATATGTGGCTTTGAAACGGCAGACCAAAATAGCAAGCCCGCCGAAGCGAAACTCTCAAGTTTTGGAATGGGTAACAAATCATGGTACTATGCGGCCACATAGTACCCTGGTATTTTCAGGTGAAATTTTTCAGTATAAGAGTAGATGAAGGTGCTATGCTATAGCATAGCACCTTCATCTAGCGCTGATGATAGTGGCATGAACCATAAGCGACGGCTTATGTGGGTTTGGTAGACCATTATACTTTAATACTTTACAGGAACTACTCTACCAAAGTGCTATAACACCACGATCAGAAATATGTACTGTTATGTGCTACTCTTGTGATTTTCCGAAAAATGAAGAGCGCTGATTTTTTGAATCAACGCTCTTGTTTTATTTTTTGCCCTACTGCTTTTCCGACGGCCAAACAGTTTTTAGCAGCCATAATCCGATTCTTGCCCATGGACGGAACAAAAGGAATTTGTAGAGAATCATCCCGTTCTTCTCGTGTTTTTTGAACGACTCTCTCGATGCCCAATATTCCTGGCCCGGAATATTGGGGTCATAGACCTCATCTCCTGCCCACCACATAATATCGTACTTATCGTGATAATAGGCATGATTTACCATCTGGAACGATAGAAAGGTTCTTGTAATATGTTTCGGATGATCTACTACTATCACTTGTGCCCATTTTCCCCCAGACTGGCTTTTAACGATTTTCAAAGCCTCAATCGCGTTGTTGTGGGTCCTATAGGATTTATTTTCTCGGATGTATTTGCGGTCAGGACATAGCGAAAGAAGATAATTTTCCATTGATCTCGCTTCCGTCACGCCATCCTTATTTTTGTATCCACCAGACAAAATGATAGTGTAGCTACCGGGGGTGTATTCCGATAATTTTACTGCCCTCTCGATAATTTTTTCATTCATCTTTGAGGTGCTTCCGTCATCGTGAAGTCCATTGCCGATACAGACTATGAATTTCAATTTATCTCACCTCCTTCCTTTCTGAAAACAGCCCAAATACGTCACGCAAAAGATCGTAGATCCAGTTTCCTAGCAAGGCACATACGCCAAAAAACCCGTTTACCAAGACTAATACTCCGACTAGTGCATGTCCAGTGTCAAATCCAACAGAATGAAGGCACGCAAAAGAAAAAATATCAATCACAATAAAGAACAGAATTGTTTTCATCTTTTCCTCCAGATTTCAGTTAATATTTAGTTATTAAGGTGCTCAAATTATACATCAAAAGCAAGTATTCTGTCAATGGAAATAAAAAAAAGGAGCGTTTTGCTCCTTTCTCTCAAACCCTTATCGAGGTGATTACTTGCCTAAGCTACCGGTTCCTGCCTCAATGAATTTTTGTATCAAGTTTAGGACGAAAATAATACCTCCCACGGCTACTGCGGCGCATGACACTAGAAACGCCCAAAACCATACAATATCCAATCTTTCCTTGCCCGTTTTTGATAGCATGACACCCTCCTATGAAATTGTTAATACCTTAATGGTGTAGCTTATCTCGGTTTGCGTCAATCCCTCACGTATAACAAAGTTGAGAGAGGGATAAGTCTCTGTATGACACCCCGGTTATGTGATACGCTTACAAATATTACTGATGGAGGAGATAAAAAGGCCAATTTCAAAACAGCCGTTGCCCGAAAACGCGAAGTGCGTGTTCCGCGGTATTCTTTTCGACGTATACCAGTGGGAAGTGGTAGGGTATGACGGCAAGCCGAGAATATTCGAGAAATTGAAACGACCGGATACCGTGATGATCATTCCGGTTACGGAAGAAGGGCAGATTATCCTTTCTTTTCAGGAACAGCCGGGAAAGAAGCCTTTCATGGGAAGTGTCGGGGGTCGCGTCGACGAAAGAGAGAAAGTGCTTGAAGCCGCAAAACGGGAACTTTTGGAAGAGACAGGATACGAAGCAAGAGAATGGATTCTTTTTGACGCGGTCCAGCCCGTGAGTAAAATCGAATGGGCGGTCTACACGCTTATCGCGAGAGGGTGCAAGAAGGTCGCAGAGCAGAATCTCGATGGCGCAGAGAAGATAGAGCTGAGGTTTGTGGATTTCGACGAGTTCGTCCGGATGGTGCTCCATCACGAGTTCGGTGATATGGAGTTGCAGAACAGATTACTCGAGGCACAGATGAATCCTGAAAAAATGGCGGAGTATAAGAAATTAATTATCGGTACGGAATGAAGTTATCTATCGGCATCGTAGGACTTCCGAACGTTGGGAAGTCGACTTTATTCAAATTGCTCACAAAGCAGGAGATTACGATTGCGAACTACCCCTTCGCGACGATTGATCCGAACGTGGGCGTGGTCGCCGTGCCGGACGAGCGCGTGCAAAAACTCTCGAAACTCTCGCATTCGAAGAAGGAAATTCCCGCGGTCGTGGAGTTCTATGACATCGCGGGGCTCGTGAAGGGCGCAAACAAGGGGGAGGGACTTGGGAATCAGTTTCTCGCGAATATCCGGAATGTACAGGCGATCGCGCATATCGTCCGGGTGTTCGGGGAGAGCGACATCATTCACGTCGAGGGCGGCGTGGATCCGATCCGCGATATTGACATTATCGAGACGGAGCTTATCTTCAAGGATTTGGAGACGATCTCGAAAGTGCGCGCGAAGGCGGAAGGGGAAGCCCGAAGCGGCGATACGCACGCACGCGCGAACCTTGAAGCGATGCGAGAAGCCCAGACGGCGCTCGAAGCCGGCGAACTCCTGGCGGATAAAAAACATTCTCACATTCTGCAGAATGTGAGAATATCTGAACTTCAGCTCTTGACCGCGAAGCCGCAGCTTTTTCTTTTGAACGGAAACCCCGAAGAGGTAAGTGAAGAAGTAAAGAGGAAGATAGGGAAGATGGGGTTTGAGTATCTCATCGCTGACCTGAAGGACGAATCGGCGGTACCGGAGCTTATCAAAAAAGCGTATGCGATTCTAAATCTCATCAGTTTCTTCACGACGGGAGAAGACGAAACGCGCGCGTGGACGATCGAGCGCGGTACGAAGGCGCCGCAGGCGGCAGGCGTGATCCATACCGACTTCGAACACAAGTTCATCCGCGCCGAGGTGATCGGCGCCGAGAAGTTACTCGAGGCCGCTCCTCCTGCGGGGTCGGCGCACGCCGATGCGTGGAGCATCGCAAAGCAAAAGGGCTGGCTCCGATTAGAAGGGAAAGAATACGAAGTGAAAGATGGTGATGTGATGGTTATCAGACATGGCTGATGTTACAAGAGACGCTTACTCCGTACAAAACTTGCTTTTGTGCGGGGTGGTGGCGAGACACGGATAAGACGCTGATTTCTGCTGATTCATATGGATCGCGTTTCCTCGTCATTGCGAGCGACTGGAAGGAGCGTACGCATGCTTGACTTTTTGTACAAATAAATGGTATTCTACTCTCTAGAACGTTGATGTGAGAGAAGGAACGAAAAAGAGAATGTTTTAAACGGGTTGTTATCTGTTCTCTTCTCTCAAAATTTTTGCGGCGCGCGCGACGTATGTGTATGTGTGTATTTCATGAGAAGGTTGGTGTCGCGTCGCCGCACTTAATATTTTATGATGGTGAGGCTAACGATGATGTTTTTGTCTCATACGACGAGAGTCGCCATGTTTGTCTCATCACACCCATTATTAGACAATGAGGGACGACAGAACTAGTGTTTAGAAACGAAATGAGCGCTGTCCTTCTTGTCTTTTGCGGAAGCCGCCATTTTGGTTTCCGCTCTCTTCTCTCCCCACACACAGTGCGGCGAGAGAAGGGAGATTATGAACGACAAGTAAAATGTCCATTTGGACGATGGTTGGTTTGTTTCTCCCCGCTCATTAATAATTAATATCAGATAATCCATTCATCCCGCACTATGAATTTATATCCATAGTGCGGGGGTTCACCACAAATCATGTTCGCGTGTGTTTTTGCGCGCGGACGAAGAACCTAAAGGAGGTTTTATGCGAATTGTTGGTATTCAACACAGAGTGAAACGGACGAAAGAGAACGAAGCTCGTCCGACGATGGTTTCTATTGAAACCGATCAGAATCAAAGTGCTTCGTACGAGTTGAAAGACGAGACAGCCGAATTAGACTGGCTCAAGGGAAATTATCCCATCTCATTCCGCATTCTTGTGGATGGCGAAAATTATGACACCATCCCCGAACATCACAGGGTGTATAGGGATGGTGAAGTTCATAAAATTCCCGAGTCCTATGACGGACTTCAAAATAACGATCTTATTCTGATGATTCTCGGCGGATCGGGCGATCGGTTCGCGGCGGCGCTTGCGAAGCGCGGCGAGAACATGGGGGTAAAAGTGATGCGGGTAAATGCCGATAAGCTCAAGAATTTTCGTGAAGAACAAGGAAATGGGGTAGGTAAGTCCAATGATAGTGAACTGCTCGTACGTCTTTTCGAGAAATATCCGGAACGGTTTCTTCAATTTTCGCCCCGCGATAGAGAAATTATTGCGGTTAAAGCGGCGCTTCGAAATCGTACCGAAGCCCTAAAGGCGAAGGTCGCCTGCGAGACCAATATTTTCCAGAACCTTATCGGAAAAATATTTCTGAATAAAGAAGGATATTTTCCCGATGGCTCAATTGATCAACTCTACAAAGACGCGGCAGCGAATGATAGAGTACTTGCGTCTTTGGAGGATATCGTTTCTCAGTGTGACAAGACGCTTGAAAAAACAGTGAAGAACTGCGCTGCGTGGAAAATCTTTGAGTCGATAGAAGGCGTCGGTCCTCGCATTGCGGCCGGTATTATTGCCTCGGTAGGGGATGTGCGCCGGTTCTCAACCGAGCATAAATTCAAGAAGTTCTGCGGCGTGCATGTTATGGGCGATGCGGAACATGGAGAATTTCCCCGCAAGCGTTCGGGTTCCCGCATTGATTGGAATCCTAATGCACGGCAGGCCCTCTATCTCCTTGCCGATCAATTCAACCGCAGACCGAACTCAACATGGGGAAAAGTTTTGCTCGAGTATAAGGCAAAGCTCCACGCACAGCATCCCGAGCCGGTTATCGTTCCCGCCGCAAACGGCAAGGGAACCGTGAAGCGGTATACGAACGGCCATATCCATAAGATTGCGATGTGGAAAACACTCACAAAGTTTGTGGTATGGCTCTATTATGAGTGGATGAAATTGTAGAGAGGAACGATGAAGATTATGTTATTTTCGACGATGGTTTTCGTGTTCCTCTCGAAAATTTTTAGAAGGATGGCTATTGCGGTGTTTAAAACGATTTGGTAATTGTCCTTCTATAAATTGTGCCGTTGCAGAAATGTAACGGCACTTATTTTTTTAGACGCTGATGAATGCCGATAAGGCTGATTAAGCGCTGATGCCGGGACGAATCAGCATCTATCGGCTCTATCAGCACATATCAGCGTCTTTTTACAAGAAGGAATAGGGTGAGCGCGGCCATCATGAGGCCGAAGTCGCGGAAGGTGACGTCATCCACGCCGTAGAAGACGAGGATCGAGAAGAGATCGAGAAACGCGAGGAGCGAGGCGACTTGCAGAAACAGTCCGCCGAGGATCAGCCCGCCCAAGACGATCTCGGCGATCCCGTGGATCGTGAGGAAAAGGTGCGGATTTACGAGGGTCTGAAGCCAGTGAGGGATAAAGCCGATCCAGCTCGTGGAATCGAAGATGACATGAAGCCCTGCGTACAAAAACGTAAGCCCCAGGCCGATACGGAGAATGAATTCGGGCGTTAATTTTCTCATTTCCTTCATGGTACTTTTAGTATACCATAAACACTAATGACTAATTTCTAATTGACCTAATGCCTAAGACGGGAGTGATGGTCGTCGAATGGGCGTAATTAGGTATTAGAAATTAGGTTAATTAGATATTTTAGATGATGTCCTACGAACTCAATCTAGGTCAGTATAAGGGGCCGCTCGAGAAGCTCCTGGAGCTTATCGAAGAGAAAAAACTCGAGATCACGACCGTGAATCTTGCCGAGGTGACGAGCGGGTTTTTTGACTATCTGCGGAAACTCGAAACGGAACACGCGAATCATTCGCTTGTCGCGGATTTCCTCGTCATCGCTTCGAAACTCCTCCTCATCAAATCGAAGACGCTCCTCCCATCGCTCGAACTTACCGAAGAAGAGGAGACCGACATCAAAAATCTCGAGGCGCGTCTCACGCTCTACCAAGAGCTCAAGAGGACGCGCGAGTATATCAAGGAAGCGTGGCATCCCGGCCCGATGATCTACTCGCGCGCGTTCCTCTCCGGTACCGAGCCGATCTTCTATCCGCCTAAAGGATGCGGGGGAGACACCTTGCATGAGGCGGTGGCGCGGGTCGCGGGAGAACTCGAAAAATTCTTTCATCCCGTAGTGCGGGTAAAAAATGAGATCATCCACCTGAAACAGAAGATCGAAGAAATGCTCTCGCGCCTTACCGACACGCCGGTGAGTTTCAAGAGTTTCAGAGGAGAGAAGAGAGAACGGAGCGAGCTCGTGGTGCTTTTTCTCGCGGTGCTCCATCTTGTGAGAGATCAGCTCGTGATGGCTGAACAGGGGAGCCGCTTCGGCGATATTATGATTGCAAGGAAGGAACGTATGAGCGAGTGATGCGGTGGCGATACGGTGGTGATACGATTGAAATACAATCGTATCACCATAGTATCACCATTGTATTACCGTCTATCCCGTTGTTTGAGGTGCACATGAAGGTGGGTTACAATAGCAAAGAATAAGACGTATGAGTACCATACCTGAAGAGAAGAACTTTGCCGCACTTGAAGCGCTTCTTTTTTATTACGGAGAGCCGCTTGCGTTGAGGCAGATCGCGAAATTGCTCAAGATGCAAGAGGAAGCATGCGCCGCGCTTCTTGACGCGTTTTCGGAGAAGATCGCGAAAGACGAGACGTCCGGGCTCGTACTGCTGAAGAACGGTTCGTCATACCAGTTAGGTACGAAGCCCGAGTTCCGTAGGTTCGGCGAGGCGCTCGCACAGGATGAGTTCAGGGAAACGCTCACGCCTGCGGCCGTCGAGACCCTTTCCATAATCGGATATCTGGGACCCGTAACAAGAGCGACTATTGATTACATTCGCGGCGTGAACTCGAGTTTTATTCTTCGGAACCTCCTGATGCGGGGGCTTGTGGATCGGAAGTTTCACGAACATAAGAAGAACATCTATGAGTACTCCGTGAGTTTTGATTTTCTGCGGCATATGGGGCTTCAAGAGCCGGGCGCGCTTCCCGAATACGCGCGATATCACACGATCCTCGAGGAGTTCGGCGTAGGGGCGGAGCGCGAAGGAGCACCCGCGCCCGAAACGCAAGAACTTCCCCTCGAGCACTCTCCCGAGCAATGAGATATATGCGCTCACAGCTGATCCTTCTCGTCTGCATCATCCTTGCCGCGGTCGCTTTGACGCGTCTTCCCTTTTTCGGTATGTGGAACCCGAGCGGCGGCGCTACGGTGGCGACCGTTGCGACTTCGTCGGAACCCGGTACCGCTTCAAGTACCCCGCCGCACGACCCGGTTCGCAACTGGAACGTGCTGGATCCCCAGGTTGCGGCGCAGGCGATGATCGTGCAGTCCCTCGACGACGGCTTCCCGTACTTTCGCTACCGCATGGACACGCCGTGGCCCTTGGCGTCGCTTACCAAACTTCTTACCTCCGTCGTGGTGGTCGAGCAGATAGGGCTCAATCAAAAGATCCCGATCTCGAAGGCGGCGGTCGATACCGAAGGCGCGGCGGGCGATCTGTGGCCGGGCGAGGAGTATGCGGCGCGCGATCTCTTAAAAATCATGCTGATGGCGTCGTCGAACGATGCCGCCGCCGCATTCGAGGAGTACATAGGAAAAGATAAGTTCTTACATCTCGCACGGGAAAAAGAAAGAGGGATTGGAATGACAGGGACGCGTATCTATGATGCGTCGGGCCTCGACGATTCGAACACGACGACCGCGCGCGATATGTTTTTGCTCCTCAAGTATCTCGTAGCGCACCACCCCGATATCTTGAGTTGGACGCGGCTCACGTCGCTTATCGTACAGCCCCTGAATACCGATCGCTCGCACATCGTATCGAACATCGACGCGCTTTCCTCTCGCCCCGATTTTCTTGGGGGGAAGACGGGAACCTCTCCCAAGGCGCAAGAGAATTTCGCGGGTATCTTTTCGTTTCACAACGCGCGGACGGCGCTCGTCATACTCGGTACGCCCGATCGCGTGAAGGAGACGGATAATATGCTCAAGTGGATAAACAGTGCGTACACATTCGGTAATTAAGTCATTTGCATCCCGCAAAAAGCGGATGCGTAATTGGTAATTAGGTTGTTCGTTCGGTTCATGACGACCTAATTTCCATGAATTACTACCAATTTCTTCGCGGTGGTATAATGTAACAGATCTATGGCTGTTTTCGCCGCAACCCGTGTCCTTATTATGTTTGCGCTCTCATTCGTGGTGGCGCTTTTTATCACTCCGCTTGTGTTTCGTCTCCTTGATCGTTTCAATCTCCGGAAGAACAACATTCGCGACAAAGAGAGCGCGCCGGTCTTCTACGTGTACCATAAGGATAAGGCGAACACTCCCACGATGGGAGGGATAATTATCTGGGCCACGGTTATCGGGCTCGCGATCATCTTTCTTGTGTTAGGGGGTCTCTTCGACGGATTCGCGAGTTATCTGAACTTCGTGAACCGCTCGGAGACGTATCTTCCGCTTGCGGCGCTCCTCCTCGCCGCGATCGTTGGGCTCGTGGACGACATGATGGGTATTCGCGGGAAGGGGCCTCACGGCGGGGGACTGCGGATGAAGTACAAGATACTTTTGTATACCGCGGTCGCCCTGATCGGCGCGTGGTGGTTTTATTTCCGCCTCGGATGGAACACGCTCTACGTGCCGTTCGTTGGCACATTCGATATCGGCGGGTGGTACATCCCGTTCTTCCTTTTCGTGCTCGTCGCGAGCGCTTTTTCCGCGAATGAGACGGACGGACTCGACGGTCTTGCGGGCGGCATCCTCCTCCTCTCTTTCGGAGCCCTCACCGTCGTCTCGTTCGTATTGCACCGTTATGATCTCGCGGTGATGGAGGCAGCGATCTTAGGATCGCTCCTCGCGTTTCTTTGGTTCAATATTCATCCGGCGAGATTCTTCATGGGGGACACGGGCTCGATGTCCTTAGGTATCACGCTCGGGATTATCGCGATGCTTACGAACACGGCGCTTTTTCTTCCGTTTTTCGCTTTCGTGCTGGTGCTCGAATCGACATCCGTGATCATCCAGGTGATGGGGAAAAAATTTCTGAAGCGGAAACTGTTCCACTCGACCCCCATTCACCATCACTTCCAGGCGCTCGGCTGGCCCGAAAGCCAGATCACGATGCGGTTCTGGATTATCGGCGCCTTAATGACGGTCTTTGGGCTCGTGCTGTTCTTCTTGGCGCATTTCGCGTAGTTAGCTACGAAATACGAATTTTGTACGAATATACGAAAACGAATAGAATACATGAAGAATTATTCGTATATTCGTAATCAATTCGTAATTCGTAGAGAAATTCCATGAGTATTCTCATTAAAAATGGAACGGTCTATGACGGCACGGGCGCGCCGCCGCAGAAGATGGATATCTTGATCCGCGAAGCGCGGATCGTCCGTTGCGGAACGCTCTCCAAGGATAGCGCGGAGACGCTTCTTGACGCGACGGGAGCGATCGTAGCGCCCGGATGTATTGATACGGTGTCCGGCGAAGGAGTGCACGGCGGTTTTGATCCGGACGCGGATACAAAACTCCTCGAGAAGGGAGTCACAACAATCCTTGGTGGGGTAAGCGGCATTTCTTCCGTCCCGTTCTCTTCGAGGACGGGATCATTGATGCGGGAGTGGAGCGCGGAGCGGCGTTGGAACGTGCATTGGAACAGCGTGCGAGAGTTTCTCCGCGTGCTCGAGAGGCGCCCCCATACGCTGAATTTCGGAACGTTCGTCGGTCTCGGGACGCTTCGGAGCGCCTGCGGCGTACCGTATGGAAACGACATGACGTTTCGCGAGCTCGAATCGGCAACGGCGTTACTGCGCAGGAGTCTTGCGGAAGGAGCCTTCGGCCTTTCAGCCCATCTCTCCATGCCGCATTCCGAGACGATTGCATTTCACGAACTAGTGCGACTTTTCAAGGTGGTTGCGGAAAAAAAAGGAACAGGTATCCTTGAGGCGCGTTTCCCCGACAAGGGCGCAATTCCGGCGCTCGAAGAGTTTTTCGATCTCGCGCGTTCGTCCCATGCGCGCGTCGTCCTCCATAACGCGCAATCGCTCTTCGGAGGGAACGACAAAGAGGAGGCGCTTGCGTTCCTTGAACGCGAGACGGCGAACCTCGATGCGTATTTTGATACCGTTCCTTTTCCTTCCCTGCGGCTTCCGCTTACGGCATTTCTGCCCCGGTGGCTCCGCGAAGGGAATCGCGCGGCAATGGAAGCGGCGATGCGGGAGCGGCACGGAAAAGAACGCCTGCTTGCGCATTTCAAGAACACGATGAAAGGGAAAGGTGAGAAGCTTGTGATCGCGGATGTGCCGCCCCCGCTCAGTTTTCTTCGCGGTACGACGCTCGCCGCTTTTGCGGAGCACCACGGCGTTTCGCTTCAAAGAGCCCTGTATCTTTTCATGCGTCTTACGAGATTTCGCGCGCATCTACTCGTACCACAACCGCACACGCGAATCTTCGAGGCATTGCTCGCGAATCCGCATGGAATAGTGACGGGGGATTTTAAGGCGCTTCTTGCTCGTGCGGCAGACGACGAACGCGTGCCGCTTGAGAAGTGGATAAGGAAGATGACGGGACTGCCCGCGGAGAAGTTTCGTATCCCGAAGCGGGGAGTCCTCAAAGAGGGGAACTTCGCGGATATCGTGGTGCTCCGCGATGCGAAGCCGGAGACGGTGATCGTGAACGGTGTGCAGACGGTCCGCGATGGAGTGTCGCTTCACGGCAGGTACGCTGGGCGTGTACTCGCGCGCGAGGCGCAGAGCGGTAACATACAATGAACATGAAATTCAAAGCGCGCAAGGGGAACCCCGATTACGTATTCATCGCGTTTCTTGTTATCCTCGTCGTGTTCGGGCTCGTGATGCTCATGAGCGCCTCATCCGATCTTGGGAGAGCAAATTTCGGCGACAGTTTTTATTTTCTGAAACATCAGATCTTCTACGGGCTCATTCCGGGGATCATCGGTTTCTTTTTCGCGTATTTCTTTGAGTATCGGATATGGGAGAAGATAAGCCTCCCCGCACTGCTCGTGAGTATCCTTTTTCTTCTTCTTGTATTCAGTCCTCTGGGATTTCGCGCCCTGGGCGCCGAACGGTGGGTCTCGATCGGCGGCATACAGTTCCAGCCCGGCGAGCTTGTGAAACTCACCTTCATCGTGTACATGGCGGCGTGGATGGGAAAGAAAAGAGCGCGGGGGAAAAAACTGGGTGAAGGATTCTTGCCGATGCTCATGCTCCTCGGCGCGGTATTGGTGCCGCTTGTGCTGCAGCCCGCGACGACCACGGCGGGCCTTATTTTTGCGTCCGTGCTCACCATGTACTTTATGAGCGGCGCGCGCGTGAAGTACGTTGCCGCGACGATCGCGCTTGCCGCGGTCGGGTTCGTATCACTCGTTATGATTACGCCGTATCGCATGGAGCGTATTTTAGGATTTATTCATCCGCAGGCGGATCCGCTCGGGAAGACCTACCAGATCAATCAGACGCTCATGGCAGTCGGATCGGGAGGCGTGTGGGGCGTAGGGTACGGCCGTTCGACCACGAAGCTCGGCGCTCTTCCCGAACCGATGGGGGATTCCATCTTCGCCGTGATCGGCGAGGAGCTCGGTTTCGCGGGATCTATAGCGCTCATCCTTTTCTTTTTACTCTTCGTATGGCGGGCGTTCATAATCGCAAAGAAGACCTCCGACGGCTTCGCGCGGCTTATGGTTGTGGGATTTGGAACGCTTATCGGCATTCAGGCGTTCGTGCATATCGGCGCGAATACCGGAGTGATTCCGCTTACCGGCGTACCGCTTCCTTTCATCAGTTACGGCGGTACGGCGCTTGCGGTTTTTTTGACCATGAGCGGCATTATTGCTACGATTTCGAGAGGAAGATGAAACGAAATCCTAAATTCGAAATCCTAAATCCTAAACAAATTCAAAACACGTGTTTCAGTCATTGTGATTTTGTATTTCGGTCATTATTTAGGATTTGGTGTTTGAAATTTGAAATTTTTATTCAAGTCCAAATGGAGTAATTTTGAAATTTAAAATTAAAAGACATTTAAAATTGATTAAAAATTTAAAATTGTGAATTAAAAATTAATATATGATAAAAAGGATTGTGTTAACAGGCGGGGGAAGCGGGGGGCACGTGTTCCCGCTCGTTGCCGTCGCGGAGGAGCTTAAGAAGATCCCCGCGGACCTCGAACTGCATTATGTGGGTCCAAAAAGTCCCTTGAACCAGGAGTTTCTGGAGCGAGATATTCCCGTCCGCACCATCTTGGGAAGCAAGATCAGGCGATATCTTTCTTTCGGGACTATTGTTGATATTCCGAAATTTTTTATAAGTCTCCTGCAGGCGCTCTTTTACCTCTACCGCATCATGCCGGATGCGGTGTTCTCGAAGGGCGGTACGGGTGCGTTTCCCGTGGTCTTCGCCGCGTGGTGCTACCGGATTCCCGTTGTGATTCATGAGTCGGATTCGGTTCCTGGTCTCCAGAATCGTCTTTCCGGAACATTCGCGAAAAAGATCTGCATCTCATTCTCCGGCGCCGCGGATTATTTTAAGAAAGAGAAGCTTGTGTTCACGGGGAATCCGATTCGTGAAGCGTTGTTGCACATGGCAGAAGCGCAGATGCCGCACGAGAAGGTAGCGATCGGGTTCAAGGACGAGGCGCCGCTTCTTTTCATCGTGAGCGGATCGCAGGGCGCCGCGCGCATCAACCGTTTTCTATTTGATAATTTCGAGCTCCTTCTTCAAGAGTTCCAGATATACCATCAGGTCGGTCCTTCGAATACAGAAGATGCCGAGTTTTTTGCCGCATCCGCACTGCAATCCTTCGACGAGAACATGAAGCGGCGTTACAAGATGGCGGGGTTTCTTTCGCTTCGCGAAATGCAAGCCGCGTACGCCGCCGCCGATATCGTGCTTTCGAGGGCGGGCGCGAGTGGCATCTTCGAGATTGCGGCGTTTGGAAAGCCCTCACTACTCATTCCACTCCAAGGATCGGCGAATGATCATCAGCGGCTCAATGCGTATGAGTATGCGAAAGGAGGCGCTGCGGTTGTCGTTGAGGAATCGAACCTTACGCCGCACGTCGTTGTGGATCAGGCGGTTCGTATTCTGAAGGATAAGAACCTTTACGGATCCATGAGTGCGGCCGCGAAGGCGTTCTCGAAGCCCGATGCCGCGAAGATGATTGCGCGGGAGCTTACCACACTGCTTCGTCTGGCATAAAAGCCGCAGGGTGCCCTATAATAGGAGCATGCCGATACGCGTGCGCTTTGCTCCGTCTCCCACAGGTCCTTTCAGCTTCGGGAACGCGAGAACGGCGCTTTTTAACTGGCTTTTTGCCCGCCACGAGGGGGGTAAGTTTTTGATTCGCATCGAGGATACGGACAAGGAGCGTTCAGAGAAAACCCACGAAGCGAATCTCCTTATGACGCTCGAGTGGCTCGGCATCACGCCGGACGAAACGATAGTGCGTCAGAGTGAGCGCGGCGCGGTCTACGAATCGTATCTTAAGAAACTTCTCGAGGAGAAAAAAGCGTACTATTGCTTCTGTACGCCCGAAGAGCTGGAGGCGGAGCGGCAGGCGCAGTTGAGCCAAGGGCTTCCTCCGCGCTACCGCGGAACGTGCAGGGCACTCTCGGACGAAGCGATCGCGGAGCGCCTCAAAAAGGGGAGCGGAGTGATCCGTTTCAAGATGCCGGAGAGTACCGTGTCGTTTCAGGACATAGTGCACGGAAAAGCGTCCTTCGATGGGTCGCTTTTCGGCGACTTCATTATCGCGAAGGGATGCCGCGAACCGCTCTATAATTTCGCGGTTGTTGTGGACGACTACGAGATGAAGATCACGCATGTGATCCGCGGCGACGATCATTTTTCGAATACACCGAAGCAGATCGCGATTCAAGACGCCCTCGGATTTCCGCACGTGCATTACGCACACCTTCCGCTTATTTTGGGGAGTGACCATAAGAAACTCTCGAAGCGCTATCTTGAAACCTCGATCTACGAATATAAGGAAAAAGGATACCTCGCCTCCGCGGTCGTGAACTTCCTCGCGCTCTTGGGGTGGCACCCCGAAGAGGATCGCGAGGTGTTGACCATCGAAGATCTTGTAAGGGAGTTCGATCTGAGACGCGTGCAAAAATCGGGAGGCGTGTTCAATCCCGAAAAACTCGAGTGGCTGAACGCGCAACACATAAAGAGGATGCCGACGCCCGCGCTCGCGGAGCTTGTGGCGCCCTTTATTTCCGAATCCTGGCGGGCGAACGGAGAGATGCTCCTTCGCGTGGTGAACGTCGAGAAGGAGCGCTTGAAGCATCTCTCGGATCTCCCGATGCTCGCGGGATTCTTTTTCGAGCTTCCGGAATACGACGCGAAGCTTCTTATCTGGAACAGCACGCCGCCCGCCGCGATTCTCGACAATCTGCATTTTACGCTGGATGTGATGCAAGAGATTCCTCCTTCCGAGTTTGAGAAGGGCACGATTGAACAGTATGTCATGACGGTTGCCGAGAAGCGCGGCAGGGGAGAGGTCTTGTGGCCCCTGAGAGTCGCACTTTCGGGGAAAGAAAGTTCGCCCGGCCCATTTGAGATTATGGAAGTGTTAGGTAAGGAAGAGTCATTGAGAAGAATTGAGCGTGCGATTCAAAAAATGGAAGCGTGAAAATCCTTCGTATGCGGGAGCAAGGGCACGGGTCCCGGCGTGAATCTCTTGTGCACAGTCATTGCGTGCATTGATTCCGGGCAGTGCTACAGTATATACAGGGAGAACAAACGGCGTATGAGAAAAATTACTCTTATTCTGCTTGTTGCCTCGTTTTTCATCCCGCTTATAGGGAGCGCGCAACAGGCGCAGACCGTGCAGAACGCGCAGGGGATTCAAAACTTGAATCCAAGCGCCCTCGTACCGGTTCAGGATCTTATGAATCTTCTTAATAAGGCAAAGAGCTATGTGCCGCTTCTGAACGTTGCACAGGGCCGGCACACCGTTCAGGCGCCCGCACCTGCCGCCATCCCTTCTATCGCCGCATTTGATCTTTCAACGCTTACCAATGCGTGGAGTTCGGCGAACGCATGGTCCGAGGCGAATCTCGGAGTGAGTCTTACGAGCATCGCGACCACCGTAATGAACTTTATGATGTGGATATGGGGACTCGTGTGGAAGCTCCTTCAATTTGGGTTGTCGCATATTCAATTCACGTAAGGAATATGAAGAAGATAATTCTTCTTTCTCTAATCCTCGTCTTCCTTTTGGATGGCAACATTTGACGATGGAAATGGAAACACTGCGAGATGTTACGTAAGCTGGCCTGGATATACTGGACACGCAAGAACATCATTCTATCACGTGGGAGATATAATAGGATCAACAACTACAGTTCCAAAATTCTAATATGCTTTGGTTTCTCGCAATAATCGCGGTGGGAATGTTGTTATTAAGTAATCCGAAAAACAGTATTTCTTCACTTGCTCAAGCAGAACGCTCTGTTGGGAAAATTATTCTTATAATAACTATAGGATTACCTCTTTTAGTTATCCCTCTTTATTTCATTGCCCCTTCTTTGTTTTACTAATGATAGCGCGTCTTCTTCTTTCATTCGGGATATTTGCACTTATCACTTATATAGGATATAAGCGCGGGAAACCTGTCTCGTATAAAGAGTATGCGATATTCATGCTCGCGCTTTTGTGTGCGCTTACGGTTTTTGTGGCTTCTCTTGCACTCCTCGGATGGTGGTAGTTTCTAAAAGTTTAGGAAGGGGAGGGTGTTATGACGCGTCATAACACCCCTTAGTAGACCCCCACACCTATACTAGGTTGTGGTGGTAAACCAGTGCCATTAAGATTATTAGTCTACCAATGGCGTATATAAGAGTTGCGGATGTTGCATTGCAAGATTGAATTTGCGGTATTTTTATTTGACAATTTAGTGTAAGAGTTGTTACTATATTTCTCAAGTTTTAGTTTGCATTTTTAAAAATAAACCCATGGAGGATGTATGGGATCCCGAACAAAAAAGCGGTTGGTGCTATTATTGTTAATAATACTAGTTGCCGTAAGCGAAGTAATATTGGCCATAAGAACCATATGGCATGTAAGCTGGTGTACAGAAATATTTTCCGTGGCCTATAGCACGATAATGTTTATAATCGGGGTTGTGTCATGGATGCTTGTGGCGTCGCATTATTGGTTAGGACAATACAAGTGTATTGATCGTATGAGGTTTTTTACTGTGTTACTGGTAATCATCGCGATAGTGCTCAGCAGTACAGGAAGGATACTGCCATTTTATGTGGCTTTGGTACTCAACGCGCTTTTATGGATAATTTTTTCCATAAAGTTCTTTTTTGAGCTTGTATGGAATTCCAGGGGAGATTGGAGCAAATAGTTTTAGCCCGGTTCTTAATTGTAAGGGACCGGGCACATTATTTTCTGGATTAAGAAGTCCACGAGATTCAACCTCCTTGCGCCAGTATCATTATGTCGGGAAATGTACCTTGTGCGACAGATACAGATACCTCTAGGCCGCGCTTCTTTTCAACTCCCCCGCATCGTTCATGAGCAGTGTACGCAACCACTTCGCTTTTTTCGTTTCTTCTGCGATAATACGAAAGATATGCGCGTCCATCCCCATACTCCTGTATTTGGAGACGTATCGAAAGACAGGTCCGTACACTTTGTCGGTATCGGAGGTATTGGCGTAAGTTCACTCGCCCGTTGGTTTCTCGCTCAAAAATGGGCTGTTTCTGGCTCTGATATCGTGAAGGGTGAAATTACCAAGGATCTCGAAAAACAGGGCTTAAAAGTCAAAATAGGGCATAAGAAGGGCAATATAGGCCCAAAAACGGGTCTTGTGGTGTATAGTAACGCCATAAGAAGCGACAACCCAGAGGTTATTGAGGCAAGGCGTCGGGGCATTCCCACGCTCTCCTATCCCGAGGCATTGGGGGCGCTCACCAGGGAGTATACGGCAATTACCGTCTCCGGCGCTCACGGGAAGAGTACAACAACGTCGCTTCTTTCGCTTGTGCTTATCAAGGCGGGAATGGATCCGACGGTCATTGTGGGAACGAAGCTTAAAGAGTTCGTTCCGCCCGCTCGTGGAAGTAATTTCCGATTCGGCAAGAGCGAGTATCTTGTGCTCGAGGCCGACGAATGGAAGGCAGCGTTCCTCCACTACTCCCCTTCTCTTGCCATTATTACAAACATCGATAAGGAACATTTGGATTTCTATAAAAACCTTTCGAATATAAAGAAAACGTTTCTGCGATTCATTGGAAACGTGCGGTCGGGCGGCGTGCTTGTCGTGAATCGCGATAGTAAGGAGCTTTACGGATTGCGCCCGCGCATCATGAAGATCGCGAGGGCGCATCGCCTGAAGGTTATGTGGTATTCGGTCGCCGGCTCCCCCACCGCTTTTACGCGGAAGGTAAGAGCGAATTTCTCGATTCCCGGGGCGCACAATATTTCAAATGCATGTGCGGTGTATACGCTCGCGCATCATCTGAAGATCAGAGATGAGGTTATTTTTTCCGCGTTAAAGCGTTATCGCGGCGCATGGCGCCGTTTTGAATATCGCGGTGTATTAAAAATTTCAAATTTCAAATTAAAAATTTATGATGATTACGCGCACCACCCGACGGAGATCAAGGTGACGCTCCAGGCATTCAGGGAGAAATTTCCCAAATCACATCTTATCTGCGTCTTCGAGCCGCATCAGGCGAAGCGGCTGAGGTCGCTCTTTAGAGAGTTCGCTGGCGCGTTCAAGGGCGCGGATACGTTGATCCTTCTTCCCATTTATAGAGTGGCGGGGCGCGACAGAATCAATCCCCGCTATACCTCGGAGGCGCTCGCGAAAAAGATAAAGGGAGCAACGTATCTCCATAATAAAAAAAATTTACTGCATGCGATTCGCGCTGTCATATCTAAAAATTTCAAATTTCAAATTTCAAATTACGTCGTGATCATGATGGGTGCCGGCACCATCGTCGAGGAAACGGACAAGCTTTTGCGAAACGAATGACTAATATCTAATTGCTCTAATTTCTAATGTGGCGTTTAGGTTAATTAGGAATTAGGTTAATTGGAAATTTGAACAGATGAACACCTTTTCCACTCCCGAGGAGTTCAAGGAAACCTGCGGTTACGAGATCGACGGTTTCTGGTATCCGCGCGTGACAAAAATCGTCGAGATCAAGGCGAAGCCGGCGCTCTACCGCTTTTATGCGGCCTTAAAGAACTTCGACGAGGGGGAGCGGATCAAACAGAACTCCGCCGAGGAGGGCACCTTAATCCACGAGACAGTGGAGGCACTGCTTCTTGGAGAACGTCCTCTCATCCCCCCCTCCGTCGATTCTTCCATCAAGGCGTTTCTTGAGTTTGCGGAGAAGACGCATATCCGCGTCGAGAAAGAGTTCGTCGAGCGGCGGCTTGTGAACTTCGAAGAGCGCTACGCGGGTACGCTTGATGCAATCGCCTTGATCGACGGCAAGGTGGGAATCTTGGATATCAAGACCTCGCAGGAAATCTATCGCGACTATAATCTCCAGACCTCCGCATATGTCGCCGCGATGAAGGACATCGTGCCGGAGCTCGAGACGAGGTGGATCCTGCGGATCGATCAAATGCGGCACTGCGACCGGTGCGGGAGCATCCTGCGGAGCAAGGGCGGAAGGGATAAGGTGCGCCTCAATTGGCGGAATTACAACTCGAAAACATGTATGCACGAGTGGGGACCGCTTGAGGGGGAGGTAGAGTTTAAAGAGTTCCCCGCGTGGCACGACGACTACCACGCCTTCCTCGGCGCGAAGAAGTTATGGGAATGGGAGCACGCCGATTGGCTGAAGAAGGTGGGGTACCTTTAGAGGTCATGGTGTAGCAATATTGAAGCCGTGCGAATCTTTGATTCGCACGGCTTTGTTTCGTTAAAAACTTCTCCTTCTTATGAAAAGAAAGCAATAAGAATAATAAGAAGAAATATGAGGAGTACCCCCACCATCGTGGGCAAACGCCTCATTCTCCGCTCATGAGAGAGTTTCTTTAATGCGGCTTTTTTCTCGAGATCACTCTGCATTTGTCCTCCTCGAATTGCTCCGAGAAAAAGAAAGAGCGACTCGATGAGCCATAGCAATATGATGTCCATCGGTGTGAAGTCCACCATCTTTCCTATTATGATGATGGATATCCCCAATGAACAGGCAACCGCAATCAGTCCGCCGACGCGCACGCCGCCTCTTCTTAGGAAAGATCCAATTAAGAAGAGGATATACGACACAAATATCCCGATCCCCAAAACACTCCAGTTTTCCATAACCCACCTCCTTATGTTATTTTGAAGTTTCTTTGTATTTTGTAGTATCACAATCTTTGCCTCGCGGTCAATAGTACCCGATACGTTAAGGACTGTGCGTCTCGATTATGATCGGCGTCTGGTTTTTCTCCTGTCCTACCAGAAAACCGACCCCAAAGCTTGCGAGGACGAGGAGCGCGAGCCCACCCCAGAAGAGAATCCATAGGCGGCGGTATTTTGCCCACTGTACGATATTCTTAATTATTGACATATTTTTGATTGTTCTATACTATTATACAAAAGTCTAAGGTGTTATCCCGCAGCTATTTTACTATTCGACTCGTATCTCTGTGGGAGGATAGTGGTAAATATCTAACCGAGGAGCGGGTTCGAATCTACAGTAAAATAGTGCGGGACGCTCATGATTGTAACGAAATTTTTTCGCTCACAATCGTGAGCTTAAAATTTCGACAATCATGGCGCATACTAAAGCGAAAGGATCAACTAAGTTAGGACGAGAATCAGAGTCCAAACGGCTTGGCGTGAAGCTTTTTGACGGTGAGACGGCGAAACCGGGCGATATCCTAATCCGGCAACGCGGCACAAAGTACTACCCCGGTGTGAACGTGCGCCGCGGCGGCGATGACACGCTCTACGCGGTACAGCACGGTACGGTAAAGTTTACGAAGAAGAAGAAAGAGAATTTCAACGGTTCTACGAGAAAAGTGAGTGTGGTGAACGTCCTCGAAAAAACCTCCTAATTATCGGGAGGTTTTCTTTTATTCCGACGAGCGAGAGAGCCAAATGAAAATGGATACATTTTCATTTGGGCCGAGCGATGTCGGAACAAAGGTTGAATACCTCGCGGCGTGCCGCGAGGGCGGACGAGCGAAGCGAGTTCCGCGAATACCGCGGGGCTTGCCCCGCGGAACCTTTATTCCGGTTCGACTTGGATATTAATCTCGGTTCGTACGCCTTCGCCGAAGTTGATGGCGACCGGATGAGTGCCGAGTGTTTTGATCGGCCGATCGAGCTCCGCATGTGCGTTTAAAATCCCCCGCTCCCCGAGCTTTTTCTCGATGTCATTCTTCGTGACCGAGCCGAATACGGATTCGTGCGCTCCCGTCTTTACCGTAAAGGAGAATGTTTTTCCCTGGATTGTCTTCGCTTGCTCCTGGAGTTTCGATAGAAGCGCATGATGCGCCGCTTCGTGTTCCGCTCTCTGCCTTTCGAGCTTTACGAGCGCATCTTTCGTCGCGGGTATCGCAAGTTTTTTCGGGATGAGGGCGTTCCTCGCATAGCCGTCCGAGACGTGCTTCACCTCGGATTTTTTCCCGACACCGCGGACATCCCGAAGGAGAATGACTTGCATGTATTTCTCTACGAATTACGAATTGAGTACGAATATACGAAAACGAAGAGATTTTTCACTGCGTTCAGAATGACACAAAAGGTACAAATTCGTATATTCGTAAGTCATTCGTATTTCGTAGCTATTTCGCCATCTCTTGCTTAATGATCTCTATCGCCTTATCGTACTGGGGATCTTTTCCTTCTTTTGTATTCTGATCCGTAATTGGCACTTGTATGTCGGGCTGAAGCCCAATCTTATTAATGGTATGTCCGTCTGGTGTGAGCCATTCGGCGATCGAGACCTTCAAGGATGATCCGTCTTTCAGTGTTTGCACCTCCTGCACACTCCCCTTCCCGAACGTTTTTTCTCCAATGAGTTTGATGCTCCGATCGTCGCGAAGCGCTCCCGAGAGAATCTCGGAGGCAGACGCCGAACCTCCGTCAATAAGAACCACGACCGGCATGTGCGTGAGCGCCGCATTCCCATTCGCCCGAAGGATGTTCTCGTCTCCCGAACGGAGCTTCTCCTTCACAACCACGTCTCCTCTCGGCAGGAACCATCCCGCGATATCCGTTGCTACCTCAAGGAAACCTCCCGGATCGCCTCGGAGATCAAGTACCACCCCGCGCGCTCCCTGGAGCAGCG
Organism: bacterium; assembly: GCA_021815205.1. Lineage (GTDB taxonomy): Bacteria > Patescibacteriota > Minisyncoccia > UBA6257 > GWB1-50-10 > JAKAHD01. The sequence goes on from JAKAHD010000001.1 coordinate 102,930, forward strand.
CCGAGAGCGCCGCTTCGTAGAAGAGCGATGAGGCGTTCGCGCTGAAGTTATAGAGTTGAATGTAGGCGATGTTGCCGTTTACCATCTTCCAGTCAAGTGTCGGAATATGGATGGTCTTGCGGGTAATGTCGAATTCTTTCGCCGCCTTCCATCCGTTCCGCATAACCATAAGTTTCACCTTAGTGTCAATTGGGCCTCGGATGAGATTCACCGCTTCGTCTACACTCAAGTCGCTCGTTACGATCGTGTCGTCAATCTTCAGGATCTGATCGCCCGTCTTGAGCCCCGCCTTTTCCGCAGGATTCCCCTTGATGGGAGCAATCACCGTGAGTTGATTGTTTCGTATACCGATCTCGGCGCCGATACCTCCGAAGCTGCCGCTCAGATCTTCGTTGAATTTTTTCGCGTTGCTCGGCGTGAAGAACACGGTGTACGGATCGCCCGTTGACTGCACCGCTCCTTTGATCGCGCCGTACACGATGTCCTGATCGCTTATTTTATGTATCCCATAGTAATTATCCTTCAGTGCTTTCACCGCATCCCAGAACAAGGAGAAGTCGGCGTTCTGCAGTAAGCTGTTTTGAACCCCGTTCGTTGCCGTCGATGCGGCGTCCTTCACGGAACCGATCTTGTACCCGCCGTAGAACGTAGCGGCCAGAAGGATGATTGCAACGCCGATCGCGGCGATTCTTTTCCTTGAGAAAAAACCCATACGTCTATTTAAGAGGAAATCGAGTGAAAAGGCAATTACGATTCTCTGTTGGCATTTTACGATAGTTTAACATAGAATATGAAGGTGAGAGCTTGAGTAATTAGGCGGTAACTAGGTTGTAATTAACGGTAATTACGTTGTTCGTGCAATGAATTTCTACTTCATTTCTACTTCATTTCTACTTCATTTCTACTTAATTACTACTTAATTACTACTTCATTTCCATTAATTACTCAATGTTGTTCAAATTTTCTTCATATGTCAGGGAAAAACACCGCAGATGGAAAGAGTGAAAATTACCTCGCCTCTCTGAAGCGGCGGGGAAAAGAAAGCCACGTATACAGGAGATATCAGATGACGGGCTTGATGCTCTCCGAGATCTTGCATGATAGTGCCCACAAGGCGCTCTATATCAAGCTTGCGAAAGAGCACAATGAAGAGAAGCTTCTACGGCTTGCAAAGGATATCGCGGAGAAAAAGAACGTGAGAAACAAAGGAGCGTATTTTATGAGGGTATGGTTCGATGGAGAGAAAAATTCTGCGCATCACCAATAAGGAGGAGGATTTGTGTTTGCGGAAGAAAACGATTCCGTATGATTTCGCCGCACATTCCCTCAAGGAAACGCAGGCGTTCGTGAGATCAATGCGGGAGGTGATGAAACGCGCGGACGGCGTCGGACTTTCGGCGAATCAGATCGGGCTTCCCTATCGCGTCTTTGTGGCACAAGTGCCGGACAGTCAGGGAGCACAGAAGTTCTACGCGGTCTTTAATCCGGAGATCGTGAAGCGGTCGAAAGAAACGGAGGCTCTCGAAGAAGGGTGCTTGAGCGTACCAAATACGTTCGGTTCCGTCGATCGGCATTACCGCGTGACGCTCACTGGATTCGATGCGCGCGGCAAGAAGCTCAAAATCAACGCGTGGGGACTCCTCGCGAGAGTGTTCCAGCACGAGGTGGATCACCTGGACGGGAAGGTGTTTGTGGATAAGGCGAAGATAGTGCACGAAGTCGGCGAGGATGGCTAATTTTTAATTTACAATTTTAAATGAATCAATTTTTAAAAATTAAAACATTACTACATTGAGTATTGAATGAAAATTTCAAATTAAAAATTTAAGAATTAAAATGAATTATGTATTTTTCGGCACTCCGCGTTTTGCGGAGATCGTCTTCCAGAAACTCATCGAGGGCGGCATGCCGCCGTCTCTTGTGGTCACGAACCCCGACCGTCCCGTAGGAAGGAAGCAAATAATAACTCCTTCGCCGGTGAAGGCGCTCGCCGGACGATACGCGATACCCCTTTTGCAGCCAGAAGATATTAAAAATTTTGTCCCTACGGGACATCTCCCGGAGGGAGACAAATTGCATTTCGCCATTCTCGCCTCATACGGCAAGATTATCCCGAAGGAGATCATCGGCCTCTTTCCAAGAGGGATTGTGGTGGTGCACCCCTCCCTTCTCCCGAAATATCGCGGCGCGACACCGATTCAATCCGCGCTTCTCGCGGGAGACGAGGAAACGGGCGTGAGTCTTATCCGCATGGACGAGAAAGTGGATCATGGGCCGATTATCGCGGAACGCGAATTGAATAAGGAATTAGGAATTATGAGTTATGAATCTCTGCACGACGCACTCGCCAAACTGAGCGGCGAACTTCTCCTTGAAACAATTCCCGAATATCTTGCGGGAACAATAACACCGCGGGAGCAGAATCATGCGGAGGCGACATTCACGAGAAAATTTTCCGCGGACGATGCGTTCGTGGGCGAAGAAGAATTACACAAAGCGGAGACGGCGGGCGGTGAAACTGCAGTAACAATAGATCGGATGATCCGCGCGCTGAATCCCGAACCGGGAGTATGGACGCTTCGCGGAGGAAAACGAATCAAGCTCCTTGAGGCGGAGCTTGTCGAAGGAAAATTAAAACTGAAGAAGATTCAGGAGGAAGGAAAAACCCCAAGAGCGGTCTAATTTCTTAATTATCGTGGTCGCGGTGCGTTAGGTTGTAATGAGTTGATATACCGATGAAGGGCGACGGAATTGCCGATCGATGCATGTGTGGGGTTTGCACGATCAGGGTCGTTTCTTGTACGTTTCCTTACTGGCGGGACACAAAAGAAAAGAGCAGGGCCCTTATTTCTTCCCGAAACGGCAACGAGCCGAGTCTCTCGATTGGCACCCATTCGAGTTCGTAAAAATTTTCCGGCGAGTTCCGCTCCGCTTCGGGGCCGCCGAGCTTTGGAGTGCCGACCCATGATTCAGCAACGTAGAACGATTCCGATGCATCGTTCGCGGCGAGCGATCCGATCTTCTCGCCGAGCACGATGTCGAGACTTGTTTCTTCCCTAAGCTCCCGTACCGCGGCGTATTCCTCGGTTTCGCCTTCTTCCACCCCTCCCCCGGGAACGGCATAATATTCTTTACCGTGTTTGCGGCGGTGAAGGAGCAGTACGTTTTTCCCGTCGAACACAAATACCGCAACGCGTTGTCTCATAAAGATGTGCCCTTCTCTGTTTCTTCGCTGCCAAATTCAACTATGGGTTGACTCTGGAATCAATTGCCTTCGGAAATAGCAAATAAAGAGAAGTGCGATATTAGCTGATGTTATCGCGGCTAGATACGTAACCGTCAATGCATTATATTCTTTTAGCGCCGATATCGCAAAAATATTTGACGCTGAAAATAACATCCAAGAAATTAAAGTTTCACTCCACGGCTCCTCATATGACTTTCTAAAACTTGGAACATACCCGATTACGTCGATTGCGGAAACCATGAGCACGGAAATAAGAGGTTGATGTAATTGCCACCACACCACAATTGCGGCCAAGGCCGCAATCAAGATAACCATATCGCTTTTGGTGATATTTTTTGTTCCATACTTTAGCGAAAATAAAAAAACCGCGATTACAAAAAGAGTTCCAACCGTTAACTCTAACGCACCCCACCCTCCGCCGCCATACCAAATTCCAAAGACCGCAGTTCCTTGAGTAATCGCCCAGATAAGCCACGTATAAACGTGAGGCTTTGTTTTTAATGAAAAGGTGTCTTTAAAATACAGGAGGAAAGCAACAATTCCGATAAGCGTGGCAACTAGGGTAAGAATTATCTTTATATCCATGACTATTTTCGCCGCCAACTATTAATTTTGAACTTTCACAAAATAGCAGAGCCAATTTGTTTTTTGCCTATCATGTTCGGTGTGTGTACTCATTCTAACAACCGAAAAGCCATTTTGTTCAAGTAGATTTTTGAATTCATCCTGAGTATAGAATGAAAAATAACGACTTATGCCTCCATACTTATTTTCATCTATCATTCCTTCGTCCATTCCATTTTTTTCTTTGACCGAGATAAAACCGATGCCGCCGTTTTTAGTAATTCGCTTTGCTTCCTGTAAAACTCCAGCGACATCGTTTTTGGGAATGTGCAGAAAACTGGCGGCCGCCCAAAATCCGTCAAATTCTTCGTCTGGGAAGATGGTTTTGCCAAAATCCATTTTTTGAAATTTTCCTTTTGGCACCCGCTCGCTTGCTACTTTCAACATTCCATCCGAAGCGTCTATACCCGTGTAGTCAAAACCGTTTTCCACAAAAACGGCGGCATCTCGTCCGGCTCCACAGCCGAGGTCAATAACTTTTTTGCCACTGGTCATGCTTTTATAAAAATCAAACTCATCAACCCAAAAGTGATCAAAATGGCCCGCACTGTAGCCAAAAGCAATTTTGTCGTAGGTTTCGGTTGTTTTCTGCTTGAAGTCCATAATTATTTTTCTGTCGGCTCAAACTGGATAATTTGAAAGCCCTATTTCTCTACATTTTTATCCAAGAGTTACCAGCCCCATTCCCCCATCAATAGTAAGAACCTCGCCGCACATAGCATCATTCTTTATAAGGAAAATTATTGCATCAGCAATTTCTTCGGGTTGTATCATCCTCCTTATGAGATGAACCTGTCCTAATTCTTCTTGTTCTTTTATGTCAGGATTGCCCCACATAGGAGTTGCGACGCGTCCTGGTGCAACAGCGTTAACAAGTATCTTGGGAGCGAGGTCTTTAGCCAAGTTCTTAGTGTAATTTTCAAGTGCAGCCTTAAAAGCAGAATAAGCGGCCGCCGATGGCCTGCCATACCCAAGTCGCCCATGAATTGAGGAAACATTTACGATTTTTCCTTCTTGCATTAAGGGCAGAGAGTGTTTAGTTACCATTACAGCACTCAAAAAATTATTTCGGAAAACATTTTCAAATGCCTCAACATTTATTGAATTATCGTTTTCATCAAAAATTCCTGCGTTATTGACGAGTATATCCAAATGAGAAAATTCTTGTTTTACCTCTTGGCACATTTCGGATACCTCTTTATCGTTAGATACATCAGCACGAACAAGTATATTGCCCTTAGAGTAACGATTACACTCGTCTAGGACTTCTTGTGCCGCTTTAGTGTCCGATTTGAAATTGATTGCGACCGAACAACCCTCTTTCGCCAAAGCAATAGCGGTTGCCCGCCCGATACCTTTTGAAGCCCCTGTTATGAGAATTTTCTTATCTTTTAGATTCATAGATTATTTCAAAACACCATATCTTTACCTAGCCGTTCCGAAATTTTATTCTCCTTCGCCCGAATACCTCGCCTTGTAATTATTCATATTTTAGCACTTTGTTATATTTACCTCCACACCTAAGCCTGAGGTGTGGAGGTAAATAGGCACTATTTTCCTGCCCGCCGACCTGTCCGCCAAAGTTTTGACATCGGCGGAAACTATTCGCGCAGGCGGGGTTCGACGCGTTTAAGGAGCACGGCGTTCGTGGCCACAATAATGGAAGAAGCGGACATAAGGAGCGCGGCGATCTCCGGCCGCAAGGTCCAGCCAAGGGGGTGGTAGAACACTCCAGCAGCAACGGGAATGGCCAGCATGTTATAAATCGCTGCCCAAAAAAGATTTTGCTTCATTTTAACGACCGTCGCCTTGCTCAAACGAATCGCGGCTACGATGTCGAATGGATCAGATTTCATGAGGACGATGTTCCCGGTTTCAATCGCAACGTCGGTGCCCGCGCCGATCGCGATGCCGATATCGGCTTGCGCCAAGGCGGGCGCATCGTTCACGCCGTCGCCCACCATTGCTACGAACTTCTTCTCGTCCTGCAGTTTTTTTACGTAACTCGCCTTGTCCTCTGGGAGCACTTCCGCGAACACACGGTCGATGCCGAGCTCTTTGCTCACCGCTTCCGCAACTTTTGCGTGGTCGCCGGTGATCATCACAACTTCGATGCCCATATTTTTCAATTCCTCGATGCTCTTTTTCGCGCTCGGGCGCACCGTATCCGCGACCGCGATGACGCCGGCAATCTTGCCATCAATGGCGAGCATGCTCAAGGTTTTGCCCTCTCCCGCGAGCCGGTCGATCGTCGCCCGGGCGGTTTCAAGATTTACACCGCTCGCATTCATAAGCTTCTCGTTGCCCGCAAGGATGCGTTTACCGTCGATCACGGCCTTTAAACCATATCCAGCAACCGATTCGAACTGCGAGGACTTGACAAGCCGAATGTTTTTATTTGCCGCCTCATCGACGATGGCTTTTGCGATCGGGTGGTTCGAGCCGATTTCGATGCTCGCCTCATATTTCAAAATTTCTTCTTCCTTCACGCTATTCAAGGGCGCGATATCAGTCACCTTCGGCTTGCCGAGGGTTAACGTTCCCGTCTTGTCCAGCACGATCGCCGTAAGACGGGAGGTATTTTCGAGTGTTGCTGCGTCCTTAATTAAAATGTTGTGCTTTGCGCCGATGCCGGTGCCGACTGCTACCGCCGTCGGTGTGGCAAGCCCCAAGGCGTCGGGACATGCAATAACGACTGTTGCCACGGCAAAGGTTAACGCGGTAAGCAAGTTCGCACTGCCGATAAAATACCAACCGAGGAATGCGGCGATGCCGGAACCAATCGCAACAATCACCAGCCGTCCCGCCCAAATATCAGCAATGCGCTGACCGGGAGCTTTGGAATTCTGGGCGGTCTCCACCATTTTGATGATTTGGGCAAGCACGGTTTCCGAGCCGACTTGTGTGGCTTTGAATTGAATCGTGCCGGTGAGATTGACCGAACCGCCCACCACCTTGTCGCCGATCGTCTTTGAGATCGGTATAGATTCGCCCGTCACCAACGATTCGTCAATTGATGTTTCGCCCGAGGATATTTCGCCGTCCACCGGAACCTTGTCGCCGGGTCGGAGTACCACACTATCGCCATGAATAATTTCCGCGCTCGGAATAGTAATCTCTTTGCCGTCCCGAATCACATTTGCTTTGGGCGGCACTAGATCAAAGAGGGCGCGCAAGGCATCCGAGGTGCCGCGGCGTGATTTCATCTCCATCCAGTGGCCAAACAAGACGAACGTAACCAAGAGCGCAGCGGCTTCAAAAAATGTTTCTTCGCCGCCGACGAGTGTGAGTAGAACGCTGAAAAGATAGGCCGCCAAAACGCCGGTCGCGATTAAGACCGCCATATTAAGCTTCTTTGCTTTGAGCGAGTAGTAGGTGCCGGTAATAAAGATTGAACCAGTCCAAAAAACGATTGGTGTCGTGAGAATTAAGAGCAACCAATTGATTGGAATGGGGGTTGGCAAATGTAACTTAAAAATAGTTGTGCCAACCGGCGAATACAGGAAAATAGGAACGGAGAGGAAAAGTGAAATGAAAAACCGGCGGCGCATATCCCTTTCCATCTGTTTGGCGATTGCTGGGTTGGTCATGGCCGCTTCATGATCGGTATGGCTCATTTTTTGCATGTTGTGACCAGTATGAGCATCAACTTCCATCGGAATTAAATCCATACCACATCCGGGGCATTTGCCGGGCGCATTTTTAATGACTTCCGGGTGCATGGGGCAGGTGTAGAGAGTTTCTTTTGAATTGTGGTGATTATGGTTATTCATATTATTTATTTTCAATAGCTTGGTTTGTGATCTCTAAATTGCAACCGTGATGTTCTTTGCACCATGTTTCGCACTTTTTCGCTTGCGTTTTCTCTTTATAATGCAAACCGCACTCTGGACACTTATGTGATTCCTCCTCGACTTTTTCGTTATGATTTTTGTGATCCATATAATTTATATTTGTTTTACAGATTTTAACTTTTTCCAAGTAAGATGTTCGTAAATACTCGACCAGATAAAACCAAAGCTGAAAGCGAATAAAAGTTCTTCTAATGGAATTCCTAATATCAAAATACCCGAGATAGCCTTGAGGTTCCAGACCTGTTCCACATACCCAGGATAAAGAGCAATGAGCGTTAAGAAATATACAAAATAAATCCCTAAGAATATAAAAGCGCTTGCGATCATTTTCTTTTTAAGATCAGGTCTGCAATACCAAGAGAAAAAGCCGCCGACAAGCATTGCTATAATTGCCGAATAGATAGGATTAAGCGAAGTTGTAAAAAAGATCACAAAAAAGATAAATGGGGACGAGAGAATAGAGAGCAAGTGGTAGTTGTGGTGGATCAAATGACGTTCATATGTTTCTATTCGCTCATGCGAAGTGCGATGGATACACTCATAGATCGCTACCGCGATACCACCGATAGCAAAAGAGAAAATGAAACTTTCAATATCAAAACCAGTTCGGTGAGCTAAGTCAAAAAGTGATGGTGGATTCCAGTAGGTTGGAACAAAAAGTGGCTCTGTAAATCCAAAAAGTGCAGTCCATAAGCTCACCCAAAGCATTTCTTTTTTACTCTCTCTGTTTTTTAGAAGTACGTAAATAACTACCCAGATTGCAACAAGGATTAAGCTCCATAAAAACCAAGCAAGTTGTGGTTCGTGTGTTGAGTTCATACGTTTTTAGTTAGATATTTCTCGCCAAAGACAAGAGCAAGTGCCATAAACAAAAGTCCGGAATGCTCAAGCGCATCGAAAGGACTTGCAATAACGATCATGACGCCGACAAGCCAGATAAACGCCCATAAGCCCACACGACGTGTAGTAATACCAAAAAAGAGGAGCAAAGCGACGATACCGTCGTTCAAACCGATCACAAACGGCACAAATAGCTCCGGGCGGATTGGCAATAGAGGCAAGATAAACGAGTTGTTTATCAGCTCGATGAATTCCGATGGTGCAAAAAACGCCGTTAGAGAATTAGCAAGGAAGATGACGCCTAAGCCAAAGCGAATCAAGAAGTTATAATTTAGAAATTTATTCACGTTATTTCAAACCCCATTTGAAAGATCGTTCTGGAATGCCGCCAATATCTTTGATTTTAAGTTCGACGGTTTGAGGCATTGGTTGGATTGCGTTAAAAATCAACACTCCCTCCCGATGGTGGCCGCCGGGCCCGGCACCCTCCCAAGACAGGGGCTTATACACGTTACCTTTATCATCGACCAGCGTCACGATTTGTACAGGATCTTGATCAAGTTCGACCGAATGTGTGTTCATACCAATATCAAATTTCCACTCCGTCGATTGTGATGAAAGATTAAGCGGCGTAACTACGACGGTAACATTTGCTTGCTCGTCAGTCCTCGTCTCCCATTTTTGTTTCACGCCTGATGTTGAAGAGTTGTCTTGGGGCGGACGAGAGCTGGGTTTAGGATTATACAAGACCAGAGAAACTCCCACGAACACCAATGCCAATACGGATATTGTGATTACTTTTTTATTCATCCCGTTAGGGGTTCCCATGATTGATTTTTTGAGATATTGGTAATTGCGACTATTTTTCAATTTTTCCACCCGTCAGAGTTTTTTAGGTTTCTCACAGAGGCGGATCCGTCTCGGGCGGAGCATTTGATGATTTTATTGCTGATAAATAAAATGCCGAATATGTTAAACGCAAGACCGATCCAGAAAATCTTGACTTGATATTGAGCTACAAACGTAGCAAGCCCCGTAACTCCGAGAATGGGAACCACATTCACAAGATAATGAGCGCAACAGGAAATCATAGAGGCCGTCGAAGTCGTACCTGATACGCCGACAACCTTGCTCATGCCAAGCCCCCCATGCACTAAGGCCCTAAGATGCTGATATAAACCGATCTGAACACCGAAACCAATCGCCAAGCTCGTGATGAAATACCAGTATGTGCCGAATTGATCTTGAGCAAAGCTCCATCCGGAGACGAGCGTCAAGACCGCGAAGTACACACCAAGCAAGATCGCACTTGCAAGTGTCCCATATAATATTGCCTTTGCGTAAGTGTTTGTCATGGTTACTTTTTGATATAGCTTTCCGGGTCTTTCTCAAACTGACTCCGGCAATGATCCGAACAAAAGACATACTCCTTGTCTTTGTAGGTGAAGGTAATGCTGTCGCTTGCCCGCATACCGCACACCGGATCCCGCAAAAGCTTCTTTGATGGGATTTTTTTGAATTTGTTGAAGAATGATGTAAGCATAGATTTATCCCCCACACCTCCTGAGGGGTTTAGTGCCTTAATGGCAACACCCATGGCCGGGATGATCTTTTTTGTTTTTGCCATCTTTATCTTCGCCCTCTCCATTGGTAACCGATTTTTCCTCATCGGAATGTTTATGCGATCGACCCATCATAAAGAAGTGGGCTATGACCATTATGGCAACTCCACCGATAATGACCCACGTCGGAGCCCCAAATGCTCTGCCTCCGAGTCCGAGAATGACGATTAACAATAAGGGCGCCACACAGCACACCATCATTGTCCACATCATCCAATTCCCGTCTTTTTGATCGTGATTATGCATGGCGATTAATAGTTTAATAATAACCAGATTATCAACCCTCACGTTCTAACTGCCTGCGATACAAGGCGCATACTCCGGCCGAGATGGAGATGAGAGTAAGCACAATTGCGTCATTGAAGCAGTGCTGTTGCGTGAAGCCGAAAATGGTGCCGTTCTGTCCGGCAAGCCACGCCCCAATGAGCGCAAGTACCCCCCAAATACCAGTAACAATCGAGACCCCGTGAATGAATGTGGATTTTTTCATAGGTTTTTATTTATTGGAAAGGGTATATATCCTGATCAATTCTTTAATTGCTTTTTGATCTTCACTTTTGCTCTGCATTTGATGTTTGACATGCGAGCGCAAGTGATTTTCAAGAAGAAAGCCGTCAAGACTCTTAAGCGACCTTTGAATGGAGAGGGATTGTTCCAACAGCGTTGGGCAATACACCTCTTTCTCAATGGCCTTAATAAGACCATCAAACTGACCGCGAAGAATCCTCGCCCGATGGAGGGCGCGTCCTTTTATTTTCTGATCTACTCCGTGTTGCATGTAGGTAACGCATTAGTGATTTTATCGACCTCTCTAGGTAGGGTATACCCCTATGCCCTATTTGTCAAATCGTGCTTGTGGATAATCTTATATGCCACACCCGTCCTGCTGGCGCTGTGGCGCTGGGGCTGTTCCACCTGTATCTACACCGCATCCGCTCCCGCCTCTCTCTTGTCGCGTTTGGGGGACTTGAGCGGCAATTCTTGCAAATCCGGAACCGCTTGAATATTCCGCGCTAAGAAGCATTTGCGGAGTTACACTTTTTACATCAATACCTTTTATTTTTAGGTATTGTGCAATGGTCTCGTATTGATCCGGGAACCAGGCTCTGTTGGCCGTTATGGCCGCATTCCACATCTCTTCCCCTGTTCTCCCTTGCGATGCCAGGTATTCAAGAAGCCCGAGCATTGCCATGCCGTGATTGCAATCCGGGAAATACGTTGAATTATTGCAGCAGGGCCGGTAAATTCCTTTCGCGATCTTCTCCACAAGCGCCTGCTGATCTGACGTGAGAGGGGCCAAGGCGTGCTTGTCGTAGTGATCCATCACCGACCCCGTAGTAACCGTCCAACCGCCGACCGATGCCATGTTGGTCGGTCCGCCGTAGCGCACGTCCATAATCGGGCCGGTCTCCAAAACCGGGTTTTTATTTGCCAGACCATAAGCCCAGAGCAAGTTCAGCTCTGTCACTTGAGAAAGCTTGGCGGGATTGATAGTGCCATTCGCAATCAAGGCGGCAAGCATTTTCTTTTCTGTTTCTAAGGGCAGGATTTTTCCTCCGTCAACCAGGGTTGCCTGGCCGTTTTGCGAAGCCGCATTTTCTGCCGTCTGCGTCTCCGGGGAGCGATTCTCGTTGTTATAGATCATAGCTCCCGCAAGCATGGCTCCCGCAATGACAATGGCAATCGGGATCATATATCTGTTGCCGAACTCTTTAGGTTTCTCCTGTCTTGATCCCTCCTGTATCTCGTATTCCGTTTCGTGTTCCGTCCCATTAGAAATTTTCGTATCGGTGAGATTTTCATTTTTTTTCTTATCCATATTTTTATACCCGTTACCCATTCAGTATTGATTGGATTTCTAACGGGACAAGTGTTTTTATCCCGTGAGAAGCAGGTCGCAATGCGACCGCGACTTCTCATTGGGGTTATTTCTTACAACAATCCGTTAACTTGCTAATAATTTCTTCAATTGACTTTTTTTCGAGAGAACGCTTAGAAGATACGGAAAATCCAACCGCTCTCAACTTCCTTATTGTTTCTCTTACCCCCAACGATCTCACCTCGTTGAGAATAAGGCGACGCTGTTCGCATTTTTCACAGTGAGGTATATGAAGCGCCTTCGCAATCTTCCTCACCGTATCGCCGAGTCTAAGTTGCCGTTTCTTGCCCATGTTATTGTTTGCTTAATTCCTGAATTTTACCGAAGAGCATGTCATTCGCTATTGCCATGTTCGGGTCATCGAATACGAATCTCACCATCCCCTCTTTATCAACCACGATATAGGTATGGCCTGGCAGTGAGCCGCGATGCATTGAGGAATTTGTAGTCAACATGCCAAGCTCTCTCGAGGCGTTCGCACCTCCGTCAAACATGGTGGTTGCCTTCGCAAGCTCCGGCATCTTGGCTATTGCCGTCTGCCAGTCTCTCGCGGAATCGGTTACAACGGATATTGCTTGAATCTCTCCGCTCTTGAATCTTTGGTCGCTCCCGAATGATGCCATCTGATTCCAGCACGCCGGATAACACATAAGGCCCTCGTTGAAGAACAGAACGGTGTATTTGCCTCTGAAGTCTGCCGAGGTGTATATTTTTCCATCCTTATCAGTCAGTTGGATATTTGGCAATGGTTTTCCTATAAGGGAATTCAGTTGCTCGGTATTGGGGGCCCCCGGCGATCCATGCATGGTATCAGTGGCGGATGTTTGATTGGCGTTTTGCGGCGAACTCTTCATAAGGAGATATCCCAAGCTCAGCGCCACGACCGCAATGATGGTGATCGTGAGCCAAGGAGTTTTTTGATTGTAGTTATTTTTATTCATCCCGTTAGAAGTTTTCATGATTATTTTTTTGTTTTTTTATTTTGGCTAGCGAAGAGCGAAATGAAAATTTATTTCCATTTCGTCCGAGCGAAGACGAAACAAAAGACTATTGTCTTTTATATTGTTTAATGAACACATACGAAACGTACGCGACTATTCCAATGAAGAGAAGCGCCCAAACGTATTCCGGAATCAACGTTACCAATCCGTTGATTGCGTCCAAGAACTTGGCATTCCACAGATTTATTTGCAATTGATACTCCGAATGTACGAATAACGTATTGCTGAACGCCAAATACGTTATGTAGCCGCCCATCAAGAGAAATATCAATCCGGAAATGAGCTCCGAGACGGTAATGTGCCAGCTCCAGCTCCCGATTCTCATCCCCACCGTTTTCTTGGCGTTCGTGAATCGTTCTGTCAGATTTACTTTGTCGAGGAACGCCGCAATGATAAAGAGCGGCAGGGTCATACCTACGACATAGGCCAAGGTATACAACGCGCCCCACAGAATGGTGCCGCTTGCAACGGACAGCGCGAGCACACCGGCGAGCACCGGCGCACAGCAGGTAGTGGCAATAGCCGAGAAGATACCGAGAATATAGATCGAGGACACATGCCGCTTCATGCCGTCACGAACGGAGGTCGGGGTGGTGAACTTCTTGCCAAAGAGCATTGAGAGTCCCAACGCCATCAGGAAAATTCCGCCAACGGTGAAAATTATGTTGTGGTATTTACTGAACAACTGTGCCAAGAAAGAGGCTCCAAGTCCGATTGGCAAGAAGACCGTCGCTACTCCCAAGAAGAAGACAAAAGTCATGAAGAATATTTTGTATTTTTCTTTGAAGATGTTTCCCAAGTAGGACGGTAAGAGGACGGTAATACAGCATGGGGCAAAGAGCGCGGCAACCCCCGCCACGAACGCCGCTATGAGTGATGTCCCTACAAGTAATTCCATTCCGTTAGAAGCAGGTCGCGATCAGCCGACCCTGCTTAATGATTAAGTTTGTGGATTCTCGACCCGCTTTCATATCGACGTTCTTTCTCTTTAGAGAAATCGTGATCGCGGCTTCTAACGGGATCCATATAGTTTTTTGCATAGGTATTATTTGATGCGAGTTAGTGAATAACAAAAATATCCTTTTTGAGAGGATATTGAAACAGCACGAAAAAGCGTATCGCTTAATGCGTGCTGTTAGTGCAAAGAGGGACTAAGCTCAAATAGAGAAAGCCACGAGGTAATTTTCTGCTCACCGCCTAAAGAGTGAAGCGTCCCCTCTCGCCGCCGCTCTTGCAATAGTTCCGGTTTCGGAAGCAGTACATTTTTATACCATAGAACTATCGAAACCGAAGCAAGAAGCAGGGACACGATCAATGAAAGCCAGCCGGAGATCGGCGGCACCACGGTTGTCGTAAGCGTTTGAAAAGCGGAGACATGATGCAAAGTCATGTCCATGATGCTTGCGGGACAGGCCGTTCCGTCTATGGCCGAGGCAATACAACCGTCGCTTGAGCCACCCATCATCGCATGCTCAAAAAGCGAAAAACCAAAAACACCTATTCCGACAAAGCTCATTATTAGGAGTAGTGACGCAAGATATTTCATGGGATTACAAGATGAATATATACCCCCATACCCTATTGGTCAAGTTAAACCATTGTGGATAACAACAAGGCAAGGAAAGATTATTAACGCTTTTGCATTTGCTGCGGGACTTGGATTCGAACGTCGTCCGCCTAAGGCGGACTCCTTGAAACCCATCGGTTTCAATACTTCCGCCACGGGGAAACTCCCGTTTCCCCGACCCCTTTCCCGGTTCGAATCCACGCCCAAGAAATGCTAAAGCGATATACCTTTTGAGTATAGTATATCGCTTTTGCATTTGCTGCGGGACTTGGATTCGAACCAAGATGACATGATTCAGAGTCATGTATCCTACCATTAGATGATCCCGCAAGTGCGGACTTATCATATCAAGGAAGAAGAGACGATTCAACTCGAAATGTAAACCCCCACACCATAAGCATAAGCCTATGGTGTGGGGGTAAACCGCCGTCAGTTGCTTGACGGCGGAGATTTTGGTGGGTTATTGGGTGAGAATGTTTCCTAGGCTTTGCGCGAATGTCCGGAATGCGCCTAAGAGGTTTCCTCCAGAAGATGGCGCAGGAGACGGCGGCGTCATGCCGGCCGGAGGCATCTGGTTCATTGGCGGTATCTGACTTGCGGGCGGTTGTCCTTGCGGAGGCATCTGCCCCTGCGGAGGTTGTCCGTCTGAAGGAAGTTTTCCGTTCGGCGGGAATCGTCCCTGAAACTCTTGCATCATCTTTCGCAGATTGCTCTCATCGCCTTGACCCCCCCGATGATTATCTTTACCATCTTGCGGCATCATCTGAAGTTGTTGTTGATTTTGAAACTGCCCTCGCTCACCGCCCTGCCCTTCGAAGGGCGGCATCTGGCCTTGATTAGGTTGTCCGTTTGGCGGCATTTGTCCGCCAGGGAGGTTGCCTTCCTGCCCATTCATCATTGGACCGCCATTCGGAAACTTCCCATTCGGCATCTGCCCCTTAAAGGGAATCCCTTCAGGGGTAAGCTGACCTCCTCCTTGTTGCTCCCCTTGATGCATCTGCCGTATTGTTCCGGGACCTCCCTCTCCTTGCGCGCCTTGAGGAGGTATCATCTGCTCAAAACATTGGCGCATTTTTTCGCCGATGCCCTGCGACGCCATCATCGTGCCGCTTTCCAGTTTTTGCATTATGTCGCTTCCCAACGCGTTCTTGAGGCAGTCGAGTACCGCAGGCGGCGCCTGTTCGAGTGATTGCCGCATCATCTGTCTTCCCTGTTCCATCTTCCGAAGGTCTTCCGGCGGTATCATGCCGTTATCCTTCGCAAACTGGAAACAGGTTTGTTGGTTTTGAGGATCCTTGCAAAACGTCTCGCACGCGTCTTTGCCGACACATCCGCCCGGACCCTTCCCTCCCGTCTTTTGCGCCATCTCGGCATCCTTTTCCGTCATGAAGCCCGCGGCCACCGCGAATTTCGTACACTCGTTCACGTGCGCGGGGTCGGCGCAATATTGATCACACGCTTCCTTCCCTTGGCACGCAGGCGGCTTCACGCCCGCCTGGAGCGCCTTCATCATTCCCTGCGACTGCTCCGCTTCCTTCGGCGTCATAAACCCAGCCTCTTTCGCGAACGTTATGCACTGGAGCATGTGGTCGGCCGATGCGCTACAGTAGGTGTTGCACGAATCGCGTCCTCGACAGGGCGGCGGCGTAATACCCTTGTCAATCGCCGTAAGCACTTTCTCGGCGTTCTGGAGTTCTTCTCCTTTTAAAAATCCTGCCGCCTTGCCGAATGTGATGCACTCCTTCATGTGCGAAGGCTCGCTGCAATAGGTATCGCACGCGTCTTTGCTCTTGCACGCGGGCGGCTTCACGCCGCTTGCGATCGCCGCTTGTATCCGTTTTGCCTGCTCGAGCCCGCCGGGCGGCGTGATGCCCGTCTTCTCCGCAAACGCAAGGCATTCATTGATGTGATCAATGTTCGAACAATATGTCTTGCAGGAACCGAGGGACGTGCACCCGCCGGGACCCTGGAGCGATTTCCGCGCAAGCTCCTCGGCGACGTTCACCTCGTGCTCCGACATTAAGTTGTGGGCCTTCGCAAACGCAAGACACGCATCTGTGTGCGAGGCATCCGCGCAGTATGTTCTGCATGAGTCTTTACTCGAACAATTTCCGAGCTCGGCAATCGGATATTGGAGCGAGGCGAAAGGATTCGGTCCTGCAACCGTTTGCGCCCGAGCGATGTGCATGATCACGCCCGCGATCGTTATCCCTGTAGCAAGAATGGCGACCGTGAATAATTTCGTTCTCATGGTTATTGGAAAGGATTGGTTTTTACCGACTGAAGCGGATTGGCATTTTCCGCCGGATTCACATTTGGCTGGTTTTGGAGGGGAGAGGTTACGTCACCGAACGAGGGAACGGCCGCTTGCGCCGCGCGCTGTACTGCCGCGGATTCCGATGATGTGGCGGGCGGCGAAGACGCGGGTTTTTCCCCGGTCCCCGTCTTTGTTGCGAAATACCACGCGATGAGCGCCGCTACGACAATGGTCACTCCCGCGGAAATAAGGGCTTTTTTGTTCATGGAAGTTCTTATGCTTATTATACCATATCGTTCTTGTGCTACTACTATGCGAAGTTGAACCTCCGCGGAGGTTCAACTTCCCACAGGTACTTCAGGAAACTTATATCAAGTTTCGGTATACTATATACTATGAAGCAGTACACAGGCATCGCGATAAGCCTAGCAGGAGCCGCGGCGCTTGTTGCGGTTCTTTTCTCCATGGGGGTCCTTCGCGAAGAGAAGAAAGAAACCGAAGCGGTCACATCAACGCCGCCCGTATCGGAAGCAATGAATCCGAACCTCTCACAATCGGGAGGTCTCTCCCATGTGTATTCCACGCAGTACGAAATTACCGAAGCCGATATGGGGAAGACCTTTGTGTATCCGCTCACTTCCCGTTTCTCGGTGATGTTGGACGGCACGAAGTATGCGCCGCAGAATCTCCATTGCGATAAAGAAGGGATTCTTGGTTCCATCTCAAATATCCCCTCGGTTGCGCCGTCGCGTTTCGCAAAGCGATTCGAGGCGGTTGCGCGGGGACTCTGTACGCTTATTGACGGTGATTTCAGCGTGAAGATTCGCGTCGAGTGAGGAATGATTGCGCTCTGACTTTTTTATGGTACGCGATCGCAAAGCGATGCGCTTCGTCACGCACGCGGATCAGCGTCGCTTCGTCCGCGAATCCGGGGATCGCGCCGAAGAAGTCGTTTCTTTTTCTTTCGGGACCCTTTGCGATCCCCACCACGGGAATCTTCAGTTTTGTTTCCCGAAGTACCTCCCGTGCGGCACGCACCTGCTCCGCTCCCCCGTCGACGAGAACGAGATCCGGAAGCGGCCAGCCGTCCCGGTCGTCGTGCACGAACCTGCGTCTCATGATCTCTTTGAGCATCCCGACATCATTCGGCGTCTTGAGTGTCCGTATTTTGAACCTCCTGTACCATCGTTTGGCGGGCTTTCTGTCCTCGAAGACCGCCATCGATCCCACTGCCGAGGTTCCCGATAGATTCGAGATATCAAACCCCTCTATGCGATAATTTTTAATTTTTAATTTAAAGTTTTTAATTTCCGGTTCTTTAATGAGGGCGACATCTTGAATGTGCTGGAGGGCGAAGAGATTCCTTTTTATCCTTTCCGCCTTCTCGAACTCGAGATCTTTTGCCGCCGTCCGCATTTCCCTCTTGAGATTCTTTATAATCCTCTCTTTTTTCCCTTCGAAAAACAGTTTTAAATTCCTAACGGTCTTCAGGTACTCGCTCCTCTGACCGGCATTGACGCACAGTTCCGGACAGAGGTCTATCTGCGCGTCGAAGCACGGCGTTCCTCTTCCGATATCTCTTGAGGGGTGTGTGTTCCATGGAAAAATCCTGCGGAGAATTTTGAGTGCTTCGCGCACGCTCGAAGCAGAAGTAAACGGCCCATACCGCGTTCCCGCACATTTTGTTTTTCCGCGCACAAGAAGCACTCTCGGAAATTTCTCCTTCGTAATCTCGACATAGAGGAAGCTTGTGTCATCTTTCTCGCGGATATTGAACGGCGGAAGATATTGTTTGATAAGGCGCGCCTCAAGCATCAGCGCCTCAATCGCGGTACCGGTTTTTTTGTAGTCTATCTTTTGTATCTTGCGTACGAGCTCTTCGATGCGGGAGTCATACCTGCCCTCCGAAGCCTTGGCGAGGGAAGGAGGACGCAAGAAATAACTCGAAACTCTCCGTTTCAAGTTTCCCGCTTTACCGACGTAGAGAACGTTCCCGTGCCCATCCTTCATGAGGTATACGCCGGGAGTATCCGGGAGATTCTTGTAGTACGCGGCGCGATCCTGGTTTTTATTCTTACCGGTTCGCATCGAAGAGAAAGTCCGTGATCTTTTGTAGTGGAGTCCGTACGGGTTTCGGATATCCCGCGCCGTTTCTGATCTGTGTTACGTAGTATGCCGCCTCCGCCGTTCCAAGTTGGATGAGATCTTCCGCTTCAGGAAAATCCGCCCAGTGGTACTTCGCGACCGGAGGATGCAGTACGATATCGGCTTTTTCGAGCACATGGCGCGCAATCTGGAACTCGAGCGCGGGAAGCACGTCCGCGATAAGTGACTTGATGCCGTGGATGCTTATCGTCTCTTCGGAGATGTCGGGCCATTCTTTCGAAACGTCAACCGCGATCACGAACTCTGCTCCCATGTCGCGCACGACGTCCGCCGGCACGGGGTCCACAAGTCCTCCATCCGCAAGCAGGCGTCCTCCCACGGGAACCGGTGCGAATAATATCGGCAGTGCGGCCGACGCCTGGATTGCGGTGGTGAGCAGCCCTTTCTTAAGAATTACGGTTTCGCCGTTTTTTACGTCCGTCGCGATGGCGCTGAACGGGATTGTGCATTTCTCGATTGAAATGCCCTTGATGTGCGACTTCAGCATCTCAATCACGGGCCGCGTGTCGCGGAAAGGCGACTCCGCCTTCTTGTGCGCCCTGAGAAGTTTGCGCACGGGAAGCATATCCTTCTCCTTCACACTCAGAAAGAGTTTTTCAAGCGTGTCGATATCCTTCGTTGCCGCATAGAATCCGCCGATTAAGGCGCCCATACTGGTGCCTGCAATGTAGTCAATTTGAATCTCCGCGTCCCGCAACGCCTTGATGACGCCGATGTGCGCGAGTCCTCTCGCTCCCCCGCCTCCAAGGGCAAGCCCGATTGTTTTTTTCTTCTGACGTGGTGCCATTCTTTTTATTGGCGCAGTGTAGCGAGTGAAATGTGAAAGCGAAGCTTTTGCGTTTCAGGAGCACACAAGCCAAGAAGGGGTTCACTACCCCGCGGTCGGCTACCCTTCATTTTAGAACGAAAATGTTTTTTATCAAAATATAGACGGAACGCTGGTCTATTAGTAGATGGATGTCTTTATGATCATCATATCCTTCAAACAAGAGGGTGCTATGCCATAGCATAGCACCTGTTACTCCGCGCATTTTTTCTTAAGCAAAGAGAATCTCCCCTGTCCGTAAGGAAAGGGTTACTTTAAGATTTTCCTCAAATACTCTCCCGTAAAGCTCCCCGCTTTCCGCGCCACTTCCTCGGGTGTTCCGGTCGCAACGATGTATCCTCCCTTCTCTCCTCCCTCGGGGCCGAGGTCGATCACCCAGTCCGCGGTTTTGATGACATCGAGATTGTGTTCGATCACGACTACCGTGTTGCCGCGGTCCACGAGGCGGTTTAGTACGTCCAGAAGATTCTGCACGTCCGCGAAATGAAGCCCCGTCGTGGGCTCGTCCAGAAGGTAGAGGGTATTCCGCGTGTCCCGTTTTCCGAGCTCCGCGCCGAGCTTTACGCGCTGGGCTTCGCCGCCCGAGAGCGTCGTTGCCGATTGCCCGAGCTCGAGGTAGCCGAGTCCCACCTCGTCCAGGATTTTCAGGCGATCATAGAGCCATGGGATATCCTCGTAAAACTTCACCGCTTCCTCAATCGTCATCTTCAAGATCTCGTAGATGTTCTTTCCTTTATATTTTACTTCGAGCGTTTCGCGGTCAAAACGTTTCCCATGACACACGTCGCACTCCACGTAGACCGTGGGGAGGAAGTGCATCTCGATCGCGATCGATCCGTGCCCCTCGCAGTTTTCACAGCGCCCCCCTTTCACGTTGAAGCTGAAGCGCCCGGGCTTGTAGCCCCTAACGCGCGCGTCCTCGGTCGAGGAAAAAAGCTCGCGGATAAAAGTCCATGCGCCGACGTACGTCGCGGGATTCGAACGCGGCGTGCGCCCGATCGGCGACTGGTCAATATTGATGATGCGATTTACATATTCGGTGCCCGTGATCGATTTGTGCGTCCCCGCTTTGTAATTCGCGCCGTTGTAGGTATTGGCGAGCGATTTATAAAGCACATCATAAAGCAGTGTGCTCTTTCCCGAGCCCGAGACGCCCGTGATCGCCGTGAAGCGCTTCAGGGGAATGTCGATGTCTATGTTCTTGAGGTTATTCGCCGTGACTCCTCTGATTTTCAGATGTTCCCTGTCCTTCGTTACTTTTCTCCGTTCCTTCGGCACCTTGATAAATCGTTTTCCGCGCAAGTATTCGAGCGTGAGCGAATCTTTCTTCATATCTTTAAATATCTCCGGCACTTTTCCCTCCGCGATTATTTTCCCGCCGTGCACCCCCGCCGCCGGACCGATATCCACGAGATAGTCCGCGGCGCGGATCGTGTCTTCGTCGTGTTCCACGACGATAATGGTGTTGCCGAGATCGCGGAGATCATGGAGCGTTTTAATGAGCTTCGCGTTGTCGCGCTGGTGGAGACCGATCGTGGGTTCGTCGAGAATATAAAGCGTACCTACGAGGCGCGAGCCGATCTGCGAAGCAAGGCGGATGCGCTGAGATTCTCCTCCCGAGAGCGTTCCCGCCCTTCGATCGAGCGTGAGGTACTCGAGCCCCACGTCGATCATAAACTGAAGGCGGCTTTTTATCTCCTTCAAGGGAATTTCCGCGATCTCCGCAAGATTTTTTTTCTTCGCGAGTTTTTCCCGCACCTTCGTGAAGAACGCGAATGCGTCATCAATCGAGAGTTTGGTGACGGAAGCGATATTTTTGTGTTCCACGAGTACGTTCAAGCTCTCTTCCTTGAGGCGCTTTCCTGCGCATATGGGGCAGAGTTTTTCAGACCAAATGCTTTCGGTGCCGAGGCCGTGGCACTCGGAGCATGCGCCGTAAGGACTGTTGAATGAAAAGAGGCGCGGCTCAATCTCGGGAAAGGAGAAGCCGTCCCTGGGGCAGGTGTACTGCGCGGAGAGCGAGGTTTCATCTTTCGTAATGATCGACACCACATCGTGGCCGTACTTCAAGGCGGTTTCGATGGACTCGGCAAGTCGTGCGCGATTGTCCTTTTCTTTAAAATCGATTCCAGCCGGCATGCGATCTATTACAAGCTCGATCGTGTGCTGTTTGTATCTCGAAAGATTGATACGTTCGCGGAGACTCATGAACTTCCCGTCAATCCGCACCTCCGAGAACCCCGCGTTCAGAAAGTCATAGAGCATCTGGTAGTACTCCCCCTTCCTGCCGCGCACGACAGGTGCGAGGATCACGATGTTCCTTTTTTCTTTATTCTCGTTCGAGATTTGGATTACCACATCCACGATCTCCTCATTCGTCATCTTCCTAATCTCATTTCCGCACCGCGGGCAATACGGCGTTCCCGCTCGCGCGAAGAGCACGCGGAGATAATCGTAGATTTCCGTGATGGTCGCGACTGTGGAGCGCGGGTTCGCCGAGTGGTGCTTCTGATCGATCGAAATCGCGGGAGAAAGCCCCTCAATTTCGTCCACGTCGGGCTTATCAAGCTTTCCTAAGAATTGCCTCGCGTACGCCGAAAGTGATTCGATGTAACGGCGCTGACCCTCGGCGAAGATCGTGTCGAATGCAAGGGACGATTTCCCCGATCCGGAAAGCCCCGTGAACACGATCATTTTATCGCGGGGAAGCTCGAGGTTAATGTTCTTGAGATTATGCTCGCGAGCACCCCTGATGATGATTTTGTCCCGCATGGTCTTCAAATCCTAAATTCTAAGCACTAAATCCTAAACAAATTCTGTCCCTTTGGTCATCCCTACGGGAGATGTCCCGGAGGGACAGACATCTCCCGCAGGGAGACAAATAACCAAAACCCAAAATTCAAAACACGCGTTTTGGTCATTTGGATTTTGTATTTTTGTCATTATTTAGGATTTAGATGATATTGGAATTTAGAATTTCGCTTATGTATACGCAAACACTCCCCCGCCTTTATGCTATGGGGGGTGGTGTAGTGAAGATACTCCTCCCTTTATCTCCCTGTCAAACAACAATCATCAATTAGAAAAAGAAAAGGATGCATTATAAAAGCGGGGAAGAGCGGCCTCGCCTGCCTGCGCAGGCAGGCGGCCTTGGAGCGCACACTCTTATAATACATTCTTTTCGTTTAAGATTTTCTTGTTTTTTCTCTCAGTATTTTTATCTCATCCCGCAGAATCGCCGCAAGTTCGAAGTCGAGCGCGTTCGCCGCTTCTTTCATTTCTTTTTCCTTCTCCTTGACGAACTGCTCCAAACTCTTCTTCGATTTCGGCAGTACCTTCGTTTCGAGCGTGAGGATTTTTTCTACAGGGAGAATGTCTTTGATCTCTTTCTCAATCGTTTTCGGAGTGATGTGATGCCTTGTATTGTACGCGAGCTGGAGTCTCCTGCGACGTTCCGTCTCCATAACGGCGCGCTGTACCGATCCCGTGATCGTATCCGCATAAAGAAGCACTTCTCCTCCCACGTTCCGCGCCGCCCTTCCGATCGTCTGAATGAGCGATGTTTCGCTTCGGAGGAACCCTTCTTTGTCGGCGTCGAGGATTGCGACCAAAGACACCTCGGGAAGATCAAGCCCTTCGCGCAAAAGATTCACGCCCACGAGGACGTCGAATCCGCCGTTTGAAGATCCTCTTCTGAGATTGGTAAGAATCTTGATGCGGTCGAGCGTCTTCACGTCGCTATGGAGATACGTCACCTTGATTTTTGCCTCCTCGAGGAAACTTGCGAGATCCTCGGCCATACGTTTTGTAAGCGTCGTGACCAAGACGCGCTCCTTTTTCTTCACGCGCTCTCGTATGCGCGGTAGAAGATCATCAATCTGCCCCATGACTGGACGGATCGTAACCTTGGGATCGACGAGTCCCGTGGGGCGGATGATCTGCTCTACTACTCCCGGTAATCGCGGACTTTTGCCCCCATGCCAGAACGCCCCGAGCGTAAGCCCGTGGTGTGGGGGTTTGCTGAACGCGCGCTGAAAATCGCGGCCGCTCTTTTCCGCGCCGTTCCGCATTTTGTCCGTGTGAGTCTGTGCAAAATGTGCAACGCTTTTGGCGGACATTTTAATTTCAAATGCTCCCGGCGTCGCCGAGGTATAAATCGTCTGGCCCGTGCGTTCCTTAAATTCTTTGAATTTCAGAGGACGATTATCCGCGGCCGAGGGAAGGCGGAACCCGTACTCGATCAATGTCTTTTTTCGTGATGCATCTCCGTGATACATTCCCTGGAGCTGCGGTATCGTCACGTGCGATTCATCTATTATGGTTAAGAAGTCTGGCTTCGCCAGACTCGCTGATTGTCCATGATTTTCAAGTTGATTGCCGCTCACATTATTACGCCAGAAGTAATCCAATAAGGTGGCGGGCGGCTCGCCCGGTTTTCTTCCGGAGAGATGGCGGGAGTAATTTTCGATGCCGTGGCAATATCCCACTTCGCGGATCATCGCCATGTCCGCTTTTGTTCTTCGTTCGAGGCGCTCCGCTTCAAGGAACTTCTTCTCTTTTTCGAATTGTTTGAGCTGTGCTTTGAGTTCTTCCCGGATCGCGTGGAGTGCACCCTTGCGGTCTTCGGGCGGGGTGATGAAATGCTTCGCGGGCGCGATGTAGATCTCCGGCAGTGCCGGCGTTTTTCCTGCCTGCCCAGGCAGGCCCGGGCGGAACCCTTGCACGGGGTCAACTTCATAGATGTTCTGGATCGTATCGTTTTTCGTTTCGAAAGTGTAGATCACCTCCCTGTCGGGTGGCATGATCTCCCAGTGGTCGCCGCGGAGGCGGAACGTAGCGCGTTTCAGATCGGAGTTCGTGCGCGCGAACTGGAGTTCGACGAGTTTCCTCGAAAACTCGCTCCTGCTTACCCGATCCCCCGGCTTCAAGTGAAAAATATTTTTTGCATATAATTCGGGGCTCCCCAATCCGTAGATGCAAGAGACGGAGGCGACGACAATCACATCCTTCCGCGTAAGAAGCGCCGCGGTCGCCGCATGGCGGAGCTTGTCAATCTCGTCGTTCACCATCGCCTCTTTTCCGATGTAGGTATCGCTTGAGGGAAGGTATGCCTCGGGCTGGTAGTAGTCGTAGTACGAGACAAAATAATTTACCGAGTTGTGCGGAAAAAGCTCGCGGAACTCATTTGTAAGCTGGGCGGCCAAGGTCTTATTGTGCGCGATCACCAGCGTCGGTTTTCCAACGCTCTGGATCACATTTGCAATTGAAAATGTCTTCCCCGATCCTGTAACCCCGAGGAGCGTCTGGTCGCGGTATCCTTTCCGGATGCCATCCGTGAGCGCCTTGATAGCCCTCGGCTGATCACCCGCGGGTTTGTTCTTTGAAGTGAGGTTAAATACGTTCATGCAAGCGTTGTAAGAGAGATCCAACCTCCCTGAGGAGGTTGGACCTCCTTAATTAAGGAGAGGTTACCGCAAATCTTTCGGCAGTATCTTCTTATCGATGATGTCGCCGTAATTCTGCGCGATGACATTAAGCTGTATTTTTATCCGACGCAGAAGCCCGTCGGCGTGTTTCGTCTCGAACGGGTTCGCGCGCATCTTTTCGTATATGCCGATATTATGCGTGAGTTTCTTTCCCTCCATAATCGCATTTCCCCTTAGGAGATCCAGCTTCTTGCCGTGCGAGTTTGCGTATGCCACAAGCTTTGATTCGAAGTCCTTTGAGAAATATTCCCCTCCTTTGATCCCGCCTCCTGGCCGGGTTTCAGCGAGCGACTTCGCGATCTCGTGATGCGGCGCGGTGTGAGCGCTTTGCGTATTTTCCTTCATCGTCTGGAATATATGATCGGCGGTTCCCCCGCGTGGTATCATTGTTGTTCCTTTGGGAACCACCTCTTCAAATCCGGTCGAGTGTATGTGGCGGGGTGTCATGTGAAATATCTCCCGTAATGGCTGTGATTCCTCGATCCCCTTCGCCTCGATTCCCTCAAGTACCTTCTCCGGCGGCTGGTCGTGGAGCACTGATGCACGAAGCCATCCCGGCACGTGCCCCTTCTTTTTGAGGATAATGTCATACAGCGCGGCATCACTTTTCGCTTCACGACTTGTATCAATAAGCTCGAAGTGGCCCCCGTGTCCTCCCGCGTGAGGCACGTATGCCACCTTATCGCCCTCGACGACAAGTCCCATCCTGGAGAGCGGCACCAATTTTCCATCGGGAGTCCTGAAGACGGAATGCGGGTCGCTCCACGCTTTTTCAAAATCAACGTGATTCTTTTTCGCGAGTTCCCGCGCCGAGTTCCATATATTCCCGCCCTTCCCGATCGTGGCCTCGAGATTCGTCGGCGCGTTCGGCGCGGGGGAAGAAATGATTTCTGTTGGTGTGTTACCACCGGTTTTAGGAAGGGGCACCACCCCCTTCAAGGTGTTTTGTATGCCTCGTGTCGTGTCGGGTACTTCCTGAAATTGAGAGGGGAGGCGAACGGTGTCTTGAGGCGCGGGGGTATTTTTGATGGACACGTAAGGAGTTTTATTGTGAACAACGGTATAGTCTGGAGCAAAAGGATTTCCGGATGTTTTTAGTGCGGGAGCGTGAGACACCTGCTGCTGGGGTAACACGTGGTCCGTATGCGGCACGGTTTCAGTACCTCCTCCACGCCACCATTGATTGATCTCGCCGCCCAGGAATGCGAGGCCCGCTCCAAGCGCCGCGCCCTTCAGCGTTTCTTTCCATACGTGCTTTGTTCGTGCGGTATCGGTATGCCCCGCTTTTCTCCGGAGCACTGACGCAAGCCGTTCTTTTATTTTTTCGTTCACCTCTTTATCTCCCATTTGGACTGCTACTTCTCCTTCCGCGAGCTTCGAAAGCAGTTCGTATTGTTCGGAGAGTTGCGCGTCTTTTCCGGAAAAACCGACGAGCCGATTATCAAGCACGTATCTCGTGTAATACAAGCGCTGGTCGAGTATATTCAGTAAGTGAGCTCTTTCTTTCTCGTCTGTTGCCATATTGATGCGCTCGATTGTTTTTTCTATTTTTTCCGCGAGCGTGTTCGCTTCTACATACGCTTTTCCCGCGAGGATTGTTTCTCCGCTGTACTTTCCGCTTTTTATTCTTTCCGCCGCTTGTATTTTCTGTTTTTCCGTGTTGCCGCTCATTTTTTCCATGAGCGCGCTCTTCTTTCCTAACTTTGCGGCTCGGAACTCTTCGTTAAGATTCTCCACCGCTCGCTTTCTCGCCATAAATCCCCCGCTTCCCGCGGCGACGAGCGGCGCGGCGAATACACCGAGCGCTCCCGCAAGCGCGGCGCGTCCGCCGTAACCTAACGCCATATACCCGCCGCGTTCGAGGGTGGTGTTCTTGAGCGCTTTCGTCCAAAACGGTTTTGAAGTAATTTTATTCAACTCTTCTTCCACTTTTGGATTCTCGCTGAAGAACTGATTCATTCGCACCCTTTTATCAATCCTCATCATCTCGAGAAGCGTCTCCCTTGTGTACTCGTCCCGCCATGAAGCCTTCTCAAAGTCCATTCTCCTTAAGATCCCCCCTTTTTTGATAGTCATGAGGTCATCCAGCGCGGTGGCATACTCGTTTTCAAGAAGATTATTTGCGATATCAAGTTTCAATCCCCTTCCTGCGTTTCTCGTATCCCCTTCCGCGAGGCGTCGCGCCACGTCGTTAAAGCGATCCACCACGGCTTGTTCCTGCTCTGTCAATCCTTCCATTCTTCCGGCGTAATCTATCACAAGGACTGATTTTGGTCCCTTTGCGAGTCTCTTTGCTAAGCGAGCTTTTTCTATGAGTGTTCTGCTTCCTTCTCCCGAGCGGAGGGTGCGGCTCAACACTTCGTCGCGTTTCTCAAAATGCGCGTCAATGCCGCTCTCCTTCGTCATTCTCGTGAGGTCTTCAAGCGTTCTTAGATTTGCTTCCTTGTCTCGCGCCTTCGCCGTCCTCACAACCTCCTTCTCGGTTTCTGCGAGGTAGAAATTTTTAAGAATGCTTCGTACGACTTTTGGGAAGAACGACGCCTTTGCGGTTTCCTCCTTGTATTGTTTCGCCGCTTCCACCTTCGTGTGCATCAACGCCATGCTTTCCATATTCTGAAGTACGAGCCGCCGCTGTCCCTCGGAGAGCGATGCGTATCCCTCAATGGCGTTCAATTCCTCTTCCTTGATGCCGAAGATTTTTTCAAAACCCGCCGTTGTTGCTTTTTCGGGATCTTCCGGCGTTTTTTCTTGCCTCTCTTTTTGTTTCGATTTTTTCTTTTCTTTTATCTCATGAGAAGCAGAAAGCCCCGTGGCGAACGCGGGGTTTACTGCCTCGTGTGAGCTTTTCACGGGATTTATTTCCCTGAATTTCGCTTCGGTTGCCTCGTCTTTATTAAATGATTTCTTATATATCCCCCCGTCTTCGGGTATGATGACAGCCGCCTTTTTTCTCCTGAATTTTTTTACCTTTTGTCTCTCTGTTTGTAGGAGAATTTCTTTTGCTTTATCAACCGCTTTCTCAATGTTCTGTTCCCTCCTTTTTTCTGCATCCTCCGTTCGTTCTTGTTCAAACGGATTCATTTTTTCATGAGTCGAGGTGTCTTCATGCACCTTCGTGTTTTGTGTTGCTTTTCCTTCTTCTCCCTTTTCCCCCTCCCCTTCCTTAAACTTCAAAAATCTTCCATCCGCATACTTCTTTGCGTACATCCTCCCGTGTTCCCAGAACTCGGTGTTCCCCTCGGAGTCGTTTATTTTCCCATTCTTCAATATTTCTTTTGTTTTTTCTTGCTCCGCTGTTTTCTCTTGCGTCGCCTCGTGCAGTACCGCTCCCAAATCCTCAAGCGTGAGCGAGGTCGTTCCTTTCTTCTTTTTCGCGATCTCCCGCGCGCGGATTATCATGTCGTCGCTTTCGGGCAAGGCATGTTCCGGCGTTTTCGGGGTTTCCGGCGTTTGTTCCGCCGGATTGTTCTTGAATTCTTCTTCCGATTGACCCGCGAGAGGGTTTTCTATAGACATGTAAATATTATAGCATTCTTACCCCTCTGTTGTGTTGAGATATTATAACACATGTGCTTGAAAAAAGCAACAAAAAAACACCCATGCGCGCATGAGTGTTTTTTGCAGTAAGGGGATAAAGAAAGATTAGGTGTCCCTTATTCTACTCCATTAAACTGACGATCAACGTTCACCCCCGCCTGATCCTGGTGCCCGCCGCCGGGGAGGTTTTCATTTGCCTCAATGCCGCTTTTTGTTTCTACGCCGCCCTCTTTCCCTAGTGCGGATTCGGGTGTGCCGCTCTCTTCGGGCTTGCCGCTCTCTTTGTCTATTCCAAAATTATCTTGTCTGCCAGACTGTGTCTGAATCTGTGCGGGCTGGCTTGCGGCGGCGTTCTGCTGGGCGTGCGCCTGAAGTCCTATCGCGCCGGCGCCGCCGAGCACGAGTGACAACACCGCAAGGAGAGACGCTGTTTTTTTATTCCACTGCATAATGTGGTTCCTTAATTTTTTTGAGTATTCTTACTCAAAGTCCAGGCCGACCTTTATCATCATTATTCCTGAACTTCCCCAGTATATACAGTGGGGATGAAAAAAATATGAAGTAGAAACACTGCGGCTCTCACCGCAGTGTGTGCATCGTCAACTCTATTTGGAATTACTGGATGCTATAGCTTATCCTTTTCGCTTTTTCCCCGTTCACGTAGAAATTGAGCGTGTAATTGCCGGTTTTGCGCGTCTGTCCAGGTTTCAGCGTCCAATCAAAGTGGAAATACTGCACGCCATCTTTGGTGGGATGCGAGACCTTTGAATCCACATACTTGCCCGCATAGTAGCGGACGTAGGACAGTTCTGTGCGCTGGGTTGCATTCTGGAGCGACAACACTGCGTAGATTACCGGATCGGCAGAAGAAAATACGGTCTTGGGCGCGACTGCCGCCCCGCGTGCGGTGATACTCCTACTCATCGCAACGTTCGTAATCGTCGCTACGGTGCCGGGCTGTGATTTCAGGGCGATCTTTTGGGAGGGTGTAACGGTTGATGTGGGTAGCGCAGGCATTGATCCGAGAGGCGCCGTGAGTGGAGGCGAAATCGGAGCTTTGGTACTCAGAGTCGATACCGAGGGATATCGGGTCGCAAGATAAAAAATACCTCCTATTGCAACGAGTACGATTGCTATAACGCCGATTACTTTTGCGTTCATTTAAGATATTACTGGATAGAATTGTTTATTCTTACACCGCAGGTATACACCAGGGATGTGGAAGTTTAGTCACCCTCACCACTACCGGTTGACGATGCGTCGGACTCATGGTTTTCAGTTGATGATGTCGAGCGATTCCCGCTTTCTTGATCATTCTGGCCGCCTTCTGTTTCTATTTCTACCTCATTCTCAATCTCTTGCTCGATCTCCAGTTCCGGTTTCTCTCCGTCAATCACCTGATGATCCCCGTACTGGTCCCCCGCCTTTTCGTTTTCTTCGTCATCTATTTCACGCTGATTATTCTGGGCGACTTTATCGTTCACGATCTGCTGTTTTCCATCTTCTACGTCTTTCTGAAAGTCTGATTGGCTTTGACTGTTGGCTTGGGACGGCGTTGTTGAAGTTTGCGCGCGTGCTGATACAACCCCCCTTCCAGTAAATAGTGCAATGGCTACTACAGAGATAATGGCGAAAGAGGATCGAGAGAAGGTACATTTCGTTGGTTGTAGCATCCTTTCATTGTACCATAAGGAGCTCTTTTCTGTGCAACGTTATCCACATGAAGTTATTCATCCCCGCACCCTATTCACCGATATTCAGCGCCATTCGTGTGTTGGGGCCGACATATCCGGTTGCTTCGATACCGTGCGCCGTTTGATATGCCTTGACGGCCGACTCTGTAAGAGGGCCGTAAAATCCGGTGATTGTCCCCGAATAAAATCCCCGCGAGGATAATTTCTCCTGCAGTGCGGTCACTTCCGCGTCCTGTGATCCGATGTTCAGAAATTCGGTGAAGGTATATGCAGGGCTCGCGCTCGTACTTGTAGTGGCGGTTGTAGTAGGATTGGCGTTGAGGTTGTTCAGGGCAGGCGCGCGTGTACCCATACTTGCGGCGAGCCGAGACAAGGTGTTCGCCATGGACTGAACTTGCGTTACGATCTGCGACAACTGGTTTTGTATAGATTGGATCGCCGAAAGCAAACTGCTTGCGGATGCTGGGGAGGCGGTCGGAACAAGGGTCCCGCTCACCGTCGCGTAAAGCGTATTGCACCCGCTCCCCGAGGCACACACCGTGATCGCGTCTGATCCCGCGCTCTCCCCGTAGAGCACGAGCGAATTGCCGTTCACACTCGCTTGAGCGATTGCGCTGTTCGCATTTGAAGAAACATAATAGCTTGATCCGCCCGAAAGTGAGAGGTTGAAACTTTGACCAATCGTGAGCGCGGGGTTTACGACGCCAAACATCACGTTCCCTGTGGAACTCGAAGCACCAACTGTCGCATAGATCGAACCACAACCATTCGAAGCCGAACAGACGGTGATCATGTCGGAGCCGTTTCCTATGCCGGATATCGTAACCACGTTGCCGCTCAAGGTCTGTGCCGCCACGCTTGGGTTGGAGTTGCCGGTCACGTAATATCCCGATCCTCCCGAAATGGTAACGGTGATGGTCTGACCGAGCGCGATATTCGGATTGGAAGTACTGAAATAGAGCGACCCGCTCGTGGGATTATTATTCACCGTAACATAGAGTGTGCCGCAATTCGAGGCGGTCCCCGTGTAGCAGATTGTTGCGGTGGCTGACCCCGTTTGATTCCCCCGCACGGTGATCTGCGTTCCGTTTGTCTGCATCGAGACGGCGGAAGGGTTGGAGTTCGTCGCCGTATACACCGGAGCGGAACTTCCCTGTGAATACAGCGTCACTGACTGCCCGATACCGAGCGTGACGCTCGTCTGGCTTAGGGTCGGCGTTCCCGTCGGCGCGGGCCATACTTGCATTGCCGACTGCTGACCGTTCACGATGACATACGCGGATTGTCCTGTGTTGATTCCGTATGAAGATGCGCTAATGTTCATTGAGAAGTACCCGCTCGAGTTCGTCGTGCCGAGCGTTACCGTCCGCATCCCAGACCCACTCGCAACGTTGTAATAGAAGACAACGCTCGCATTCGGGTCTCCAAAGACGCTCACGAGTGCCGAATCGCCGCCGGCACTTGAAAGTGAGAGTGTGGGCGTCATTGCCGCGCGAGCGCCTGTTGCCGCAAAAAGACCGATGCCGCTCAAGCCCATTACGAAGAGAGCCGTAATTGTCCAAAATCGTCCCATTGCATACAAATGTAGAGAGCGAAGATGAAATCAATATGAACCCCGTTACCCCCCTTTCTTTCCTGCGTTAAGGCCAGAGTTTTGGGGAATAACGGGGTGAAGTTACATCACAGCGGGGAAGGTAATGATCACGAGCGTCCCCTTCCCCGGTTCGCTTTCAATGTGAATGGCGCCATGATGCGTATGCGCGATTTCTTGAGCGATCGCTAGCCCCAAGCCGGTTCCACCGCCCTGCTCCCGCGCCTTATCGGCTCGATACAGACGCTCATACACATGCGGGAGGTCTTCTTTTGCTATTCCTATCCCCGTGTCGTGAACGCGAATCATTATTTTTCCGTCATGTGTGTAGACCGCAACCCGAACATATCCATTGGCGGGAGTGAAATGAAGCGCGTTGCTTATAATATTCATTATAAGCCGCTCTAAGGCGCCGGCTTCCCCGTACATCCATGCGGTATCGGAACGTTCAATGGAGAGCTGAACATTGCGCTCCGTCGCAATACCCTGCATTTTTGTTACCACCTCCTCAACGAGTTTGGCTACGTTGATTTTTAGAAAAGAACGAGTTGTTTCCCCGCTCTCTAACTTTGAGAGCGTCAGCAAGTCCTCGGTCAGTTTGGTCATCGATTGCACTTCATTGATGGCGCCCGCAATACGCATGCGTCCTTTTTCGTTGTTCCATTCCTTTTCCCGCAATGCCACCTCTAGATTGGTTCGTATTACCGCAAGCGGCGTGCGGAGTTCGTGCGATGCGTCAGCGGTAAATTGCTTTTGTTGTTCCATCGCGTGTTGAATGGGTTTTAACGTCTTCCCCGCCAGAAAATAACTAAAGCCGCCTAAGACAAGCAGCACCAATGCGTCGATAAAAAATATACTGGTTTGCAGCTCATCCGTTGTTTTTGTAATAACTAGTTCTTGGGTTTGTTCGCTTGAAAAGTTGCCCTCAAGATTATTCCGAACATTTTTGGCGAGCGCGTAGTAGAGTGTTACGCTAAACGCGACTAATATGACGGCAATAATACCGACATAGAGACCGGTAAGTTTCAGACGAGCGCGTTGCAACACACTATGCCTTGAGGCGGTAGCCCACTCCGCGAATGGTTTCCAATACTTTTTCATTGTTGCCATGCGCTATTTTCTTGCGCAGATTTTTTATATGCACGTCGACCGTGTTGCTCATAGCGTTCGCGGCAAAATCCCACGCATGGTCATACAACTCATCGCGGGTTACCACCTTGTTGGGGTGGCGCATCAGATATTCCAATACCATAAACTCTTTGAGTGTGAGCGGAACTTCCTTCCCGGCGCATGTTACTCTTCTTGTTCCTGTATGTAAAGTAATGTCCTTGATGGTGAACTCATCCGGTACCATTGCGGCGGGGCGACGCAGGAGCGCGCGAATTCGGGCCGTCAGCTCATCAAATGAAAATGGCTTTATCAAATAATCGTCCGCGCCGCAGTCAAGCCCCACAATGGTATCTTCGGTCGTGTCTTTCGCTGTGAGCATGAGTACTGGAATGGTAATATTGGCATTGCGCCAATCTTTACAGACGGATATGCCGTCCTTTTTTGGAAGCATGATATCTAGAATCACCGCATCGTAATCATGCATCCCGAACCCAATTCGTCGTGCGCCGCTTTCGCCGTCTAAGACGTAATCGGCGGCATATCCTTCTTGTACTAATCCCTGCTGTATTCCCGAGGCCAGTGTTTCGTTGTCTTCTATGATTAAGATTTTCATGGGTGTAGCATACACAATGAAGATGAAGCTTTCATGAAGATTGTTTCGCGGACGATCGAGAATATTTGACAATAATTCTAGTAAGAATGACCGCAACAATGACCGCGAGAATAAAAATGCCGGCTCTCGTTGACCATGCCTCGATGACCCGCAACGCGCCGCCAAAGAAATAACCAAGAAACAAGTGCGCCGTTGCCCACAGAAAACCGCTCACGAGATTCCAGAGCAGGAACTGCCACTTGTTCATCTTTGAAAGACCGGCAATAAAAGGGATGATCGGTCGAAGCGGTCCGATGAATCTGCCCAAGAACACGCTCTTGCCGCCGTGCGTTTTGAAGAACCGCTCTCCTTTTTCCAAGTGCGCCCGCTTAAGCCATCGGTTTTCTTCCTTGAAGAACCTCGTTCCTTTCGTCCCAAGCCAGTAACTCAAGTTGTCGCCCAGTATCGCGCCTATTGCCGCGAACCAGATCAGATCGCCGAGATCAAGATAACCCCGGGAGGAGAGGAAACCCGCGAGGGTCACAAGGATCGCGCCCGGCACCACCGATCCGACAAATGCGAGCGACTCGGTGAGCGCGACGAGCAACACGAGCCAATACCCAAACACGCCGAGGTGCTGGAGTGCGGGGAGTATTGAATTAATCGCGTTCATTGGTGTAGTTATTGTACCAAGTTAGAACCTGTTTCCAAAATCCATAACAGAAGACGGATTTTTGCGGGACATATTCTGCGGGGGGTAGGATCCCGGATGAATTTAGGATACGGCACCGTGTGCGGTGCCGTATCTTCGTTTAAGGAGGATTGGGAAGAGAGGTGTTATGACGCGTCATAACACCCTTTGTAATTCTATGCCAAGTTATAACGCCATGGCATTATAACTTGGTATATAACCTTCTTACTAACTTATGTGACGATCGTCACATAAGTTAGTAACCCTCACGCCTATACTAGGTTGTGGGGGCAGACCGGCGCCATTAAGGTTATTAGTCTACCGAACGGTGCATGAAGATTACAGGTGCTGCACTTCAAAGTTGCATTCGCCTTTGTTGTTGATGATGAAAACGGAGATTTTATGGTAAAATCAAGCTATGTTCAGGGTGTATAAGAATCTTTCAGAGAACCTCGTAATTTTTGTCTTCGCCTCGTTCGCTGACAAAAACTTCTAACGGAGTGAATAAAAAATTACCAACCGCAATTATTATCCTTGCTGGTATCGTTTTGGGATACCTCTTTATCTCAAGTTCGCAACAGTTCAAGTTTGGACAACCGAAAGAACAAACACACAGCGGAATAGTAAATGAAGCATTGGCGGCCAAGTTTGATTACTTAAGCAAAAACGGAAATTCATCTTGTTCAGCAGTGTTTCGCGATTCTATCGCCTCAAAATCAGATGGCGCCCGACTACAAGGTTCATGCTGCAGCCCCATGAGCATGCACCGCTATCGCGAGCAAGTCGAAGCGCTTAAAAGATACAGCAATATTAAAGAAATCCCTCCCGACCCTTACGACATTCAGGCCGGACTTGCCAAAATACTCATGTCCCATTATGGCGACGAGCTCTCGCCGGAACAGCAAAAGGTCTACGACTACGCCATGCAAAACTCAAGCGAGAAAGGGCCGTGCTGCTGCAAATGCTGGCGGTGGAATACGTATGGCGGTTTAGCAAAAATACTTATTACAAGATATAGCTTCACTGGCGAGCAAGTAACCGAAGTGTGGAATTTATCCGACGGCTGCGGCGGCGACAGTGAGCATCATCACTAATATGACAAAGGTGATTCAAAAAGAAGACAAAAAATTATATCAATGTGAAGCGTGCGGCTTCCAGTATACAGATGATTCGACCTCGCTCATCACAGGGAAAGAGTGGGCGGAAAAATGCGAAGCGTGGTGCAAAGAACACAAGAGTTGCAATACTGAGATAACTGCGCATGCCGTTCCACAAGACAGCGAACCTGAAAAAAGCGAGCTTAACGCCGTTCAAAGCAAAACATCAGAGGCGTCTGCCGATCCGCTTGCGGGTAGAACTTCTAACAGGGTCAAGCCGGAAGACGTTAAGTTTCTGGCCCGTTCGATAAGCTCAAAGCCGGCTTTGAGTCGTATCGAAGGGATGACAAGATTTTTCTACGGTCTTGTCGGCATCGCCTCATCCCTTGCCTTTTTTCTTATCTTGTACTGGGCATTACGACTTGATTCAACAATCACGAACATAATCGCCAACACCTACAGCACCCCGCTCTACTTCTGGCCGTACGTTACTCTGACGCTCGGCGCGATTGTGCTCTTTGGCGTCAATGTTTCTCTCCTTGTATATCGCTGGAGAAAGTTCGGACCGCCACGATTCAAAACAGAAGCCGGCGGCGGAGCAGGAACACTTTTCGGCATTGCGGCCTCTGCGTGTCCTGTTTGCGGGTCAACCCTGCTTTCGGTAATTGGCATTGCCGGAGGGCTTGCCGCATTTCCGCTTGGCGGGCTTGAACTTAAAGCATTGTCTTTTGGATTTATGGTATTGCCAATTTGGCTAATAAGAAAGGACTTGTCCGCCAAGGCCTCAGTGTCGGCGGGAGCCTCGGCACAGGCGGGCGAAAGCGGCATATGTCCTCTCCCAAGAGACCACCGCTTCAAAGAATCTGATCGGCCGTGGCTTTTAGCGCTTCTCGCCTTGGTAATTGTTTTGTCGCTTATTAGCTGGAATTGGCTTAAGACCGAGCCGATTATCGCCAAAGCCCTTGCTCAAAACCGCATCTTGGACTCAAGCTACAACGCAAACATTTCGGCGAAAGGAGATAAACTCATTAATGAAGTAGTTGCGCAGGTTCTACCGGAGAAAGGGTTCCAAAGTAAAATCGCGCTCGGCGATAGCGTCCTGAAATTGGTGCAAAACGGCGTGATTGATCGAGATAAGTTCCTCGCGATTTATGAAGATCGCGGCGGTCTGCCCGATGCGCTAAAAAATGTGCTTGATAGCCCCTCGACAAAACCAATTCTCCTTACTCGCGAGAATGCAAACTACTATATAAATCTCATGTGGCCGTTGGGGCTTGCAAACTACATGTCGTCTAACAAGAAAAGCCCTATTAGTGGTAAGTCGCTCTTTCACTTTGCTTCGACTGGCGGCTGGAACTTGGGAAAAGAAGAAAACGGCGGCGCGTACTTCAACAAATTTAAGATTGCTAAACTAACACCGGAGCAAGAGGCGCTGGTCACGAAAATCGCCCAAAGTACCTATCGCCCCTGCTGTAATAACTCAACGTTCTTTCAGGATTGCAATCATGGCTCGGCTCTCTTGGGACTTTTGCAACTCGGCGCGTCCCAAGGTTTAACTGAAGATGAACTCTATCGTGAGGCGCTTGCATTCAATTCGTTTTGGTTTCCTCAAAACTACGTTCAGACCGCGCTCTATTTCAAAGCGACGAAAGGCACTGATTGGAATGAGATTGATCCAAAAATGGTGATGGGAAAAGATTTTTCTTCCGCGAGCGGTTGGTATACCAACATTGACGCGGAAGTGAAACGGCTCGGCCTTGTTCCACAGCAAGAAGGCGGCGCAGGTTGCGGAGTATAACCCCGCCTCCGGAGGACGCGGCGGAAAGAGGGAACAAGTTATACCCCACGAATAACTCCTATTCACAAACAGAGAACAA
This sequence comes from bacterium, assembly GCA_021815205.1. GTDB lineage: Bacteria > Patescibacteriota > Minisyncoccia > UBA6257 > GWB1-50-10 > JAKAHD01. The sequence continues at coordinate 140,488 of JAKAHD010000001.1, forward strand.
AAACACCATCCTTGATGAGTGGTGTTTTATCTGGTGCGGGATACGGGAATCGAACCCGTGCCTCAACCTTGGGAAGGTCGCATCCTACCACTAAACTAATCCCGCCTACATTTGCCCCGGCAAACTTCGGCGGGCAAGCCCGCAAAGATGACCGGAGTTGAACGAATGTATCTTATTTCTTGGTGCTTGTTGATGAGCTTGCGGTGCTTGATGAAAGTCCGGGGACGACAATAATAAGCTTTTCGCCCGGCGCGACGTAGTTCGTTTGCGATTTAAGCTCGTTCACCAGATTCTGCGGATTTTGGTAATATTCTATCTTGTTTTGGAGTTCATGGTTCTGATCCTCGAGTTCTTTGAGTTGCTGTTCCATGGTCCCCGTGTGAGCTTCGAGGCCGCGCTTCGAGTTTTCGAGTCCTACCAACCCTCCTACGAGGAGGAGCACCACAATGACGAAGAGAATAGGTCTCCATGCCCGCATCATGTGTATTATACATCAATTGACTTTAGAAGCAGATCACGCCGATGAAACGCAGATGAACGCAGACGTAACCTCTGGTTCATTTGTGTCGTTTCTATGTTGGTTATCTCTATTTTTTGAGAAGTTCTTTGAATAGATGCGGCGGGATGCGGACGTGTGCGCGTGCCTTGAGGCGCTCCTTCCCTTTTTTCTGCTTCTGCCACAGCTTCATTTTTCTCGTCCGGTCCCCTCCGTTTTTCCCAAAGTTGCCGAGTTCTTTCCGGAGCGCGGGGATGTCTTCGCGTGCGATCACTTTTCCGTGGTCCTTCGCCTGAATCGGCTGAGCGAACTGCTGTTGCGGGAGCGTCTTCTTCAGGCGCTCGACGAGCTCACGCGCTTCGTATTGCAGCGTGCTCTTCGGAAAGAAGCGCGAGAGCCCCGGGATGATTTCTCCCGCAATCGCGATGTCGATCTTTACGATGTCGGCCTTCATGTAGTCCGCGAGCTCATAACTGAACGAAGCGTAGCCGGCGGTCGCGGATTTCAACTGGTCGTCAAAATCACTTACGAGTTCCGCAAGCGGCATGATTGCCTTGATTTCTGTTTGGTTTTGGAACGTCTCCGTCATGATGTTCGAGAATCTGAATTTGTTCTGGAGCGGGTAGATATTATTCAGAAATTCCGGCGAGGTGAGGATTACAATCTTCACCATCGGTTCCCAAATCGCTTCGTATTCTTCAGGGATTTCTTCGGGCTTCACAATCTCGATCCACCCCCCTCTAGTTTTCACTTTATAAAGCACCGAAGGAAATGTACTCACGGTCGTAACATGGAATTCGCGCCGGAGGCGTTCCGCGGTAATCTCGAAGTGAAGGTGCCCCAGGAATCCGACCTTAAATCCCCGCCCCAAGACCTCGTTCTGGTCCGGTTCGATATGGAGTGCCGAGTCATTGAGCCGCAGTTTATCGAAGCTTCGCTTCAGAAGATCATACTCGTCGTTGTCCTCCGGGTAAAAGGACACGAACACAACCGGTTGCGGCTCTTGGTAGCCGTGCAGCGCAAACGTTTTTGGATTCTGGCATTTGGATTTTGAGCTTACTATCGTGTCCCCTATCTTCACGAGCGCAATATCCTTGATGCCGGTCGCGATGTACCCGATCTCTCCCGTTCCGAGTTTCTGTGTCGCGGTCAAGGGCGGAGCAAAAAAACCAACTTCCTTTATCTTCGAGGAAGCGCCGGATGCCGCAAGCGTAATAATGTCCGTTCCGTTTACCGTGCCTTCGAAGACGCGCACCGACGCGATCACCCCCTTGTGATCGTCGTAGAAGGAATCGAAAATGAGTGCCCGCGCTGGGGCCGCCGATACTCGCTGATTTTGAGCTGATGCACGCTGATCCGTTTCTATCTCGACCGGTGAAGGTATTCGTTCAATGATTACTCGAAGCAGATCAGAAACCCCTTCTCCCGTTTTTGCGGAGACCATCATTATTTCATCGTCGGATATGTTCAGAAGTTCCGCGACCTCGTGCCGGATGCGCGCAAGCCCCTCCGTGTCTCCCCGCGCTTCGAGAATATCGATCTTATTTACCGCGCCGATGATCGTAAGTCCCGCACTGCGCGCCAAGTGAAGGTTTGCAAGGGTCTGTGCCTGGATTCCTTGGGTTGCGTCCACAAGGAGAATACCGCCCTCGACGGCCGCCAAGGCGCGCGACACCTCGTACGAGAAATCGGAGTGCCCCGGAGTATCAATCAAGTTGAGGATATATTCCTCAACTTGCGCGGAAGGTCGCGGAAGGGACGCGGAATCGCGCGGAATTTCACGGGCTGTGTCGTATACGACTCTTTGTATGTCGAGAGTCTTCGTTCCGAAATTAATGAGTAGCGCAAGTTTGTAGTCTGACCCCTTGAGATAGCTCCATAGCTGTTCTGTCTGTGGGCGGCCTATTTCCGGTAATGCTTTCAGCTCGATAAGTATTTTCTCTTCAATTATAAAATCCGGTTGGTAGGAACCGATTTTCTTGCCGTCGTAAAAAATTCCAATGTTTTTTTCGCTTTCGAACCGCAGGTTTCTCTTCTTGAATTCTTCTGCCAGGGCATTATGATAGACGATCTCTTTATGTCCTAGACCTAGCCTTTTTCTTACCTCGAAAGCGGCGCCGCGTATTTCATAGGTAATGGTTTCGTATAGTAATTTACTTTCTGCGTCATTCCGCGTATCATTCTGCGTCATTCTGCGGTGAGGATGATAACGCATCCTCACAGGGGCCATTTTAATGGTGATCCCCCGCTCCCGTTCGAGTTCAAGCTGATCAAGATATTGTTCCTGCATGTGGCGCGTATCCACCGTGCCCGTAATTTCAAGGAACCGATCCGCGAGGGTTGACTTCCCGTGATCGATATGGGCGATGATGCAGAAATTTCTGATGTAGACTTCGTTCATATTATTTTGAAATCAAAATCTCTGATGCTCAGTCAAAGCAGTTATTCCTGCCGTGTTGGTTGCGCCTCAAGCGTGAGCGTGAGTAGTATCCGCTTATCCGGATCGTTCGTGTCGTAGGTAAAGACGGAACTCTTGGATTCCGCCCAATAGTATTTGAAAGGCGCATTGATGACAAGATGAAGCGAGTTTTGTACTCCCGATTGACGCTCGAAAATGAAAGTGTATACCTGTCCCGGCGCGAGTGCGGGAAGATTGGTGTAAGAGGTCTGATAGCGGAGCTGCATCGTCTTCGACTGTCCCGCGGGAGTCTGAAGCCACGCGGCGAACACATTCTTTCCAAACTCGTTCCTTTGCCACGCCTTGAAATTCGTGAGGTATACCTCCTTCTCTGTTGCGGCGAGATCCGGGTTTGTTGTGTAACTCGAGCGGGTGTACTCAAGCGTGGAGTTCACCGTCCTTGCGTCATTTCCTTGAATACTCACGAGCGATGTGCCGGGTTCCGTGAAGACCTGCAGAAAATCTTTGTTCACCACCCGATACCATGGATCTTTCTGGGTGTTGCCGCTATGGGTTCTTGTGATGTTTACACTCGTAAACGTATTCCCGTTCGTATCAAGATCCACCTTCGCACTGACGCTTTCCCCGATGAACGCATCGGTTTTTCCTCCAGCGACGTTCGCGTTCACGACCGCAAGATACGAACCCCAGAAGTTGTCGGGGAGTGAGTAGACCGAACCGTCGAGGTTATGTGACGTAAGGAAATCGGAGAGCGTCGCATCCTTCGCGTAGTACATAATGTCTTTTTTCTGCACCGCTTCTTTTATCTTTTGGAAGAGTTGATTTCTTCCTTCGGAAGAGAGATCATTCAGCTTCTGGAGCAGGATCGGCGCGAGCACTTTGAGTATCTTCTTCGGCTGGCCCGCCTTTTTATCCGCTCCCGCCTCGACTTCCCGTTGTACCTCAGGAAGGAAGTTATCGCTCGTAATGGTTATACCGTATTCGGGAAGCGGAATGGGGCCTGTCACGTCGAGGAGGGATTGCACGACGTTGATATTGAGGGCGATCGCCATATCGAACGTTTCGTTACGATCCGAGTACATCTTCGATGCCTCGAGGAAGTGCACGATCGTCTTTGCGGAAGTCGGAAAATCAAAGAACCAGTTCGCGTCGCGCGCTCCCCAGTTGCGCGTGACGCCCTGCAATTGTTCCGGAGGAATCACCTTGAGGTCGAGCTGTCCGTCGGGATCGTAAATATCCCGCACGTCTATGTTTGTCATCTGTCCTCCCGAGACCGTGATATCGGCATAACTCCCCACAAAACCGCCTCCCGGGCGGATCTCGGAGGGATTTTGGAAGAGAAGCACTATATGGTGATCCCCCGGCGCTTGAAACCACGCGAGGAGACTTCCTAAGGCGCTGTCCCAACTGTAGAGCTCGGCGCTGTATTTCAGGTACTCCCCTCCGATCGCGGTATCAACTGACTGGAATGACGAGGAAAGGTTTTTAAGATTCGAGGTGGTATTTTTAATGTCGAGCGTCTCGGTATTGATCTGTTGGATGAGAGTATGGAGGGAAGAGAGCGCCGCAATAAGCGACTTTCCGTCGTGTACGAAGTATCCGAAGCCGTTTGTCTGGAGATCCTGGAGCCCCTGGCTCAGTTGAAGGAACTGGAGGTTCAGCGAGGTGATTTTCCCAAGAAACCCCATCCCCTGTTGGACGACGGGAACAATATTCCCCACGACATCAAAGATGGTTTGTCCGACGCCGTTCCGCACCATGGAGTTGATGTTTCCGAGCGCTTCCTTGTTTTTCTCGAGATACGCGGATGCGGCTTGAGGTTCGAGATTTTTGAGCGCGGTTGCGGACGCGAGAAAATTTTTCATAATGGACGAGCTTGTGTCGGCGACGCTCGCCTTAATGGTCCTCAAGTTGTTTACGAGAAGGAGCACGAAGAGCACGACCCCGACAAGGAGGAGCCCGAATATGCCTATGAGCGCCCGTTTCAGAATCACAAATCGGGGCGGTGCAGCTTCCGGCACGTGCGCGAGGTTCACCGTACCGAACTTATTGAGCCGCTCGTAGTTGAAGTTTGGGTTCCTCACGTCGACGAGGATCGGGTCGATGTTCTTTTTTGGTACTGACTTCTTTTCCATACGTTATGCGCGCTGTGCGATCGATGCAAATAGCTTCATATACTGCGCGGCGCTTTTTCTCCAGTCGAACCGCGCCGCATTTTCCTTCCCTTTCCGTATGAACGATGCGCGGAGTGCGGGGTGTTCGAGGAACGCCTCAATTGCGTCGGCGAGCTCGCGCACATTCCAGGGATTTACAAGGAGCGCGCTTCCGCCGAGTATTTCTGGAAGTGAGGTGCGGTTTGAAGCGATGACGGGCGTGCCGCACGCCTGGGCCTCGAGCGGAGGAAATCCGAACCCTTCAAAGAAGGAAGGGTAGACGAATGCCTCGGCTCTGCGGTAGAGGAGGCGCATCACTTCGGGGTCCGCTTTTCCCCAGAAGATGATGGCGTTCGAGTAGGGCGACCGCGCTGCCTCTTTGAAAATTGTAGCATAGAGCCATCCCGGCGATCCCGCGAGTACGAGCGAGAGATCCTTGTTGTTCGGCGATTGTTTGAGGAGAGAAAATGCCCGTATGATCGCGATGATGTTCTTTCTCGGTTCAATCGTGCCGGAGTACAACAGGAAGCGCTCGGGCAGCCGTAGCGCATCCCGCGCCGCCGTGTTTGTATGGCTTGTTTCGAGGTACAAAGGATCAATTCCAGAGTAGATTCTCGTGATCTTCTCTTCAGGTATTTTGAAGGTATCAACGAGCGTTTCTTTTGTGAAGTCGGAGACGGCGACGAGATGCCCCGCGGTACGTATCTGCTCCGCGTAGTTCTGTCTCCAATGCCACAGGCGTTCGCGCGAAGAGAAGAACTCCGGGTAGTGGAATGAAATATCGTGAATCGTAAGGACGCGGCGTTTCGGGTTCCGAAACGAAAGAATATTGATGTTGGGACTCCAGAATACATCGGAGGGAAATAGTGCGTCAATCTTCGGAGCCGCAAGAAAGAGGTTTAGAAAATCGAATATCCTGTTCGGTATCCTGAAATTCGCCGAGTGCATATTCCCCGGGCCCTCCGGAGCGCACATCTCTTTTTTTCTTCTGAACCCGTTCGCAAAAAGGAGATACCGGTGTTCCGGATAATCCTCGATGAGACGTTCGGTAAGAAGTCTTGTATATTCGGAGATTCCGGAGAACGTATCGGGTTTCCATCCCCGTGTGTCAATGAAGATATTCATGTATTTCTCTACGAAGTACGAATTGCTTACGAATATACGAAAAAAAACGTACAACTCGCAACTTACAGCTTAATGAGCGGATTCGTATATTCGCGTAAAATTCGTATTTCGTAGCATGGCATAGTTTTTACCCTCCTCCGCGAGCGAAAGCGAGTAGAGAAAGTCATGCCCGTAACCCCCCCACATCAGAGAATGCCCCGCGCGTGATCCCATGGTGTGGAGGTAAAGTCGCGGGGCTCCACATTGCATTTTTGGAACGTTTCTATAGTGTAAGCCCATACTTGGCGAGCATGCCGAGAAAATTTTTTTTAAATTCTTCCTTCGAGAATCGTTGTGCCGATTTTGCGATCGCGCGCCGATCGAACGAATGGAATTCCAGCTCCTTCACGGCGGCAACGATCGCTTCGGGCGTTTGTTCCCGGAACAAAAGCCCCGTTTTCTTATGCGTAACGATTTCTCTCGCGCCCCCTTGGGCGAACGCGATGACGGGCGTGCCGCACGCCTGCGCTTCCGCGGCGACAAGCCCGAAATCCTCGATCTGGGGAAAGATAAACGCCTTGGCGTTGCTGTAAAGAAGCCGCAGTTCGTCGTCGCTCGCCGACTCTATGAATTCTATGAGCGGCGATCGTACGAGCTTCTTAAGCTTTGCGAGTTCCGGTCCCCGTCCCGCAATCTTCAGGGGCTTCTGAAGCTGATTCATGGCGGCAATCCCGAGATCGAATCCTTTGTAATAGAGAAGCCTTCCCGCCATAAGATAATACTCCTTCTTTCCCGATTCCGGCTCCGGATAGAACATGTCGGTGTCGACGGGAGGATATACCGTAATCGCGTCTCTTCCGTAATACGCTCTCACCTTCTCGGCGATGAAGTTCGAGTTTGCAATGAAGAGATTTACCTTTTGCGCCGCGTTCCTGTCCCATTTCTTGAGCCACTTCGCGATGGGGTATGCGATAAGATTCGAGAGCGCCTTCGGAGAAAAGCGGAGATTCTTCAGATAATCGATCTCCCACGCGTAGCGGAGCGGGCTATGGCAGTAGCTTATGTGATAAGGCGCCCGTACCCGGAACCCCTTGGCATATCCCGCGGTCGAGGAGATCACGAGGTCGTATTCCTGTTTCGGGTGAATGGACGACGCGGCGAAAGGCATGAGTGGTATGAAGAGCCGATGATGTTTCCGTACCCACGGGATGTCGAGAAAGCTCGATCCGCGGATGTTTCTTTCAAAGATCCCTTTTGTTTTCCCCCTATCGTAAAGAAGCGTATAAAGATCGGCGCGAGGAAAAATCTCGATCAAGGATTTCAATACCCGTTCCGCTCCTCCGAACTGATTTAAGTAATCATGGAGTATGGCAACTCTCATTACCTCAATTTTACACTGAAAATCTCTATTATTCCAAATGAAGAGAGTTCTCCTCCCGAGCGTATATTGCTCAAGCATGTCACACGCTTCCCGCGCGAGCCACGTTGCCGAGCCAGGCCCCTCGCCGATAGGCGCGCAGGGTGGCGAGGAGTGAGCGAGCAAGGAAGAAGCGTGATGCGCGATGCACGTATACGCGAGGGAGGAGAACTCTTATTCTTACACCCCCGTCGGGTCGGAGAAGAATATAAGAAACGTCTTGAGGAGAATTTTCAGATCGAATGAGATGGATTGGTGTTCGAGATAGTATCTGTCGAACCCAATCTCTTGCTCAAACGGAAGGAGGGATGCGCCGCGTATCTGGGAGAGGCCAGTCAACCCCCCCCTCGCAAGGGTAACGTCTTTGAATTCGGAAGGATAACGTGCTACCTCCTCCGGCTCGTGAGGCCGGGGTCCCACGAGCGCAAGCCGCCCCTGGAGCACGTTCACGATTTGCGGGAACTCGTCGATCCTGAACTTGCGGAACCACTTACCCACCCGCGTGATGCGCGGGTCATTCGCCATTTTGAAGAGCGGTCCGTCATTCCGCTCGTTCTGGGAGAGAAGCTCATGTTTCATTGCGTGGGCGTTCCGCACCATACTGCGGAATTTGTATACCTTCACGATCTTTCCTTCACTCACGCGGTCGAGCGCTACGAATACGGGAAAGCCGCTCTCGAGGACGATTGCGAGAGCTATGAACGGATAGAACGGGAGAGAGATGAGGAAGAAAATCGTTCCGAGAGCGATATCAAAGAGGCGTTTGGAGAGAGGATAGGACATGCCTAAAATTTTAAATTTATAATTACCTAATTTTTAATTCACAATTTTAAATTTTTAATCAATTTTAAATGCGTTCTAATTTTAAATTTCAAAATTATTTCATTTCGATTTGAATAAAAATTTCAAATTAAAAATTATTTTATGACCATGGTAAATTCTCCTCTCCCCTTCTCTCCTTTGAAATACTCCTGTGCCTCGCGCACGGTGCCGTGCCAGACCTCTTCGTGTAATTTCGTGAGTTCTTTCCCCACGATAAGACGCTGATCCGCTCCGAATGTTTTCTTGATACTCTCGAAAGTTTTTTGGAGCCGGTGCGGCGATTCGTAGAGCACGATGGGGCGGATGATAATTTTGCAAAGTTTTTTAAAGAATGTTGCTCTCCCTTTTTTGTGCGGCGGGTAGCCGACGAACGTAAACTCATTCGCGTGGATGCCTGATACGGAGAGAAGCGTCGCGATGGCCGACGGTCCCGGGATCGGTATGATGCTTATCTCCGGATGGCGTTCGCGAAGATACGCCACGAGCTTCGCGCCGGGATCCGCGATTCCCGGCGTACCCGCGTCGCTTACGAATGCGGCGCTTTTCCCTTCATCAAGAAAATCGGCCACCCTTTTATAGAATGATTCCGCCGCGTACTCGTCCGCGCGCCATGCGGGCCTTTGAAGTCCGAGATGGTTCAAGATTTTTCTTGCAACGCGCGTATCCTCGGCGAGTACAAGATCAACCTCCTTCAAGGTCTCGATCGCGCGGAGCGTGAGATCGTTCAGGTTCCCGATCGGTGTGGCGACGATGTAAAGGGTAGGCATGAAAAGAAATTTGAAATTTGAAATTTTTAATTTTAAATCAATTCTAATTTTTTCAATTTAAAATTCAATTAAAATTTAGAACTTGAAATTTTCTCATTTAATACCAAACTCCCGTAAAAATGCCTCGTTCGACGGTTCACGGCCGAGGAAATTTTTGATGAGATTTATCGCTTCCTCGCTTGATCCTTTCTCGAGCACTTTGTTCCTGTAATCCATTCCGATCGTTCCGCTCAGTATACCCTCGCTCCTGAACCGTGTGAACATGTCGGCGGCGTACACCTTTGACCACATATAGCCGTAGTAGCCGGCGTCGTATCCCACGAGATGCCCGAACCCCGCCGGAAAAATTGCGTCGTCGGGAAGCGTGACGCCGAGATACCGCGCGAAGATCTCGTTATATAACGCCGCGGGGTCATCGTGCTCGGTATGCTCCATATGCAGGCGCAGATCGAATATGCCGAATACAAGCTGGCGCATTGTGATATACCCTTCCATGTAGTGCTCGGTTTTTTTCAGGTTCTCAATCATGGCGTCCGAGAGTGCTTCGCCGGTTTTATAGTGGCGCGAGAGCATACGGAGCACTTCCGCATCCCATCCCCAGTATTCGAACATCTGGGACGGCGCCTCGACGAAGTCGCGTTCGACCCGCGTGCCCGATTGCGATCCGTACGTTGCCGCAGTCAACGAGTGGTGCATCACATGGCCGAACTCGTGGAAGAAGGTGAGTACTTCGTTGTGATCCAAGAGTGAAGGGTTTTCTTCCGTGGGCTTGTTGAAGTTTGCGACCATGACGCAGAGTGGCGCGACATACCCCTCCCCTTCTTCAGGAAGCGTTTTTCTTCCATGAATGATCGGAAACATTGCGGCATGTCCGTATTTTCCCTCGCGTGGATAGAGGTCGAGAATAAACTGCGCAATACAATCTCCTCCCGCATCTTCGACGCGGTAAAGTTCCGCATCCTCGTGCCACAAAGGATATCCCTCACCCCGCACGAAGCGTACCGAAAAAAGTGTTTCATAGCTTCTGAATACGGCATCTTTGACCGACGCGAATGGGAAATACTCCCGCATTTTTTCTTTATCGATCTTCATGGAACTCTTCCGTAATTGGTTCAGGTAGTACGGAATGTCATAGTATGCGAGCGCCTCCGTATTTGAGCCGAGTATCCTCCGTTTTTCTTCAGCAAGCGCGTGGAGATCTCTCCTCACGAGCGGAGCGATTTTCTCCGCGAGTGAGTTGAGGAATTCTTTTGCGGTCTTCGCGTGTTTTGCCATCCGTGTCTCGATCCTGAAGTCCGCGTGGTTCGCGTACCCGAGAAGTTCCGCGTTGCGTTTCCTGTACCAGAGTATTTTTTTGAGTATCGCGATGTTTTTTACCCCGCCCTTCTTGAGATTTTTATCAAAGAGCTCTTTGCGTTTCGCGGCATGCGCCGCGTTCTCGACGAACGGGAAGTAATCGGGATACTTGAGCGTCACGATATAGTTTTTTTTGTCGTCCCGCGCAAGCCCCTTCAAGTACTGTTCCGGTAGTCCCTCGGTCTCTTCGGGCGCGACGAGGATGGCATCGTTATACTCGTTAATATTCTTAAGGAATTGCGTCTCGAGTCCGGTGAGCTCCTTGTAGTTTTCCTTGAGTTCCTTTCGTTTCGCTTCGTCGAGTTCGAATCCCATGCGTTTCATATCGCGGAGCATGTCATCGAAGAGCTTCTTATCTGCTCCCTCGAGAACCCGCTTTCTCGCGGCATACGCCTTGAGCGCCTCATAGATCTTTTCGTCGTACTCAATATCAATCATCGTTTTCTGGATATCTTCGATCGCGACGCGCGCCGCATCCCGCACCTTCGGGTCGGGGCTCACATTCATGAGCACGTCGATGGCATTTATAACTCTCTCATTTTTGTAGTCGGAGGATTCGATCGCGAATACGGTATTCTCGAACGTTCTTTCGGACTCCGGGATTTCTTTGATTGCTTCGTAGCACCCGCGTTTCTCCGCGAGAATGTCCGCGGGCATTTTTGTGATGGTCGCGGCGTCCCACCGCGTCCAGCGGAAATCTTCGGGAGTGTATTCCGTTCTTTTCATTGTTCTTATTTTAGCGCACTATGCCCTACGGAAGCACGTTCGTTTCCTCAAGTTGGTGCGCAAGGATCGTGTCATGTTCGCCGAAAAGGAACCTCCCCTTGAATCTTTTCCCCGCAAGAAAAAGCGGAAGCCAATGAATGTCGTCGGGCCACATCGTGTCATAGGGGATTTCATCAACGGAAAACCATTGAGGTTTCATCTCCTCGCTCTCTTCCGGAGTTCCGGTAAAACCGCGTACTTGAAAGACGTGAACCTCGAGTATTCCCGCATTCTTCTGCCCGCTTTGGGGGGAGAATTCAAATTCGATCACCCCCCTCTTCTCGATGTCGTGGGCGGTAATACCGGTCTCTTCGAATATTTCTCTTTTTGCCGCGCTCTCGATCGTTTCTCCTTCTTTGAGTTTTCCGCCGAATCCGTTCCATCGTCCCGCGCCGAAGCCGCGTTTCTTCATTCCGAGGAGAATGCGCGGAGGATCATAAATAATACAAAGCGTGAGCGGTCTTTTTATCGGCATATTTGTGTAGCATGTGTTCTCATTCGTGACATCTGCGTTATTTAAAGAAGGTCTTGAATACCCTATCAAATCCAGGCAAGAGCTTCAATCTTTTCACTTCCTTCGGGGTGGTCCATATATATTTTTTCGCTTCCCAGTCGAGCTTTATCTTGTCCGTAGTTATGGTGACCATGACAGGATGTACGACCCATGTCTTTTTATATTTCGGTTCTTCCTGGTCGAATGGCGCACCGCGTACTATTGTTTTTACTTTATTCCTCGGAACGCTGAGTTCTTCTCTTAATTCTTCGTATACCTTTTCCTCGAGGCTCTTTGCGTCATCCAGAAATCCCGAAATGCCGTTCCAGCATTCCGGATAGAAGTGCAAATTTTCATTCCTCCAGACGAGAAGTATTTTGCCCTTGTATTTCACTATGGAATTCACAACCGGCGTCCAGCGGATATTCCGGTAATCCGCTTGCCCCGGCTTCGGCTTGAATTTCGGCTCCTTAAATTTTTTTTGTTCCATGTTTATACTTATTCAAACTTCCGCACCATGAGCAATACCATGCGCGTTTCGTTTTCGGTGCGTCGCCCACCGTCCACCACTTGCCGCACTTCCCGCAATTGAAATGATGTAGCAGTTCGATGAACCTACGCCCGCTTTTTGATTTTTGTGTTTTTGCGGTTTGCATGATGCGCGTACGCGGCGAGAAGCCACGAGCTTGATTGGACCTTTCCGCCTTTCCCCACATTGAAGATTATCTGAATGCCGAGCTTCTTGCATGTCTGTATGTCTTTATAGAGAGAAGATTTTGGATCGGCGGCATCTTTCTCATCTCTATCACCCCCATTCGCGAAAAGAGTGGGTCGAAGTTTCAGGAGATCCCTGGAGACGCTCATATCTTTCGGGTTTTTCGAATGGGACGAAATTATCACCTTATCGACACCCCCGATTGCCTCAATGAGTTCCTTTCGTTCCTTGTCGGGCATGAAGATGATTCCCTTCTTTTTCCTCAGCCAGTGATCGTTGTTCACGATCACGACGAGCATATCCCCGAGCTTCCTCGCCTCGCGGAACAGGCGTATATGGCCGACATGCAAGGGATCGAATCCTCCAGACACGGCGACGACAATTTTTTTCTTTCTCTTCTTTCTTGGCATACTACACGTGTAGCAGTTTTATTAATTCTTGTTCCGCTTCGTAGGGATCCGCAAAGGTTTTATAATTATACCGTTTCGCTTCCTCTTCATATCTCGGTCTTTCCCAGTTCCAAAATGCTTCCGCCTCTTTTCTTTGTAGATCCTTCGTGAGGCCCCAACGGGGCGCCCGTACATTCCTCTCGAACGTTTCTTCAAATGATCTCCCAAGAAGAAGTATTCCCTCGAACTTAAGGTCGCGCCGCGCAAGATGCGGCAAGATGTTTACTCCCTCGAAGATCGCCGGTGTTCCCGATTGTAGTATTCTGTTGATTCTTTCCAGTATCGCGGGCCATAGCGCTTCGGACTGCAATCGCAGATGTTCCCATTGCTGTTCGCGGTTGATTGTGTTCCAGTACTCTTCTTCGTTTTTATCCAAGAATAGATTTACCCATGGTTTAAATGCGGGGTCGTCTTTTATCTCTTCGCGCCAATCGTCGATTTTGAAGTGTCGGATGCCTTTTTCTTTTTCAATCTTCGCCGCCAGGTAACTCTTTCCCGCGGTTGGTATTCCCCCGATAAATGTATAGGACATTTGGTTATTCGTCGATATATTCGAACTGAGGAACCTTTTTCCCCTGTATCTCGACTTCATTCGTAAACATCGAGAGCGGTCGAATCCAGAGTTGCCCTTCGCCGTACCGCGCCCGATATACCACCATTTCCTCGAATGTCTCACTGTGCTTTCCTATTCCGATCACCGCATACTCTTTTCCTTTGAAATGCCGGTATTTCCCTATTTTTAGTGTTTTCTCCATGCGCATTAACTAACGTTACCCCTTCCCCTCTCAAGGGGGCTTTTGAATTTATTGTTTGAAGTCCACCTTATCCGTGTCTGTAAAAAATGGCGTGAGGTCGGTTCCCGATCGCGTGATCTTATCCACTTTCATAAACTCCGCCTCGATACCGACGTGTTTCAGTTTCTTAAGCTCTTCGAGGTTCACCCACGCATAGTCGCTGAAATCTGTTTTGTCGAGGGTGATGTCATCGGGGTTCTCGGCTTTGCAGAGAAATGAAAGCGATTTTGAAGTATATCCGTCTGGTCGCCTGATGGATTTTTCCTTGATGAGCACGAAGCCGGGTTTCAGAATAAGTCCGCACTCCTCTTTCACTTCCCGAATTAAGGTTTCGGATATTGTGTCGTGTCCTTCCACCTTTCCTCCGGGAAAGGTATAGCAACCGGGGTACACTTTTTCCCGCTCACTCCTCTTCAGGATCAGAATACGCCCGTCATCACGCCGTATCACGGCAACCGGAGTTACAAAATGGAGTTTCTGCTGCCGGTTATTTTTGAGATAGGTTCTAGATATTGACATCGAATTTCCAATCCACCGGGATAAGCGTGATGGTAATCGGATGTTTAAAATTCTTTTCCTTTTTCCATCTCGATAGGGATTCTTTAATTGTTTGAAATAGTGTCTCCTTATCAGAAACTTTACTCGCGCTCATTTCCACGAAAATTTCTATCGGAGCGACACCTATCTTGATTCGAGGGCTGTCTGCATACACGAAAACCTGGGAAATCTTTGTTGCGTCTTGGACAATCTTAATGATCGCATGAGACAAGGCAATAACCTCCTTGTCTTTTACTTTCCCATCATCAAATTTTATGGTTATCATCGGCATATTCTCATTATATGTTATCTCCCGTGTCGTTCGAGCTCGGCATATCGTTCCATGAGTATCTTTGTGTTCGGTCCGATTTTTCCGTTTCCGATAGTGTAATTATCTATTTTCACAACCGGCATAACTTTCTTATAGGTGCTTGTAATAAATGCTTCATCCGCGGTCTTGAGTTCTTTCATTTTCACATTTCGTTCCTCCACTTTCATGAATTTTTTCGCACACTGGATGATTTTCCCGCGCACAATTCCTTCGAGGATGTTTTCTTTGGGAGTTATGAGCGTGTTGCCTTTTACTATGAAAAAATTGGAAGTCGTCGCTTCGAGTACGTTATTGTTGAAGTAATACAAAATCTCCGCCGCGCCGGCGCGCATACGGAGCGGCTGGAGATGGATCGCCGTTATGTAATTGTTAGTTTTTGCATTCGGTAGCTCGCGCTTACATTCTGCGGCGATGAGTTTCACTCCCTTCAGATAGCTTTCTTTATGTGGGGTTTCCGCGTTTTGAACGAGGATGAAAAAATTCGCCGAGCGCGTGTCATACCTGAGGCTCCCAATGAGCGCGCCTCCGGTTAAGACGATCCGTATTCTCGAGGAAGGATATCCGTTTTTCCGAAGGAGTGCCTCAATAATCTTTCTCACACGCGTTTTCGGAAACACGGCTTTCAATCGCATGATATTCGCAGACTTCAGAAATCGCGCGTAATGCTCGTCGAAGAAAATAATGCGGTCGCCTTGCGCCGCGATGGAATCGAATATCGCATATCCCCGAAGTACGCCAGCGTCGGTTATGAGTATTTTTGCTTTTTCGACCGGCAATATGCGCCCGTTCAGGAAACAATATTCTTTTTTATAGGACGTTTTTCTCATATACGAGGGGAGGAACTATTTTCCATGACACTTTTTAAACTTTTTGCCGGAACCGCACCAGCAGGGATCGTTTCTTCCGATATTCTTATGATCCGCTGATGTATGCTGATTTTCGCCTGCGGCTTGCTGATCTATGCCGATGTTCGTCGCAAACGCCTTGAGATCAAGCTCAAGGATTGGGAATACGGTCTGAAAGAGCATGGACTCAAACATGTGATTGAGCTGCCCGTAGAGTCCGTGGGCTTCGCGGCGGTACTCGACGAGCGGGTCGTGCTGGCCGTAGGCGCGGATGTTCACCGATTCGCGGAGCGCTTCGAGGTTCTCGAGGTTGTCAACCCAGAGGGTGTCCAAAATACGCACCATATGCTGGGCGAGCACGAGTGCTCGTTCGGGTTCGAGCGTCTCGGGTATCTTTTTCATATTCGCCTCAATTTCGCCGATCTGTTTTTCGCGATCGGGATTCTTTTCGTCCGATGGATCCGCCTCGATCTCGTTTCGGAGTGCGGTAGTTGCATTCTCCGCGAAGTGTTCGAGCGACTCCTTGAGGAGCGGAAGCACCTCGTTCGTTTTTCCGGCTTTGAGGATTCTTTCGCGCCGCGCGTAGAGCGCCGTGCGTTGTTTGTTCAATACATCGTCGAAGTCCAAGAGATGGCGGCGGATATCGAAGTTCGCGCCCTCCACCTTCGTCTGTGCCTGGTTCACGGATTTTGCGACGATCTTCGATTCGATCGGTATATCTTCGGGGAAGTTCAGGGTCTGCATAAGCGCCTTGATGCGGTCGCCTCCGAAGATGCGCAGGAGATCGTCTTCGAGCGAGAGGTAAAACTGGCTAAGCCCCGGATCACCCTGCCTGCCGGATCGTCCGCGGAGCTGGTTATCGATGCGGCGCGCCTCGTGTCGCTCGGTGCCGATGATTTGCAGTCCCCCCGCTTCTTTTATTTTTTGCGCCTCCTCGGGGCGCGGCGGGTTTCCTCCGAGGATGATGTCAACGCCGCGGCCGGCCATGTTTGTCGCGACCGTGACCGCGCCCGCGCGCCCCGCTTGCGCGATGATTTCTCCCTCGCGCTCGTGGTTCTTCGCGTTCAACACTTCGTGCGGGATTCCCGCGCGGGAAAGGTATCCCGAGATTATCTCGTTGTTCTGAATCGAGGTGGTGCCGATCAAAACCGGCCTCCCCTCTTCCCGCGCCTTCTGTACCGCTCTCACGACCGCCTGGTATTTTGCGTCTTTGGTTTTATAGATCGCGTCGGGGAGATCCTTGCGGATGAGCGGTTTGTTCGGCGGGATGCTCACGACGTCCAACTCGTATACCTTATGGAACTCCTCCGCGGAGGTTTGCGCGGTGCCCGTCATACCCGAAACTTTTTTATAGAGGCGGAAGTAGTTTTGGATCGTGATCTGCGCGAAGGTGCGATTTTCTTCTTTCACCTGCACCCCTTCCTTCGCTTCGATTGCCTGGTGAAGCCCCCCCGAATAGCGGCGCCCCATAAGCATCCGTCCCGTGAACTCGTCCACGATAATCACCTCTCCGTTCCGCACGATGTAGTCGCGGTCGAGTTTAAAAAGCGCCTTCGCTTTAAGGGATTCCTGGAGAAAATGCACGAGTCGAATATTTTCGGGGGCGTAGATGTTCTCAACGCCGGTCATCTTTTCCACTTTTTCTATGCCGGATTCGGTGATCGAGACGGATTTCAGTTTCTCGTCGACCGTGTAATCCTCTTCTTCTTGAAGATGCGAAACGATCCTCGCGAATGTCTTGTAATGTTCGCTCGCCCGAATATCGGGTGCGGCGATGATTAGGGGCGTGCGTGCTTCATCAATGAGGATGCTGTCGATCTCATCAATAATCACGTACGCGTGCGACCGCTGCACCTTGTCTTCGAGGCGGAGCGTGATGTTGTCGCGAAGGAAATCAAACCCGAACTCGTGGTTCGTGCCGTAGGTGATGTCCGCGAGATACGCCTCACGCCGCGGCACGGGACGCAGAAACTCCTCAAAAATCCTAAACCCCCCTAATTCGTCGCGTTGTACGTCAAGTGTTTCATTTTGATTTTTGATTTTTGCATTTTGCATTTCCCTCGTGTATCCCGGATCATAAAGATAGGCGGTATCATGAACTATACATGAAACTCGAAGACCAAGCAGATCGTATATCTGGCCCATCCAGATCGCATCGCGTTTTGCGAGATAGTCGTTCACGGTTACAATGTGCACGCCTTCGCCCGTGAGCGCGTTCAGGTATGCGGGCGAGGTTGCCGCAAGCGTCTTTCCTTCTCCTGTCATCATCTCGGCAATCTTCCCGTCATGAAGCGCCATGCCGCCCACGAGCTGCACATCAAAGTGGCGTTGTTTCAGGGTCCGCTTTGCCGCCTCGCGCACCATTGCGAACGCGTCGGGAAGCGCCTCCTCGAGCGAGGTGCCGTTCTTGATTTTTTCTTTAAGTTCGAGCGATTTCGCGCGGAGTTCCTCGTTGTTTAGTTTTTTGTACTCCTGTTCGAGTGAGTTAATGAGAGCCACCTTTTCTTGGTAGCTCTTCAATGGATTTCCCGCGAACAGTTTTGATACGAATGACATTTTCTGTTCTGTCATCCTGATCTCCCGTAGGGAGAGAAGGATCTTTAAAAATTTATCGAGCTCCCCCTTGAGCAGCCGTGGTGGTGACCTCCAAATTTTGTTTGTTTGTGTGAGTGCTCAAATGCCACGACTGCTCAAGAGGGAACCCTCTCTACTTCCTTAGTATAGCCTATTTTACTCGAAAAATGAAGCGGTGTCCTTCGGTGCGGTTCAAGGCGCTTCCCTTCATTGAAAAGTGTCCCCTCGGCTCATTCGGAGCTTCGGAGGGATTATCTTCTTGCTAAGGCAAGAAAAATAAAACCCCCCGGCTTGCGCCGGGAGGACTTGGAAGGGCTTTCCTTAGATTTCTCCGCTTCGGCAGGGCCGTCGCAGTGAAGATAAGGAAAACTCGTCACTCACACACCGGTATTGTACCATAGTTTCCGAAAGAATGCAAGCCCCGATACCCTTGCGATGTTATCGGAAAAATGTGATAGAGTAATCAGAGAGAAATAAGTAGCTTTTTTAAAAATTTTATAGAGGTAGTAATGAAAATACTGAAACTTTGTCTGCTCGCGACGGTCCTCACAATCGCGTTTACTATTTTTGTAAGAATAAGGAATGAGGAAAGAAATATACTTCGTTCCCTGTTCAAAGAGAACGACTTAGGGTTTAAGGACATAATCGGGGCCCCCGCGCCTCTCGAGGATATTGGTTTTGATGTACTTGCAGATATTCAGAAGGCGAAGAAAATTCTTGCGGACGGCCACCCCCTGCAACGCGAATATAAGATTAGAGAAATGTGGGCATGGGCGAATAAGCAACACACTAAGAAGCGTCGTTGGAACAAGAAGGAGCTTATTGGGTTTGATGTACTCCTTGCCGTAGAAAACATTCACGATCGAAGGATAAAGATCGTGAGATTTGACGGTAAGGCTAAAAAATCCGCTACTCCGGGATTTGATATCATTCTTAAAAAGGAGAATGGCATGAACTCCCAGTTCGAGGTGAGGTATCCGCAGGGATATCTCGTGCTTGCGATCAAGCGCCCGATCAACATGAAAAAAGGCGGGAAGCAAGATGGAATCTACAGTCCCTACTCGGAGGCGTTGGATGTCCCTCAAGTGCGGAAACGCGGATTTGAGTATCTGCGGGCGATTATCCACACTGCAGAATTGAGACTACGGACGACACAAGTGCATTCGCTTGTGTTTCCAGACAGTCTAGTTTCTGGAATGGTGCCTTCGGATGTTGCCGAAGCGCTGGTGATTATTGAGCATATTGATCCCGGTCGTTTCAGTAGCGGAGTTCCCGTTGCGCGTCTTGTACGTGAAGTCCTTACCGTTATAGGATTGAACGAGAGTGATGCGTATAAGTATGCAATATCTCCTGCTCACGCAAGAGGAATGTTTCAATTTATTCCGCCGACATATCGCTTTCTTCTTCTGAAATATCCCAAGGCGGGCCTCATAAGAGACTTCGCAGCCGGCATGGATGATCATGTGAACGCCGCTATGGCTTCATTCTTGCTTTTTGATTCTGATTTATCCTATGCCAATCCCAGAGAACAGTATGCTTTATTGAAAAATCCGCGTGCGCTGGGACTGTATCTCGCTTCTTCGTACAACGGAGGCGCGGTACGTACCGTAAAAGCAATGGCGGGGCAGGGGGATAACTGGATGAAAAGCAGGAGTTTGTTGCCTGAAACGCGGGTGTATTTGGAAAAATACAACTCTGTCTCAGGTATGATGCAGTGAAATAAAAAGGAGATACGACTTCGGTTATATCTCCTTTATATTTTCTCCGGCGTAACGATGTCCAACCTCCTTAAGGAGATTGGGCATCGCAGCAAGCGGCCTATTCGTGAAAGGTGAGGTCGGCAAACTCCTTTTCATAGGGAAGCTCGAAGTGAAACTCGAGTTCCTCTTCCGAGATAACCACTCTCCCCCCCTTTTCTTTTGTCTTGATGTAGGTCTTGAGGCGGCGCATCGCGATCGGCATGAAGATTTTCTGTTCAATATAGTTTCCTGTGCCGCCGCCCAAGAGGGCCTCGAACGCCCCGCGTACCGCGTTCGGCTTCTTTTCCCGGAATCGAAGGTCTTCCATATTTCGTTCCGGGTCCGCGCCGCTCCAGGAATTCGCTCTGAAAAATCGCGTAAGTGCCTCGCGCGATCCGTAGATCGGCACCATCATGCGATACAACTCGGCGCGGTAGAAATTAAAAGGTTCTTTTGCGAAGGTCGGTTCCGTCACGAAGTGGTTGAAGCAGAGCTTATTCGGACTTGTCCCTTCGTTATCGTCGAGCCGCCGTGCGCCAAGGATCGAGAAGACAAAGTTCAGGAGATAGCGCACGGTGAAGATTCTCCCCTTCCGTACGCCGATAAGGACGTCGAAATCCGATCCCTTGTGCACATTTCCGATCGCCATCGATCCGCTCGCGATTACGAACTCGAGAAAGGGGATAACGCGGAACCATCGGGCGCGCTTCATGAGGAGTTTCCATTTTTCGTCGAGGAGCAGATCTTGCTTCCTTCGTGCCATGTCGGGGACGAGTGCGTTTGGGGCCGCGTTGCATTCTTCCACAACTTCCGCGACGCCACCCTTGCGGAGCGACGCCAGTTCCATGAGCGTGAGCGTGCGATTGAACACTCGATAGAAAAAAGAAGATGAATCTCTTTTGTTCATTTTCCAAGCTGACAGTTTAAAAAGCTATGGCTTCTTAAACTATTAGTTGATTAATTCAAATTATTCATTGTCCTCGTATTCGGGTGCTTCGAGTGCCGTCGGTTCGATGTGGATTGCTTCTCCCGTGATGCGGAGTACGTCCTTGTCTATTTTTCGAAGCTCCTTCGAGGCGCTGTTGTACATGTTGACCGTCGTGCCGAGATGCGTGCCGATTTTTTTGAAATAGGAATCGTAATTTCCGAGGTGCTTCCCGAGCTCTTCCACCCTTTTTCTGATCTCTTTTGCCGACTCCTCGATTTTCAAGGCGCGGAGTCCCTGAAGCACCGTCTGGAGATATGCGAGGAACGAGGTCGGCGAGACGATCAATACTTTGTATTTTCCCGCCGCCCGCTGAATGAGATTCTCCGTCTCTTCGGTTACGGCGCCCACTTTGTTGATCAAGAGATCGTAATAGATTGCCTCATGTGGGATAAACATGAACGCGAAGTCGGTCGTTCCTTCTTCGGGGCGGATATACTTCGAGGTCTCGGTGATGCGGTTTTTCAAGTCGTTCACAAAAAGTTTTTCGAGACGGTCTTTTTCCGAAGGATCTTTTGCTTCGACGAGGCGGTTGTAGTTTTCGAGCGAAAACTTCGAGTCGATCGGGATGATCTTCTCGTTCGGTTTCTTGCCGACGAAGACGACCGCGTCGACAATCTCCCCGTCTTTGAAGGCGTACTGCATTTGGAAGATATCGGGCGGCAGGACATTCTTCAAGAGCGTTTCGAGATAATATTCTCCGAGGACGCCGCGCTGTTTCGGATTTTTCAAAATATCCTGGAGCGAACGAAGCTGGTCCGCGAAGCTCACGACCTGCCGGTTCGTTTCGTCGAGTTTCGTGAGGCGTTCCGTGACGTCCCGGATAATCTTCGTCGAGGCGCCGAACTGTGTCTGGAGCAACTTCGTGGATTCACCAAGCTTCGTGTCGAGCGTTCTCGTGACTTCATTGATCTGGTTCTGGAGCATGAGGAGCGCCTGATCGTTCTTCGGCTCCTTGAGTTTTCTGAGGAGCGAGATTATGAAGAACACCGATCCGAGAAGGACGATTCCTATAATAAGCGCGATGAGCGTGGGAAGATCCATAACGTCAATTGGTGGCAACAATGACCGCACTGATCACGAGGAGCAATATCGAAAGAAGTGCGTTCGCCGCGATGAAAACGTACGAGAGGGCCCGTTCTTTCCGGAAGAGCGCCTCACCGATGAAGAAGTTGAGGATGATGAGCGCGATCCCTCCGAGCCAGAAGCCCCAGAAATCAGAAATGTCGCCGAGGAAATCAACACCGTGGAACGAATCAAAATGCAGTACGAGCGGATACGAAAGTCCGCCGAGTTTTGCGAAAAGAAAAATAAGATTCGCAACGATAATCACCCCGCTTATCCCCGAAAGGATAAGAAGCGGTTTTTGTGTGAAGATTGAAGGAATCGCAAACCGCATGATGCCTCTATTGTAGCACAGGTTGTACCACGGTTCTCAAGACGAAGGCGGTTTTTCTTCTGATAGTATTAGGTCCATGATTTTATCTCCGAGTTTGTGCAAATGACCCGCAAGTTTTTTATCACCCCTCTTTCTTGTATTCTTTTCGAGATGGATGAGATGCGTGACAAATTGATCAAGTGCTTTCTTGTTTGTTTGTTCGAGGTAGGGGGCAATGTCTTTTTCGAACGTCTTCGCGTCCTTTGTGAGTAATTGTATGAGTAAATCCTTTTCTGATTCTGCTCCAAATGTCAGTATTGATGCCGTTACTCGTTTTGTTTCGTCGTCTATATTTCCCGTTTGCAACGCCGTTTTGATCTTCTTAAACCCGTGGAACATTGATACGACCCCCTCTTTGAATAAACCGACGAAACTGGGATCTATCCTGGTAAGATCAAGATCCTTCAGAGAGGCGACGAGTTGGATTGCTTTTGATAAAGCAATCTTCCATTCATTGTCATTCTCTGTTTTGAAATGCGCACACAAATCCCCCCCTTTATCCCGTGTGCGGGTTACTTTGAAATTGCATTGTTCCAATACTGCTGCCGCAAAATCTTGTCGTTGTATAGCCCCAAAATAGCCGGATTCCACATATCTTAAAGAGATCGTGTACTCCTTGTTTTTGTCCTGTGGGGCGTAGCGCTGACTATTCATCTCCACATAATGTTTAGTGGTCGGTATCGTGAGCTCAAAATAGTCATCTGAGAAAATCGCGACAGGGAATCTTCTAAAAGCCCTATCTTTTCTAAATACTTCATTGAGACGGTATCCTAAATTATTGATGTTTTCCTGAATTACCACCTTGCCAATTTCGGACCTCTCGAATCCTTTCTTCGTAAGATCGATGATTTTGAAGGGGTATGATTTGTCTCCGCTTGCTCTGAAAAATTCCGATCTTGCGAGATCTTCCATATAGATTTCTCTGTAGATCACCGGGGTTTCCACGACTATTTTGTGTAAAAATCTCACCGCTTCTTCGAGAGATTCCACATCGTCCCATGTATGCATATCCTTGCCCTTGTCGTCTGTAATTTTCGCGAATTCTTCGTAGGCGGATCTCACGTTGTCGGGCAGAAACTTTTTCCCTTCCTTGCCTACGTTTACACTTCCATCGCTGTTTTTCAGAACGTCAGGAGCGCCGTATCCGAAACGCGCTATCATTGCAATTGGTTCTATGCTCTTTCGTAAGCGCTTCGTCAATTCCTCGACATTCGTGTGCGGATCACCAAACGATGCCCGGATGGTTTTTTCCATTTTTTTGAGTTTTTCGGATATGGTATCGTACATTTTTACAAGAGACTCCGCCTGCCTCGGACTCTCAAAGGTCGTTCCTAGAATGGCACTTGCTTGTTGCCCAAGATTGATGAGATCTCCCACTATTTCGAAGTTCAGATCTTTCGCTGTTCGTAGATTTTTTATTTTTCTTTTTAGGTAGTCTTTTTCTTCCATTTCTTCCATATGTTTTTCGAAATATTTCTCGAGTAGCCGTTTCTCCGAATCATTCAGTAGCGTATCTTTTTCTTCGAATTCCTCGAATTTTTCTCTCGACGTGAATCTATCGCATGCATTACAACAGTCCAGAAACCCTCCCATATTTGTTACTCCCGCCTTGAACATGTTAACCGCAAACGGAACATCCCTCGCAGTGAGAATAAGATCAAGGTTTTTCACCGACTGGCAGAGGCGGAGATATTCTCTGAACGTCTCTTGAAAAATTTTAGATTCTTTGGCGAATACACTCGCGGTTACCTGTCCCCCCTCTCCTTTTGCTTTTTTCCCGACTATTGTGGAGATATAAACGGGTCTCGAGTTGTCCTTATAATGTAACCTTTCAAATCCTGAAGGGGTGTGCCGATACACCAAAGCGTACGGCGTGCCTTGTTCTTGGGACGCTAACACGATTCCCAGGAATTCTTTGTGTATTCCCGGGTCCATGCGGATACTTAGCGCGTTTTTCTCGACGACAATGAGGGCCTTGAATCGCCCTTGGGAAGTTATAAAACCACTTGCTTCTTCTTCTACTATCTTCACGAAATCTTTGATTTCATGGTTTTTTTCCGAAAGATTTTCAGGGTCATTCATTTGGATTCTCACATATTTATTTTCCAATACTGTTTTTCTTTCTCTTGTAAAATTCGGGTTTATTTCTTCTTCCGGAATGATTGTATCAGGGTTTAGACTCTCAAGGTAGTTATCCAGTGTTTCAAAACAGAACGTGTCAAGATTTTTCTGCCCGATCTCGGATTGAAATTTTTCTTTGAGTTTTTGAGAGACGCTGTTCTTTTTTTCTCCTTCTCCGAGACCTAGATACAGAATTGAATCCGTCACCACGCCTTCCTCTAGAAAGTAAGCTTCTTTGGAGTCGGACAAATTCTCGAAAGATTCTTTTTCTATGGACATAGCAGCATTTTTATTGTATCGGAAAATTTCTCTTTTCTCCAACTCCCTCATATTAAAGCCTAAAATCTTGTATGTCTGCGGGATACTGAATTTTCCAGTCGGTCGTACGTTTGTCAGCAAAATTCGTGTAGCTCCGAGAGGAATCTCACGTCGCTTCGCTCCTTGAAACCCATCGGTTTCAATACTTCCGTGACGGGGAAACTCCCGCCCGTCCGAACGGCTCATCCGGGCGGATTTCCCCGCCTGTCCGTCTCCGGCGGAACCCCTTTCCCGTTCGACTCCCATTGGGAGTACAGAAACGGAAACATCCGTTACAAGGGCGGATGTTTTTTGTTTGTAGCTCCAACGGGAGTCGAACCCGTGTTTTATCCGTGAGAGGGATATGTCCTAGCCACTAGACGATAGAGCCATACAGGAATTTTTAATTTAAAATTTTTAATTTTTAAATAATCCCCAATTACTAAATTACCTCCCGTCCATCTTATTCGTACATCCCCGGTTTGGCAAGCCAGACGCGAGATTGACGCACGAGCACGTCTTTCGCGGCATGCGGCGACTGCATCAGGGTTTTTACGATCTTTTCCATTCGTACCGCTTGCGATCCTTTTATTAGAATCACGTCCCCCTTCCGTACGTGTTCCTCGAGAAACAACCCGGCTTCATGGAGCGAGTCGAAGGAAAAGATCTTTTGTTTCGGCATACCGGCCTTCTTCGCGCCCTCCGCAATGAACTTTGCCCGCATGCCGATCGTCACCACAATATCCGCACACTTCGCCGCGCGGCGTCCGACGTCTTCATGCGCGCTCATCGTATACTTCCCTATCTCGAGTATGTCCCCGAGGACGGCGATCGCTCGCTTCGGGTGCAGGCTCGCGAGCGTATCGAGCGCCTCGAGCGTTGACATTACCGCCGCATTATACGTGTCGTCGATCAAAACGGTTCCTTTTATCCCGGGGATTACCCGGAGGCGTCCCGGGGGTTCACGGTAGTTCGAGAGTGCGTCCGCGATCTTCACGAGATTCATGCCGAAGGTGAGGCCTACCGCCGCCGCGGCCGCCGAGGCGTATGCCGCGGTCCTGCCGAGTACGCCGCCGATTTTCACCGGCACGATGTTCCCCGCATAGTCGAGTTTGAACGAAATTCCGGAGTGCCCCGTCTCCTCCTCCAAGAAATTCGAGAAGTTGATAATGCGCATCTCCGCCTTCTCGCTGAACCCGAACGTAATGACATGGCTCCGTGTGCCGTCCTTCATGGCGTACGTATACGCATCATCCCTGTTCAATATCGAGAATCCCGTTGCGGGAAGTTGCTGCACGAGCTTTGCTTTCTCCTTTGCGACCCCTTCGGGGTCCGTGAAGAACTCCACATGTACCGGCACCTCCCCCACCGCCGTCACGACGCCGATCTGCGGGCGCACGATCGAGAGAAGGTAGTGCATATCATGAGGTCTATCAACGCCGTATTCGAGTATGATGACCTCGGGAAAATCATTCCGGCGCACGATGCAATTTTTCACCGAGGTGAAGATAACCTTCGTCCAGAATCGTATTCCTCCTTCGGTCGAATCCCAATCGCCCAAGACGCTCAGGGGAAGTCCAAGCTCGTTATTGAAGTTCTTGGGTGAGGAGCGCACCCGCCGTTCGCTCCCCAAGACCGTTTCGATCGCGATCTTCGTCGAAGTTTTTCCAACATTACCCGTAATACCCACAACCGATGGTTGGTATTTTGAAAGCGTGAGGCGCGCGAGTTGTTTCAGTTGCCACGCAAGGAGTTTGAGTATCTTTTCTTTCATGGTGATGCGTGTGTTGGGTTATCGGGCGGCACGTTGTAATAATTCAGGACAAAACGCGCAAGTTCACGAAATGCGGGAACGACGGTCGAAGCCGCAACTTCCCCTCCCGCCGGTTCGTCGAGCTTTACGAGAATTACCATCTTGGGATTCAAAACAGGCGCGATGCCGATGAAGGTGTGGATGTACTTATCGAGATAGCCGCCGCGCTGGAAATCAGGCACGTTCGCGGTTCCCGTTTTTCCCGCGATATGGAACTGCGGAATGGTCGCGACATCGCCTTTCTCGACCGCGGTCTGCATCATCTGTACGACCTGCGCCGCCGTACTTGTGCTTACCACCCTTCGTATCACGTACGGCGAATCGGATGCGTGTACATAAGGCCGCATCAGGAGCCCTCCGTTTGCGAAGACAGAGAAGGCGTTGATCATCTGCATCGGTGTTACCGAGATTCCCTGCCCGTACGAGGCGGTGCCGTAATCCACATCACGCGCCCCCCTCTCTTCGAGATTCGCAATACTTCCCCTTACTTCGTCGGGGAGATCGATGCCGGTTTTTTCATCGAGCCCGAACTTCACGAGGAAGTCATAGAAATTTTTTCTTCCAATCTTTTGTTCAGCCCATACGGCGCCCGTGTTCAAAGAATGTTCGATGACTTGCGTCATGGTGGTTCCCGGGCCGTATGCCTTATGATTCCAATTCGTGATCTTCTTGCCGTTCAGAATTACATATCCCTTGTCGTCATATGTCGTCTGCGGAGTCAGTATCCCGAGATCGATGCCCGCCGCCATCGTGATCGGCTTGAAGACCGATCCCGGCTCATATACCGCTTGCACCGTTTTGTTGAGGAAGGTTGCAATAGAAGAACTGCTGTAATAATTCGGGTCGAAAGAAGGGAAGTTCGCGTCGACGAGGATCTTCCCCGTCATAGGATCTTCCATAATCACGGATCCTCCCGTTGCATTATGATCCTTCACGAGCGCCTTGAGTTTCTGTTCCGCGAGCGCCTGGAGATTTCTGTCGATCGTGAGTTGCACATTTTCTCCGCCGCTCAAAATATCATTTGATTCTTTCTCGATACCGTAGAGTCCCGTCGGGTTTTTCGTCGAGGTGTTGAATCCCACGAAGCCGATGAGTTGCGAGGCAAGATCTCCGTAGGGATAGTAACGATATTGCTTTGTGGTAACGTACACGCCCTTGAGATTCAGGTTCTGGACGGCGTCAACTTCGTTGGGTGTCGCCTTCTCGACGAGCATCCTGAAGAGACTCTGCGGCGCCGCACTGAGCGCCTTAAAGAGGTTCTCCTTCGACCACCCTATGGAGGAAGCAAGCGCCGCGGCCGTGGAGGTCGGGCTTACGATCTCCTTGGGGACAGCGTAGATCACGGGATAATTCTGATTCAATGCGACCGTGATCGAATTTCCCGATCTGTCCGTAAAAAGGATCTGCCCCCGCTTCATCTGAAGCTGTTGCAACGCTTCGCTCCGCGCTTGGGCAGTTTGGAAGTAGTATTCTCCTTTTTCTATTTGAAGACGATAACAATTGAACCCCAGAAGGCCGAAGAGCAGCGTGAAAAAAATCGTTAGTGAGAAGAATCGGAAACCCATTTCGATTGTGTAAGATATTCAGGTTGTCGCGCGAGGGTAAGATGGTACGCCGGAACGAGCGCCTCAAGACGCGTCGGATCGGTCATTGTATAGTACGCGTTCTTGAGCTTTGTGTTTCGCGTTTCCGCATCGGCGATCCTATCTTTGAGGGTAGTTACCCGGTAGCGAGCGTTTACAAATGCATTATACTCGAAGACATAGAAAATGCCACCGACGAAGATGGTGATCACAAGCAACACGAAGAAGCGGATATGATTTTTTTGTATAGTGGGTTTGATGATGGTCATAGGTGATAATTTTAAATTCGAAATTTTTAATTTTTAAACCAATTGAATGGCTCTTAATTTTGCGGAACGGCTCCGCGGGTTCGCGGCTGTCTCTTCACGCGTCGGAAGCAGTGGTTTTTTAATGAGGAATGCTGCCTGATGCGCCTTCACGAGATCTTGAAAATGACGTTTTACGATGCCGTCTTCGAGTGAGTGGAAGCTGATGACGGCTACTCTTCCTCCGCTCGTTACGCATTGGTCGAGATGCGTAAGGAGCGAAGAAAGATTCCCAAATTCGTTGTTTATGTAAATCCTCAAAGCCTGAAAAGTGCGGGTTGCGGGATTGATTCTTCCGTGTTCGTAATTTTTCGGCACGGCATTTTTTATGATTTCGGCGAGATCGCCGGTCGTGCGAATCGCTTTTCTCCTTCTTGCGAGCGCAATCGCTTTCGCAATGATTCGGGAGTAACGCTCTTCCCCGTACTGATAAATGAGATCGGCGAGTTCCTGCTCTTGTATCGTACGCAGAACTTCCGCCGCCGGTTTTCCTTCTCTAGGGTTGTACCGCATATCGAGCGGTTCCTCGCCTCCTCGCGGAACGCGGAAACTGAATCCTCTTCCCGACGTATCAACTTGCTCGCTTGAGAAACCGAGATCGAGCAAGAGTGCTTGTGCCTTGGGAAGTGCGAGGCGTTTTAAAATTCCAGGGATCTCCGCATAGTTTCCATGCTCGAAATGGGTACGTGAGGGAAATTCAGTTTTTTTATTCTGAAGCGTTTTGATTGCCTCCGGGTCCCAATCAATTCCAAGAAGCGTACCCCGCTTTCCTATCCGCTTCGCAAGCGCTTGCGCATGTCCTCCCCTGTTCACGGTACTGTCGATCACGAAGTCTCCCGGTTTCGGATCGAGCGTCGCCACCACTTCGTGTAAAAGGACGGGGATGTGAGACATACAAATAAGAAATTCGAATATCGAAATACGAAACAAATTTGAATAATAAAACGTCTAAATTCTAAACACGTGTTTTGAGTATTGTGATTTTCTGATTTTGATCATTGTTTCGAATTTCGGATTTCGTACTTCGAATTTTCTATATACCGAGTTCTCCCAACTTCTCCGCAATTTCTTCCGAGGTCGATTCCGTCCTCTGCTTGTAGGTGTTCCACTCCTCCTCATCCCAGATTTCAAACCGGTTGTAGAGTCCCGCAATGACGGTTCCTTTCTTCAAGCCCGCGTATTTTCTGAGATAGTCGGGAATAAGAATCCGTCCCTGCGCGTCCGGCTTCGCGTCGCTTGCTCCCGCGAGCATGAGCCGCACGAATGCCCTCGAGTTCGCCTGGGCGAGCGGCAGCGCGGTAAGCTTCTGCACTAATCCCTCCCACTCGTGAAGCCCGAATACGAATAAACACTTGTCTAATCCGCGCGTGATGATGGCGCCGGCCTCTATTTTTTCGCGGAACTTCACCGGTATCGCCAACCGACCTTTGGTATCCAGATTATGTTTGTATTCTCCTAATATCATTGTTGTTATCTTCTTCTTAAGATTTAAAACCTTTTATAAGTGAGTATTGCGGAGGGAGCTTCTGAATTCGCGAGCGAGCCTCGTTGCGAGACAGGACCCCCGCCGTAAGGCGAGTCGGGTGGCGAGCAGAGCGCGAGCGAGCTGAATTCTTGCTTCCGGAGGCCACGAACGATTGAAAGGTTTTAAATCTGCCCTACTTATCCCCAGATTCGTGGCTTATCCCCATAGTTATCCACAGTTCACCACTTTTCTCCATTTATTATACCCTTTTAGGGACAATAAAGTAACCGCCCAGGGAAGGCGGTTTAGAGAAAAAAATATGTATTTATCTGGATTAGTTGGTCATTTCTGGTAAAAAGTTATCCACCGTTGCATTTGTTTTGGTTTTCATTTTCTTTCATCTTTTGGAGTAGGGCTTTTACCGCCTGATATTGCGGCTCGAGTTCCCTCTTGCAGTACGGCAGGCTTAGCGCGTTCCACTTCTCCTCCGCTTTCGCGAGGTAGAGATCAATCATCGCCTCCTTTTCCATTTTCCGCTGGTGCTGCATGCCGCCCACAACTCCTTCCATACTCACAAACTTGTAGCAGTCCGCATTACAGCAGATCTCCGATTCAAGTGAAGAGAATCGCTCGACTCCGTGATGCTGGCGGATGCATGAGAGAATATTTTCTTTTTCCTCTTCCGTAATTTCTGGAAATTCTGAAAATAGTTCTTTTGCTTTTTCCTCAGCCATCGCAGCATGCTCCTTTGGTTTCCCCTCTGTCATTGCCGCTCCAAGCATCGCGTCCATTAGAAACGTTCCCGCGGAAACGATCTCCTTGTTCGCATGAAGCATCTCGGCGAGCGCCAGTCCTTTTTGATACGCGAAATCAATTTGGAATTTCGAAGGGGTGCGATATTTTATCTCTTCGCCGTACGCGAAGTCGCGGACATTGTTCAAAAAATTTTGTGAAATCATTGGAACGTGATACTGTCATTTTGTTTGTGAGATCCTTTACTGCGTTCAGAATGATTGGTACTTAGTTTCTTGAGTATTTCTTCCGTACTCCTCACGCGCCCGATTCTCGGGAAGATCAGATTCACGGTGGCGTTATGGCCTTCCTTTGATCGTGCGGTCATCGCATCTTCCGCGAATATCTGGTGATAGCCGCGTTCGTACGCGTCGCGTGCGGTCGACTCGACGCCGATATTCGTCGAGATGCCGCACAAGACAATCGTCGTGATCTCCCTTCTCCGCAGTTGAAGATCGAGTTCCGTGCCGTAGAACGCGCCCCACTGACGTTTCGTGATCACGAAATCCCCTTCTTTCGGTCCTATCTCCGGAACAATCTCGCTCTGGTCCGGTGTCGTCTGCCGCCTCTCGATCAGCGCGTCGACTTCGGGGTGAAGACCGTCCTTGAGATCGGCGGACGGGGTTACGCGCACAAGAAATACGGGCATCCCGTTTTTTCTGAATGCGTCGGCAAGTTGTGCGGCATTCGTGACGACCGAGCTTGCCTCGTAGGGTTCCGCTCCCGGACGTTCCACGATTCCTTTCTGAAGATCAATTACGACAAGCGCCGTTTTTGTTTTATCGATGTGTAGCGATTTCATGGTGCGCCCTGTAGGTATCGAACCTCCACCCTCTTCAACCTGCCCCATTAGGTATTTGTTCGTGAACGCTGCAGAGATTGAACCTGCGACCTTCGTAATGTGAATGCGACGTTCCCCGCCCGACCGAATGACTTCGGTCGTTCGGGCGGGTACCATGAACTACCGATGCTTCTCGTCTATCATCTGGGCGGTGGGCGTTACTGGACTCGAACCAGTGACCTCTGCAATGTGAATGCAGCGCTCTAACCAGCTGAGCTAAACGCCCAGATGAGAGACGAAAAACTATCTATCTCCTAAAACTTTTTTCAAGAACCTTCTTCCTGCGGCAGACTTTAAATATAACTCTCTTTTTCTAGCTTCTGCAAAGGAACAAAATGACTCGGTGTAAATTATTTCCAAGCAATCCATGTGAGACGTTGTTCTTGTTTTTCCCGATTGATACTCGCGTAACCTTCTTTCTAGGTTATTTGTCATTCCCTTGTACAACCTTCCCTTATTGTCTTGCAAGACGTACACCTTATATATGTTTTGCAACGCTCCCCGTCCAATTGAATGACTTCGGTCGTTCGGGCGGGTAACCAGCTGTAAACACCCGTAACCTTCCCCCATTATATCTGTCCCTACCCATTCTTTGCAACGGATTAATAATGAAGAGACCTCGCCTGAATAGCTTCGCTATCGAGGCGAGGCCTTCTTATCCCCACTTCTTTGCTCTGAGGATTGCGATTTTCTAGTGTTGTGTTCTTCCGAATGAGAGTAAGACTTGCCCCCACACCTATGGCATAGGTGTGGGGGCTTGGCCAAGCGCCCCGGAGCGCTCAAATGAGAAAGGACACAACACAAAGAAAAACCTCCTATTTTATTTCGGCGGTTGCGCCCGCGTCCTCAAGCTTCTTCTTGAGCTCATCGGCTTCCTCCTTCTTCAACCCTTCCTTCACGGTCTTCGGTGCCGCGTCCACGATGTCCTTTGCCTCCTTGAGGCCGAGACCCGTTGCTTCGCGCACCACCTTGATCACGTTGATCTTCTGATCGCCTGTCGCCTTGAGAACGACGTCAAAAGAGGTTTTCTCTTCCACTGTCGCCGCTCCGCCGTTTACTCCCGCAACCGCCATCGCCGCGGCCGAGACGCCAAACTTCTCCTCGAGTGCATGTACGAGCTCGGAGAGTTCGACGACGGAAAGTTTTTCGATTGATTCGATTATGTCTTTGAATTTTTCCATGTATTTCTCTACGAATTACGAATTGAGTGCGAATATACGAATGGTACACTTTTGTTGTCATCCTGAACGAAGTGAAGGATCTTATAAGATTTCTCTCCGCCAAAGGCGGATCGGAATAACAGACCTGTTTTCGTATATTCGTAAGTCATTCGTATTTCGTAGCTAATTAGCTTGTTTCGACTTTTGATCCAGTACGAACAAAAACGAACGAATGGGTGCCGCGAGCATGCCCACGAGTTGGCCTAAGAGCACTTCGCGAGGCGGCAATTGCCCGAACATTCTCACTTCTTCGCCCGAGAGGAACCGCTTTTCATCCACGTTCAATCCTCCGAGCATCTTAAAAATCTCCCTTGCGAAGAACGGTTTTCCGAATTTATAGATGACGCCAGAGGTTTCGACAGCGTCCTTCGGCGAGAAAATAACGCCTGCCTGCCCCTCGAACCGCTTCGGGTCGTACTCGATTCCCTTCGAAGCGAGCGCGAGTTTCAGGAGACGCTTTTTCATCACCACCATCTTGCCTCCCATTTCTTTTACCGTCCTGCGGAGCGCGTTCAGTTCGTTCGCGCTCATTCCCATAAAATCGGTAAAGAGCACCGTCTTGCTCTTCTCAAGCTGTGCTACCCCCGTTTCCACCTGTTCTTTTTTTTGTGCTTTTGTCTTCATAAATTCTCTACGAATTACGAATTGATTACCAATATACGAATGACTTTTTGAATTTTCGTTTTCGTATATTCGTACAAAATTCGTATTTCGTAGCTCTTTAAAACAAAAAATCTGCGTTTCCGCAGACACCCAAGGAGAATCGACCTTTCTTTTGTCTTCCTCGGCAGGACTTATAGGATGCCTGCTGTCTACGGATTAGCTCCATCCTATCACGGTAGGATAGGAATGTCAAAATCCAATTTCTAATGACTAATCAAATGAGTACATGTCGCTACACCAAGTTATTTCGCCATGGCGAAATAACTTGGTGTAGCTCCTTTTCGAAATTCGAATATCTCTCCCTACGGGAGATGTCTGTCCCTACGGGACATCTCCCGTAGGGATGACCGAAGGGACAGAAATCTAAAACAAGCACAAATGACAGAATTATGAATGACCAAAACGCGTGTTTAGAATTTCATCCGTTTAGGTATTTGAATTTGTTTCGGATCTCGGATTTCGTGCTTCGGATTTTTAGACTGCTAGATATCGAGATTTTTCACCGTCAAGGCGTGCGCCTGAATGAAGTTTTTTCGCGGTTCCACTATTTCCCCCATAAGGATATCAAAGAGCTTGTCCGCCTCGACCGCGTCCTCGATCTTAATCTGCTTCAAGAGGCGTGTCGAGGGATCCATAGTGGTCTCCCAGAGTTGCGTCGGATTCATTTCTCCCAAACCCTTATAGCGCTGGATCGATACGCCCTGATCTCCCATTTTTTTCACAATTCTGTCGCGTTCCGCCTCGGTATAAGCGTAATGAAACTCCTTTCCCTTCTGCACGCGGTAGAGCGGCGGCTGGGCAAGATAAAGAAAACCGCCCTCTACTATTTTCTGGAAATAGCGGTAAAAGAGCGTGAGTAAGAGCGTCGTGATGTGCGCGCCGTCCACATCGGCATCCGTCATGAGAATAATCTTGTGATAACGGAGTTTCTCAATGTCGAAATTTTCGGAAATGGCGGTTCCGAGAGCGATCACAAGTGAGCGCACTTCCTTGTTCGCGAGCATCTTGTCGATGCGCGATTTCTCGACGTTCAATATCTTCCCCTTAAGCGGTAAGATCGCTTGGAATCTCCGGTCTCTTCCTTGTTTCGCTGAGCCCCCCGCGCTGTCGCCCTCGACGATGAAGATCTCCGAATCCTCCGCCTTCCTCGACGAGCAGTCCGCAAGTTTCCCCGGAAGCGTGAGTCCTTCAAGCGCGCCCTTGCGGAGCACGGTGTCCTTCGCCGCCTTCGCCGCCTTGCGCGCCTTCGCGGCAAGGAGGTTCTTCTCGATGATCTTTCGTCCTTCAGAAGGATGGCGTTCGAGATAATCCTTCAGCGCTTCGTTTATTACCATCTCGACGGCGGTTCGCGCTTCGGGGTTTCCGAGGCGCGCCTTCGTTTGCCCCTCGAATTGCGGCTCGGGAATCTTTACCGAGACGATTGCGATGATGCCCTCGCGGATGTCATCGCCCGTGAGATTCTCGTCGTTCTCCTTGAGGTATCCCTCGCTCCTCGCGTAGTCATTCAAACTTCTCGTTAGGGCCGAGCGAAGCCCCGTGAGATGCATGCCGCCATCCGGCGTATAGATGTTGTTTGCAAAACTCAATTCTTTCGCTTCCTGCTCATTGACGTACGTGAACGCCGCTTCAATATCAATCGCTTCGTAGGTTTTGTGCACGTAGAAAAACTCGTTTTGTACCTCTTGTGTTTCATTCACGAGATTCAGGAGAAAGGATTTGAGCCCTCCGTCGAAATAGAACGCGTAGTAGAACGGCGCGTCTCCCCTATCATCCAGGAAGTTGATGCGCACGCCTTTCGTGAGATACGTTTGCTGGCGCAAGTGATCGAGGATCTTTTTTCTGTCGTATTCTATCTTTGGGAAAATTTCCGGATCAGCGTCGAATATTACCTTGGTGCCCGTACTCTTCGAGGTACCATTCTTTTTTACGGAGCTCTTCGGAACGCCGCGCACATATTCTTGGCTGTAGACAGCGCCATTCCGCTGTACCTCGACACGGAGCCATTTTGAGAGCGCGTTCACGACGGAGACGCCCACGCCGTGCAGACCGCCGGAGACCTTATAGGATTGTCCACCGAACTTTCCTCCCGCATGGAGCGTAGTCAAGACGGTTTCCAAGGCGGACTTCTTCGTCTGCGGATGGATATCAATCGGAATGCCGCGACCATCATCCACGACCGCAATGCGGTTATCCTTCAGAATTCCGACCGTGATATTTTTCGCATAGCCGGCCATCGCCTCATCGATCGAGTTATCAACCACCTCCCACACCAGGTGATGCAGACCGTCAACTCCCGTGGAGCCGATGTACATCCCGGGCCGCTTCCGCACCGGCTCAAGCCCCTCTAAGACATAGATGTCCTTCGCGTCGTAGGATCCGTTATTTCCCTTTTCGCTCGCTTGCTTTGATGCTTTTTTTATCTCTTTTTTCTTAGGCATAAATGACAGGTATATTCACAAAAAATAGCCCCTTTCGGCTCTTTCTGATACCCTTTAAGTATAGCAGATTTTGAGAAGAATAGTATAGTATCTCCGCGATGGCCGTACAAGTTTGAAAAAAGTGAAGACGATCGCATTGATCGTCTTCTTGAAATTTTATTGTATCCCGATGAGTACCCTCGAAAATCGCGCGAGATCGCCTTCGGAAACCGTGTAGGTCGCGATATTCCGTATTGTGGCGATATCAGCACTCCTTTCAGTCCCCGAATTGCGGATACTGCAGAGCACCGGATATTGGTACCCTTGTTTTCGGAGTGTGGTAACGAACTCCCCCATTTTCTCTAGTCCATAGAGACCACAATATCCCGCGCTCACTATGAGCAATCTGATATCGGGATTTGCGAGTTAAGGGAAGTTTGGTGTGTCTTTTGAAACGTCAGAATAGGCGAAAAAGCCAGATAGTATCGGGCTCTTTCGTCTGAGTTGACTTTGAAACAGACAAACGCTTGTCTCATTGCATGAGAAAATACAATGAGCAGTGCGAGGTCTGCGGTGTCCGGATGCGAAGGCACGGGATGACGAAGTCGGGAACGGAACGGTACTTTTGTCCCGTCTGCAAGAAGACAACCATCATCCATCGGGATGACACGCGTCTGCGCCACGAACGCGACCGTTTTGTCGCATGGCTCACAAGTCCCGACAGCAAGACCGAGATCGCGAAACGATACGGCCTCACCCGTCGTGCTCTTTCCTATGAATTTAGATCGTTCTTCGCAAAGAACCCGGACGGCATGGCACCCCTCGGCTACGAAGCGCACCTGCTCATTGTGGACGCAAAGTTCATCCATGGGAATGAGCTCTGCGCTCTGATCGCCGTGACCGAAGCAGACAGGATCTTCTGGCAGTTTGCGAACGACGAAAACTACGAGACGTGGCACGCCTGCCTCACGAGGTTCGCGCCCCCTGCGGTCGTCATAGCAGACGGGGAGAAAGGTGTGGCACAGTATGTAAAACGGCACTGGCCCACGACCGCCTTCCAACGGTGCCACTTCCATATGGTGAAGCTCGTGATCCAGTACCTCTCGCGGCACCCGAAGGAGGAGGCCGGACAAGAGATCCTGAAGCTCATGTACCGCCTGAAGACCGTGAAGACGATTGCAGGACGGGAGCGATGGAAATTACTGCACAGGATATGGGAGAAACAATTCGAAAAGGTGTTCAACGAGAAAAATGAATCAGGGAACTATGCGCACAAGAAGCTGAGGAGTGTACGCTCCATTCTCCGGAGAGCGCTCCCCAATCTCTTTACCTATCTCGATTATCCTGAGTGTCCCACCACCACCAATCTTGTGGAGGGTTGGGTGAATGCGGCACTCGCCGAGGCATTGCGACGACATCGTGGCCTTCATCTCTCCCAGAAGAAAATACTCGTGTCGATCATCCTCTCGCATCTTACGAGAGAAAAACCGGCACGAACATTCCCCGAAAAAGACACACCAAACTTCCCTTAACTCTACTAACTTATGTGACGATCGTCACATAAGTTAGTAATGTATCACCGTCCTCGTGAACACGGTCTTCTCCCACCTCGCATAAGACGCCCGAAACTGTTGCGGAGGAGGTACTTCGCCTGCTCGTTAGTAAAACGTCGTAAGCGTTTTGTGGTGAGGTTTTTTGAATTTCGTTTGTTTTGCCTTGACCCACAGAATCCAGTCGAGCTCATTCGTTGCGATGTTTCTACCGAGTCGCACAAGCACTTCTCTTATTCTATCGATTGCGACAATTGTACTCGTGCGAAGCTCAATCTCTTTTTGCGAACCGGCGGGGATAATGGTTTCATTTTGTATGTCCGCATTCAATTCGTCAGAATATTTGAGGATACCCAACGATTCGAGCACTTGGGGCAGTTTGTAGTCCGCGAATGCGGCGAGGTGGTCGAGGTGTGATAGTTTTAAAGAGTCAATTCCCGAAAAGGAAAGGTCGGAGGGAAATATCTGCGCGCGTTTCAGGAAGTAGAGTGTACTTCCGTGCCAATCGATTGTATCGCGGAACGAAGAGAAGTGCTTAAGTAACAGGTCGACGAGCATATCGGCATCTCCTCTCGCCTCCTCAAGAAGATGAAGTACACTTCCATTGAACTGTTCTTTGAGTATCGAGAAGTTTTCACGGATGATCGCGTGCCGCTCCGGCATGAGAAGGAGTTCATTTTTCCCTGCCGCGAATATGTTCCTGAAATTGATTTCCGAAATGGAGCTCAAGTAATTTGCATCGAAGAAACGCTTGTCTCTTAAGAATGCGTCCTTGATCGCGCGGGAGTAGGCGTAGTAGCCGGAGATCCATTTCCCCTCGACCTCATACTCCCAACGGTTTACGCCCTTCGGAGCCCAAAAGCAGAAGTTGATGCTGTCGAGGAAGAAGTAGTAATATGCCGTCTCCTCCGGTGTACCGAGGAGCTGAAAATTATTATCCCACAATGGAACTTCGATCGTAGTGAATTCCTTGGCTACCGCTTTTATTCTCTCCTCGTCTATGGATACGTACTCCGTTTTGGCGAGTACGGGAAGGAGCGAGTCGAGGATTTTTCCCCGCGTTTCCATAAATGTATTCTACACGAAAACGCGTTATAAAGAACCCCTTTGTGGAGGTGGGGTCTTTATGCAAACCTTGCCCGAGCATCACAAGAAATGAAACTGCATGAATCTAACATTTTGAGCGATCGTTTAAAATGTTAGATTTCTAAGGCATTGGTTCCGCAAGAGCTAGAACCTCCTATGAACCTTGCAATATCCCCCACCCCTTGATTTCGCGGAGCATTGCAAGGGTATCGGGTTCTAAAATGAGCGGTATGAACTTCTTTTTCTCTTCTTGGCTCAAGTTTGATAGTTGTTCTATCGGCCATACTTCGAATCCAAGAGCTTTCCCTTCTTCTACTCGCAAATCGCCGACTGATCCGGTAAACACATACGCATATTGTGCGCGGATTGTGTTGTTGATCATGCCGGTTGCGGCATCTTCCGATCGTCTTCTGAATTTCTTGATGAAGTGGAGATCCTTCGTATCGGCGTGAATCCCGGTTTCTTCTTCTATTTCCTTTATGGCTGTTTTCTCGTAACTATCTTCCATCTCAACATGGCCGCCGACTGTCGCGTCGAGCAGGTCGGGATACGTATCTTTGTCTTTTGCGCGGTGCTGGAAGATGATCTCGCCCTTCGGTGTTACGAACCAGACGTGGATTTCCCGATGGAGCAACCCCTTCTCGTGAATCTCCCTGCGCGTCGCCTCACCGATCACGTTATCGTTCTCGTCCACGATGTTTAAGAGGAGGCCGTCTTTCGGCGTTGATATATTCAGCATGTGGGTATTATAGCGGATTGCACGGAGCAAAAGAAAAGCCCCAAGCGAAAATGATTTCCGCGAGGGACTCAAGTTGTAAAAAGCAGATAGCGACTTATTTTCCCTCTCAAAATTATTTTGAATTATCAATAACGACTTTTATAAGGTTATCAATCTCTTCCGGTAAAGTGCCCAGTTGCGCTTCCGGAAAAAATTGCGGCAGAACGATCGGCCGCATGCCGGAAATGGTCGTCTGACCATCCTTGGTATACAGGAGAATCTTGCAAGGCAGACATAAACCGATTTTAGAATCTGCCTGCAATACGGTATAAGCGGATTTTGCATTACAAAATTCAATAATCTTCATCGGTCCAATCTTAAATCCCTTTTCGTCCAGAGTTTTCTGCACGTCGTGAATATAGAGCACCCGAAAACCGGCTTTCGCAATTTCTTCCTGCACGGCTGATACCGCAGAATCAAAATCTTTTTCGGTGGTGATGGTATAATCGAATTCCATAGAATTGTTTCTTGTCTAGATCTTTTTTAATATCGCCGATTTCTCTTTTATTCTTCTCTTCTTTCTTCTTCATCTTCCGTATCATCCGCCTCTTTTATAGTTCGTCTTTTAGATTCTTGCATTGAATCAAGCCACGCTTTTAAGGTTTCGCTGGATTTCTTTATAGCTTCATCCATGAGAGAGGCGTATTGTTCAAGTACAATACGTTCTGCTTCCACCCTATCTAATCCGCTTGCGAAAACATCATTTATTTCTTTCATGATTCTATTTTCTTCGTCCATCGCGGCTTGCAAGTCTTTATATTTCTGTTCCTCCAAATTTTCTGGAGCAGAACCTTTTCCTTCACTAAATTTTTCGCTCATGATTTTATTGGTTGATTTTTTACCAAACGACCTTGTAAATCCAATGATTAAAAATTTTTCTTTTTCCAATTTTTCTTTGGCGGCAATTCAAAAATACTAATTTATGAAAACAGAAATCAACAGAAATATAAAGTTACTCCTGCTCTTTCTTGCTCTCAATAGGCTTGAGAGTTTTAACCCATTCCTGCCAATCTTCGGTAACATTAGAGTCATCGATGGCGCCCATGTAAATGGTCCCACCGGATTCATAGAGAAAGGGCGGGAGAGTATCTGCTTTTTTACCAACGGATTGCAGATAATTTTTATATTCTTGAGTTACATCAGAATCACCCCGCATTCCCGTCATCAACCTGCCACCATTTTCATAAAGAAAAGCGGGAAGTTGTTCGATCTGCTCTTTTTCTTCTTTTTGTTCTGGTTTAAATTTTTCTGGCATAGTTTTGTCGGTTAATTATTTAAAGAGTTTTATAATTTGGATTAAAAATTTTCCTTTTGTTCTTTCCGTTAGAACATGGTTCGAGCCGATTGTTTTTCCGGGCTCTTTGGTGGTTTTGAAATCTCGCGGCGAAGTCGCTCATTTCTGCGAGAGGTTCCCACAGCTTGCAATTTCTTGGATTCTGGTGCGCGGGAGAGGACTCGAACCTCCACGTCCTTACGGACACCAGCACCTCAAGCTGGCCTGGCTACCGGTTACAGCACCCGCGCATGAATGGTTATCTCAATCTTAACCCTGTTACCTTTAGCGCTTTCTCGATCTTTTCTCGTTTCCGCGCCAGATGAACAGCATGCTTATTATAATACAACATTGGCAATAATTTCAATGATTCCTCTTTAGCATATTTCAACTGAAACACGGAACTTCTCTTGTTTGTTGTTATGTGTCCTTTTATGCCGAGGAGGTTGTCTATAATCTTTCTTATCCAGAGGATGTGATCTCGACTCGCAGAGATGAATTCGGTATAGAACATAAAACTAGAACGCCATCTCGGATCCCAATATGAATAGAATGTTCCATCGCCATCGAAATGACCTCGCAAAAAATCAAAAAGATATTTTGAGGGTATCTTTATCTCCCCGAGTGTTTTTGATTTGTTGGGAAATAATCCTATTGAGATAAGGAACCTATAAAAGAGCACATCTCCAAATTGAGATCTGGAAGTTCTTTGTTTTGTTCCACTTTTCTTATTCCCAATCTTTACCTTCATATTGAGACATCTCATAAAGTTCAGAATCTGTTCTTTATCTTTCGAAGTAAAGTCGATATGTCGCCCGTCTTTTGACAAATTGCCGTCAGTCACCAAGAGTCCCACTGCATAAGCAAAATTCGGTGACCATTTTATCTTCACTTTGCCTTGTGGTTTTGTTCCTCTCTCTCCCATATTCTCATTATACTATATCTCAAGGTAGTAGCGTCTACCAATTTCGCCACCCGCGCATTGTTGAATCACTCCCCGATTATAAACAAAGCATATCAGATTTTCAATGCCGGAAGATTCTCCCCTAGTAAGGTTGAACTTCAACGACGACGGTTCGAAGTCCAACTACCCTAGCGCGGTAGTGAAGTTGGACTTCAGTAATCGAAAGCCGCTCCCCTTTCGAGGAGCGGCTTTGGAAAAAGCGTTTTAGATCTTCGTTCCCATTTTCTCGCGGAGCTTTTTGCTTGAGAGATTCCTTACGAAGTAGAGTTTGGAGCGGTGCACCTTCTTGGGGCTCGAGAGTACCTGCACTTTCG
Organism: bacterium; assembly: GCA_021815205.1. Classification (GTDB taxonomy): domain Bacteria; phylum Patescibacteriota; class Minisyncoccia; order UBA6257; family GWB1-50-10; genus JAKAHD01. Next base: position 182,169 of record JAKAHD010000001.1, read on the forward strand.
TGATCATGGGCGAGTTGATCGGGTAGATCTTCTCGACGCTCACTTCGTGGAGAATGGCGCGGACGGTGAAGGTCGCCCCGGCTTCCTTGCCGTGCTTTCGGGCAATCACAAGTCCCTCGAAGTTGCTTACGCGCTCTTTACCGCCTTCCTTCACGCGTTCCGTGACCCGCACCTTGCCGCCGGTTCTGATTTTTTCCAAAATCTTATCCTCGATCATAGTAGCACTAGTGTAACAGGCACGAAGCGTTTGGTCAACACGGTGTATAGTGAACATCAAGGGGTGACAGTGGATAAGTACTGATCGGCCTTTTCTCTTGGAGTGATCCCATTCAACGAGAGATGAATCCGTTCCTCGTTGTACCAGTGGAGCCATTCGGCAAGGGTGTG